>JAKPUQ010000190.1 GCA_029572815.1 Bacillota bacterium | reverse complement strand
TGGCTGGGAAGTATGGCCTGAGGAGTCAGCGAACCATGCCAGTGAACTGATTCAGCGCACCTGCATTGCACAAAAGAGACTTACTACAAAACCATTGGTACTTCATTCAGACAATGGTTCGCCTATGAAAGGAGCAACAATAATAATATTGCGCGCGCAGCATTTTTTTCAAAAGGAGTATTTATATGTTTAAAAAAATCGCGGCATTCTGCTTAGCAACATTATTAGCAGCAGGACCTATCATCACATCAACCAACAGCGGCGCAACTAATTATTATGGCATAAGTGCTTCCGCTGCATCAGATTATTCCTATAAGGATAATTATGGTGTTACTTACACTTTCACTGTCAAGGACGACCAGACAGCAACACTTACTGGTTTTTCCAACGCTAAGGCAAACCTTGTTCTGCCTTCGACTGTAAAGACTAACGGCGTTTCATACACTGTTACAGAGCTGGCAAGATATTTTGGAAAGAAAAATAAGACTGTCCAGACTCTTACTATTCCCAATACTATTACAAAAATGGGAGAAAGTTGCTTCTATGAAGCAACAAATCTCAGCACCATCAATGGCGGTGAAAATCTTACCGAGATAGGTAATTTATGCTTTTTAGCATCAGCATGGGACTTTGATCAGGAAGACAATAAGGGATACAGCTCTCTTGGAAAGGTTCTTATTTACTATTATTCAAACGATGCAACTGTTGATATGTCAGCAAACGAGTTCAACAATATCGAATACATCGCTGACTATGCATTTTCCGGACTTAGCAACCTCAGGAATCTGACTCTCCCCAGAAATCTTATCATTCTCTCACAGAACGCTTTTGGCAATCATAATGCTCAGAATACAAGATCAAATGCTGAAACGGTAAGATTCTTCGACAAGTCTCAAAACAAATATGTTGATCTTTACAGCGTATGTATGAATGATAACCGTAACTCTTTCCAGCAGGATTTTCTCACTATCAATTATGCAGCTCTGTCATTCACAAAAGTTGGTAAAACAGCTGCTGAGAACTACGAAAAGAAGATATTACAAAGCTGTGGTATTGCTTATAAGGGCGCTCCCGGAAACACAGGATATACAGCTCTTGAAGAATATCAGATCGTAAGAAAGCTTTATGTCTATATCGGCACATACTTTAATCGATATACCCTCGACGCTGACGGCGGCTCCGCTAATTATATGAGCGAATACTTCGACCATCGCGGAATCGTATGCCATGATTTTGCTCTGATGTTTGAGCGTCTCTGTAATATTGCAGGTATTGTCTTTACTGTACCATCTGCAAACTCGAAACTCTCGATACGGTTGTAGCGATCTGTGAACTGTGATGTAATTCTGAGAGTGTCTCCGTTACTGCCAACAAGAAGAACCATGTCATTTCCGTCTCTTGTTACTACTACATCATCTGTCGTGATACCTTCGCCGAATACCACCTTATCTGTACCGCTGTCTCTTTCCTCATTGATAGTATCATTTCCGTCACCAAGCTCAAATACATATGTATCGTTGTCGCTTCCGCCGTTGAGGTAGTCGCTTCCTGCACCGCCGTGAAGCTCGTCGTTTCCGCTGCCGCCGTAGAGCTTATCGTCTCCGGCTCCGCCGAAGATGGTATCAGCATTACCAGAACCATTGATTTTATCACCAGAATATGTTCCGATATAAATATTCTGTGAAGCGAACTCCTTATTCACGGCACTGCTGGTTTTTCTGTCATATGAGAAGAAGGAGTTAATGTCAACAAGCACATCATAATCAGTTTCTCCATTTATGCCGAATACGGATAAGAACTTGCATACATCTGCCAGAATTGTAGAATCAGGATTCTGGTTCAGTTCATTCATGACAGCTACACACATTATGCCTGTATAGTACTTCTGCTCGCCGTTTTCGTTTTCATAGGGTACAAGCTTTTCAATATAAGGCCTAACTGTATCGATGTTTAATATCGTATAATACTTATTGGCAATATTATTATACATATTCTTCAGAATATTTGCAGCTGTGGGATTAGGATTTGCCCCGTTGACACCGGAGAAGTCCTCGCCCATGATAGTTTCAATAACATGAAGTCTTCTTGCATCAATGTTTGAACCTCTTGAATTTGAAGCAATATTCTGTGCACCTGACATAGTGAACAGAATATTGTCAAGGCTCTCCATTTTATCATTATAGTTTACAGCATTGTTGAATGCATCGATATATGATAGCGTCTGTTCCTGTGCTGGGGTATGTTACATAAACATCTGTGGACTTTATGCCGCTGAATCTTATTGTGTTCTTACCATTTGAGTCGCTGATAATATCATTGCCATTATATATAATTTTTATATTTTTGTCAAGTAATTATCACAAAATACAATATGTAATATCAGTTCTGCTCCATGTATCTTCAACCCATTCGTATATACGCTATTTTACTACAAATTTCCCTTCGTTACCTAAGCGCAGCAAATTATCATTTTGTAGCTTTTCCTTCAGTTTTCAAAGTTAAAGACTTGTTAAGAATTTCCGTGATATAATCAGAGCATAGAGAAAACAACACACGAAAAGAGGTAACAGTCATGTTCTGGAGGATATTAAAAAAAGACCTTAAACGCAAACGAACCATGAACATCATACTCCTGATGTTCATAATACTGTGCTCCATGTTCGCATCTGCAAGCGTCAACAACATCGCAGCCGTCACAGGTGGCATCGAGCACTATTTCGACATCTCGGATATGCCCGATCTGACGGTGTCAATGGAAACAGACTCAGACGAGGATGAGATCGTGAAAAACATTCCCGGCATACGGGAGATAAAGATGCAGAACCCATTCTACATATACAGTTCAAAGTTTTTCAGGCTTCACGAAAAAAACTTGACAACTTCATAAACCCCGCAGTGCTTGTCTCTGATGATGAGATGGTGATAAAGTACTTCGACTCTGATAACAACGCGATCAAGGGAGTGGAGAAGGGCTGCTTCTACTGCACCAACACCTTCACTCAGGACATTGATGTCAATGAGGGGGACGAGTTTGAGATAAACGTTGACGGCTTCGTATACAAGCTGAAGTACAAGGGACATTTCAAGGGAGCTGACATACAGAACGGCGCTTCCGCACTCCCCTATCTTCTTGTAAACAGTGAGGACTTCGCCGCTATCAAGAAGGACTTCAAAAATCCCGCTCCCAGCTTCAAGATGATGTATATAAACACCGACGATCCCCAGGCGATCATTGATTACGCCAACAATACCGAAGGAGTCAATGTGGCGGACCGAGAGACCACCAAAAGCATCTATATCTTCGATATGATGGTGGCTTATATAATGATGGCAGTGAGCATTATCATCATGCTGACCGCATTTTTTGTACTTCGCTTCACCATCGGCTTCACCATACAGGAAGAATACCGCGAAATAGGCGTTATGAAGGCGCTGGGAATAGGTAACTCCTCCATACGCTGCCTTTACATCGTCAAGTACCTGGCTATTGCAGTCGTGGGAGCGGCTGTGGGTTTCATCGCCTCGCTCCCTCTGAGCAGCACAATGCTGAAAACAGTTTCCGAGAACATGGTACTTGGAAGTGAGAACGGTATCGTCCTCAGTATCATCAGCACTATCTGTATCATCGGTCTGATAATGCTTTTCTGTTACCTCTGCACCCGCAAGGTAAAGAAGCTCTCCCCCATAGACGCAGTCAGGAGCGGTCAGACAGGCGAGCGCTTCCACAGAAGGAGCCTGCTCAGCCTTGGCCGCTCAAAGCTCCAGTCCACAGGCTTCCTGGCACTGAACGACGTGCTCAGCGCTCCCAAGCAGTTCCTGATAATAACGCTGGTATTCACACTCTGTATGCTTATGATGACAGTTATGTCATCAGGCGCTGATACCCTAAAGAGCCCGCAGCTCATGCGGTTCTTCCATGCTCCCGACTCTGATATTACTATTATCGACTCTGCTACCCTTACCGAGCTTATGACCCGTGAGGGCGGCTACAAGATCACCTGCGAGAAGGTCGAGGATCTGATGGACGAGCTTGACATCGACGGTAAATACAGCCTTACACTGGGTACACAGAGCAACGTCACTCACGGCGATATTACACGCACCAATATATTCTTTACCTTTGTTATCGGCACAAACAAATATGAGCTGCAATGCGATGAGGGAAGCGCTCCGCAGAAAAAAGACGAGGTAGCAATGACAGGCTATGCTCTGGAGTCCCTCGGCGCTGAGATAGGCGACAGGATAACCGCAGAGATCGCAGGAAAAGAACACGAATTCATCATAACAGGCAAGTGCTCCTCCTTCTTCGGAGGCGGCTATGCAGCAATAACGAGTCCTGACTTTCCTGTGGGAGACGTTATAGCCAACGGTTCAACAGGCATACAGATAAAGCTCAGCGGTGACCACACCGAAAAAGAGATAGATGACGTAATAAAGCAGATGTGCGACAAACTGGAGACCGACAAGGTATACTCCACATCGGATGCCGTAAAGTTTATCACCCAGGTCTCCGACTCACTGAACGCCATCAAGAAGCTTTCAATGATACTGACTGTGATACTAACTGTCCTTATCGTACTTCTCATGGAGCGCTCATTCATATCCAAGGAAAAGAGCGAGATAGCTCTCATGAAGGCTATGGGGATCCAAAACGGCAGTATTATTATGCAGCACGTTCTTAGATTTGTCATTGCGGCTGTTCTCGCCTGCATCATCGCATCAGCGGCGGTACTCCCACTCAGCTCGTTGCTGCTCAACTGGGTAAGCTCAATGATAGGCGATGTAAGCGGCATAGACGCTGACTTCTCGGCGGCTGAGATATTCGCAGCCGCACCTGCACTGCTCATCGGCGTGACCTTCTTCGGCTCACTGATAGCAGCACTCCACACAAAGACAATCAAGGCAAGCGATACAGCTTCCATAGAATAAGGACTCCCGGGGAGAGGCAGAATAATAGCCGCACCCCGGCGGTATTCCGACACAGGATCATAGGAGGAAAGATACTGACATGAATACAGTTTTACAGGCAAAGAGTCTCTGCAAGACCTACATAGTAAATAAGAGGCAGAACAACGTTCTGAAGAACATAGACCTTACCATCAACGAGGGCGAAATGGTAGCCATAATAGGTCCCTCGGGCTCGGGCAAGAGCACTCTGCTCTACTGCGTTTCGGGCATGGACAGAGTAACCGCAGGTGAGGTGATTTTCAACGGCAAAAACACCGCAAAGCTTCCCGAAAGGGAGCTTGCAAAGCTGAGACTTGACGAAATGGGCTTCATCTTCCAGCAGATGTACATGATGAAGAACCTGTCCGTACTGGACAACATAATCCTCCCTGCGGTAAAGTCAAAGAAGAACAGCGAGAGCCGCAAACAGACCGCCGAGCGCGGCAGAGCCCTCATGCACAGACTGGGTATCGACGATGTTGGCGGCAATGACATAAACGAGGTCTCGGGCGGACAGCTCCAGCGAGCCTGCATCGCCAGAAGCATGATAAATTCTCCCAAAATGATCTTCGCAGACGAGCCTACGGGAGCCCTCAACCGCTCCAGCTCCGACGAGGTCATGAATGAACTCATCTCCCTGAACAATGACGGAACTACCATAATGTGCGTCACTCATGACCCCAAGGTAGCTGCCAAGTGCAGCAGGGTGCTGTACATCATGGACGGCGGTATCTGCGGCGAGAAGGAGATGGGACACTTCGGCGGCAGCGAACAGGAGCTTCGCAGCCGTGAAAGAGACCTGAACAACTGGCTCATGGAACAGGGCTGGTGATATAGGGGATATTTTCCATGATAAAGCGCGGCGTCGGCTCATCATTAGCTCACGCCGCGCCCTTGCTATTATTTATTATTTGTGATAAAATAAATACAGGTGGTGATATTATGACCGATATTCTTATAGTTGAAGACGACAAAGAGCTTGCCGGACTTCTGACGGACTTTCTTCGCGATGAGGGCTACACGGTCACGGCGGTGGAAAGCGGTGAAAGAGCACTGGAGCTCTTTGAAAAGTACGGCGCAAGGCTTGTAGTACTGGACATTAATCTCCCTGACGTAAACGGCTTCGCTGTTTGCTCTAAGCTCCGCGAGAATGCGGATACTCCAATACTCATAGTCAGCGCAAGGACGGACAAGGAGGACAAGCTCAACGGTCTTGACTTAGGGGCTGACGACTACATAGAAAAGCCCTATGATATAGACATTCTCATAGCCAAGATAAAGGGCATTTTCAAGCGCCGCTATCAGCAGGAGATACTCTCTGCGGACGGCGTTACCCTCAATCTTGCTGACCGTACTGCGACCATTGACGGCAAGGCAGTGGAGCTGCCTGCCAAGGAGTTCGACCTGCTGGCGCTTTTCATTGAAAATCAGGGCAAAGCACTGAAAAAGGAGTACCTTTTCAGCACTGTCTAGGGCAGCGACAGCGACTCAGAGCTCCAGACCCTTCATGTACATATAAACAGACTGCGCCAGAAGCTGGGCGACGACCCTAAGAACGCCAGGCGGCTGCTGACGGTCTGGGGCGTGGGGTATAAGTTCATATGAGTACATTCAGAAAGCTCAGCGCCGCGGCAATAGTCCTGTTTCTTATTCTGGCGGCGGTACTGGATATATTCCTGCTCCGCTCTGCAGGCCGCGACAGCGGTGCCTACAGGGTGGAAGCCAAGCGGCTCACTGACCGCATAGAGGAAACAGGCAGCACCGACATCTCGGACTTTCCACATCTGACAGGTGTTTTCACAGGCGGCGACCTTTATCGCAGTGACGAGCATTATCTTATCATCGAAGCCCGCGGAGAGACCTACCGTGTGGAGTACACCGTGGGCAGCCGCAAAGGCATTCTTATAGCTGCAAATCTGATCATGAGTGCTATCTTCCTGCTGCTTCTGGGCCTGCTTTATTTCATCAGAAAGCATATCGTAGTCCCCTTCGGCAGGCTCAACAAGGTGCCGCAGGAGCTGGCAAGGGGTAATCTTGCAGTTCCCATACCAGAGGAAAAGAGCCGTTTTTTCGGCAAGTTCACCTGGGGTGTTAATCTGCTCCGCGAGAAAATAGAGGACGACCGCCAGAAGGAGTTGTCCATGCAGAGGGACAAGAAGCTCCTGCTGCTTTCCCTTTCCCACGATATAAAGACTCCCCTTTCCGCCATAAAGCTCAACGCCAAGGCTCTGGCAAGGGGACTTTACAAGGACGAGGAGAAGCGCCGCAGCGCTGCCGAGAGCATTAACTCACGCGCCGACGAGATAGAGCAGTTCGTCAGCGAGATAACCAAAGCTGCCAGTGAGGATTTCATGAACTTTGAGGTAACTGAGGGCGAGGTCTTTCTCAGCAGCATTATCTCAAGGCTCAGCGCACGATATGCACCGCAGCTGGCGGTCTCGGGAACTGAGTTCAGAGTGGACAGCTACGATGACTGTCTCCTTGCCTGTGATCCCGACCGTCTGGCGGAGTGCCTCCAGAACCTTGTGGAGAATGCAATAAAGTACGGCGACGGCAGAGAGATAGGTCTCAGCTTTGATAAAATGGACGGCTGCCAGCTCATTACCGTATCCAATACCGGGTGCAGCCTTGAGGAAAAGGAGCTTCCCCAGATATTTGAGAGCTTCCACCGCGGCACCAATGCGGATAAAGTCCAGGGAAACGGCCTGGGACTTTTCATCTGCAAAAGGCTCATGTCCCTTATGGGCGGAGAGGTCTATGCGGAGATCAAAGAGGAACGCTTCTGCATCACTCTTGTGATCCGACTGGCATAAAAACATAATACCCGCTTGTATCTCAGTCAGAATATCCTGACCGTGACACAAGCGGGTGTTTTATTATTGAAATCAATCTCTGCTGAAAAGGTCTCTTGTATACACCTTTTCTGACACATCGTCAAGGACCTTGTCATAGCGGTTTGCGACGATACAGCCGCACATCTTCTTGAACTTCTTCAGGTCATTGACCACTGTGGAACCGAAGAAAGTGCTGCCGTTTTCAAGGGTGGGCTCATAGATGACAACAGTAGCGCCCTTGGCCTTGATACGCTTCATTACGCCCTGGATAGAGGACTGACGGAAGTTATCGCTGTTCGACTTCATAGTGAGCCTGTAAATTCCCACCACAACCTTTTTCTCCATGCTGCTGTCAAACTGGTTGTTGTCGGCGTAGTTATAGTAGCCTGCCATTTCCAGCACGCGGTCGGCTATGAAATCCTTACGGGTGCGGTTGGACTCAACGATAGCGGACATCATATTCTGGGGAACATTCTGGTAGTTTGCAAGGAGCTGTTTTGTGTCCTTGGGGAGGCAGTAGCCGCCGTAGCCGAAGGAGGGATTATTGTAGTAATCCCCTACTCTCGGGTCAAGGCACACGCCCTTGATGATGTTTGCAGTATTCAGCTCCTTCACCTCTGCGTAGGTGTCAAGCTCGTTGAAATAGCTTACACGTAGGGCAAGGTAGGTGTTCACAAAAAGCTTTGTAGCCTCAGCCTCTGTGGTAGCCATAAAAAGCACGGGAATGGAAGTTTTTATGGCGCCGTTCTGAAGAAGCGCCGCAAATGTATCTGCAGCCGCTCTGTTCTTATCGTCAGAGCCAACGATTATACGGCTGGGGTAAAGATTATCGTAAAGCGCCTTGCTCTCGCGGAGAAATTCGGGACTGAAAATGATGTTGTCCATGCCCATTTTCTCGCGTACCTGAACTGTATATCCCACAGGCACAGTGGACTTTATGACCACGGTGGGCTTTTTCTTTCTCTTGTCAGTTACCTTCTTTATGAGTGCCAGAACAGCCTCAACTGCCGAGCAGTCAAAGAAATTGGTCTTGGGATCGTAGTTTGTGGGAGCTGCCACGATTATGAAATCAGCGTCCTTATAGGTAGCTTCACCGTCGGCAGTCGCCCTGAGTGAGAGCCCCCTCTCCTCATGCTCTGCCAAGTATTTCTCAATATAATCGTCCTGTATGGGACTTGTCCAGTTGTTGAGCTTTTCCACCTTTTCGGGAACTATATCGACTGCGGTAACGTCATTCTGCTGAGAGAGCAGCACCGCAAGGGAAAGTCCCACATAGCCGGTACCCGCAACTGCTATTTTCTTACGTGCAACAGGAGCAGCAGCGTTCTCCTCGTCCACAAAGACCTCAGCGGTGTCAAAGCCGAGAACCTCAGACAACGCAAGAAGCTGGTCCACAGAAGGACTGTAGCCGGCAGCCTCCAGACGCGAGAACATAGTACGGCTTATGCCTGTCTTCTCAGAAAGCGCAGCCTGCGACATATTAAGAGCCTTTCTCCTGCTCACAACTGTATCCGCAAGCAGCTTAAGTGATAAATGCTTCATAACTACCTCCTGTATATCAGCATTATTAATGTCATTATCAGAGACATAACAATATATATTAAACACTGTATTTATTATAGCATCAGTCATTATAAATGTCAATGAATATGTTGTGAACAAACCGCTTTCGTTGACCGGATAGCAGTATATCCCTGTAAAAAAGAAATCCCCCGGCTTCATGCCGGAGGATAGCATAAAATGTTCAGTATTAAACGGTAATATCTGTTTCCGGGGATATCCTGAGCGAGCAGCTCTCACAGCTCCATTACCTTATATCCTGTCCGTAATCGGACCTGTATCGTTCGGGCACAACTGCGCTTGATTCAACGATAGTACCGCAATTCAAGTGGCAGCCATCGGAAATGACCGCATTGTGATTGATTATGGTTCCTGCGGAAATAATACAGCCAACGCCGACCTTTACATCTGTATGGATAACTGCAAAGGGCTCGACGAACGAACCGCGCTCAATAGCTGCACTGGGCGCTACATAAGCCTTTTCATGGATAAGTACGGGCAGGTTGAAGCCCGCGCCCTTCAGCTTGTCCAGAAAGCTGAGTCTCAGCTCTGCGTTTCCGATAGCAACAACTGCGCTGTCATAATCCTCCCTGAACCTCTCAAACTCATTGAGTTTACCGATAGCATCGGGATTATTGTCATCAAGAAAGTCAATACTGTCATAGGACTTCATAGTCCTTGCGATCTCATTTGCCACCATTCCATACTGTCCTGCACCAAGGATCAAAAGATTACTCATCGTTTCCCCTCCTGAAAAAAGTAAAGAAGAATGATAAACTTTTCCGAACGCCTTTAAAGACCAAATAATGCGTTCTCATGCAGTTAGCTGTTTCTCATTCATATAGACCGGCTTATATTTTCCTGTGTCACCCGTTTGTGAAAACAGGTGCCGAAAAGCACTGATCTCCCTCATATCGATTTCACCCTTTAAAAAACTTATATCAGCCCCCCCTTGGTCTGATAAAGCCAAAAATGATATTTTTCGGAAATAAAGTGCGTTTTGTTGTATCAGACGAGATATTTCTCTATTGTACCGTCTGAATTCTCTATATCTTCTCTGCTGCATTTCCTTGCAAGGAGGTCCCAGTTAGGCCTCCTTGATGTAGTATTATGGGCATCGCTGCCGAATATGAGGGAATAGCCCTCCTTCATGAGCTTTTTCACAAAGCGTCTGCTGCGGAAGCTTCCGAAAGCCTCATTGTTTATCTGGTAAACAGACTCACTGCTGAGAACTCTCTCCAGCTGTTCCTTTGTGAAATACTCCGTATATCTGTGTATATGGGCATAAACTATAGTCAGACCGAACTCTGCGGAAATATTGTATATCTCCTCAGACATCCATTCCTTGTACCCTCTGTAGGGGAACTCCATAAGAATGAGCTTTGTCCCATGTATCGCCAGCTTTTCTATGTCCTTCAGCTCGGAGATACCATGCTCCACAGCAACCTCTGCACCAAGAAGCATATCCTTTATGGGAGAGCTGTCCTTTATGGCTTCAAATGCTGCCCTGCGCTTTTCAAGGAAGCTTTCTACCGACTTTTCCCTGTGGGCATAAAAGTGAGGAGTGAACACTACTCTCTCAACTCCCTGCTGTTTCATCATGTCAAGCATAGCAAGTGAAGTCTCAACGCTGTCAGAGCCGTCATCTATTGACGGGAGTACATGGCAATGATGGTCTGTAAGCATTATTTACCGCCTTTTTTCTTTTTGGCAGAGCCCTTGTCAGCTGACTTCTTCTCCGAGGACTTGTCCTCCTCATCATCGGAATCATCGCTGCGGCTGCCGTAGCCATAGTTCTTGTCGTATTTGTACTTTGAATAGTACTTGCCGCCGCGTCCTATCTTGATATCGTTGAGAATAAATCCCAGCATATTCATCTTGGCGAACTCTATCTTGCTCATGGCGTTGTCGATGTCATCGGTAGTGGTCTTGCCGTAGCGTGTGACCATGATGATACCCGATACCTTGTTTGCAAGCTCCATAGCGTCTGTGACCACATTTACGGGAGGAGTATCAATGATAATAATGGAATACTTCTCGCTGAGGTCGCTGAGGATTGCCTCCATATTGTCGGAAACAAGGAGCTCTGAGGGATTGGGAGGTGTGGGACCTGCGGGCATTACGTCCAGATTATCCATAACATTTCGGGTAATACACTCCTCAACGGAAGCCATCTTTCCGATAGCCGAGGAAAGACCCTTCTTGTTCTTTATGCCGAATATCTTATGCTGGCAGCTCTTTCTCAGGTCACCGTCCACAAGAAGCACCTTGTTTCCGCCCTGTGCAAGAGCTATAGCGATATTTGCGGAAGTAGTGGATTTGCCCTCCACAGGATTTGCGGAAGAAACAGTAAATATCTTCTTCTCCGTAGTGGAAAGGGCGAAGGTGATATTGGTCCTTATAGACTTGTAGCTCTCTACTACAGAGAAGGGAACGTTCTTGTCGGTGAGCTTTGTGTAGCTGTCCTCAGCGTTCTTCTTTCTCTTCTTCTCGTCCTCGAACTGCTGTATCTCGCCGATTATGGGCTTCTTGAACTTATCCCCCAGCCACACGGTATCCTTGACTGTGTTGTCGAAGAAGTCCACGGCAATGATAGCCAGAGCGGTCAGCATAGCAGCTGCCAGAAATCCCAGCATGGTGTTCTTCTTCACATTGGGAGCAACAGGTGAATTATAGACCTTTGCGGTATCGATGGTGTTTATCTGTCCCACGCCTACAGCTTCCTGGAGGTAGTCGGGAGCCACCTTTGCGATATCGTTGCAGATAGCCGCAGATATCTCCGCATTCTTTGTGACCGCAGACAGCTTAAGTGCACTGGTATCTGTCACGGAGGTGATGGTAATGCAGTCTCTCAGGGAAGAAGGACTTATCCTGCCGTCAACTATGGAGAAATTCTCCGCAAGAGTGGAATTGTCGAAGGAACCTCTCAGCTCCTCTGCCACCGCATTCATAACAGCATCGTCCTTGAGAACTTCAATATATGTATTTACAAGCTGCTTGGAATTGCTGATATTATTGGGATTATTAACATTCTCGGAGATCCCCGTATAGCTCTGAACATACATTGAAATATGAGATGAATATTTCAGGGGCATAACGAACTTAGAAAAACAAAATGCGGCAGCTCCACCAAGAACCGCCATCAGGATTATCAGCCAGAGCTTGCCAAGAAGCAGAGAGATAAGGGTGCGGAGATCGATCATATCTTTTCCATCGTTCTTCAATTTTCATATCCTCACTTTACTAATATTCTATATGATGTATTATATCACTTATAATATACATTTTTAATATATATAAAAGTACATTATTATTATAATATATCTATCCATTATCTGTCAAGGATAAATAAAATATTGCATTAATTTTGTCAATACTAAACAAATAACAAAATCCTGACAGATATATTCTGCAAACATCTATCAAAAGAAAGACAGCAGGTACAAAAAGTCCACTTTTTCATATCAGGAACCGGGTGTGCAGCCTCGCTGTTCCGACAGCAGTAATAGGCTATTTACCGACATATCCGCCAGAGCTTATGATCTGCTCCCGGACTGATTTGATTACAAATAATAACTTGATAATATTTGAAGTACAATCGCAGTAAAAAGGCAGCCGTTATATACTATACGTATTATATTTTGTCAATATATATTTTTAATTCTGAGATTAATAGTGATAAAACAAAATGCGGATCTCTCACCGTTTCTTGCTGAATACAATCGACTAACCCTCATTAATTGCCATCTGTTCTACTTTAAGGATAATGTTATTATGACAAAACACTTATTTTCAGCCGTCTCCGCAGGTTGAGATATATGTTTTTCATATTGCCGGTCCACTTGTATTTTCCCCTTTGTCAGACGCTCTCCCCCTCCTCTGACGCCCGCCCCTATACAAAAACAGATAAAGCGGAACTCCCGCCCGTCTGCACGGCAGGAAAGAAAAAACAGTCTCCCATGATGAACGCAGTATTTGTAACAGGTGTATAACACAGTTGTTCTCTTCCCAAACTGAACGCAGGGAGTGATGCAATATCGAAGTAAAAGTCATGAATAAGACAAAGGTGATCGAAATATGGCTGACCAATGCAGACCAGCAGCAGGGCTCAGAGGTGTTTATCAGGCAGCTCTGCGCTGACTGGCGGGACAAGCAATACAGTATAGCCATTTTCAGGTCTGGAAGCGGAGACCTTTTCAGCTCAGCAGAGGGGCTGCTCCTCAACAATCTGGCAGGATAAGGTGACGGCGTACACTATGTACGCCACCGCTTATTACCAGTATTTACCGGCTTTTTTATTGGTATCGTCCATTGCTTTCCGGGGCGTGGAATGGTAGAATAGTAATGAGGCAAACCTCGGTATATATTCAAAAAAGCAGGAAGGAAGTGGAAATATGAGCCCACATTACAGTATCGCGGGCTACTGCCGGATCTCGGCGGACTTAGAGCTTGACCGCGACAATACGTCTATAGAGAACCAGAAGCTCATCATCTCGGACTACGTTCAGCGTCACTTTCCTGACAGTGTGCCGGACTTCTATGAGGACCGTGACCGCTCGGGCTACACTTTTGAGCAGCGTGAGGGCTATCAGGAGCTCCGCCGCCGGATGATGGCTCACGAATACGACATACTCATCGTCAAGGACTTCTCAAGATTTTCCAGACGCAACAGCAAGGGACTGGTGGAGCTGGAGGATCTCCGCGACGCAGGCATGAGGATAATCTCCATCGGTGACAACATAGACTACTCCGCAGAGAGCGACAACTGGCAGATGATCTCATTCCATTTTCTAATGAACGAGATGCCTGTCACTGACACCTCCCGCAAGGTCAAAGCGGTTGTTAAGCGGCGTCAGGAGCAAGGTCAGTGGCAGTGCGGCGCCCCTTACGGCTATCGCTTTCTCCCCAACAGAAGTATCGGCAACCGCTATGCTCCCGACGAGGAAGCGGCTGAAGTGGTGAAGGAGATCTTCGGGCTGTACCTCAAGGGTTGGGGCTATCACCGTATCGCCGAGTACCTGACGCAGAAATGTATCAGCACCCCATCAGCACGTCGTGACGAGCTCATAACCGCCTGCGGCAGGGAGAGCCATATCCGCTCCGCAGAAAAGTGGTCGGCAGGTACTGCGGGACAGATATTGCAGAACGACTTCTATATCGGCACCCTCAGGCAGGGAAAATACAGACGCCGCCGCATAAACGGTCCCGAGGAGAAAGTAGAACCTCAGGATCAGCTGGTCTTCGAGGACTTCCATGAGCCCCTCATAGACTGCAAGGTATTCGCTCAGGTGCAGGAGCAGATTAAGCTCCGCAGCAGGTCGGGCTACAACGGCATAAGAAAGTACGAAAACGTTTACTCCGGCTGTATGTTTTGCGGAGACTGCGGCGCTCCCATGTTCTCACTGAGCCGTCCGGGGCTCAGCGCCTATCACTGTTCAGGCTATCACAAGCACGGACTAAAGGTATGCACCTCCCACTACATCAGAACCGACGTACTGGACGCTATACTGAAAAGCTACATTCTCCGCGTCCGCGAAAACTCCTCGGATATGCTTGAGCAGCTCCGCGAAAGCTTACGGAAACAGAAGCGTGAGACCAGACAGAGCAGATCTCTGGCAGAGAATATAAACTCCGAGATAGAGGAGGCAAAGCTCCAGATAAAGCTGCTGACCAGGCAGCAGGCAAGGGACATTGCAAGAAATCCCGAACGTGCCGAGCTCACCGAGGAGGTCTATGCCGAGGAGATAGAGGCGCTGACAAGGCGTATTACGGGGCTGAAAAATCAGCTCCGGATGACCGCTGACAAGCACAACACCATGGTAAAGGTCAGCCGCATAGCAAAGGATGTGCTTGACATCTTCGACAGTATAGTGCATAAGAAGGCGCTGGACAAGACCGACGTCGCCTTCATAGTGGACAGGATAACAGTCCACACCGACAGCGTTGAGATAAAGCTGAAGGCTGATATAGACAAGCTGCTTCGCTGCGGCACTCTTGCAGAGAACACCCATGAGGAGGAAGAGAGCGTACCCGATGAGCTATTTGTTCCCGAAAACACCGAAGCACAGCCCATAACAGTTCCTCTCACAAAACAGAGGCGGGCTCCCGACAGTATCAACACTGTCATGAACGGCGACCCCTTGAGATATACACAAACAGCGAGGGTGAGGTAATATTCAAGAAGTATTCCGCAGTCAGCGAAATGAGCGAAAATGCGGGATATGTGGCGGATATAATGCACAAGATAGCAGGCTGCCCCGTGGTAATATTCGACAAGGACCACGTTGTGGCGTCGGCAGGCGTGCCGCGGAAGGAGTTCTCCGAGCGCCGCGTCACGGGACAGCTTGAGGAGCTCATGGAAAGCCGCAGGCAGTTCTTCTGCCCCGACGGCAGCACCAACAGCTTCTTCCCTGCGGAGGGCGTGGAGCGCACCGCCATAGCCGCCCTGCCTATCATCACAGCAGGTGATGTTTCGGGAGCCGTAGCGTTTATGACCAGCGAAAAATGCCGTGAGGTGACAGATCTGCAAAAGAGTCTCATCAACGCCTCAGCCCAGTTTCTCGCCCGTCAGATCGAAGGGTAAAAGAAAGAGTATTCCCTCAATACGAGAGAATACTCTTTTTTGCTGTTATTCCAGATAGCTCCTGAGATACTGTCCCGTATAAGACTTCTCGCAGGCTGCCACCTCCTCGGGAGTGCCCTGTGCGACGATAGTTCCGCCGCCGTCGCCGCCCTCTGGTCCCAGGTCTATGATGTGATCGGCAACCTTGATGACATTGAGGTTGTGCTCGATTACAAGGACAGTATTTCCCTGATCCGTCAGCCTCTGGAGCACGTCTATTAGCTTGTGGACGTCAGCGGTGTGAAGTCCCGTAGTAGGCTCGTCAAGGATATATATGGTATTGCCTGTGGAGCGCTTGGAAAGCTCCGTGGACAGCTTTACACGCTGAGCCTCACCGCCCGAGAGAGTAGTTGCAGGCTGACCTATCTTGATATAGCCCAGGCCTACCTCCTGTAAGGTCTTCAGCTTCCTTGCTATCTTCGGAAGGTGCTCGAAGAACTCCACGCCCTCGTCAACGGTCATTTCCAGGACGTCATAGATTGACTTGCCCTTGTAGTGAACGTCCAGGGTCTCGCGGTTGTACCTCTTTCCCTTGCAGACCTCACAGGGAACGTATATATCGGGCAGGAAGTGCATCTCTATCTTGATGATACCGTCACCCTCACAAGCCTCGCAGCGTCCGCCCTTGACGTTGAAGGAGAACCTTCCGCTGCCGTAGCCGTGAGCCTTGGCGTCGGGAGTCTTTGCAAAGAGGTCGCGTATATCGCTGAAAACGCCCGTATATGTGGCTGGGTTTGAACGGGGTGTCCTGCCTATGGGAGACTGGTCTATACAGATGACCTTGTCCAGATTTTCAATGCCCTCCATTTCCGCAAATGCACCGCTCCTTATCTTTGCGCGGTTCAGCTTTGCAGCAAGATGCTTGTATATTATCTCGTTGACGAGAGATGACTTGCCCGAGCCCGAAACTCCCGTAACGCATATGAGCTCGCCGAGGGGGATCTTTACGTCGATATTCTGTAGATTATGTTCGGTGGCGCCCTTTACGGTCAGGAACTTTCCGCTGCCGCTCCTGCGCTTTTTTGGTATCTCTATCTTCTTTTTTCCGCTGAGATACTGTCCCGTAATGGAGTTTTTGCACTTCAGCAGCTTGTCCACTGTGCCTGCGAAGACAACTTCTCCGCCGTGGATTCCTGCTCCGGGACCGATGTCCACGATATAGTCCGCCGCCAGCATGGTATCATCGTCATGCTCAACAACAATAAGGGTATTGCCCAGGTCGCGTAGCCTTTTCAGCGTGGCTATGAGCTTGTCGTTGTCACGCTGGTGGAGACCGATACTGGGCTCGTCCAGAATGTAGAGGACTCCCACCAGTGAGGAGCCTATCTGTGTGGCAAGACGGATACGCTGGCTCTCGCCGCCCGAAAGTGTGCCCGATGAACGTGAAAGTGTCAGGTACTCAAGACCCACGCTTCCCAGGAAGCCCAGGCGCTCCTTTATCTCCTTTATGATGCGCTCGCCCACGAAGCTGTCATGCTCGGAAAGCTTCAGCTCATCGAAAAAGCGAAGTCCCTCCTTGACGGAAAAATCCGTGAGCTCGCTGATATTCTTATCTCCTACCTTGACAGCAAGGTACTCGTCGCGAAGCCTTTTTCCCTTGCACACAGGGCAGTTCACCTCGCTCATGTACTCGTCTATCTCGTTTTTGGAGTACTCGCTGGAGGTCTCTCTGTAACGGCGCTCAAGGTTGTTCACCACGCCCTCAAAGGGAGAACGGTATGTGCCGCCGCCAAGAGAAGCAGGTCTTTTCAGCTCCAGAGTCTCCTCGCCTGTTCCGTATAGGAAAAGGTCAAGCTGTTCCTTTTTCAGCTTCTTCACCGGAACGTCCAGGGGAACGCCGTACTTCTTGGAAATAGCGCGGTAATACATGGTAGAGATAGAGGTCTCATCAAGACTGTTCCAGCCCGAGGCGTTGATAGCTCCCTCCTCGATGGAGAGCTCCTTGTTGGGGATAATGAGGTCGGGGTCAATATGCCTGAAAACTCCCAGACCCATACACTTGGGGCAGGCTCCCACGGGATTATTGAAGGAAAACATAACGGGCTCCAGCTCGCCTATACTGATATTGTGCTCGGGACAGGCGTAATTCTGGGAGAAGAGTATCTCCTCGCCGTCGATGACATCGGCTATGGCGAGACCGCCCGACAGGTTGAAAACAGTCTCAAGGCTGTCGGTGATACGTGACTCAATGCCCTCCTTGATAACGATACGGTCAACGATTATCTCGATATTGTGCTTCTTGTTCTTGTCCAGCTTTATCTCCTCGGACAGCTCATACATTATGCCGTCCACACGGGCGCGGACAAAGCCGGATTTTCTTGCGCTTTCCAGCTCCTTTGTGTACTGTCCCTTGCGGTTCCTTACGATAGGTGCCAGAAGCTGGAGCCTTGTGCCCTGAGGCAGCTCCATAAGGGTGTCCACCATCTGGTCAATGGTCTGCTGTGAGATGACTCTGCCGCAGACAGGACAGTGAGGCACGCCGATACAGGCGTAGAGGAGTCGAAGGTAGTCATATATCTCCGTAACGGTACCCACAGTTGAACGGGGGTTCTTGGAGGTTGTCTTCTGGTCTATGGAAATAGCGGGAGAAAGTCCCTCAATGCTGTCAACGTCGGGCTTTTCCATCTGTCCCAGGAACATTCTGGCGTAGGAGGAAAGGCTCTCTACATAGCGGCGCTGACCGTCAGCGTAGATGGTATCGAAGGCAAGGGATGACTTTCCCGAACCCGACAGTCCCGTCATTACGATGAGGCGGTCGCGGGGAAGCTCCAGGTCTATATTCTTGAGATTGTTGGCTCTTGCGCCTTTAATGATTATTTTATCGGTCATGATTATCTCCTGAAGTTAGAAAACTTATAGCGAACAAAGTATATTATATCATAGAAGCGAAGCGTTATGATATAATTGCCCGATATGCAGGGAGCTGATCTCCGATCAGCGTATCTGCAAGGGCTTTTAAATATGGTATAATAAATGCTATGCATTCATTATACCATATATTTTTTCAAAAATAAATAGGCAGAACATATTTTCTTCTTTTAACATTAAAATTTTCACTTTTCTATTGACAAGCGCAGGCTTTTCATTTATAATAATGAAAAAACTGCAAGGAGGTGAATATATGAAATACGTATGCGACGTTTGCGGTTGGGAGTACGATGAGGAGCTTGGCGATCCCGAGCACGGCATTGCACCCGGCACAAAGTTTGAGGACCTTCCCGATGACTTTGAATGTCCTCTCTGCGGAGTTGGCAAGGATTCCTTCTCTGCACAGTAAAAGAGCAGCAGCTCAATAAGAATCTTACAGCCGCAGTCTCTTCGGGCACGCAGACGAAGATACTGCGGCGTTTCTTTTTTATATAAAAATATTTATGGTAGGCAAGGCTAACAAAATGAATATTCTCCCGAATATGAGGTATAATATATATTGCAGAGCAATGCGGCAGCCTCTATGGCAGCCGCATAATAAAAGCTTCTGATTGTCAAAAGTTTAACAGCCTTTGTGAATTATTTGTCATTTATACACAGTTCAGAAGCTCAAATATCTGAGGAGGAAAAATATGAAAAAGAAAGCTTACGAGACCGTTGACAGCGTAAAGCAGCTCGAAAAGGCTATAAGCCGCGTAAAGGAAGCCCAGCGCCGTTTCTCGCAGTTCTCACAGGAACAGGTGGACAGGATATTCCTTGCCGCAGCTACAGCCGCCAACAAAGCCCGTATCCCGCTGGCAAAGCTTGCCGTTGAGGAAACAGGCATGGGCGTTGCGGAGGACAAGGTGATCAAGAACCACTACGCTTCCGAGTATATATACAACACCTACCGCGATACAAAGACCTGCGGTGTCATCGCTGAGGACAAGGCTTACGGCACAAAGAAGATAGCCGAGCCCATCGGTGTCATCGCAGCTGTCATACCTACCACCAACCCCACATCTACCGCTATTTTCAAGTCCCTTATCGCACTGAAAACACGCAACGGTATCATCATCAGTCCTCACCCAAGGGCAAAGCAGTCCACCATTGCGGCTGCAAAGGTGGTTCTTGAGGCTGCCGTAGCCGCAGGTGCTCCCGAGGACATTATCGCCTGGATAGACGTACCCAGCCTTGAAATGACCAACCTTGTAATGGCTGAGGCTGATATAATCCTTGCCACAGGCGGTCCGGGCATGGTAAAGGCAGCCTACTCCAGCGGAAAGCCCGCTCTGGGCGTAGGTGCAGGAAATACTCCCGCTATCATTGATGACACCGCTGACATTACTCTGGCGGTCAACTCCATAATCCACTCCAAGACCTTCGACAACGGCATGATATGCGCTTCCGAGCAGTCAACTATCGTCCATAAGAACGTCTATGACAGGGTAAAGCATGAATTTGCCGCAAGAGGCTGCTACTTCCTCAACGCTGAGGAGAAGGAGAAGGTGGGCAGGACCATTCTCATCAACGGCGCTCTCAACGCCAAGATAGTAGGTCAGTCAGCCTGCAAAATAGCCGAACTGGCTGGGGTAAAGGTGCCCGAGGGTACGAAGATACTCATCGGCGAGACCGACAGCACCGACCTCTCAGAGGAATTTGCTCACGAGAAGCTGTCACCTGTTCTCGCCATGTACAAGGCAAAGGACATTCAGGACGCCTTCGCCAAGGCTGAGCAGCTCATTGCCGACGGCGGCTACGGCCATACATCCTCTATCTATCTTGACGTAAAGACTCAGCAGGACAAGCTTGAGGAGTTCCAGAGCAGAATGAAGACCTGCCGTATACTGGTGAATACTCCCTCATCTCAGGGCGGTATCGGTGATATCTATAACTTCAGGCTTACTCCCTCACTGACACTGGGCTGCGGTTCATGGGGCGGAAACTCCGTCAGCGAGAACGTAGGAGTAAAGCACCTGCTCAACATCAAGACTGTTGCCGAGAGGAGAGAAAATATGCTTTGGTTCAGAGCACCACAGAAAGTTTACCTGAAGCGCGGCTGCCTGCCCGTTGCCCTTGACGAGCTGAAAACAGTAATGGATAAGAAGCGCGCATTCGTGGTCACAGACCAGTTCCTTTACGAAAATGGCTTTGCAAAGCCGATCATAGATAAGCTGGACGAGATGGGCATCGCATCCGCTGCCTTCTTCGACGTCGCTCCCGACCCAACTCTCGCCTGCGCAAAGGCAGGTGCCGAGCAGATGAGAGCATTCAAGCCCGATACCATCATCGCTCTGGGCGGCGGCTCCGCAATGGACGCTGCAAAGATAATGTGGGTGCTCTATGAGCATCCCGACGCTGACTTCATGGACATGGCAATGCGCTTCATGGATATCAGGAAGAGGGTATACACCTTCCCGAAAATGGGAGAAAAGGCATACTTCATCGCCATTCCCACATCGGCAGGTATAGGCTCCGAGGTCACTCCCTTTGCCGTTATCACCGATGAAAAGAGCGGCGTAAAGTATCCCCTTGCGGACTATGAGCTGCTGCCGAATATGGCAATAGTTGACCCCGACTTCCAGATGACAGCTCCCAAGGGTCTTACCTCCGCTTCGGGTATCGACGCAGTAACCCACGCTCTTGAAGCCTACGCATCCATGATGGCTACGGACTACACCGACGGTCTGGCACTCCGCGCACTGAAAATAATCTTCGAGTACCTGCCCTGTGCATACGACAACGGCGAAAAGGACCCCGAAGCCCGTGAGAAAATGGCTAACGCCGCCACAATGGCAGGTATGGCTTTCGCCAATGCCTTCCTGGGAGTTTCCCACTCTCTCGCCCACAAGCTGGGTGCATATCACCACATCCCCCACGGTATCGCAAACGCTCTCGTTATCGAGGACGTACTGCGCTTCAACGCCGCAGAGGTGCCTGCGAAGATGGGTACTTTCCCCCAGTATGCTCACCCCCACACTCTCGCACGTTACGCAGAGGTGGCTGACTACCTGGGACTTGGCGGCAAGACCGACAAGCAGAAGCTCGAGAACCTCATCAAGGCTATCCGTGAGCTCCGCCACAAGATAGGCATAAAGGACACTATCGCAGACTACGGCATTTCCGAGAAGGACTTCCTCGCAACTCTGGACGAGATGACGGAGAACGCCTTCGATGACCAGTGTACGGGCGCAAATCCCCGTTATCCGCTGATGAGCGAGCTGAAGCAGATATACCTCAACGCTTACTACGGTAAGACCTTTACCGAAAAAGAATACCCGAAGGAGGCTTAAACCATGAAGCTGGACAATATAATTGCCGAGAGGATAAACAAGACCATTTACCGTGACGGAAACAAGTGCATAAAGGTATTTGACGAGAGCTACTCCAAGGCAGACGTGCTCAACGAAGCCCTCAATCATGCAAGAGTTGAGGAGACGGGACTTAATATCCCCGAGCTCTCCGAGGTCACAAGAATAAACGGCAAGTGGGCAATAGTCTCACAGTTCATCGAGGGTGAGAACCTGGCTGACCTCATCGCTGCCGATCCCGCAAAGTACGACGAATACCTGAATATGTTCGTGGACTTGCAGCTGGAGATACAGTCAAAGCGCTCTCCCCTGCTCAGTCAGCTAAAGGACAAGATGAACCGTAAGATAGACCTGACCGACCTTGACGAAACCACAAAATACGACCTCCACACCCGTCTGACCAGCGCTCCCGACCATAACAAGCTCTGCCACGGGGACTACAACACCTCCAACATCATAATCACTCCCGACGGCACTCCCTACGTCCTTGACTGGGCACACGCCACACAGGGCAACGCCTCCGCAGACGCCGCAAGGACCTATCTTCTGTTCTGCCTCAGCGGAAACATCGCAGGCGCAGACAAGTACCTTGACCTGTTCTGCCAGAAGAGCGGCACCGCCAGGAAGTACGTCCAGTCCTGGATGCCTATCGTAGCCGCTTCACAGTCGGTGAAGAAGAACTGCAAGGAGAAGGAGATACTTCTCCGCTGGGTAAACGTAGTGGACTACGAATAAGACTGTAAAACTGTTTTCACCTTGGATATATAGTAAAGCCCTGAGAATTATCTCAGGGCTTTTTTATCAGAAGAACATAAATGCCAGCAGGTCCCAGTACATATGGAGCAGAACAGGAACAACTATGCTCCTGCTCTTTAAAAATGTTATACTGAAAATAACACTGAGCATAGTAATAAACAAGAAACCAAATGATGTTATATTGGCAGTTAAAGTGCCCTCGACTATCCATATCGGGAAATGTATCAGCGTAAACAGCACTGCGTTAACAGCGATCGGCAGCCATTGCTTCTCTTTCTTCACTGTTGCATTGAGGAGCCAGCCGCGGAAGACCATCTCCTCCGTAATGCCGACAAATAATACGATAACAATGCTTGCCGCTCCGAAATCCTTGTTTATTTCGATCTTTCCCGTGCTGAGGTATTCACTTCCCAGCACATAGGCTGTAAACAGGATGAATACGGGCAGATATCTCAGCCATTTGACTTTGGTACAGAACATCTCTTTCAGCTTTATGTACACATCGGCAGAAAAATGATGTATCAGCAGCATTGCGGGCAGAGTCCAGACAAGATTTTTTATGATACCCTCTTTTACTATCTGTTCCACTGCTGCATTTTTAATGCTATCGCCAACAGGTCCGTCTGCATAGAACGTATACAAAGTCCATACCGCATAGAATATAATAATATAAATGATAAGTGCTATATTTTTTTTATTGTTTTTCTCAGTCATTTTTTCCTCCGTTATAATATTTACCGCTCATTATAAAACATATCTTACGATTTGTAAATGATAAGAATAAAAGCCGTATAGCTTACAAAGCATTACGGCTTGATGATCACGCCTCGTATTTAGGTTCACAGGTGAGATTGATGCCCAGGCGCTTGAAGATACGCTCGTCAACTGCCGAGAGGACAACTGTTGAGTGTACCTCACAGCCGCGGAGCTTTGAGATCTGCTCCATAGCCTTCTTGGCATTCTCGTCTGTATTCGCACAGATGGACAGTGCCAGCAGGGTCTCATCGGTGTGCATTCTGGGGTTGTTGTTGCCCAGGTGGTTCACCTTCAGCTCCATGATGGGCTCGATAACGTGGGGCGACATAAGAAGTATATCGTCATCTATGTGAGCAAAATGCTTGAGAGCATTGAGGAGGAGTGCGGAAACTGCTCCGAGGAGGTTAGAGGTGCGTCCTGTGAGGATAGTTCCGTCGGGAAGCTCCATAGCTGCTGCGGGGCCGCCTGTCTCCTTTTCCTTTTCAAGTGCGGGAGCAACTACCTTTCTGTCCTCGGGAGTAACACTTGCCTGCTTCATGAGAAGCTCAAGCTTCATTACCTCCTCAAGGGAGATAGCGCCCTTTCTGTTTTCGCACATACCTGTGTAGTATCTGCGGATTATCTCCTGCTTTGCAGCCTCGCATACTGCTTCGTCATCAACGATGCAGTTGCCTGCCATATTTACGCCCATATCCGTAGGCGACTTGTAGGGAGACTCGCCCAGGATATTCTCGAACATAGCGTTGAGCACAGGGAAGATCTCCACATCGCGGTTGTAGTTTACGGTAGTCTCACCGTAAGCCTCAAGGTGGAAGGGGTCTATCATATTAACGTCATTGAGGTCGGCGGTAGCTGCCTCATAAGCGATATTCACGGGGTGACGGAGAGGAAGGTTCCAGATAGGGAAGGTCTCGAACTTGGCGTAGCCTGCGTCTACTCCCCTCTTGTGCTCATGGTAGAGCTGAGAGAGACAGGTAGCCATTTTGCCGCTTCCGGGTCCGGGGGCTGTAATGACAACGAGCTTGCGGGTAGTCTCGATATAATCGTTCCTGCCGTAGCCCTCGTCGCTGATTATGTACTGGAGATTTGACGGATAACCCTTGATGCTGTAATGATGATATACCTTGATGCCGAGAGCCTCAAGACGCTTCTGGAAGGCGTCCGCAGTAGGCTGGCCGTCATATCTTGTGAGGACGACGCTGCTTACATAGAGTCCTATTTTGGTGAATACGTTGAAAAGGCGGATAACGTCGATGTCATAGGTAATGCCAAGGTCGCCTCTGACCTTGTTCTTCTCTATGTCGTCAGAGTTGATGACGATTACTATCTCCGCATCGTCCTTGAGCTGAAGGAGCATCTGGAGTTTACTGTCGGGCTTGAAGCCTGGCAGGACTCTTGAAGCGTGATAGTCATCAAAGAGCTTTCCTCCGAACTCAAGATAGAGCTTATCGCCGAACTGTGCGATACGCTGTCTGATATGCTCAGACTGCATTTTCAGGTATTTTTCGTTGTCAAATCCGATTTTAGTACTCATTTACACGTTCCTCCCGTAAAAAATATCATAAACTATTATATATCAAACCTCGTCAAATTTCAAGTACCCGTCAAAAAAACTTTATTTCCGCTCCGAAAAGTCGCCTATGTGACAGAGTTTTGAAAATTAGGCATAATTTGTAAATTTTTGGTTAATCTCTTGAATGTTTATATGTAATATGTTATAATGGTATATGGACTTCTGATAGGGGAAGGAGGACAATATGAATCTGCAATCCATCATAGTAACCAACTGTATCGGCATAGCTATGCTGGTGGTGCTTCAGATAAGCAGCTATCTTGTGAGACAGAGAAAGCTTCCGAGCGACAGGGTATTCACTGCTATGATATTTCTCACCGCCGCAGCCTGTGCAACCGAAACCATATCATTCATAGTTGACGGCAAAAGCTTCTTCGGTGCCGCGCCGCCGCATACATCACCGATTCATTGTCATACACCATAAATGTCACAGTTTCCTACCTCTGGTGCATCTACGTTGACCTGAGGCTCTACAAGCAGGAGAGCCGACTGAAAAAATACTACTCCTGGCTTTCCCTGCCCACTATTCTCCTCGTTCTTGCACTGATACCTAATTTAAAATGGGGATACTTCTTCACCATCGACTCTGCCAATATCTACCACCGTCAGCCCTTAGGATATATCTATTATCTGTCCGTGTTCCTGTATCTGGGCTTCAGCGTCTGCGTGAGATACAGATACTACAAGGGCTCCGCAAAGACCAGGTTTTTCCCCATCTGGATGTTCCTGCTGCCCATAATCATAGGCACCACCGCCCAGATGATATTCTACGGTATCTCTCTGGCATGGTGCTCAGCGGCACTGGGACTTGTGGGCACCCACATGAGCCTTCAGAACGAGCTGTCATATATAGACCCTCTTACCAAGCTCTGCAACCGCAACTACCTTGACCATGTGCTGGCAGAAGTCAAACGCAAAGGTACGAAAATGGGAGGCGTCATGATAGACATCGACTTCTTCAAGAGCATAAACGATATGTACGGCCATTCCGTGGGCGACGAGGCTCTTATCTCCGCAGCCGAGATTATCAACGCCGCAAAGCCCTCAAAGAGCCTCTCCGTCAGGTTCGCAGGGGACGAATTCATTATCCTCGCCAGAGCTGACAGCGAATACGACCTTATCAACATGGAGAACAGCCTGAGAAACCAGCTGGAAAAGTTCAACAGCTCCGACAGGACGCCCTATAAGCTTTCATTCTCCATAGGCACTGCTCTTTTCAGCAGCAAAAAGACCATCGACAGCTTTCTCAACGAGATGGATGACAATATGTACTCCGAGAAAAAGCAGAAGCATTGCCGCTCCACCGCATAAAAAGTGAGCATTCCTCTTGACAAGCCGTAAAAGTTATGATATGATATAGGGGCAAAAACAGTGAACGAATAAAACCTGTGCTTAGCCTGATACAGAGAGTTCCCGTGTGGTGTGAGGGAATGACGGCGTACAGAGACCTACATTCGGGAGTTGCCGCGCTGAACCTTCAGTAGGTGCGGACGGGTATGCCCGTTACAGCTTCTCGAGTTCCGCAGACGCGGAAAAATCGGGGTGGTACCGCGAGTAGCTTCGCCCCCGTGCAGTTATTGCTGCACGGGGGCTTTTGTATTTGAAGGAGGGATACTGTGAAAAGGACTATCGGCTATCTCAGCCTTTCGGCTCTGGCTTTTCTTATGCCCCTGCTGTTCCTGTACATCGGCTTCATAAGCCCTGCAAAAGCGGGAGCTGAGTCTCCTTTCATACGAATGACGGTGTGCACCGTTCTCGGCTTTCTGCTGACATCACTGTTCACAAGGTTCATTCATCCCTACTCGGGACTTGCGGGACTGGACAGCGCAAAGCTAAATCTCGGCTTCACTGTTGCCCTGCTCCTTGCCGTATTTGTAGAGTTCATCTCCTTCGGCGGCAGTACCCTTGAGCCCTACATGGAGGGACTCTCGCAGAAAAACTCAGGCGGCGCAGGCGAATACTTCTACGGCTATATTAAATATGTGTTCATGGGCTCCCAGCTCCTCATCGCACTGCGGACATTCTTACATTCCGCTTTTCTTGGTCTGCTGAAAGCTATAATGAAACACGCTGACTGACGCATACCACCGAAAGGAGCCCCAATATGTTCAAGCCTGAGCTTCCGCCGCTGAAAACACGTATCATCAGCTATATCGCAGCAGTCCCCATAGCATTTTTCATCGGGCTGTTCTATGGGCTGTCCCCGTTGGTGAGCGCCGTTGTCGCCGCTGTCTTTGCAGTGTTATTTGCAGCCGCTCTTTTCTTTGAGCTGCGGTCAAAACGCAGGGACGAGGAGTTCAGAAAGGCTGTACAGAGCGGTGAATACCAGCAGGACGATAAATGGCAGCAGAAATACAAGGAATATGTCCTGAAAAATGATTTCCGGCAGGTCATGGGCGACTCCATGAAGCGCGACCTTGACCGCAGATATATAAGCAAATTCGGCATTGCTATGCTCATCGCTGCGGCAGCTCTCTTCATAGCTGCAATATTCTGGCGTACAGGCTTTGCGGAGATAAACTTCACTCTCGCCATAAGCGGTATCATTTTCGGCGGCTGGGGGCGCATACAAGCTGCGGAAGACTCCTGTGAGAGCCTTCATAAAGCAGTGCGGAGAAAGGCTCCCCGTGATCGAGCGCTCCTACCTCAACGGCAGAATGCTCACCTACCGCAGGAACGGCGAGGGCAGCTGCAACAACGGCATTAATATCGGCGGCAACTACACCGTAATATACTCTGCCGACAGCATTACCGCCATTGACAACTCCGACATAGAGTCGGTAACCAAGCACGTTACCAAGACCAAATACTACAATAACCACATCTATTCCGGGGCGGTCTTTTCGCACAAGCTGTATATCGCACTGAAAGCCCGTGAGGGCGAGCTTACCGGCAGACAGTACAGCGTCGAGCTCAATGAATTTCAGGTACAGATGGCTTATGAAGCCCTTTCCCCATATAATACTCCCGTCACGGCCTCGGTAAGAGAACATACAGAGGTCGGCTGACGGCATACCACCGAAAGGTCGTGATAAACATGAAAACGCCCGACGTTTTCATTTCTTATAGCATTCTCAATGCTTTAATATAAGTTTGATCTTAACAATTAATATAAAGGAGAAATAAACCATGACTACTTTTGAAGAACTCAAGCGCAGAGGTCTCCTCGCGCAGCTCACAGACGAAAAGGAGATAGAGGAGCTTGTCAACGCAGGCAAGGCTACTTTCTACATCGGCTTTGATCCCACTGCCGACTCGCTCCATGTAGGACACTTCATGGCACTCTGCCTTATGAAGCGTCTCCAGATGGCAGGCAACAAGCCCATCGTGCTCATCGGCGGCGGTACAGCCATGATCGGTGACCCCTCGGGCAAGACCGACATGAGAAAGATGATGACTCCCGAGACAATCCAGCACAACGTTGACTGCTTCAAGAAGCAGATGAGCCGATTCATTGACTTCTCAGAGGACAAGGCTATCATCGTCAACAACGCTGACTGGCTCATGAAGCTGAACTACATAGAGCTTCTCCGCGATGTCGGAGCTCACTTCAGCGTAAACCGTATGCTCTCACATGAGTGCTACAAGCAGCGTATGGAGCGCGGACTCACCTTCCTGGAATTCAACTACATGATAATGCAGAGCTATGACTTCCTGGAGCTCTTCCAGAAGTACGGCTGCAATATGCAGTTCGGCGGCGACGACCAGTGGGCAAATATGCTGGGCGGCACAGAGCTTATCCGCCGCAAGCTGGGCAAGGACGCATACGCAATGACCATCACACTCCTCCTCAACTCCGAGGGCAAGAAGATGGGCAAGACCGAGAAGGGCGCAGTATGGCTCGATCCCGAAAAGACCACTCCCTATGAGTTCTTCCAGTACTGGAGAAACGTTGACGATGCAGACGTTATCAAGTGCCTTAAGATGCTCACATTCGTTCCCGTTGAGCAGATCGAGGAAATGGAGAAGACCATGGAGGGGGCTCAGTTCAACGCTGCAAAGGAGCTTCTCGCATATGAGCTCACAAAGCTGGTACACGGCGAGGAAGAAGCAGAAAAGGCTAAGGCAGCAGCAAAGGCTCTCTTCGGAGGAAGCGGCTCCAACGAAAATATGCCTGTAGCCGAGATAGACTCTGCTGACCTTACCGACGGCGCTATCGGACTTCTCACACTTCTGGTGAAGGCTGAGCTGGCTCCCTCTGTCTCCGAAGCAAGAAGACTTGTACAGCAGGGCGGTATCACAGTAAATGACGAAAAGAAGTCCGATCCGAAGGAAATGATAAAGCTTGAGGGCGACATCATTGTCCGCAAGGGCAAGAAGGCATTCAAAAAGATAATTGTAAAATAATACCATGTGTAATATGTTACAAGTCTTATACATGTTTATGAAATTTTTTTGAACAACCTATTGACAACAACAAAAAAACATCGTATAATGAAGTAAACGAACATCCACAATCTTTTGCACTATAAAACTATGGGGGGGATTTATATGGCAAAAACAAGTAAAAAAGGTTTCACTCTCGTGGAACTCATTGTTGTCATCGCTATTATCGGCGTTCTGGCAGCAATTCTCGTTCCGTCTATGCTGGGGTATGTAAAACGTTCAAGACGTACAGCTGATATATCCGGCGCAAAGAGTATCCATGACAGCGTTTCAGCTATTCTGGCTGACGATTCGGATGCATTCGCAGCTTTTTCCGCTGCGAGCGGCACAACTCATCATGCAAGCGGCAAGACAGACGGAATAACCGACAACTATGATTTCGTCATCGTATGTTCTAAGGACGGAGCTTCAAATAACGTAAGCAATCACTCAACATGGACAGGAAGCGACGCACAAACAAAGCCTTTTGTTGACGCGCTTAACCACTTCATGGGAACAGGAAAGACACCCGTCAAGTTCCAGAAGTCATCTTCAGGCAAGAAACTGAACCGCTGGTTCGTTGGCTATCGTTCTCCTGATCCTGTTGATGTAGAGATCTGGGTCGGCGACGGAACTACCGACACTCCTATGTACAGGATATGGCCCATTGCAGAAGACGATTATTGTTAAAAAAAGTCCCTGTATACACAAGCTGTATACAGGGATACTTTTATGCCCAAAAGCTCCGAGGTGTACGGAGCTTTTTTGTTTATGGAGCTTTCACCCCTTGTAATTGTAAAATGCCATGAAGCTGTCAGAGCTGTAGCCGCAGGAGGAAAAGCGCTTCTTTGCCGAATCTTCGGTAACTGCGCCGCGGACCTCTGCTGCCAGCTTTGAGTAAGCACGCTTGTCCATATCGTTCATTCCAGCAGGCTGCACACCCAGCTGTATCATGTTGAAGCTCATCTTTACGTCGATGACACCGTCAGCGATGATGTACTCGCCGAACTGAGACTTCATATAATAGTAGTCCACCTTGTCCTTGCTGCATATAAGCATTATTTCCGACGGAATATAGGAATCACAGCCCGTATAGGCTCCGCCGTCATAATCCCCTATCTTGTCCTTCTCCCTGAAGATCTTGACACGGGTACTGTTTTCCGGATAGCCCGTCTGCTCACAGTAGTTGATGAGATATCTCTCCCCCAGCTTGTTACTGAGCTGATATGTATACGTCGGATAGTCACGGAGCCCGCAGCCCGTCAGCACAAGGCAAAGGAACGCCGCCATAACGCAGAAGCTTCTGATCTTCATAGTTATCCCCCTTATTTGTACAGGATCCTGCCGCCATGCCCCCGCAGAGCAGGATCTTTTTTATTGCAGTTTATCGGGAAGCTCGTTTATGCGGTGAAGCAGATAGAGCTGAATGGTAAGAGCGTCATTGGACGTCATGCCATCAAAGCTTCCATCCACATCAGCATTGATGCGTCCCTGCTTTTCGATCGTATAGCGATCGGGATTGGCCAGGGACTGCATTATAAGAATAGCGTCTGCAAGCTCAACGACTCCGTCAAGATTGGTGTCACCGGGAATGGTCATCTTCTCGCCTGCCGGCTCGGTAGTATCCTCGGGGACCGTGGTCACCTGGGGTGTCTCAGCAGAATATACCCTTTCGTACATGGTCTGAGCCCAGAGCTCCCTCATCATCTCATAGCCGTCACCATCAGGGTGTACACCGTCTGCAAGGTGGTCGGTATGCTTGCTGAAGAACTCATAGAAGTCAGGGCCCTTTACTATCTTGTCGCCGTACTCCTTATAGAGCTTCTCGATCTGGGCGTTGTATTTGGTCAGGTCCTTTGCAACGTCCGCATTTGTGGAAAAAGGTATAGTGGGAAGCACAGGAACCTTGCCCTTGGCAAGAACTGCGTCCACCATATACTTTGTATTTGCGTAGTAGGTCTCCACGGGAGTATTGCTTCCCCAGGCGTCATTGGTGCCATAGGCTATGCTTACGTATTTCGCGGGACATATCTCCAGCCAGCTGTCGATATTGTTCCTGCCGTCCTCGCTCCTGAGACCGCCTATGCCGCCGTTCTCCTGAACGGGGAAAAATCTTTTGTCCAGGCGGTTCACGAAGGTGGCAAATCCTGTACCGTAGCAGTTGTTCATGCCGCCTGCGGTAATGGAGTCGCCGTAGAATATCCAGCTGTCGGATATACCGTCAGAGACGTTATGTATGTCGAAGTTCACCTGAGCATTGCTGCCGGTCTTGCCGTCGGCTTTTGTGACATTGAGCCTTATCCAGTTATAGCCCTTCATGTCCACAACGTGCTGGCGTGAGCCGTGGAGATTATCCGTCACGGTCTCAACCACCTTCCAGCCCTCCTCGGGGTACTTTCCGCCCTCAGCAGCGTTGACCTCAAGGGTGTAGTCAGTGGGCTCCATATTCTGGTTGGCATATGGACCTATCTTGTCATAGGCGCTGGTGTTGTACCAGACGGCAATGACCTTTTCTCTCTGTTTTTCGGGGACTCCCGAAAGGTCGTAGGCAAGATAGTCCGGAGCAGTCCCCGTCCAGAAGGAGAAGTAATGCTCGTCATTGGCGGCAGAAGCCGTCGCAGGATTGGCCCCCGAATAAGCGGGACAGCCCCTGCTTATGACAGGATTTGGCGTTACGTCGGCAAATGCGGCAAGGCTCCCGGAAGCCGATAGGGCGAGAGCGCATGAAGCAAGAGCCGACACAGTGTTTTTCATCAGCCTTTTCATAATAAAAACTCCTTTTCACAGCAGCCGTCAACGGCGTCCGCTGTCTGCCGATACGTGCCTATACGCAGGGCAGTAAAATTTTAATATCCCGATGATCCCTTGATCATATAAAGCTGAATAAAGACGTCTGCCCGAGGCAGTTACCCATTATAGACCTCCCTGAAGGAGAAAACAAAAGCAAACAAGAAGTATACCGCCGATACCAGCAGTGCTGCCATACCCGATCTTATGAGTACTATCAGCAGTATATTGAGAGGCTTTATGCCGCCTGAGGCCTTTATCTCTGATGCAGGACGGCGGCGGTTCTTTATCTTCTTTATGGAACGCATAGAGAACCGGTAGTAGAGCCAGTTGGCAAAGAAGCAGCACAGAGCCCTTCCTGCGAAGTTGAGCACCATTCCGATGTCTCCAAGCATATCGAGCTTGCCCGTGTATTCCGACATGAAGCTGACGAAATCAGCAGGGAGCTGCGAAGCGTTCTCCTGCATATAGATCGCCAGATCGGAGGGGAAGCTGAATATGGTTCCGATAATAACTGTGATTATCGCCCAGCCCCACATTCTCCTGTTGGCAAAGAAGATGGACGGGAAGAATAGTCCGAGAATATTGAAGGAGGGGCGTACACCGTCCTCGTGCATATGTTTGAATTTAGGCAGATAGTAGATGGTGTTGGGCCCCACAAAATCGCTTGCCTCACGCATAGTAGCGCCGCCTACGTCCTCGTCGGGATCATAGCCCAGGTAGTCTATGGGATCAATAAGCTCCTCCGGGTCCGCAGGACCGAAGGGGTCTCTCCACTGACTGCCGCCCTGTTCCGCATTCCTGCGGCTCTCCTCGGCAGTATCAGCCCTGACATCTCTAAGGTCAGTACCGCACCTCTGGCAGCTCATGTCATTGCTTCCGTTTGGAAAGCGGCACACGGGACATATCCTGTACCGCGGCTTGTCATCTTTCTTTTTCTCCCATTTCCTGCCTATGAAATGATACTCCTCATGAGCACATTTACCGTTGGCAGAATAGCAATCCCTGTGATGAGGCGTACCGCATTCGGGACAAACAACTATATCGTCATCAGGCGTGAATATCTTATTACATACGGGGCATTTCTCACCGACATAATCCATTTACCTGCCTCCTTTTCATTTGTTTACAATTATCTAATATACATTATACCACTTTCAATGGATAAAAATCAAGTATTTTGGCACAAAACCCGTCATGAAAGGTATTTTTTTGAAAAATATTCAAAATAGTATGGTAATTTTTTTTCAAGTGTGATATAATATGATGTATAGCTTTTTTAGATAGGAGTGTTTACCCGATGATATACAAAAGGTCTGATCTGGGCAATAATATCGGCTTTAATTCTATGATCGACAAGAAATTCAAGACCTGTTCCCTCGCGGTATATTTCCTGACAGAGCTGAGTGATGACACCGCTGCTGCAAACAATCTCGCAGCAAGCATACTCACTGTTTCAAGCAGCAAATACAAGACCTACGCTGCTCTCAGTGAGAAGCTCTCAGAGCTTTACGGTGCAGGGCTGGGCTCATCTGCAAGAAAAAAAGGCGACGCACAGATACTGGGGCTTCGTGCTTCATGGATCCACAACCGCTACGCCATTGACGGCGAAGATATAGGCGGCGAGATGCGTCAGCTCATCAGAGACTGCATTTTCAGTCCCAACGCCGAAAACGGCGCCTTTGACGAAAAATCCTTCGCCATGGTAAAAAAAGACCTCATCGACCGCATAGACGGCAAGCTGAACCAGAAGCGCAGCTACGCACTGTCACAGGCAGCCAAGCTGGCTTACAGAGGCGAACCTGCGGAAGGTACAGGCTACGGCAGCAAAGAAGCAGCCCTGTCTGCAACTCCCGAGGAGGCGTTCCGCGCCTACAGGGAGCTTCTGAAAACAGCTCAGATAGAGATATATTATGTCTCACCCGAGGAGGATGACGGCTTTGCGGAAATGTTCCGTACAAGCTTCGCCGGCATAGACCGTCAGCCAAAGCCTGTGTCTGTGCGCAATCACAGTCCTCTCAAGGCTGAGGTGGAAACAGTTTCCGAGGAATTCGACGTTAATCAGTGCAAGGCGGTCCTTGCTTTCAAGACCGACTCCGATGACAGGTACGCGCTGAAAATGCTCAGCATAATCTACGGCGAGCTCCCCTTCTCAAAGCTTTTCCTCAATGTCCGCGAGAAGATGAGCCTGTGCTATTACTGCGCAAGCCGCTCCATCTCCGTCAAGGGCACATTCTTCGTAGACCTTGGCGTAGAGAGAAGCAATATCGAAAAGGCAAAGGCTGAGATACTGGCTCAACTTGAGGAGGTAAAGAAGGGCAATATCACCGACTATGAGATGCAGGGCGCACTTATGGCGCTGGACAATGCAGTGCTGCAGGTGGGCGATACTCCTATATCCTACATCGGCTGGTATCTGGACTGCTTCTGCGACGGAGAGGCCATTACTCCCGAGGAGCACTTCAACAGATTCAAGGCAGTCACAAAGGAGCGCATTGTTGAGGCTGCAAATTCACTTAAATTAGACAGCATTTATCTTATGCTGAACAAGGAGGTGCAGGCATGATGAACAAGGAGATACTCACCAGCGCCCGCACAGGCGACAGCTGCATACACGTAAAGCACAGCAGCGGCCTTGACATCTACATCTGCGAGATGAACGACTTCAGCAGCATAGAAGCACTCATCGGCACAAAGTACGGCTCTGTCAACAATATATTCAAGAATGCCGCCGACAGTGACTACACCACCGTCCCCGAGGGCATCGCTCATTTCCTGGAGCACAAGCTCTTCGAGAACGAGGACTGCGGAGTTTTCGAGCTCTATGCAAGGACAGGCGCCTCATGCAACGCCTTCACCTCATTCGACAAGACCTGCTACCTTTTCAGCTGCTCCAAGAACTATGAGGAGAACCTGAAGATACTACTTGAATTCGTGCAGAAGCCCTACTTCACCAAGGAAAACGTTGACAAGGAAATGGGCATAATCGGTCAGGAGATAAAAATGACCAACGATAACCCCGAATGGCGGGTATTCTTCAATATGCTCAGGGGTATGTACCACAATCACCCCATCAAGATAGATATTGTGGGAACTGCGGACAGCATTGCTCAGATAGACGCAGACCTGCTCTACAAGTGCTATGACGCATTTTACAACCTCAACAACATGGTACTCTCCATCGCAGGCAACATCAGTGCCGACAAGGTGCTGGAGATATGCGACAAGTACCTCAAGCCCAGCGAGGACAAGGGCCTGGAGACCGTATTCCCCGACGAGCCCGCCGAGATAGTCACCGCTGAGATCACCGAAAAGCAGCCTGTGGGTGCTTCCATATTCCAGCTGGGCTATAAATGTACTCCCAGCAAGGGCGAACAGCGTCTAAAAGACGTAGCTGCCGCATCGACCGCAGCAGCTCTCATCACCGATCCTGCCCTTCCCATGTGCGAGAGGCTCCTGAAGGAGGAGATAATCAACTCTACCTTTGACGGCGAGGTCTTCTACGGCGGCGGCTACTTCACCGTGTATTTCTCAGGCGAGTCAGACCGTCCACGCGATATCAGGGAGGCTGTCTTCGCAGAAATAGAAAGACTCATAAACGAGGGCATAAGGGAGAAGGACTTCCAGAGAATAAAGAAGACCGCCTACGGTATGATGATAAGAGGTCTTAACAACGTTGAGGCAGTTGCCAATCTCATGCTCACCGCTCACATGGACAATGTGGGACCCTATGATACTATCGATGTCCTTTCAGACCTTACCTGCGACGATGTCATAGACTATATGCGCAGAGAAATGCGCCCCGACAGGTCTGTACTGTCGGTAATTACAAAGGAGGCATGACCCCATGAACGGAACAACATTCTTAGAACCGCACGAAATACAATTTCCCGAGCTGGGCTGGAAATTCAACATCAACCCGACCGCCTTCTCCGTATTCGGCTTTGATATACAGTGGTACGGTATCATCATCACCATCGGACTGATACTTGCCCTTATTTATGTACTGCCCAAGATGAAGCGCTTCGGTCTGGACTCCGACAGAGCAATCGATGTAATCATCGGCGGTGTTATCGGAGGAATTATCGGCGCAAGAGTCTACTACGTCCTCATGAGGTGGGACGAGTACAAAGGCGACTGGAAGGCAATGATCAACACCCGAAACGGCGGACTAGCCATTTTCGGCGGAATTATCGGCGGAATACTCATAGGTTATATTATCGCCCGTATACGCAAGGTCAAAGCTCTGCCAATGCTTGACGTTGTCTCCCTGGGCTTCCTGATAGGTCAGGGCATCGGACGATGGGGCAATTTCTTCAATCAGGAGGCTTTCGGCACTAACACCGACTCCTTCCTGGGCATGACAGGCGGCACTATCCAGCGCACTATCGCTGACGGCATGAGCATGGACGGAGATATGTACAAGAACGGTCTGGAAATGCTGTGGGAGAAGCCCGTCCACCCCTGCTTCCTCTATGAGTCGATCTGGTGTCTGTTGGGATTTGTAATACTGGCATTCTGGTCAAAGAGAAGAAAGTATGACGGACAGATATTCCTCATGTACCTCACATGGTACGGCGCTGAGCGCTTCCTGGTGGAGGGACTCCGCACAGACAGCCTTATGCTTGGAAATATCCGTGTATCACAGGCACTTGCAGCTGTAATATTCGTAGCTTCCGTGATACTCCAGATAATATTCTTCATCAGAAGAAAGCGTGATCCCGAGAGCTTCGTGCTCTATGCAAGCACAGAGGAGTCGCACCGTCTCATCGAGGAGAGCCGCAGAAAGCGCATGGGCCTCAAGGGCGAGGATGCTAAGACAGGCGGAGATGACGATGACGACGATGACCTGGACATCTTCAATGACGATGACGATGACTTCGACGAGGACGAGCTTGAGAGCTCTATACTCGGTGATGATGACGACGATGAAGATGACGACGAGCCCGTACTCATCAAAGGTGACGATGATGAGGAGGACGAAGACGATGATGATGATGGCGATGATACAGAGGACGATGAGTCCGATGATGATAAGGAGGATAAATAAATGGCACAGATAATCGACGGAAAGGCTGTCTCAGCAGCTGTAAAGGCTGAGGTCGCAGAGGAAACAGCTAAACTCAGGGACGAAAAGGGGCTCAAGGTAGGACTTGCAGTAGTTATCGTAGGCAACGATCCCGCTTCAAGAGTTTATGTAAACAACAAGAAGAAGGCTTGTGAGGCAGTAGGCTTCCAGTCCTATGAGTATGCACTGGACGAGTCCACAACTCAGGAGCAGCTCCTTGATCTGGTAAACGTTCTCAACCGCGACGACAGGGTAAACGGCATACTTGTACAGCTTCCCCTGCCCAAACACATCGACGAGAAGGCTGTTATCAACGCTATCTCACCCGACAAGGACGTTGACGCATTCCACCCCATCAACGTGGGCAAGATCATGATCGGCGAGTACTCCTTCCTGCCCTGCACTCCCGCAGGCGTTATGCGCCTTATCGAGAGCACAGGCACAGACATAACAGGCAAACAGTGCGTTGTTATCGGAAGAAGCAACATTGTGGGCAAGCCTCAGGCAATGCTCCTGCTCCAGAAGAACGGAACAGTTACTATCTGCCACTCAAAGACTAAGAACCTCAAGGAGATCTGTCTCGGCGCTGATATCCTCGTTGTTGCTATCGGCCGCGCTAACTTCGTGACAGGCGACATGATAAAGGAAGGCGCAGTAGTCATAGACGTGGGCATGAACCGCCTTGACAACGGCAAGCTCTGCGGCGACGTTGAGTTTGAGTCTGCTGAGAAGAAGGCTTCATTCATCACTCCCGTTCCCGGCGGCGTAGGTCCGATGACGATCGCAATGCTCATGAAGAACACCCTCACCGCTGCAAAGCAGCAGGCAGGAATTGAGTGATAATTCATAATTAAGGGCGAACCTTCGGGTTCGCCTTTTTTTCTTATGCTCAAATGATAACGTGCAGGAAACGCTGACCGCTGATCATGAAAAGTATGTATTTAAATGCTTTTTCAGCACAAAAATACATATTGATTATTTCTTCGCGCAGTGATATAATTATTTTGTATTGCATCACGAAAAGACACTTGAAAGAACTGTATTAACAATGGAAAAAGAAAAGACCGCCTCATCAAGAGGAGGCTTCGGCTCAAAAATCGGCTTTGTACTTGCTGCGGCAGGCTCCGCAGTAGGACTGGGAAATATATGGCGTTTTCCCTACCTTGCCGCTAAATACGGCGGAGGAGTATTCCTGCTGGTCTACCTCATATTCGCCATCACCTTCGGCTTTGCACTTATGCTCACTGAAATTGCAATCGGCAGAAGAACAGGCAAGAGCGTTATCGGCGCCTATAAAGCCGTGGACAAGCGCTTCTCGCTTCTTGGAATACTGGCGGCAGCCATACCTGCCCTGATACTCCCCTATTACTGCGTTATCGGCGGCTGGGTACTTAAATATATGACCGTCTTTATCACAGGCGGCGGCAAGGAGGCTTCCGTAGCTTCATACGCCACATCAGACCCTGGGACAAACCTCACCTTCTTCGAGCACTTCATCGGGCTTCTCGGTGAGCCCACCGCTTTCTTCGTTATTTATGTGCTCCTGACCGCTCTGGTAGTTTTCTTCGGAGTTGAGAAGGGCATCGAAAAGGTAAGCAAGTTCCTCATGCCTGTGCTGCTGGTGCTCATAATCGGCATTGCAGTCTACACCCTCACCCTTGACGGTGCAGGCGAAGGTCTTAAATATTACCTGCTTCCCGACCTGACAGGCTTTACAGTATCCAAGTTCCTGCGCACCATAGCCGCTGCCTGCGGACAGCTGTTCTACTCCATGTCACTGGCAATGGGCATCATGATAACATACGGCTCATATATGCGCAAGGAGGACTCCCTTGAGAGCTCTGTCCGCCAGATAGAGGTCTTTGACACACTCGTTGCATTCCTTGCAGGCATGATAATCGTTCCTGCGGTATTTGCCTTCTCCGGCGGAGACGAGTCCGCGCTCAACGCAGGCCCCGGACTTATGTTCATAACACTCCCCAAGGTATTCGCAGCTATGCCTGCGGGACAGATAATCGATACTGCATTCTTCATTCTGGTATCCCTTGCAGCCCTGACCTCCTCCATCTCCCTTATGGAGACCGTAGTTGCCGTAGTTATGGAGAAGTTCGGGCTCAGCAGGTCAAAGAGCTGTATCGCAGTCATCATCATGACTCTGATCCTGGGTATGCTTTCCGTTCTCGGCTTCAGCGCATGGTCTGAGTTCAAGCTCTTCGGTATGCAGATACTTGACCTCTTTGACTTCACCACAAACAACATCATGATGCCGATACTGGCGTTCCTTACCTGCATACTCATCGGCTATGCCGTAAAGACAAAGTATGTAGAGGAAGAAGTAATGCTGGGCGAGAAGAAATTCCGCTCAAAGCTCCTCTACAATGTTATGATAAAGTTCATCTGCCCCGTGTGCATGATAATGATACTCATAACACCTTTCGTTACAGAAATATAAGAAACTGTCCCCCGAATGGTCTGCTCGGGGGACTTTTTTTCTCGTCTGACAAGCTGATGTCTTTGTTTAAAAATGCAGAAAAATCGACTGAATATATGTGCTTTTGCAACAAATTGCTACATTATTCCAAAGCTATTGACAATTAAAAAACAAACGTGTAAAATAATAATGTATGAGTTTGAATAATGCTATTTTCCGCAGATTAGACTTATTTATCAAATCACATATAAAAGTGCAAATGATATAACTAAAGGGTGATATATTTGGTTTTCAGCAGCTTGAAATTTATTTTCATTTTCTTGCCTGTTTTTCTGATATTCTATTCGGCTTCCGAAAAAAAATACCGAAATGCCGTAGTGGTGGTATCCGCCATTATTGTCGGCATAGATATGTTCATGGTGATGCGTCTCTTCAGACCGCTCCCCATACTGATATACTTAGCCTCTGTGCTGTTACTGATATATGAATCAAACAACGCTCCCGAAAAGCGGTTCCGATGCTCGCTGATCATCGTAGGCGCTGCTGCCGCAGCTTACTACCTGTTCAGTATGCCTGCCTACAGGAATGCAAAGAGCATCTGTATCTTCATAGGCTGTGTGGCGATACTTCTGCTGCTCGCCTACTCCTCAAACCGCCTCCAGTACCAGAATCTTGTCATACTGGCAGGAAGCGTCATATTCTACGGTCTCGGCGTGGGAAAGCTGGTCTATATAGTTCTTTTCCTGCTGACCAACCTGGTCAACTTCATTGTTGGTCAGTTCATCGAAAACAGTAAATACACGAAAAAGCTCTGGCTCTTTTTCGGCGTTGCCTTCAACTTCTGGTGGCTCATCTTCTTCAAATACTGGACCTTCGGCACCGAGAACATCAACGCCATCTTCCACCAGAGCCTTACAGTAAAGAATATTATCCTCCCTATCGGTATCAGCTTCTACACCTTCCAGAACGTCTCCTACATCGCTGACGTATATAAGGGCAAGGCGCAGGCTGAAAAGAACCTGATAAACTACGGCGCATACATCAGTATGTTCCCTCAGCTCATCGCAGGTCCTATCGTTACCTACGACCATGTAGCAAAGGAACTCAAGAGCCGTAAACACACCTTAGATAAGGTAGAGGACGGCCTCAAGACCTTCACTATCGGTCTTGGCTATAAGGTCCTCATTGCAAATCAGGTGGGCGGACTCTGGAGCGATATTTCCATGGTCGGCTTCGACAGCATATCCTCGCCACTGGCATGGCTGGGCATATTTGCATATTCCTTCCAGCTCTATTTTGACTTCTGCGGCTATTCCCTCATGGCGATAGGTCTCGGAAAGATAATGGGCTTCGAGCTCCCCAGGAACTTCGACCACCCGTATATGTCAGTCACCATGACCGAGTTCTGGAGACGCTGGCACATGACTCTGGGCACATGGTTCAAGGACTATGTCTACATTCCCCTGGGCGGCAACCGTAAGGGTCCCGGAAGACTGTTCTTCAACACCCTTGTGGTATGGCTGTTCACAGGTCTCTGGCACGGCGCAAGCTGGAACTTCGTTATCTGGGGACTGGTGCTCTTCGCTATCATAATGACAGAAAAATACTGGACAGGCAATTTCTTCAACAAGCACAAGATAGTCGGTCACGCTTATATGATACTCATTATCCCGCTGACCTGGCTCCTCTTTGCTGTTACCGATTTCCACGAACTGGGAGTCTACTTCAGAAATCTTATCCCATTCATGCACAAGAAGGCAGAATATATAATGGAAAATGACTACGTTCATTACTGGCACAAGTACTGGAAGTACTTCGCCGCAGGACTGATCTTCTCCACAAGGATACCCGAAGCCATCTACAAGAAGATGAAAAATTCCATCGTGACTGTATTGTTGCTTCTGGTAATATTCGGGGCTTCTGTCTACTGTATGTACAGAGGAATGGACGACCCCTTCATGTATTTCAGATTCTAAGGAGAGACAAGCGTGAATAATTTAAAAAAAGGATTATATACGATCATACTGCTGTTCACCTGCATTGTCGCATCGCCGATCATGTTCAGAAAGATCTGGGAAAACAGCGATATAAAGCAGCAGAAGGCAGCTGCAAGGGCTCCCGTGATCAGTACTCAGCCTGCTGATACGGACAGTGAGGGCTCTACCGAGGCTCCCAAGGAGACTCAGCCCACTTCCGAGGGCGAGACCGCTGCCGCCACTGAGGCTGCAACATCAGCTTCCGAGCCCGTAAAGGGCACCTTCGTACAGAGCGGTCCCGAATATTTCGATGACGCCCTGTTCATCGGTGACTCCCGTACAGTTGGTCTGAGGGACTACGGAACGCTGAAAAATGCGGATTATTTCTGCGATATTGGTCTTTCGGCTTACAAGATCAATGAGACCACCATCGGCGGAAGCACCGTCTGGGGAGCTCTCAACGCAAAGCCCTATGGCAAGATATACGTTATGCTGGGCATAAACGAAGTAGGCAATGACATCGAGCGGACCGTTTCCGCTTACAGACAGCTCATCGACGGTATCCGCGAGGTACAGCCCGATGCAATCATCTACATCGAGGGCAACCTCCACGTCACACCTGCTGCCGAGACCTCTCTCATCTCAAATGAGAGACTGAATATGCTCAACTCACGTATGAGCGAAATGGCAGACGGCGTACATACCTACTACATCGACATCAACAGCGTATTTGACGACGAAACAGGCGCACTTACCGCCGACTACACCAGTGACGGAATACACGTACTCGGTAAGTACTACACCACATGGTGCGAATGGCTCTGTGCAAATACAGTTTCTCAGGGACAGCCTGCGGCGGCTGCACCCGCAGAAAATGCTCAGGCAGAGGAAGCTGCAACATATGCATCGGAACCTGCGGAGACTGAGACTGCAACTCAGGGACTTCCCCAGAACGAAGAATTTTCAAATCAGTGACAGTATCAGGCAGACAACTCCGCCTGTGCTCATATAGGGACTATGAAAGGAGTCGATCATGGCAGAACTTAAAGTAGGCTACAAAGGCAGAACTATCTATAATTCCACCTTCACTATACTGGAGTTTCTCGGCGGAGGCGGACAGGGAAACGTCTACAGAGTCGAGTGCGGAGGAAAGGAAATGGCACTGAAATGGTACCATAAGTCCACCATCGACAAGATGAAGAACCCCCAGGAGTTCTACGAAAATCTCAAGGCAAACATAAAGAAGGGCGCTCCCACCAAGAATTTCCTCTGGCCCGAGGAGCTCTCCGACTGGATAGACGGCAGCTTCGGCTATATCATGCCACTCCGTCCCAAGGGCTTTGAGGAGCTGACACGCTTCCTCCTCTGGGACCCCAAGACACGCCGAATGAAGGCAAGCTTCGCCAATATCACCGCCCGCTGCAACGCCGCTATCAATATCATCGAGGGCTTCCGCGCTCTCCACAATGACGGCTACAGCTATCAGGATCTGAATAACGGAAACTTCTTCATCGATCCGCAGAACGGCGATGTTCTTATATGTGACAATGACAATGTTTCCGAGCGCGGTGTAAACTTCGGAATCGCAGGCAAGCAGCGCTACATGGCACCCGAGGTAGTTCTCGGCGGTGCTCCCGACAAGCGCTCAGACCGCTTCTCACTGGCTGTTATCCTGTTCCGTATGCTCTTTATCGAGCACCCTCTTGAGGGAAAGTATTCAACCCCCCCTGCATGACGCCTGAGCTGGAGAAGAAGTTCTACGGCAGCGATCCGGTTTTCGTTCTCGACCCCGAGGACGACAGAAACGCCGCAAATAACCAGCTGAACACAAATACTCTCCGCTTCTGGAAGATATACCCAGACTATATCCGCGACCTGTTCATACAGTCCTTCGGCAAGAGCTCCGTGAAGCCGCCCTATGACCGCGTTATCGAAATGACCTGGCTGGACGCCTTCGTAAAGCTGAGAAGCGAGACCGTTCCCTGCCCTCACTGCGGAAAGGAGACCTTTATTGCTCCCAAGTATTCCGTAAACTGTATGTACTGCGGCGGTCAGCTGACCTGCACAGACAGCATAAAGTTCAAGCGCTTTGAGCTCCCTGCATTCGGCGGTGCAAAGCTCTATGACGGCATGGCAAGCGACACCGAGGGAGACTTCCACAAGATCATCGGCGAGGTAGTCCGCAACAAGAAGGATCCCAGCAAGCACGCTCTCCGCAACCTGACACAGAACACCTGGAGCGTTAAGCTTCCCGACAACACTGTGAAGACCGTTGACCCCAACGGCATAATGCCCATCAACAAGGGCTTCGTCCTCACTATCGGCAGAAGCGAGGGCACGGTAGAATAACAAGCTCCCGAAACCAAAAAATTTGCCCCTGAGCGGTTTTGTAACGCTCAGGGGCATTATGTTTATTCTTATGTTGAGATAAATCATAATTTAGCGCGTATGCGCTAAGTTGATAGTTGAAAGTTGAGGGTTGAGAGTTAATGTGTTCGCTTCACTCACAATATTTAAATATTGTCGCCGCAGGCGACTCCACAACTTTCAACTCTAAACTCTCAACTCTAAACTCAAATCAAAATTTAGCAAAGCTAAATTTTGATTTATACTATTCGTCGTCGTCCTCGTCATCTTCCTCATCGTCATCAGTAGGAAGAACCTCGATTATGACCTTTTCTACGGTCTGCTCGTTGACCTCGGCTGCTGTAATGCGGAAAATACCGCTCTCGGCTGTCTCGCCTGCCTCGGGGATATGCTCCATTACATCGGTGACCCAGCCGCCTACGGAGGTATAATCCGTGGTTATCATATCCTCGTCAAGGTCAAGCATTTCAAGCATATCGCTTATGCTCATGTCGCCTGCGACTTCGTACTTATCGGGAGCTATCATCATGATATTGGTCTCGATCTCGTCATCCTCGTCGTAGATCTCACCTACAAGCTCCTCGATTATGTCCTCGAGAGTGACAATGCCCTTGGTGCCGCCGTACTGGTCTATGACTACCGCAAGGTGGACCTTTGAGCGCTGCATATCACGCATTGCTTCGCTGATAAGCTTGGTATCGGCTATATGTGGCACCTCCTGTATGATAGAGTTTATATCCCTTCCGCCCTCCACAAGCATTTTGAAGAATGCCTTGTTGGTGATGATACCGCGGATATTGTCCAGGCTCTTTTCATAAACGGGAAGACGGGAGTACATCTCGGTGCTGAAAAGCTCCTTTATCTCGTCGATAGTTGAGCCCAGCTCCACTCCCACGACCTTTACACGGGGAATTAGTATCTCGTTGACGTTTATCTCGTCGAACTCCAGAGCGCTCTTCACCAGCTCGCTCTCCTGCTCCTCGATAACGCCCTGCTCCTCGATCTCGTCGATCATGTACTTCAGCTCGTCCTCGGTAACGCTGGGAGCCTCATCGCCCTTGGATATTGCCGATGATAGCTTGTTGAGCAGCCACACAAAGGGCTTGAACACTGTTACCAGTACGGAGAGAGGTCCAGCAAAGGCAAGCGCCAGCTTCTCCGCGTTCTTCTTGGCGTATGACTTCGGCAGCACCTCGCAGAATACCAGCACCAGTACCGTGATAACGATAGTTGATACCGCAGCGCCCTTGCTGCCCATTATACTTATAAATAAGATAGTGCTTACAGATGATGTGGCGATGTTCACGATATTGTTTCCGATAAGCACCGCCGTCAGCACCTCGTCGAAGCGGTTAGCCAGCTTCAGCGCCTTTTTCGCCTTTTTGCTGCCCTGTGCCTCATAGTTCTTGAGGCGGAGCTTGTTGACGTTGGAATATGCGGTCTCGGTACCAGAGAATACTGCGGAAAACACCATCATCGCTATGACCAGAACTATCTTCCATATGTCTGAACTGTCCATATAATTCCTTTCCTTAATATATAATGTTTTTATTATATCACACATTAAGTAAGAATGCAAGGGGGAACATATCATTATTTCAAGGCATTTTCATCGCAGGTTTAACATAGTTTTCACATAAGGGGCTACAATGTGAAAAAAAATACACAAAAGCTTCCTTAAAACGATACAATTACCGCAAACTTATTTCACATATGCCCAATATAATATAATCACAGGCTGAGGGAGAACCTCAGAGAGATAATCTGAAAGGAAAAGTGATCATTATGAATGAGTACAATTACACATACAATAACAATACAAACCCCGAGGGAAACGGAAACAACTATCAGGGCTTCAGCACTGACGGAGGAAATTCTCCCAAGAAGCCCAAGAAGCATACAGGTCTCAAGGCAGCTGCTCTGGTAATGGCTATGGCAGTTGTATCAGCAGGTTCTATCGGTACATACCGCTACTTCGCAGGCGAGAACTTCAACCGTGCTGCTGTTACAGAAGAAGAGGAGGAGACAGTTCTCAAGAGCACAAAGGACACAGATTCCTCGATCATCGCTCAGAACATCAGCATCATCGAGCCCGTTGAGTCGGACGGCAAGGCTCTCACAAACGAGGAGATCGTCAAGAAGGTGCTCCCCTCTGTTGTAGGTGTTGAGTCCTCATTTGAGGTAACAATGCAGAGCCAGTCCGTTATCCCCGATGACTTCTTCAATTTCGGTTTCGGCGGCTTCGGAGGCTTCGGCGGATATGACTACGGCGAATCTGCTCCTCAGACCAACATATACAAGGGCACAGGTACAGGCGTTGTGGTAACAGAAAACGGCTATATCGTTACAAACGCTCACGTTATCTATGACAGCGAGTACGGCGCAGGTCTTGCAAAGGAAGTAAATATTCTCCTTGGCGACGATGAGACCTACGAAGCTGAGGTCATAGGCTATGATGTAGACCTTGATCTGGCAGTCCTGAAAATAGACGAAACAGGCCTTACACCTGCTGAATTCGGCAACAGCGACGAGCTCCAGCTTGGTGAATCGGTCATCGCAATCGGCAACCCTCTCGGCTTTGAGCTAAGGAACACCGTTACAGGCGGTATGATCTCAGGTCTTGACCGTGACATCACTATCAACGACAAGGCTATGAACCTTATCCAGACCGACACCGCTATCAACTCAGGAAACTCAGGCGGTCCTCTTATCAACAAGTACGGTCAGGTAATCGGTATCAACTCCTCAAAGATGTCCTCATCCTACGGTTCATCGGAGGCTTCTATCGAGGGTCTCGGCTTTGCTATCCCCTCCAACGAGGCTGCTGCTATCATTGACGATATAATGAAGTACGGTCACGTTACAGGCAAGCCCCAGCTGGGCATCAGCTGTCAGGCTATATCCGAGGCTGCTGCTGAGATGTACAATCTCCCTGTTGGCGTAATGATCAAGAAGATCAACGAGGACAGTGCCGCTGACAAGGCAGGTCTTGAGGAAGGCGACATCATCGTTGAGGCTGACGGCGAGAAGGTAACTACAACAGCAGAGCTTGTTGCAAAGAAGAACAAGCACTCCGCAGGCGAAGAGTTCGAGCTGACTATCTTCAGAAACGGCGATGAAAAGACTGTAAAAGTAACTCTCGACGAGCAGGAGTATGAGGACCCCGAGAACGAGGAAGAGCCCGAGGAAGAAACTACCGGGGCTAAGAAAAATAAGAACGCCAAGTCTGAGGAAGAGAACGAGCCCGAGGAAGCTGAGAAAGCTGACGAGGCTGAGGAGTCTGAAGAGGAGACCACAGAAAAGTCTTCAAAGAAGAGCAAGTCAGGTAAGATAGATGTCCCCGATTTCCTTGCACCTGACGAGGACGCAGAATAAGTTTTTCATTTTTCACTTCTTCATTTTAATATAAGATAAGCTCCCCGAAAATCGGGGAGCTTATTGTTTTTATATACACTTGAGTGAAAGCGATCACTTTCTGAATGCAGCGATGGACTGCTCTATCTTTGCCATCTTCTCCTCTGCCTTTGCAAGCTTTGCCTTTTCAGCCTCAATGAGCTGTGCGGGAGCCTTAGCGATAAAGCCCTGATTATTAAGCTTTCCGCCGAGGAAGTCGATGTCCTTCTGTACCTTTGCCTTCTCCTTTTCGAGACGGGCGATCTCCTTCTCCTTGTCAACGAGCTCGTCCATAGGAATGAAGATACGTGCGGTATCGGTTACTGCGTTGGCAGAATCGGGGATATCGAACTTATCCCCTGTTTCTACTGCGGAAGCAGATGCCAGCTTCTCGAAGAACAGTGAGCAGGAGTCGAACAGTGCCTTGTCGGCAGTCTCGATAAAGAGCTTTGCCTTTACCGACGGAGGTACGTTCATCTCTGTGCGGACGTTGCGGACTGCCTTGATAGCGGAGATTATCTTCTCGAAGTCCTTCTCCTCTGCGGTGAAGTCGATAGCAGGATCGTATGTGGGGTAAGTCTCCAGGATTATCATTGACTTCTCGTTATTGAGCACCTGCCAGATCTCCTCTGTGATGAAAGGCATGAAGGGGTGAAGGAGCTTCAGCATTCCCTGCATTGCCCATACCAGAACTGCCTGTGCCTTTGCCATGGTCTCGCCGCCTGCCTGGATACGGGGCTTTGTCAGCTCAATGTACCAGTCGCAGTAAACGTCCCAGATAAAGTCGTAGATCTTCTGTGAAGCAACGCCCAGCTCGTATCTGTCGAGATTCTCGCCCACTTCCTTAGCCAGCTGATTGAACTTATTCACCAGCCACTTGTCCTCAAGCTCAAGCTCATCGGGAAGTCCCTTGAACTCGAAGTCCTCGGGAAGATTCATCATGATGAAACGTGAAGCGTTCCAGAGCTTGTTTGCGAAGTTTCTTGCAGCCTTTACCTTGTCGTCGATATAACGCATATCGTTTCCGGGTGAGTTGCCTGTTGCCAGCATAAATCTCAGTGCGTCTGCACCGTACTCGTTGATGACCTCAAGGGGATCGATACCGTTGCCCAGTGACTTGGACATCTTGCGTCCCTGTGAGTCACGGACAAGTCCGTGGATAAGAACAGTGTCAAAGGGAACCTTGCCCATGTTCTCAAGTCCGCTGAACATCATTCTGATTACCCAGAAGAAGATGATGTCATAACCTGTTACGAGAGTATTTGTGGGATAGAAGTACTTCAGGTCCTCTGTGTTCTCGGGCCAGCCAAGTGTGGAGAAAGGCCAGAGCGCAGAACTGAACCATGTATCGAGAGTATCTGGATCCTGTCTCATGGGCTTGCCGCACTTGGGACAAACTGCGCTGCTCTCCTTGGTAACAACCATCTCGCCGCACTCGTCGCAGTAGAATGCAGGTATCTGATGTCCCCACCAGATCTGACGGGAGATACACCAGTCCTTGATATTTTCAAGCCAGTGGAAGTATATCTTGTCAAAGCGCTCGGGAACGAACTTGGTGTCGCCGTTCTTTACAGCCTTTATAGCAGGCTCTGCAAGGGGCTTCATCTTTACGAACCACTGTGTGGAGACCTTGGGCTCTACGGTAGTTCCGCAGCGGTAGCAGGTTCCGACGTTATGGCTGTATTCCTCTATCTTTACGAGAGCGCCTTCCTTTTCGAGATCCTCGACTATCTTCTTTCTTGCCTCATAGCGGTCCATGCCTGCATATGCGGGACAGTCGTCAACGATGGTGGCGTCGTCGTTCATTACGTTGATAACAGGCAGGTTATGACGGAGACCTACCTCGAAGTCGTTGGGGTCGTGAGCAGGTGTGATCTTAACGACACCTGTACCGAAGTCCATCTCAACATAATCATCGGCAACAATGGGTATCTCACGATGAACGATAGGAAGAATAACTGTCTTGCCGACGAGGTCTGTGTAGCGCTCGTCCTTGGGGTTTACAGCAACAGCTGTATCGCCGAGGAGAGTCTCGGGACGAGTGGTAGCAAGCTCCAGATAGCCGTCGGAGTCCTTGATCTTATAGCGGAGGTGCCAGAAATGGCCTGCCTGATCCTCGTAAGTAACCTCAGCATCGGAAAGTGAGGTCTTACACTTGGGACACCAGTTGATTATACGCTCGCCTCTGTAAATAAGGCCTTTTTCGTAGTACTTGATGAAAACTTCCTTAACTGCCTTTGAGCAGCCCTCGTCCATGGTGAAGCGCTCTCTTGACCAGTCGCATGATGAGCCCAGCTTCTTCAGCTGCTCAACGATACGGCCGCCGTACTGCTTCTTCCACTCCCATGCGCGCTTCATGAAGCCCTCGCGTCCCAGATCCTCCTTGGTAACGCCTTCCTTGCGCATAGCCTCAACGATCTTAGCCTCTGTTGCGATAGCAGCGTGATCTGTACCGGGGAGCCACAGTGCGCTGTAGCCGCTCATTCTCTTCCAGCGGATAAGGATATCCTGAAGAGTCTCATCAAGAGCGTGTCCCATGTGGAGCTGTCCTGTGATGTTCGGAGGGGGGATAACTATAGTATAGGGTGTCTTCTTGGGGTCAGCCTCTGCGCGGAAGCAGCCCTTCTCGTTCCATGCGGCATAAATTCGGTCCTCAAAGTCCTTGGGATCGTATGCCTTTGCAAGTTCCTTTGCCATTCTTGATCTTCCTTTCAGTCAATTCATAATGCATAATGCATAATTCATAATTGGCGGTATCGCCTTACGGCGATATATTTTAACAGTACAAAGCAGAATAATTCAGATTTGTCAGCGAAGCTGACACATTCAATTATGCATTAATAATTATGCATTATGAATTAAAAACGCCCTGAACCGTTATAGGTCCAGGGCGAACTAAAGTCCGTGTTACCACCTGAATTCGGGAGCATTCTCCCGCACTCTGCGAAGCCGCTTAGCTTCTTCCCCTGTAACGTGAGGATCACGCCGCATACTACTGAGCAAAAGCCGTTGGCACGCGAAGCTCCGAAGCTACTTCCGCAAGCCCCTCATACTGCCTTTCACCCTGCGGCAGCTCTCTGAAAATCGGGTATCCTGCGTACTCCTCTTCATCATCGCCTTTGAATACTTTTTTATTATACACGATAATATTGCGTTTGTCAAGACCGATTTAGCCGTTAGACTTTAGCTGTTAGAACTAAGAGCTAAGAACTAAGATTTTGTAGGGGCTGCCTTTGGCAGTCCGCATTTTACGCAACAAATATAAATAACATATTGTAGGGGACGACGTCCTCGGCGTCCCACAATTGCAATGAAACTGACGGGCTGTCGGGGACGCCAGTCCCTACAGTATGCAATTATTGCGGTTTTTAGCCGAAATGCTTGACATTTCGGGGATAATACTTTATAATGAACACATCTTAATATCGGTTATAATAACTGACGAAAAGGAGAGGTTTTATGAGAAAAGCAAGATTTATCGGCATTTTAATGGCAGCAGTCATGGCAGCAGTACCTTTCACGGGAACAGCTAAGAATATAGGCATTAACTCTATTGAGGCAAATGCGAGAAATAGTGTTTTACGCGATGAAGCGGGCTTTATATATACTTGTTGTGTAGATGAACCAAATGTAAGAGGTATTACTATAAATGGCTGGAACAAATGGGGAAGCAAGTATCGTTCAGGAGATGACCTTGGGAACGGCAACTATCATTTATCATTATGGTACGGTGTACTTACTATCAGAAAATATATAAACGGAAAAGATGCTAATGGAGTTCCTCAAAATGATTATGCTTATTACAACGTGTTTAGATTTGATACAGGCGGCGGAGATATGATATGTTTCCAGCTTGACGGAAATCTTGTAGTTTATAGCGGTATAACAGGCAAACCAACAGCACATACAGGGACTTGCAGCACATATCAGTCCACCAATCAGGGCTATGCCTATGAATATGCACTGACAAATGACGGAAGGCTGCTTATTTACCGTTTTTATCCTGGTTATTATTATGACAGAACAGGCGCTTTAAAAGGCAAATACCAGATAATCTGGGACAGCAGTAAGGATAAGATGTACAGGATATAATAAGCCTGTTTACAGGCATATGGGCGGCGTTTGCCGCCCTTTTTGTTTGCCCGTATACATCACGGGCGGATAATATCCGCCCCTACTTGTGGGACGTCGAGGACGCCGTCCCCTACAAAAAACGCAAATTTTCTCATTTTCTACTTGCAGTCCGTCCGAAACTGTGATATAATATATGTATCTATGTTTGAAAGGATTTGAAACTATGATCATACTTGACGAACTCAGAGTCGAAATGACAGGCTACCGCAAGGAAATGGCGGAGCTTGCTGACGTTCTGAATATAGAAGCTGCTAAAAAGCGCGTTGAAGAGCTTGGCGAGGAGACTGCCAAGGAGGGCTTCTGGGACGACCTCGAAAACTCCCAGAAGGTGCTCAAGGAGCAGAAGTCCCTTGAGAAGAAGATCGAGAAGTACAACCAGCTCAACGAGAACCTCGAAGATATAATCACTCTCATCGAGCTCTCTATCGAGGCTGACGATGAAAGCGACATCGAGGAGATAAAGAAGGAGTCGGAAGCCTTCAAGACCAAGCTGGAGGACGAAAAGCTGGCTACTCTACTTAACGGCGAGTATGACAACGCCAACGCTATCCTCACTTTCCACGCAGGTGCAGGCGGTACAGAAGCTCAGGACTGGGCAGAAATGCTCTACCGTATGTACAACCGCTGGGCTGAGCGCCATGAGTTCAAGGTGGAGCTCCTTGACTATCTCGACGGCGACGAAGCCGGTATGAAGTCCGCTTCTATCCTCATCGAGGGCGAAAACGCATACGGCTACATGAAGTCCGAGTCAGGCGTTCACAGACTTGTCCGTGTATCTCCTTTCGACGCACAGGGACGCCGCCACACTTCATTCGCAGCTCTGGAAGTTATGCCCGAGCTTGATGACTCCATAGAGGTAGATATCCGTCCCGAGGATATCGAAATGGAGGTTTACCGTTCAAGCGGTGCAGGCGGACAGAAGGTAAACAAGACCAGCTCAGCTGTACGTCTTATCCATAAGCCCACAGGTATCGTTGTGTCCTGCCAGACTCAGCGAAGCCAGTACCAGAACAAGGACTACGCCATGAAGATGCTCCGTTCAAAGCTTGTTGAGATCAAGGAGCGCGAGCACCTCGAAAAGATCGAGGATATCAAAGGTGTTCAGAACCAGATTGCATGGGGCTCACAGATACGCTCATATGTATTCATGCCCTACACACTCGTAAAGGACACCCGTACAGGCTTTGAAAACGGCAATATACAGGCTGTTATGGACGGCGACATCGACGGCTTCATCAATGCTTACCTGAAATCGCTCTCACACGGAACTCTTGAAAAGTAATAAGTTGAGAGGTGGAAGTGGAAAGTTGAGAGTTATTTCTCAACATTAAACTCACAACAACAATTTTAAAACTCCCCGAACTTAAATCCGGGGAGCTTTTTTATAATACACTCGTCAGTTTCGGTGTTTCGCCGCTCTTCATCATCTCCAGCATATCCCGGAGTTCTGCAAGCTCGGACTGGAGCTCCTCGCTGTCGTTCTCCGCAAGATGGACTATCCGCGAGAATATCCTGTCTACGTCCGTCAGCCTGTCGTACTTCAGCAGCACTGACGCTTTAGTGCGGAAGTCCTCCCACTCTGCGCTGAGCGCTCCTGCTCGGACAGCCGCCTCATCGGTTTCTCCCCTCTCCGCAAGCTCCGATATAACGCCGAGTTTTTCCAGCATATTGCCGCAGCGGCGGTTCACCCACAGGCTTGAATACACGCTCAGTCCAATGAGCAGCAGTATGATGACCGCGCTGATCTTAGTCCTTGTCACTGTTGTCCCCTCCTACCGTAAAAATATGGGGCGGACTCCCCTTTTTGTCCGCTATGAAGCACTTTCCTGCGGCATCGGTCGTCATGATAAAGACCTCCTTCACCGTCATACCGCGGCTTTTCACCACAGTCTCCACCATGCTCCTGCTGAGGTTTGCCGCCGAAAGTGCCTTATCCACAAAGCTGCCGTCGGAGATAATGAGCACAGGCGGATCATTCTCCTCTGCCTTTATACACATATCCGCCCGTGTGGGAGTGTCCGCTGATGGCTTTTTCATGACAGACACGCTGCCCGTGGTCTCCACTATGGCGAACTGCACCTCATCAAGGTCGAATATATCCTTGCTGCGAAGCGCCATGAGAAGATCGTCCGTAGAAAATCGCAGCTCCCTGAGGACATCCCGCTCTATACAGCCTCCCCTGACCACTATCTTGGGACTTCCAGAGATAAGCTTTCTCAGCCTCGGAAACTTCAGATCAAGCCATGAAACAAGAACCTCAAAGCATACCAGTGCCAGAATGGGAGTAACTCCCACTATTACGGGAATATTCACGTCCTCGATGGGCAGGGTCGCGATATTGGAAACAAGTATGGTTATGACCAGCTCAGAGGGCTGGAGCTCCCCCAGCTGACGCTTTCCCATGAGCCTCACTGCAAAGATGACCAGGACGTACAGCAGCAGCGATCTTATCAGTATAACACACATAAAAACAGCTCCTTCGGGAATATTGTCCCCCGAAAGAGCCTTTATATTCGTTATGACGCAGAAAGCCCCGAGGCGATATTCCGCTTCGGGGCTGTTTTTATTCAGAAAAACGCTTGTTGTACTCGGTATAAGCTTTGACGATGATCTCCGCGCAGAGCTCGTCGCCCAGCTCGGCACTGTTAAGGCAGAGGGAATACTGATCCTTGTCCTGCCATACTCTTCCTGTATTGACGTTATAGAAGGTCTCACGGCGCTTGTCTGCCTTTTTCATTATGGACTCGGCCTTCTTCTCTTCGGTATTATACTGCTCAATGGCACGCTTCAACCTGGACTCACGGTCCGCATAGATGAACACGCTGAAGCAGCCACGGTCCTCAAGGATATAGCTTCCGCAGCGGCCAACCAGCACGAAGCTCTTCTCCTTGTCGGCGATCTCGTTGATTATGCGGCTCTCCATAAGGAAGACCTTGTCAGAAAGAGGCAGGTTCTCCTCCATAGTTCTTGCTGGATTTGCTGACAACAGCAATGAGTACAGAAAGCTGGTGGGGACGTTCTCCTCAGCGCTCTCAAGGTAATTCGGAGCGATACCGCATCTCTCGGCTGTCATTTCGAGTATCTGTCTGTTATAGCAATTTATGCCCAGCTTATCGGCAGCAAGCTGTCCTATAATGCTTCCGCCGCTTCCGTACTGTCGTTCTATAGTGATAATTGTCTTTTTCATCGGATTATACCCCCGCTAAATAGAATTTCTTATTAGATATGATAAAATAACTACAAATATATTATACCACGTTTTGCACATATTTCAAGCTTATCAAGAATAATTATTGTCTAAATAGTTAAATTCTATATTTTCAACAATTTCAATTCCCCTGAATTGTGCATTTTTCAAAGCAAAAAACCTCCCGCTGATATACACAACGGGAGGTGTAAGTTTACTTTATGCTCTACTGATGAGTCACTATCAGTTTCGTATTATCAAACGCAGCCCTGAGCCTTCATTGCCTCAGCAACCTTGAGGAAGCCTGCAATGTTAGCGCCAGCCATGTAGTTGCCTTCCATGCCGTACTCCTTAGCAGCATCGTCGCAAGCCTTGAAGATGGACTTCATGATGCCGTGGAGCTTCTCGTCAACCTCTTCAAATGTCCAGCTCAGTCTCTCGCTGTTCTGGCTCATCTCAAGACCTGATGTTGCAACGCCGCCTGCGTTAGCAGCCTTAGCAGGACCATAGAGGAGACCGTTTGAAAGGTATGTCTCGATAGCCTCGGGAGTAGAAGGCATATTTGCGCCCTCAGCGATAGCAAAACCGCCGTTTGCAACGATAGCCTTTGCGCCCTCGCCGTCGATCTCATTCTGTGTAGCACAGGGAAGAGCGATGTCAAGCTTGATGCCGCCTGCATTGCACTTGAGTGTCCAAACGCTGCCCTCATGGTACTCAGCATTCTTGTGTGAAGTTCTTGAAGCGTACTCCTTGATACGTCCGCGCTCAACCTCCTTGATCTGCTTAACGAGATCAAGCTCGATTCCGTCGGGATCGTAGATATAACCGTTAGAGTCGGAAACTGTAACTACCTTAGCGCCATACTGTGTAGCCTTCTCTGTAGCGTAGATAGCAACGTTGCCTGAACCTGAGATAACAACTGTCTTGCCCTCGAAGCTCTTGCCGTTAGCCTGGAGCATCTCGTTTGTGAAGTAGCAGAGACCGTAGCCTGTAGCCTCTGTTCTTGCCAGTGAACCGCCGTATGTAAGGCCCTTACCTGTGAGAACGCCAACAAACTCGTTGCGGATCCTCTTGTACTGACCGAACATGAAGCCGATCTCTCTTGCGCCTGTTCCGATATCACCAGCAGGAACGTCGCAGTCAGCGCCGATGTGCTTGCAGAGCTCTGTCATGAAGCTCTGGCAGAAGCGCATGATCTCTCCGTCGCTCTTGCCCTTGGGGTCGAAGTCGGAACCGCCCTTACCGCCGCCCATAGGCAGAGTTGTAAGGCTGTTCTTGAATACCTGCTCAAAACCGAGGAACTTGATGATTCCGAGGTATACTGAGGGGTGAAGTCTGATACCGCCCTTGTAAGGTCCGATAGCAGAGTTGAACTGTACTCTGAAGCCTCTGTTGACCTGTACCTTGCCGTTGTCATCAACCCAGGGTACACGGAAGATGATCTGTCTCTCAGGCTCTACGATACGCTCAAAAACGCCTGCATCGATGAGATCCTGTCTCTTCTCTGCAACGGGCTGGAGTGTCTCGAGGACCTCTGTAACAGCCTGGATGAACTCAGGCTCGCCGGGATTTCTCTTTTCTACTCTTGCTAATAAATCGATGAGATACTGATTTTTTAACGCCATTGTTAAAAAACCTCCTTTACAAAATTCTGCGTTTCCGCAGTTCATTTAAAATTATATCACTCCCTTTTCCATTTTGCAATACTTTATTGTGGTAAATTTTCAATTTTGTTTGTTTTTGTGCTATATTCACAAAAGCTCAGCATTGATTTGTGCAGACTGCTGTAGCCGCATAAAAAACAGATTTATCAGCTGTTAACATCAGTTTACTCCGAAAGCAGGCATTACTTCTGCATTTCGCAACATTTTCACCTGTGATCCCCCAAGTTTTTTATCAGTTTTGTATTGATTTTCTCTTCGGAATGTTATATAATATATTCAATCGGTTAAACCGATGCCTCAGGAGGGGATCAAATGCTAAAGGCAATATGCTCCTCAAAGGAGCTTGCCAATAACAGCTATTACGCCTGCATCAGCGATATCATCGGCTCAAAGCAGGTACAGGAGCTGAAATCCATTACACATCATATCTCCACCACCCGCTTCCAGCACTGCGTGAACGTGTCCTATTACAGCTACATAGTCTGCCGCGTGCTGAAGCTCAACGCACGTTCTGCCGCAAGAGCGGGACTTCTCCACGACCTCTTCTACTACGACAGGAAGGAATACAACTCGGACAGACTCAAGGGACAGGCTTCCCACAGCAAGCACCACCCCATGATCGCCTCGGAAAATGCCTCCGAGGTAACTGAGATAACAAACCTCGAAAGAGATATGATTGAAAAGCATATGTGGCCAATGACACGCCCTATGCCGAAATACAAGGAAACTTACATAATCACCATCATCGACAAATACTGCGCAGTCCTGGAATTCTGTGTGCCCAAGGTACAGAGGATAGTCAGGCGGAAAGCGCGGTAACACATATAACAGGAGGTATCCCTACAATGAAGATCGAAACCAAATGCCTGCACGCAGGCTACACACCGAAGAATACGGAACCCAGAGTCGTTCCTATCGTACAGAGTACGACCTATGTATACGACTCGACTGACGATGTGGCAGCCGTATTCGATGACCCCCACAAAGAGCCTTATCTACTCAAGATTTGAGAACCCCACAGTTATGGCTGTTGAGGAGAAGATAGCAGCTCTCGAAGGCGGTATCGGCGCTATGTGTACCTCCAGCGGTCAGGCAGCTTCTCTCCTCTCGCTTCTCAATATCCTGAAGGCAGGAGACAGCTTCATCTCAGCAGCTACAATCTACGGCGGTACTATCAACCTCTTCGCATACACACTCAAGAAGCTGGGCATCGAGTGCATCTTCGTCGATGCAGACGCCTCAGAAGATGAAATAAGAGCTGCATTCAAGCCCAATACAAAGGCTGTTTTCGGCGAGACTCTCGCCAATCCCGCACTCTCTGTTTTCGACATTGAGAAATTCGCTAAGATAGCTCACGAGAACAAGGTCCCCCTAATCATCGACAACACCTTCCCCACACCTATACTGTGCAGACCCTTTGAGTACGGTGCGGATATAGTTATCCACTCCACTACAAAGTACATGGACGGCCATGCTGTCCAGGGCGGCGGCGTTATCGTTGACTCGGGCAACTTTGACTGGACAAACGGAAACTTCCCTGAGTTCACAGAGCCCGATGAGAGCTATCACGGCACTATATATACAAAGGCTTACGGCAAGGCTGCTTACATCGTAAAGGCAAGAATGCAGCTCATGAGAGACTTCGGCTGCTATCCTTCAGCTCAGTCCGCATTCTACCTTAATCTGGGTCTTGAGACTCTCCACATCCGTATGAAGCAGTACTGCGAAAACGCAATGAAGGTGGCTGAGTATCTGGAAGCCAACGAGCACGTTGAGTCAGTAAACTACCCTGCTCTCGCAGGAAACAAGTACCATGAGCTGGCTAAGAAGTACCTCCCCGACGGTACAAGCGGAGTTATCTCCTTCATCATCAAGGGCGGCAGAAGCACAGCTGTAAAGTTCATGGACTCACTCAAGCTTGCCTCAAACGAGGTACACGTTGCGGATATCCGTACCTGCGTTCTTCACCCTGCAAGCGCTACTCACCGTCAGCTCACTGACGAGCAGCTCGTTGCAGCAGGCATAAACGGCGGTCTTATCAGACTTTCCGTCGGCCTTGAGAACGTTGACGATATCATCGACGACCTCCGTCAGGCTTTTGCGGCTATCGACTGATACTCCTCGTTTTGCCACCAATAAAAGAGGTAATCATCATGAAAACTATCATCGTATACTCATCTCAGACAGGTTTTACTAAGAAATATTCGGAATGGCTGGCAGAAAAACTGGGCGGAGAGACCATCTCAGTCAAGGAAGCTTCAAAAAAGGACGACAAGTTCTTTGAAGGCTTTGACGCCATAGTCTACGGCGGCTGGGTTGCTGTTGAAAAAATACACAAGCTTGACTGGTTCACAAGCAGAATGGACAAGTGGCACGACAAGAAGCTGGCTGTATTCTGCACAGGAGCAAGTCCCGCAACTTTTTCAGGCATCACCGCTCTCCTTGACAGGTCACTCACCGACGAACAGAAAAAATATGCAAAGGTTTTCTACTGCCCCGGCGGACTTGACTACAGCAAGATGTCCCTGGGCTCGAAAATGCTCATGAAGACCTTTGCCGCCATGCTCAAGGGCAAGAAAAACAAGACCGAAGACGAAGCAGCTATGGCTGAGCACGTTTCGGCTTCCTGTGATATGACAGACAAAAAATACCTTGAGCCCATCATAGAATATCTTTCCGACAAGGCTCCGGCATTGTCAAGCACGGCGGATATGCAGAAATGCTCGTAATTCCGCTGTAAAAATGTTCATGTTATCGCTTCGGGCAAAAAAATATCGCCCGAAGCGATGTTTTTTGCCGTATAAAAAAGGACCGCACCCATAGGCGCGGTCTCTCCTATTCAATCTCTTCTGAAAAGCTCTCTGAGCACCATTCCTCCGCCTGCTGCGGTAAGTCCGAACATGACGATGAATGTGAATGCGTTGGACCTTCTCCAGTGGAGCTGTGTGGTCAGCATTACGCTCAGCAGCACTATGACTATGCCGATAGAAAGAACTATCCAGCCGTATATCTTCTTTTCCATCAGGAAGAGCATTGCAATTCCTATGATTATCGGAAGCATGATAAGTCCGTTTGCAAAGTGGAAGCCGCCGAAGCTTAAGAAATGTCCGCCATAGCCCCATGAGCTGGTGACCTCGATATTCTGGAATATCATGAACAGGCCGCCGCCCAGCAGAAGCAGTCCTACGAAGAAGCTGAGAAGCCTGTTGCCCTCGCTCTTTGAGGAAACTGAATTAACGCTCTTGCGGGTCTCAAGAAGCTCCTTGTACATTTTATCCAGTTCTTTGTCTTTGTTTGTTTTTGGCATAATACCGCCCCCTATATCAATATTACAAGTATATTATACATGATACCCTGTCCGATGTCAAGTATATCGCGGAAAATTCATCTTTTTTCACCTCCCCGTGAGGCTTTTTCCGGCGCTGTAAGGCACAGAGGTGAAAGTTTTATGAAAATAACAGTGCGCTATTGACAAAGGCTTATAAATAAAGTATAATATGATTTGAAAATGATTATCAAATTCAAAAAGTGAGGGATAGTATGGCGTTTTTCAGAAGACTTTTTTCCGCAGTTTCAGTGGCGGCAGCTGCCGCTCTCCTGCTGACGGGATGCAGCAGTCACTCAGGAAACAGCGGCGGCAGGCTCAGTATAGTCTGCACATCGTTTCCCGAGTATGACTGGACAAGGCAGATAGTAGGCGACAGCGACGGCGCGGAGATAACATATCTCCTCAGCAGCGGCATCGACCTTCATAACTATCAGCCAAGCGCTAAGGACATCATGACTATCTCTGACTGCGATATATTCATTTATGTGGGCGGAGAGTCCGAGAGCTGGGCTAAGGACGCCCTCAAGGAAGTGAACCCGAAGGATACAAAGGTCATAAAGCTGATGGAGGTCCTGGGTGAAAGCGTCAAGGAGGAAGAGCTGAAGGAAGGCATGGAGCACGAGGAGGAAGAGGGCCATCACGACGAGCCCGAATATGACGAGCACGTCTGGCTCTCCATTAAGAATGCGGAGATACTTTGCAATGAGATATGCGAGACCCTCTGCGAGAAGGACAGCGCCAATGCGGACACCTACCGTGCAAACCTCCGCAGCTATACCGAAAAGCTTGAGGCTCTGGACGAGGAATACACCGAAATGGCTGACAGCGCAGAAACAAGGACAGTCCTTTTCGGGGACAGGTTCCCCTTCCGATATCTCTGCGACGACTATGACATAGACTACTACGCCGCCTTTCCGGGCTGCTCCGCGGAGACCGCCGCCAGCTTCGAGACCGTAGCTACACTGTCAAAGAAGCTGAACGAAAAGGAACTTGACACAGTATTTATCATCGAAAACTCCGATGACTCCATCGCGCGGTCAATAATCAGCAACTCAGACCGCAGCGGAGTCTCCATAGAAACACTCAACTCCATACAGTCGGTGACTCAGAAAGATATTGACAGCGGAGCCACCTACCTTTCAATCATGGATTCAAATCTGGAAACACTAAAGAAGGCGCTTGATCAATAATGGGTACATTACTGAAATGCGAAAACGTCTCTCTCGGCTACGAGGGAGACGTTGTCACGAAAAACCTCAACTTCACCGTCAGCAGCGGCGATTACCTCTGCATAGTCGGTGAGAACGGCTCGGGAAAGAGCACGCTCATAAAGGCTCTCCTGGGGCTGAAGCCCCCTATAAGCGGCAGTATTTCTCTCTGCGGAGAGGTGGGCAGGAACGAGATAGGCTATCTCCCACAGCAGACCATGGTACAGAGAGACTTCCCTGCCTCGGTGCGTGAGATAGTTCTCTCAGGCTGCATGAACCGCTGTGGCTTCCGTCCTTTTTACAGCAAAGAGGAGAAAAAGCTGGCTCACGATATGATGCGCAGACTGGAGATAGAGCCTCTCACAAAGCGCTGCTACAGAGAGCTTTCGGGCGGTCAGCAGCAGAGAGTCCTCCTTGCAAGAGCTCTGTGCGCCGCAAGAAAGATGATACTCCTGGACGAGCCTGTTACAGGTCTCGACCCCAAGGCTACCAACGAGATGTATGAGCTTATCGACAGTCTCAACAAAAAGGACAAGATAACCGTTATCATGGTATCCCACGATATGAATGCCGCTGTAAGATATGCTTCCCATATACTCCATGTGGGCAGGAAGCAGCTGTTTTTCGGCACCAAGGAGGACTACCTGACCAGCAAGACCGGACAGGCATTCCTGGCTGTTATGGGAGGTGAGGAAGATGAGTGAGATGCTTACCACTCTCCATGATTACTTCCAGCACCCCTTTATAAGATACGCTCTTATAGTTGGTCTGCTCATCGCCCTCTGCTCGTCACTTCTGGGCGTAACACTGGTAATGAAGCGCTTTTCCTTCATCGGTGACGGTCTTTCGCACGTTGCCTTCGGCGCTATGGCAGTCGCCACAGTCACAGGCATCACCAACAATATGCTCATTATCATGCCCGTCACCATCATTTCGGCAGTCCTGCTGCTGAGAACGGGCAATAACACCAAGATAAAGGGTGACGCCGCCGTCGCCATGATCTCTGTGGGAGCCCTTGCGCTGGGCTATATGCTCATGAATATCGCTGCCCGCAGCGGAAACGGCAGGACCACCAGCAATGTCTCCGCAGACGTGTGCTCCACACTTTTCGGCTCCACATCAATACTCACCCTGTCCCTTACAGACGTGTGGATATGTGTTGCAATGTCGGTCATCGTGGTAACGGTATTCCTGGTATTCTACAACAAGATATTCGCGGTCACATTCGATGAGAGCTTCGCAAAGGCTACGGGAGTCCGCGCGGATATGTACAATCTCCTCATTGCCATAGTTATCGTAGTCATCATCGTCATCGCCATGAAGTTCGTGGGCTCGCTGCTCATATCGGCGCTGATAATCTTCCCTGCGCTGTCCGCAATGAGAGTTTTCAAGAGCTTCAGAAGCGTTATAATCTGCTCCGTAGTCATCTCGCTTTTCTGTGCAGCAAGCGGAATAATCATCTCCATACTGGCAGGAACTCCCGTGGGCTCCACCATTGTTTCCGCCGATATATGCGTATTCTTCCTGTTCTGTCTTATCTCACTGGTACTCAGGAGGGGGAAAAAATGAGAAAAGCCGCTGTTATAGCTGTGCTCTGCATACTCTGCGGAGGCATATGCGGCTGCGGAAAAAAGCCGGCGGTCTCACAGCCCCAGAGCAAGGTTGAAACAGTCACAGATGCCTCGGGCAAAGTCATAGACCTGGACCTGACAACTATGAGCAGCACCATGATCTACAGCACAGTTTCAAACATGATGATGTATCCCGATTCCTATCTGGGACAACATATAAAGCTTGAGGGACGGTTCTCCGTCTATCATGACAAGGGCGGTGACAAGTATATCTTCTCCGCCATAATCCCCGACGCCACAGCCTGCTGCTCACAGGGCATAGAATTCGTCCTGGACGGCAGCTACAAATACCCCGACGACTACCCCGAGGAGGGAACTACCATTACCGTTACGGGTGATTTCAACGTCTATGACGAGTACGGCTTCAAATACTGCCAGCTGCAGAACGCGGCAATGTCCGTCAGCGAAGAATAATACAGTCCCGCCATTACAGACGCACCGATACAGAGTTTTCAAGCCATGGTATTTCTGATGTCTGATCAGAAATATTATGGCTTTTTTATTGACGGTAAAGGATGTTTTCACTGACATAAATCATAATTTAGCGCAAGCGCTAATAGTGATTAGTGCATAGTGGTTAGTGATTAGTTAATGTGTTCGCTGCGCTCACATTATTTAAATAACGTCGCCGAAGGCGACACCACAACTATTCACTATTCACTAATCACTAT
>JAKPUQ010000176.1 GCA_029572815.1 Bacillota bacterium | reverse complement strand
ACGCTTATCGAGCGTTCCTGCCGAGGTAACAAATGCCATGATTCCGCCATTTTTCAGCTTGTCAAGAGCTTCGGCAAAGAAGAAATCGTGCAGTTTCGTGGTATCGTGGACGGTATCACGGAAACCAAGCTCACCGAACGGGACATTGCCGACAGCCACATCAAAGCAGCCGTTCTGAAAACGGTTCTGCTCAAAGCCCTGAATTGCAATATCCGCATCAGGATAGAGAGCCTGAGCAATTCTGCCGGACAGCGAGTCGATCTCCACGCCGTAGAGCTGAGAGTGAGACTGCATATCTTCGGGCATTCTGCCGAAAAAGTTTCCGATACCCATTGCAGGCTCTAAGACAGCACCGCCGTCAAAGCCGAAATTGCCGAGAGCTTCATAGATGCCGTCAATAACCGTAGGAGAAGTATAGAAAGCATCATTGACCGTTGAACGAGCCTGAGCGTACTCCTGCGGAGTCAGCAGCTCTGAAAGCTCCTTATATTCTGCGGCCCACTTCGGATCGTCCTTGTCAAAAGCCTTTGCCAAAGCTCCCCAGCCGACATATTTCGACAGGGTTTCCTTTTCCTCATCAGTTGCAGGACGCTTTTCAGCTTCAAGTGTTTTCAGTGTTTTGATTGCATCGACATTCGCCCTGAACTTTGTCTTAGCACCGCCGTCACCGAGGTTATCATCAGTAATGGTGAAGTTTTCGCCCTTATCGGGTGCAGTTGCTTCCGGTGTGGGAGCATCGACCTCATCAACAACAGGTGCGACCTCCGGCTCTTTCTCAGCCTGAACAGTCTGCTCACGCTCCAAGCTGTCAATGAAATGGAATGACATCAGCATATCGCCATTATCGAGCCGAGAAGTCAGCTCACCGCCGTCAAAAGTCCAGTTCTTCGCACGGTCGAACTCCATGTGGAGGTCTTTGCCCGTAGGTTCACCGTTTTCATCGAGCTTTCTGGAAGTAAAATCAACGGTGCTTACACCCGTGACGATTCTGCGCTCTCCGATACATTCAGGACGGAGATGATCGCTGATCTCAAATATCATTCCTGGCTTCAATGACTTTTTGAGCTGAGATAGGTTCTTGACCGTAGGAATATCAGTCTTTTCCGTTTCATGCGCGACAGCAGGATTATCCGGTTTGACCTCAGCCTTTACAGGCTCAGGCTTCACAGGTTCAGACTTTTCCTTTTCGGGTTCAGCCCTGCCGATATACTCATACAGACCGCTGTAAAGGAGCTTATCATAGGAGATATTCTCCGTCACAGCGAAACCGCTGCTTTCACGCTGAATGGTGCAATCGTCCGAATAGAACGGGAGTGCGCCCGTCAGCGAAATAACCTCAGAAACCTCGCCAGTAATCTTGTGACGAAATCGGTCACCGACTTCCACGATCTTGTGGCTCTGCTCCTCAGCCTTTTCCGCTTTGAGTGCGGCCCTCTCAGCTTTCTGTTCAGCAGAAAGGTAGGTATCGTCCCTGAGCCGTGATTCGGTCATTGTTGCGACATTGTACCACGAATGACGGAATTTTTCGCCGTTCTCAAAGCTGAATGTGATACCCTGAGAATTATAGTCAACGAGTGAGATCTTGCCCTCACCGCTGTGTCCGCCTGTGCCATACTCCTTTTTCAAGAAATCGGCAAGCTGCTGGATAGTCGGGTGCTTTTCTTCGTAGAAGTCCTGCACACGGAGCTTGCCGTGAACAAAGCCAGTTCCACGGTCGATCTCGGCGGCAAGTGCTTCATAGACCTGAACACCGTCCACCACCGGACCTTTTGCAAACTCGGACTTAGGCTTTTCTTTTGCTGGCTTTGAAGATGTCAGCGGTTCGGGATCGCCAAACAAAGAAAGCTGTTCGCCCTGAATATCGGGCTTCTCCCAAAACGGAATATCATCGTTCTGACTCCGCTGAATTTCCTCAATAACAGCATCATCGGTGAACAGGGGCTTGTCAATATCCTCTGAAACCGTTGGAGCATCATCGACTGCCATTAGACCAAGCTCATAGGCGGCTCCGTCGATCTCAGCATGATGGTTTTCATAGGTGTCGATAGAGATAACGCCCTCGGCATTATCAATGATAACAGTAGCTCCGAGGGAAAGTGCCTTATCCTTGATCTCGTCAAGGCTCTCGGCATCACCCTTGTATTTCAGCGTAATAGACGGCACATCTTCC
>JAKPUQ010000172.1 GCA_029572815.1 Bacillota bacterium | reverse complement strand
TTATTACGTCAGGCGCCTCGCAAGGGGTGAATCCAAAAACAGTCCGGTGGACTGTTTTTGGAGAGGGGACGCCTTGTAAGAGAAGGCGTCCCCTGGTTGAGCGGTTGATAGTCGCCACTATAATACGAATTTTGTGGGACGCCGAGGGCGGCGTCCCCTACATTAGCTAACAGCTAAGGGCTAGTGGCTCAAATCAGAATTTTGCGGAGCAAAATTATGATTTATCCAAGCTTAATATGAGTGCCTTGAATTTATATCCTTGTTCCTGTTGAAGAAGTTTCCGACGTCCTCGCTTCCGCAGAGCATAAAGAAGCATACAACGGTAAGTGCAATGGTGACTGCATAAAGGCCGCCTGCCAGTGCTATGTTGCCCTTGTGCTGGGGTATCATGGGTATTCCCGGGAACAGCTGTATTATGCCGAACAGGAGAAGTACAAATGTGCACAGCGACTTGCAGCCGCCTACACCTGTCAGCAGGAGAAGTGAACACAGCGCTACTGCAACTGCGATATATATTGCGGAATTGGAGATGACTCCGCTGAATCCTTCAAGTCCGTTCTTGTATTCAAGACCCAGCATTCCCGCATAGAGCAGGAAGAATGTGACTGCGGCAACAACGCCCAGTATGGCAAGGACTATGGTTATCTTGAAGCCCTTCTTCGCGCTTGCCTGTCTTGCTTCCTCCTTCAGCTGGAGCATCATCTGAAGGCTTGCCTTTGAGTCCTTCTGGTCGGATACCAGCTGAGAGGAAACTGCTTTCTTTGCAGCCTCTGCCTTGACTCTCTCAAGGCCCTCGTCAACATATTTTGACTGATATTTCGGCAGCTCAGGCTCGTCGTCAAGGATAGGTGCCGTTACAGGCGCCTCAGGCTGCTTTGGCTCTTCCTTCTTCGGGGGAGGAGTGTAGTTGTCCTCATCAAGTATGGGAGCTTTTATCTCCACAGGCGGAGCTACTGCTCCCAGCTGAGTTCTTCTCATATCGATTATCTGCTGCTGCTTGTCGGCAGGGAGAGCGTCAAATCTTGCCCTCAGGTCTGGGGTGAGACCGCTGATTATATCCTCGTCCGAGAGAACGAGTTTATCGTGTGTATAAGGAGCATTATCATCAAGCACAGGTGCGGAGACTCCTGTTGGAGCTCCCTTCTTCTCGCTTGTATAAGGGATATTGTCATCAAGCACGGGAGCGGAAACGCCTGTAGGTGCGCCCTTTTTCTCAGAGCTGGGAGTATATCCGCCCATATCGTCAAGCACGGGAGCAGATACTCCTGTGGGGCCGTCCTTCTTGGACGAAGGTGCCGCATACTCAAAGTCATCAAGTACAGGAGCAGATACCCCTGTGGGGCCTTCCTTCTTCGGTGTGCTCGGGGTATAGTCTATCTCCTCGGGCAGACCGCCTGTAAGGTTATTTTCATCATACATATCTAACACCTCGTTCAATGAGATTTTATATAATCATTCAGGGATTGCTCATTGCCGCTGGACTTAGCGGCGTAGTATGCCAGTACCTTTGAAGCGTCAACCGCATCGGACTTTCCATTGTGATCCACGTCCGCATAAATATACTGGGAAGTGGTGAATGAGGAAATCCTGCCTGCTGATAAACGGGCGTACTCCATGAGTATCATTGATGCGTCTACGGCGTCGATTGAGCCGTTGCCGCTTATATCACCGAGAGTGCATACAGGCTCGGGATACAGGCTCGTATTCAAAGGATACTTAGTCCTGAAGGCTTCCGAATTGTAATCGGGGAAGGAAAGACCGTTGTCATTCTGGGCGATGTGGGTCAGTGAAGGAATATCAGAGTCAAAGTCTCCGCTGCCCTTGAGGAAATAGTGGAAGGTCATTCCTTTGTATTTAAGATCCCATGTGGGGTCAAGGAGGTAATAGCTGCCGTTCAGTTTTACTATGAGCCACACATGATAGCCGTCCGCGTTCTGTTCCGAATAGTCATGGGACTTTCCGGCGATGATGCGGCAGGGTATGCCGTTGTCATTGTAAAGGCGGTAAAGGAGCTGGGTTATTCCCTGACACACGGCGTGCTTGTTGAATACCGCACAGTATGCAGAGTAGACATATGGGTCGGATATATTCTGTGAGTAGGTGATATTAGAGGTAACGTACTTGTAGAGTACCCGTATCTTTGCATAGTCGGAAAGGCTTGCAAGGTCAAGGGACTCCACCAGCTTGTTTATCTCATCGGTGAGTCTTTCCTCCTCCTCGGGGGTGGTGTAGTAATCCACCTCATAATCCAGGATATAGTTGTTTCCCGAGCTTTTTGCGTTGCATTTGTACCGCTTTATTGCAAATCTGAGATAATCGCCCTCTGTACCTACACCTGTTTCGTCGCAGGCGTTGTACATCATGAGTCCGCTCATATCCTTCAGGTCGATCTTCTCACCATCATAGTAAAAGTTGACCGAGAATGAGGTCTGATGGGCTTTAAGGGCGCTGCGCATCTGAGAAGCTGCGTCCTCCTTGCTTGCGGCGGTTATCTCAAGTGTTACAGCAGGCATCGAGGGGACTGCTGCATAGGCGGCAAAGGGGGATACAGCTGCTGACAGAAGTGTCAGCGCCGCTGCAGCCGCAGCTGCCATTGCCTTGAATTTCATGATCTTACCTCCTTTCGGAAGAGCTGTATCAGCTGAGATAATTCTCTATGCTCATGGGATAGTCATTGGTTGAAGCGTAGGCATAGTAGGAAAGTATCTTTGAGGCGTCAACAGCGTCTATGGCGCCGTTGTTGTCAACATCGGCAGCCTTTTGCTGTTTGTCTGTGAAAATTCCGGTGTGGTCACTTGTAGACAGTCTTGCGTACTCGGCAAGTACATTGGAAGTGTCTACGGAATTGACGGAGCCGTCATCATTTATATCGCCGGAGAAATACTCGGGCAAAGGATAGGCATTCGGTGAGATCCCGAGCTCCTTCATTTCGTCTTCCAGCGGGACCTCTTCGCCGAAGCTGAACAGCTGGAAAAGGTGTATATGAGTGAAGTCCGCCTTGCCGCCGTTCTTGCTGTCAAGGTCAATGTAGCCCTTCATGAAGAAGTTGCGGCCCGTGTCTTTAAGCTTCTTGTCCCAGACGGGATCCAGGAAGTAGTTATAATTCCTTATCTGCGCAATGCAGAGGAAGTGGGCGTCAAGAGAGTCTTCTGTAAGGGAGTTGAGATTGGTGACATAGGGTTCGCAGGGTACGTTCATCTCTCCCAGAAGTCTGATGAGGAAATGGATCTGACCTTCTTCATTTGCTTCATGGTTAAAGAGAACGCTGTATGCTGAGCTGCGGTCAGTATCCATGAGATCGTCTGTGAGTACCATGTTTCTTGTAACATAGTCATAAGCCCAGCGTATCTTGTTATAGGGGGTGTCATTGTATGCCGCCTTGAATTCCGGTGTCTGGCGGATCTTCTGTATCTCCTCGGTCACCTGAGCCTCCTGCTCGACGGTGGTGATGAAGGTGCTGGTGCAGGTGAAGCGAAACCCGTCTTTAGTGGGGTATATAGAGCTTGCCCGCGTGGTAGCTTCCATGGAGAGATAGACTCCCTCATCGGGGATGCCTGAAAATCCTTTCAGACAGGAGGTTATACGGTCACTGATCCTTTCGTAATCGTCGTCCTCAGGTTCTGTGATGAGGAAATCGATATTGGTATTATGCTTCTTGAATTCCTGAAGGAAATAATTCGCAGCCTCAGCCTCGGACTTTACGCGGGGAAGATCTTCCTCGCCCTCATATGCGGTCACTGCTGCGGGGAGATCGCTGACGGTTGCTGCTGATGCGGGAAACGCAGTGGTCATGGACAGTGCGGCTGCTGCGATCACAGCTGCCACGGCGCTTTTTCTGAACTTCATGATATTACCCCCTTGATACATATGGGCATCTCTGAAAATCCGGTTTTGAGAAAAACAGCTATGCACGACATATTCTGCGTCAGACTTCCTCGGAGTGCGTCAGCACGCCTTCGGGAATTTCCCCTGCCTCTGCCGCACCTATCCGGTTTTTCCTTTGCCAAATAGGTTTTCAGAGATGCCCATATCATTATAAACGAACAGCCGCCGAAGCGGCTGAACGGTCATATTCCTTTATCTTTCCAGGATCTGTGCTCTGTCGGGACCGATACCTACCATGCTTACGTGGCAGCCTACCAGCTCCTCGAGACGGGCGATGTAGCTCTTGCAGTTTGCAGGGAGCTCATCGAAGCTTGTGCACTTTGAGATGTCCTCGCTGAAGCCGGGGAACTCCTCATAGATAGGCTCGCAGCCCTCAAGCTCCTCCAGTGTGGGCGGGAACTCCTTGATAACGCTGCCGTCGGGCTTCTTGTAAGCCACGCACATCTTGAGAGTATCGATGTTTGCGAGAGTATCCAGCTTGTTGATAGCCAGGCTGTCAAGTCCGTTTACTCTTACTGAGTGGCGGACGATAACTGCGTCGAACCAGCCTGTTCTTCTGGGTCTGCCTGTGGTGGTACCGAACTCGCCGCCTACGTTTCTGATCTGGTCGCCTGTAGCGTCATCCAGCTCTGTGGGGAAGGGACCCTTGCCCACACGGGTGGTGTAAGCCTTGGCAACACCGATGATATTTGTGATGACCTTGGGACCAACGCCTGTACCTACGCACACACCTGCTGACAGGGGGTGAGATGAGGTAACATAGGGGTATGTACCGAAGTCGATGTCCAGAAGGGTAGCCTGAGCGCCCTCGAACATTATAGTCTTGCCTGCCTTGTGAGCCTCAAAGGTGAGAACGGAAACGTCGTCCATGTAGGGGAGGAGTCTCTTGCCGTACTCTGTGTACTCCTTTGTAACTGCGTCAAGGTCGAAAGCCTCGCCGCCGTATACCTTGGTGATTATCTCGTTCTTGAGCTTACCTGTGGACTGTATCTTCTCAGCCAGTACCTCGGGGTGAACAAGGTCGTACATACGGATACCGCAGCGCTCGTACTTGTCCATGTATGTGGGGCCGATACCTCTCTTTGTGGTACCGATGTCCTTGCCGCCGCGGAAAGCCTCTGAGAGACCGTCCAGAGCAATATGCCATGGCATAACTATCTGAGCACGGGGGTCTACCTTGAGGTAGCCCTGAGTCTTTATACCTCTTGCCTCCAGGTTATCCAGCTCGCCGATGAAGTCCTTGGGGTCAAGAACTACTCCTGCGCCGATAAGATTGAGGGCGTTGGGGTAAAGGATACCCGAGGGTACAAGGTGGAGCTTATAGACCTCGCCGTTGTTTACCACAGTGTGACCGGCGTTGTTGCCGCCCTGTGAACGTACAACAACATCTGCACGGGAAGCAAGGATGTCGATGATCTTGCCCTTTCCTTCGTCTCCCCACTGAGTTCCGACTACAATATTTGCAGGCATTTGTTTTCCTCTTTTCATAAAAATATTTGTGCCGGCAGCGCCTTTTACTGCCAAAAATGCACACTTACAATTTATTATATCACAAATGAAGCAGTAATGCAAGAGTACATTTCACCAAATTGCAGAAAGAATACTGACGTAAATCATAATTTATCGTAATACCTTGCGGCAACTATGAATGGGATTCCAAAGGGACTGTGTTCCTTTGGCAGAGTCCAGAGGCAGCGCCTCTGGCGGGGTTCAAGGGGCAGAGCCCCTTATTACGTCAGGCGCCTCGCAAGGGGTGA
>JAKPUQ010000148.1 GCA_029572815.1 Bacillota bacterium | reverse complement strand
TATGGTTGGGGTGGAAGGATTTGAACCCTCGAAATAACGGAGTCAGAGTCCGCTGCCTTACCACTTGGCGACACCCCAATGTATGTACTGAATTATTCAGCTTTATTATTATATCACTGTCAGAGATGATTGTCAATAGGCAAAATATATTTTTATTTTTTAACTTTAGTTCCCGTATGAAAAGCAGCAGCTCCCACGTTAAAATGACCGACCGCGGGAGCGCGCTTTTTCGCATATAAATACATTTTTCTTTCTTTTGCTCTGACTCTATGTAAACGCCGGGAAATCCGACGAAAACCGATGTATGAGCATTTTGCGCTCTTTTCCTTTTTGTATCCCTATTATACTCCTTTCCCATGCCATATACAATAACAGAAAAGTTCCGATATCAGAACGGTTTGACTGCATTTTTCTTACGATGCAGTATCATTATCTTACAGAACGTTTAAAAAGTTACAGAATTCTTTCAGTCATTGGTTCTCCCCTTATACATTTTATATGAAAAAAATTCCGTCCAGGTCTTTTCAAGCTGTGATAAATGTGATATAATATACTTATCCTTTAATATAATCTTTTAAAGCCTTTCAGAAGTGTGCTTCCGCATACTTTTTAATTACTAAACAGCGTATATGGAGATCTTTTTATGGACACTAATTCTTACATTTCAGCAAAACAGGCAGCGCTGAAAAGATATTTCAGCCGTATGAACGATATGCAGCAGGAGGCTGTCTTCACTGTGAACGGTTCCGTTCTTGTGCTTGCAGGCGCAGGAAGCGGCAAGACCACGGTGATAGTCAATCGTATCGCCAATATGATAAACTTCGGCAATGCCTACTTCGATACCACCCGTCAGGGCAGTGATGATGACATTGCCTTCCTGAAGGAGTACACAGAGGGCAGGACCGATGACTTCGATACCCTCAGGGACACCGTTGCCGTTGACCCTGTGCGCCCCTGGAATATCCTCGCCATCACCTTTACCAACAAGGCGGCAGGCGAGCTTAAGGAGAGACTCTCAGCAATGCTGGGCGAGGAGGCTCTGAATATCCATGCCTCCACCTTCCATTCAGCCTGTGTAAGGATACTCAGGAGCGAGATAGAGTCTCTGGGCTACGGCAGGGACTTCACTATATATGACTCCGATGACAGCCAGCGCATGATAAAGAACGTCATGGGCGAGCTGGACGTCTCAGAGAAGCAGCTTGCTCCCAAGGCGGTGCTCAGTGAGATAAGCTTTGCCAAGGACAAGATGATAACTCCCGCGGAGCTCCGCGCCGATGCAGGTCAGGACTATCGCAAGAAGATGATATCAAAGCTCTACGCCCTCTATCAGGAACGCATGAGAGCAGCAAATGCTGTGGACTTTGACGATATACTGGTCCTCACTGTTGAGCTTTTCGAGAAGTTCCCCGAGGTCCTGGAAAAGTACAGGAGCCGATTCAAATACATAATGGTGGACGAGTATCAGGACACCAACCATGTTCAGTTCAGGCTTGTTTCCCTCCTTTCGGGCGGACACAAAAACCTCTGCGTAGTGGGCGATGACGACCAGAGCATTTACAAGTTCCGCGGAGCCAATATCGAGAATATCCTGGGCTTTGAGGAGCAGTTTGAGGGCGCCAAGGTCATTCGCCTTGAGCAGAATTACCGCTCAACACAGACCATACTCAACGCCGCAAACTCAGTTATCAGCAACAACAACGGCAGAAAGCCCAAGACCCTCTGGACTGCCGGCGAGCAGGGCGACAAGGTGTACTGGTACAAGGCTGTGGACGAGACCGATGAGGCTAAATTCGTGGCGGACACTATACTTGCCTCCTACAAGGAGACAGGACGCTATTCCGACAACGCTGTCCTATACCGCATGAACGCACAGTCCAACTCAATAGAGCGTATGCTGGTAAAGTGCGGCATACCATACAGAGTTTACGGCGGTATGCGTTTCTATGACCGCAAGGAGATAAAGGACGTTACCTCCTACCTGAGCTTTATCAACAACCATAACGATATGCTCCGCTTCAGGCGCATAATCAACGAGCCCAAGCGCGGTATCGGCGACTCTACCCTCACCGTTATCGAGGACATCAGCCGCGACCTGAAAATATCGCCCTTTGAGGTGCTGAAGAACTGCGAGGAGTACGCTCCCCTTTCCAAGAAGGTAACAGCCCTCAAGAGCGCCTACCAGATGTTTGAGTTCCTCACAGAAAAGTCAGAGGAGCTTCCCCTTGATGAATTTCTCGACGTCCTCCTTGATAAGACAGGCTACCTTGACAGCCTGAAGGCTCTTGAGAATGCCGAGACAAAAATAGAAAACGTACAGGAGCTCCGCACCTCCATGGCTCAGTACATGGAACAGGCTGAGGAGCCTACCCTGGGCGACTTCCTTGAGGAGGTAGCCCTCTACACAGAGGCTGACCGCGATGACGGAAGCGATGACAAGGTAACTCTCATGACCATACACTCCGCAAAGGGTCTGGAGTATGAGAATATATTCGTAGTGGGCATGGACGACGGTATCTTCCCCAGCTCACGCTCCTTCGACAGCGAGGACGATATGGAGGAGGAAAGACGTCTTGCATACGTTGCCATAACCCGTGCAAAGAAGCGCCTCTACCTCACCAACGCAAGCCAGCGTATGCTCTTCGGTCAGACACAGCGCAACGTCACCTCACGCTTCATGCGCGAGATAGGCAGCGAGCTCATCGAAAAGCACGACAACGCAGCCGCTATGAAGAAGCACCTGGAGGAAAATGACAAGTCCGTTACCGAGGTACGCTCGGCAACTCTCCAGCAGCAGCTTGCAAGAAGCAAGAAGGCAAGCTCAGCTCCCAGGGAGGCTGTTGCCTATGCCGCAGGTGAAAAGGTATCCCACAGCATTTTCGGCGAGGGCGTTATAGTTTCCGTAACTCCCATGTCAAACGATTCAATGCTGGAGATAGCTTTCGACAAGGTGGGCACAAAGAAGATAATGGCAAATTACGCAAAGCTTAAGAAGCTCTGATACACAAGGAGTGATAATATGAGAAAGACCAAGATAGTCTGCACTATAGGTCCTGCAACTGACGATGAAAACATTATGCGCGAGCTCATGCTGGCAGGCATGAACGTAGCCCGCTTCAACTTCTCCCACGGCGACTACGAGACCCACGAAAAGCGCTTCCGCGTTATCGAAAAGCTCCGCAAGGAGCTTGACCTCCCCGTGGCTACTCTCCTGGATACAAAGGGTCCCGAGATACGTCTGGGCAAGTTCGTTGATAACAAGCCTGTAGAAATACACGACGGCGACACCTACACCCTCACCACCGAGGACGTGCTCTGCGACGACAAGGTGGGAAGCATCAGCTTCAAAAAGCTGCCCCGTGACGTCAGCATGGGTACAAGGATACTCATCAATGACGGCGTTATTGAGCTCCTTGCTGAAAAGGTCACCACTACCGAGATAGTCTGCCGCGTAGTTCACGGCGGTACCCTTTCAAACAACAAGGGCATAAATGTGCCCGGTGTAAAGCTGTCAATGCCCTACCTCAGCGAAAGGGACATGGACGACCTTGAATTCGGCTCAAAGATGGGCTTCGACTTCATCGCCGCCAGCTTCGTCCGCACAGCTGCGGATATAAACTACCTCAGGAAATTCACACAGAGCCTGGGCTGGTTCGACGTAAGGATTATCGCAAAAATAGAGAACACCGACGGCGTTGAGAACATCGACGAGATACTTGAGGCCGCCGACGGTATCATGGTAGCCCGCGGAGACATGGGCGTTGAGATACCCTTCGAGCAGATACCCGCTATCCAGAAGTCCCTTATCAAGAAGGGCTACAACGCAGGAAAGCAGGTCATTACAGCTACACAGATGCTGGAGTCAATGATAACCAATCCCCGTCCTACCCGTGCGGAGATAACCGATGTTGCCAACGCTCTATATGACGGCACCAGCGCTATCATGCTCTCCGGCGAGACCGCCGCAGGCGCTTACCCTGTGGAAGCTGTAAAGACCATGGCTCTCATAGCAGAGACCACCGAGAACAACATAAACTACAAGGCACGCTTCTCCTCACGCCGCGCCGACCAGAACGGAACTGTGGCTGAGGCTATCGCCCACGCTACGGTAACCACTGCCCATGACCTCAACGCAAGGGCTATCATCACCGTATCTCTCGGCGGACAGACAGCGAGACTAATCTCAAAATACCGTCCAAGCTGTCCCATAATCAGCTGCACCATGAGCGAGGTAGTATGCCGCCAGATGAACATGAGCTGGGGCGTTATACCGTTCATAATTGACGAAAAGACCAATACCGACGACCTGTTTGCCGCAGCTGTTGAGGCTGCCGAGTCCCACAGACTCGTAGAGGACGGGGATCTTGTGGCTATCACCGCAGGAGTTCCTCTGGGTGTATCGGGAACCACCAACCTTATGAAGGTGGAAAAGATCGGCGGCAAATAATATTTAAAATGGGGTTATTACGCCTTTGCTAAAAGGCATAGAATAATTTTTATAAACATGATATAAGGAGAAATAAAAATGACAGTACAGAAAAGAAGCAGAATATTTGAGATCATCATTGCAATACTGATGATAAGACCGACATTATCGATATTATCCGACCTTTATTCTTATGACAGCGGTGATTTGATAAACGGTTTATTCAAACAGAACGCTCCGATCTTTTTCATCACAGTATCGGCAGCTATACTCATCATCACCCGCAAGTACGACCGTTTATGGGCAAAGCTCCTCCTGGGGGGCTCTATTGCCGTTTTTGCCTTTTCAGAGAGAAACAGGACCTATTTTGATATTAAGTTTGTCGGTAAATATATAAAAAGCTGCATCGATTATTTTACTTTTGACGGTATTTTCACATTGTTCACGTTCTATCTCACGATAGCCATGGGAATAATTATCCTTCTTATGATGTTCGGAGTTATAAAATGGAAAAACAGGACCAAACTGCTTATCTATCTTTATGTAATTGCAGGCATTGCAGCTGTCGGAGCACTGGCGTTTTCTTCGCGCAGCTTTACTGTAATGCTGTACCTTTTACTGACCTGTTTCATTTACGAATTGCAGGAAAAGCCCGAACGCACAGCCCTTATCGGCTGGGCAGGAGCCGTTACAGGAGCAGCCTCAGAGCTGTTTTTTGAGTATTATACCAAGTACTCCATGAAGGTCAATAGTACCGATGATATTCTTGATTACCTGAATGCAGGAAGGCAGAATGAAACTATACGCTGCCTGATATTTGCAGCTGCGATCATTCTTATCCCCCTTATTGTCTTTGAGAGAAAGTCTCCCCTTGAAAAAGTGGTATCTCCTGTTATTACCGACATCGAAGATGAAGACGATGACGAGTCCGACGATAACGAATGACCGTCTTTTTGCTCCGCCGCTGACTGCGAAGGACGGAGACCTGTTGGCTATCACCGCAGGTGTTCCTCTGGGCGTATCGGTAACCACCAACCTTATGAAGGCGGAGAAGACCGGCGGCAAATAATAAAAATGAGATGATCACGCCTTGAATGGTGTAATCATAATAACATGATATAAAGGGGATTTAAAATGAATATCACAGTAAAAAAGCGTACAAGGATCTCAGAGATCTTTGTCGGCATAGTTCTTATCTGCTTTTCTGTTCTGAGCTTCCGCAGTTTCTGGCTGATGTATTTTCCGGATATGAGTTATTTCAAGCTCAGGATAACGCCATATCTGCTGATCCCTGTACTTTCCACATTGTTCAGGATACTGTTTGCCGTAATGCTCATATTCAGACTGTATCACTCTCTGCCTGTAAAGATCCTATACTGTATAACTGTGCCGGGATTGCTGCTCAACAGCCGCGGCGGCAGTATACTGCTGGGTTATTTCTTTGAGCCCTATTCAGTTTTCACTGCGTCAGGCTCATATTATGAAAATCATGACCTGATATTGTTCACTGATATACTCATGTTCCTTCTTGTACTGGCAGCAGCTGTCATAGCTTTTCTGACTATGAACAGGAACATAGTATGGAAGTCAAGGAAACATCTCCTTATCTATACCTATGCCATAACAGGCTTGTATATGGCGCAGTCGCTCATCAGACTTCATGATTATTTTGCAGTCCTGCTCTTTATGCTCCCCTGCCTAATGCAGGACTACACCGTGAACAAGAACACAAAGGGCATCACAGGCTGTGCTGCCTTTGCAGTAAGGCCCGTACTCCCTGCTGTCATCGGCTATTTTTACGCTCATTATTACGATGGCATGGCAAGCGGCTTCTCATACATCACAACGGGCAAGAGCAATATTTCATCAAACGGCAACGAACAATACATATTATTTATGACCTGTCTGAATATTCTTCTTGTTCTGCTCGCTCCCCTCATGCTCTTTGAGAGAAAGTGCACCGAGACTGAGGACGTCGCTCAGGTAAAGAAGAGCAAGTCCGACGATAATGAAGATGATGACGATGAGTATGACGATGACGAGTATGAGGACGGCGATGAAGATGAGTCCGAGGATAACGACTGACCGTCTTTTGCTCCGCCCCCTGACCATCGATGACGCCGAGGCTGCCTTTGAGTGGACAGGCGACGAGAGAGTGGCAAGGTACATGATATACTCCACTCACGAAAGCCTTGAGACCACAAGGGAGTGGCTCAGGAGCATAGTCACCTCGGATACGCGCTTTGAGTTCGGCTTTGTCCGCAGAAACGATGATAAGCTCATAAGCTCCGGCAGCATAAGACTCCTTGAGGACGGCTTCTGGGAGTTCGGATATAACTTCCGCTTCGACTGCTGGGGCATGGGCTATGCTACCGAAGCTTCAAAGGCTATGATCGACCATGTGCGCAGAAGCTTCGGAAATGTAAAGCTGAGAGCCGAATGTGCGGCTGAAAACACAGCCTCCGCTCATGTGATAGAAAAGTGCGGACTGCATTTTACAGGCTTCGGCGAATACAAGAGCTATGACGGAAAGAAAACCTTCAGAGCGAAAATATTCGAGCTTTGATACCAAGCACTATGCACTAAAAACTGACAACTAAACAGAAAGAAGGAAATATTATGATAAAGCACATAGTTATGTTCAAATTAAAGGAAGCCGATGGCAGAAGCGAGTACGAAAACGCTGTTGAGGCTCAGAAGCGCTTCGACAACGTCATCGCAAACGTAAAGGAGCTGAAAAAGGGCGAGGTAGTCATCAATTCAAAGGACGCTCCCGAGAGCAACTACACCATTGCTCTTATCTGCGACTTCGACACCATCGACGACCTGAACGCATATCAGGTACACCCCGCACACCTTGAATTCGGCAAGTTCATCGGCACTGTAAAGACCGACAGAGCCTGCATAGACTACGAATGCTGATGATCGTCCCCGTGGCACGCAGCACGGGGGTGTCATATATATAAAACCCGAAAAGGGAGGTAGAAAACATGGTAAATGTAAAAGGCAGATGGGCACTCATTACAGGCGCAAGCCGCGGACTCGGCTATCTTGCAGCCATAGAAATGGCTAAGCTGGGCTGTAATCTGGTTCTCCACAGCCGCACCGCGGAGCACTGTGCAAAGGTGCTCGGCGAGGTGAAGGCTCTGGGCGTTGACGCTTATGTGGTGACCGCAGAGCTTTCAGACATGGAACAGGTGGAGGCGATGTGCAAAGCTATCGACGAGAGAGGGACAAAGCTCGACATCATCCTCAACAACGCCGGTCTTCAGATAGCCTACAGAACGGAATATCTCACAACACCTGCATCTGATTATGACATCAGCTTCAGGATCAACACCACCGCTCCCATGATGATCTGCTATCATTTCCTTCCCGGTATGAAGGAAAGAGGCTTCGGACGCATAGTCAATACCACAAGCGGTATCGATCTTGAGCCAGAGCAGGCAGGCTATTCCGCAGCAAAGGCTGCACTCAACAAGGTAACACGCGACCTTGGCAAGAACTACGAAGGCACTGACGTAACTATCAATCTCACTGACCCCGGCTGGTGCAGAACAGACCTTGGCGGTCCAAACGCTCCCAACTCTCCCGAAAGCGCTATCCCGGGAGTTATAGTTGGCGCATTCGTGGACGACAAGAAGTGCGGACGCATCTTCGCTGCCCAGGAATTCAGCGGCATGAGCCTTGTGGAGGCTGTTGCCCAGGCTGAAAAGCAGGCAGGAGTATATTAAGTATAACACTGAACGGGCGCTCGGGAAGCGTCTCTGTGCGGGGGATACCTATGTACAGCGACGCCATTCCCTCGCCCGAATTTATATTTTTTCTGTCAGTCAAACTGGCAGTCTAAGGAGAAACCATGAACATCGAAGAATGTATGAGCTTCATAAACTCCTACAGCAAGTCGGGGGGCAGGATAACGGACCTCTCCCGCGCGAGGGAGCTTATGAGACTTGTGGGCGACCCACAGGAAAGACTGAAATTCGTTCATATCGCAGGCACCAACGGCAAGGGCTCCACCCTTGAATATATCGCCAACGCTCTTCAGCTCTCGGGCTATAGGACGGGAAAGTTCGCCTCTCCCTTCGTGCTGCGCTATACCGACAGGATACGCATCAACGATGACGAGATAGATGAGGACTCGCTCTGCGAAATAGCTGAGTTCGTAAAGGAACATATCGGCAGTGCGGCTTACTCTCAGTTCGAGATAACAATGGCAATCGCCATGCTCTGGTATGACCGCGAGAACTGCGATGTGGTAGTGCTGGAAACGGGTATCGGAGGCGCTCTTGACTCCACCAACGTCATACCGCCTCCTCTGGTATCTGTCATAACCTCCATATCCCTTGACCACACGGCTCTGCTGGGCGACACTGTTGAGGAGATAGCCTCCCACAAGGCAGGCATAATCAAGAGCGGCTCGGCAGTCATACTCTCAGAGGACAACCTCGACAGCGTCCGTGAATTAGTCCGCGAGACCGCTGAGAGAGTTGGCGCGGAGCTCATTCCCTGTGAGGACTGTCCCCCTTCGGGTGACGGCGGACTCTTCTCCCCTTTCATGTACAGGGGCATAAAGCTTACTCCCGCTATGGCAGGCATACACCAGAAGTACAACGCCCAGACTGCCATAACCGCCTGCATTTACCTGAGAAGCAAGGGCTTTTCTGTCAGTGACAGCGCCATTATACAGTCCATCGAGACCACTCAGGTCCGCGCAAGGGTGCAGTACATAGACGGCGAGCCCCCTGTGATAGTGGACGGCGGACACAATCCCGCAGGCGTGGGAATGCTGTCCCTTATGCTCATGTATCTCAGTACAAGGGGCAAAAAAATATACACCGTCATGGGCATGGTGGACTCCAAGGACTATGTGGACTGCGTAAAGAAAATATCGGAGCTCTCCGACAAATTCTTTGCGGTGGACGGCTTTGCACCCAACGCTGTATCTGCGGAGACTTTGGCGGATATTGCCAGCTTCCGCACAGTGGCTGAATACGGAAGCCTTGAGGAGTGTGCCCAGAAGGCAAAGGCTCTCGCCCTTGAAAACGGCGGAGTTGCTGTTATCTGCGGCTCTCTCTACCTTGCAAGCGAGTACCTCAATACAGCGCAGTGATCTGTGAAAAGTACCCCGAAGCAAGACTTATGCTCATATATAAATTTTGCCCCTGAGTGTTACAAAACGCTCAGGGGCATTGTGTTTGTTATGGTTACTCTGATAAATCATAATTTAGCGCGTATGCGCTAAGTTGATAGTTGAAAGTTGAGAGTTATTGTGTTCGCTTTGCTCACAATATTTAAATATTGTCGCCGCAGGCGACTCCACAACTTTCAACTCTAAACTCTAAACTCAAATCAAAATTTAGCTCCGCTAAATTTTGATTTATATTAGAATTGCACAGCGCTGATATGGTATCCTGCCATAGTGACCGTGCTTACTTTATTCAATCGCTGCGGGATTCGTGTTGCAATCGGGCTGATAATATGTTATACTGTCCTTGAAAACACAGTTCTGCAATTTATCATCAAAAGGAGGTCAATATCATGGCACTTATACAGATGGAATTCAAGTCGGAGACCCTAAAGAGAACTGTCTCTGCAAATGTGATCCTTCCGTCAGAGAGGTTTCGGGGGCCCTATCCTACGCTTTATCTCCTTCACGGTCTTACAGATAACTGCAACGGCTGGCTGAGCTACACAAGGATACGCCTATGGGCGGAGGAGAGCGGTCTTGCTGTAGTAATGCCCTCGGGCGAAAACTCCTTTTATATGGATATTCTCGTAAAAGACGGCTGTCTTGGAGATTTCGGCGAATATATCGGAAGGGAGCTCGTAAACGTCACCCGTGAAATGTTTCCCCTGTCGCACAGGCGTGAGGACACCTTCCTCGGCGGACTGTCCATGGGTGGCTTCGGTGCCTGCAGAAATGCTCTTAAATACAGCGAGACCTTCGGCAAGGCTGCTGTCCTTTCGGGAGCACTGCATTTCTATGAATACCCTGTCAGCTGGGTAGAAACAGAGGGCAACACACTGGGAGAGGTCAAAAACTTCGGGGGCATCGAAAAGACAAGGAACACAGACCGCAATCCACGCTATCTTATGGATGTCATAAAAAACGATCCTGACAGACACTTCCCCGAGTTCTACATAGCCTGCGGACTTCAGGACGTACTTCTGAAGGCGAACCGTTCCATAGCAAATGCTCTTTCGGAAGCAGGTGCAAAGGTCACTTACGAAGAGGGCGAAGGTATTCATGACTGGTATTTCTGGGACACATACATTCAGCACGTTCTGAAATGGCTGGACTATAAAGCTGAAAGAAAAGACTGAGACCTCAGTCTTCAAAGGTATCATATATTTACACTCAGAGCTTAACTATTCGGTTAGGCTCTTTCTTTTTTGGCAAAACGCACAATAACTCTCTGACTGATATGTGCACCATGACAAAATAATTGCTTTATGAAAATATTTTGCAAAAAAACGAGCTGTCAGTTGTAAAGAATATAGAGGGATAGATCCTCCGGAAAAACAACAGATTAATTCACGATGTACATTTCAAGCGCTTGATGTAAGAATTATTTTCAGAAAGGACCGATGAAATAATGAAGAACTTCACACGCCATTTTCTCAGCATGACTACTGCTGCGCTGATCGGAGGATCCGCGGTACTCAACTGCGGACTTCCGGCTGCACTTGCAGCAGAAGCGAAGGACGGAAAGCTGGTACCCGTCATAATCAGTCTCAGCGGAGACGCAGTGCTTGCAGGAGAAGAAGCAGCAGAAATGGGAACTGATTATCTTGATACTGCCGAGGCAGATACAAAGGCAGCTTCTCTGCGTGAGATCAGCAGTCAGGCGGAGGAATATCTCCGCAGCCTTTACCCCGAGCTTGAGATCAGCTACCGCTACGATGTGCTCATGAACGGTTTTTCATGCAGCCTCCCCGCAGGTCTTATTGACGAAGCAAGGTCCTGCCGCTGGGTAGAGGATATAACCAGGATCGAGACTGTGAATGTCATTAAGCCCGAGCTCTACACCGCACAGGAGCTCAGTGAGATGAACTATTTCGGAGAGACAACAGGTTATTTCGGAGAGGGCGAGGTCATAGCCGTTCTTGACTCGGAATTTGACATCACCCATGATATGTTTGCTCCCATTGATGATAAGGAAAACAAGCTCACAAAGGACGACATTGCCGCCGCAGCTGCCGATCTTAATGTGTCGATAGATCCCGAACAGGCTTATATCAGCAGCAAGCTTCCCTATGTTATAGACTACACCGATGATACCCCCTACGAATACTCAGACCCCGAGAATTATCACGGCACCCACGTCGCAGGTATTGCCGCTGGCGATATGATAAGTGGTGACGAGGGCGCGGAGCTCTCGGGCATCGCAAGGGACGCTCAGCTTGTAATGATGAAGGTATTCAAGCAGATGACTATCGACGAACTGGGTATCACTATATCCACCGCTGAGTCGGACGCCATACTTGCAGCCCTTGAGGACGCCGCAAAGCTAAAGGCAGATGTTATCAACCTAAGCCTCGGAAGCCCCGATCCCGACCTTGAAAAGATACCGTACAAGAACACCATAACTGCGCTGAATAATGCAGGCATAATGGTCGTTGCATCAGCAGGCAATGACAGCAACAGCTTTATGGGAAATGGTAATTATCTGGATATAGACACATCTGCTCCCGATACCCATACTGTGGGAGAGCCATCAGCTTTCAGGGACGCCTTCTGTGTCGCAGCCGCCAACAATTCTGTCCGCCGCGCTCCCTGCTTCCTGATCGAGGGACTTGATGACGAGATCCCCTTCAGTGACACCGACATAGGCACCCTCAGCGATTTCCTCAGCGATGATGTATATGAATATGTTTACTGCGGTCTGGGTATGTTTGAGGACTTTGATGGCAAGGACCTTCAGGGTAAGATTGCCCTTCTGGACAGAGGAGAGCTGAACTTCTGGGAAAAGGCGATGAATGCGCAGATGGCAGGAGCTATTGCCATGATCATCTGCGATAACGTCGAGGACGGCGATCTCATTACCATGAATCTGGAGGGAAATCCATTCCCTGCTGCATTTGTCTCAATGAATGACGAAAAAAAGCTGAAAGAGGCTGAGTCGGGAAAGATACGCCTTGACAGCACACTGAGCATAGTTACACCCCTTGACGGCGGAATAAGCGAATACAGCTCCTTCGGTCCCGCAGGTGACCTTACCCTCAAGCCCGATATCGCAGGTATCGGAACTGCGGTCTCATCTGCCGCCTATGATAACACGTTAAAACAGCTGGACGGAACCTCCATGGCTCCACCCTATGTTGCAGGCTGTGTGGCTGTATTCGACCAGTATCTCAGACAGAACGGCACAGAGCTCACAGGTGCCGAAAAGACAGACCTCATCAAGAATATCATGATGAACTCCGCTGTTCTTTTTATGAACGGCGATGTATACGAAAGCCCCAGACGTCAGGGTGCAGGACTTGTGAATATGAAAAACGCCCTGAATGACAGAGTTATCCTCACAGGCGAGACAGGTCTTGCCAAGGTGGAGCTGAAGGACAATATCACCTCTCAGCTCAGCTTTGATGTTGATATAAGGAACTTCACCGACGAGGACGTTGAATTCAGCGAGGCAAAGCTGGTGCTGACTGCCGAGGACGGTGCTCCCGCGGAGGACTCGGAGCAGCTGACTATCAGCGGCGCAAGCAATATAGGCGTAACAGCCGACCTGTCTGACCTGCTGACGGCAAGTGCACAGGAGAGCCGCACAGTAAATATAAACGCAGAGCTTTCAGCCGAGGATCTTGCGGCACACAGCACTGCATTCCCCAACGGCTTCTTTGTTGAGGGCTACATCATTCTCAGCGGCGCGGAAAACTGCTGTGACATCTCTATTCCCGTCATGGGCTTCTACGGAGACTGGGCGCAGGTGCCTATCTTCCATAACGGCACAAATGACCTTCCTCCCTATTCATACTCTACATATTCAGGTGACGGATTAATGAGCTCTTCCCATTCCTTTGCAGGCATTGCAGAGGCTGTATCTCAGCTTCTTGAAAGGCTCCCTGCCGATGTAAAGGAAACCGCAATGATGGAGCCATTCTTCTTCCCTGACTACTATGATGATGAATATAACGAGATACAGGAGAAGTGTTCCTCCGAGGGAGTGTACCTCTCTCCCGACGGTGACGGAATGGCTGAACAGGTATCAATAGATTATTCTCTGCTCAGATCTGCCCGCGTTTCAGACTTAAAGCTCTATAACGCTGACAATGAGCTGGTCTTAGACTCCTCCAATAACGATGCGCTCCCTGCATATATGCCCATAGGATATATCTCAGAGGACGACATAAGCAGTCTTCCCGAGGGCAAATACAAGGGCGTTATCGAAGCCTCTGTCTTCTATGAGGGCGCGGAGAAGGCTCCTCAGACCTTTGATTTCCCCGTTATCATAGACAAGACAGCTCCTGCACTTGAGGTAAAGCCAAAGGAGGAGAACGGCAGGAAGCTTCTGGAGATAACCTGTACCGACGTTGACCTTGACGGCATTTACATCATGGGCAAAGGAAACGGCGGTATCGCAGGCGAGTATACTGCAGAAAGCCCGAAGCTTGCAGAGATGAAGAATCTCGCCTTTGCGTTCCGAACTGTCTATATGCCATTATTCGGCGGTCCGGGCAATCCTCTCAAAGCCGACTCACTTTTCATCAATACCATCATGGGCAGCACGGACGCTTACGAACAGAATATATATAATTCCTACGACTTCTCGGATATTCTCCCCGCATACAGATATGCGGACGAAAGCGGAAACATCTCCGTAACATACGATGTTACAGATATAAGTGATTATTATATCGCAGCCGTTGACAAGGCATACAACTCCACCGAGATAATGTCAGAGGGCACTGATACCGCTCACCTGAAGGCTGGCATATGGTGGGCTGAGAACGGCGGAGAAAATGACGCTTACTACAATTTCCGCAATAACAATACAGGCATTATCCGCTATCAGAGCGGCACTCCCGAAAAGAGCTTCACCTTTGAGCAGAACGGCGATGATCTCACTATGAACATCACCGACGGCACCTCCACAGAGAGCCGCACAGGAAAGCTCTCATTTACCGACAAGAAGAATGCAGTCATCACCTGGGAGGACGGTACTTCCGAGAAGCTTTTCTACGCAGACACTACAGGCTTCGGCAGCTTCGATTACATCACCACTCCCGAGATAAAGGAGCTTGTGACAGAGTACCACAATGCACACAGCGATAAAAAGGCTTCATCTGCCGAGGTGACTTATGATGGAAACGGCATGGCTATGGTGCAGCTCATGGACGAAAAGGGCAGCGTTATCGCCGAGTATACGGACTACGACAGATTTGAGAACACCGCAGTTGCTCCCGACGGCAAGTCCGTTAAGTTTGAGTATCTCAGAGCAGGCGTATACCGTGTAGGTCTTATCGATAATATGAGCTCAAAGCATTATTTCGTTTTCTTCAACGAGGACGGAAGCGCCGCTGTATACTCCGGAGAGAAGGGCCTCGAATGGGAAGGCACAGCAGAGTTCGGCGACGGTGTCATCACCTGCAGCAAGGGCACAGATGACGAGACCGCATTAAATGTCACATTCAGCAGCATCTCCGCATTTACAGTAACAACAGAGGACGGAAGCGAGTATAAGCTGACATACGATCCCAATCACAGCACTGACGAAAAGTTTTACACCTCGTCTCAGCTCAAGGAAATGGTGACCGCCTACCTTGAGCGCATATCAGGTATTTGCCCCGACCTTGAATACGCTGGTTTTGAAGGCAGCGGCAGGTACAATATGTTCTTCATGGACGGGCAGAGCATATCAGTTGATCCCATCGGTGGTGCAGCTGCCGATCAGGAGGGCAATGAGATAGACCTTATGAACCTTCCCGAGATCAAGGACCTCTTTACCGCAGGTCTCTGGAGCAGCAAAACCGGTGACAGCATGAAGTATTACAGCACCGACGGCAAGGGCAGTATGACAGTTATCAATGCCGAGGACGGCTCTCAGGAGAATATAAAGTATAACTGGATAGGAACAAAGGCAGTGGAATTCACTTCAGGGGATAACACCGAAACTGCCGCTGTATCCGCCGTCTCCGACACCGAGATAATCCTCACAAGAGCTGACGGTCAGGCAGAAATACTGACTTATGCAGGCGAAAAGGCAATTGATAAGAAGTCCTTCTACAGCGACAAGCAGCTCTCGAAAATGGCAGCTGCCGACCGCAGCAAAAAGGCAGGAAAGAAGGTAAAGGTCACCGAAACGATCAGCTCCGAAGACGGCACAGTTGCTGTAAAGTTCGATGACGATACAGAGTACAGAATAGACCGCTTCACAGGCAAGGGCACCGACGAAAAGGGCGGGGAGGTCGATCTTCCTCAGACAGGAAACAACGATCTTTCCACAGCCGCAGCAGCTGCTGTCGGCGGTATACTGATGCTCCTCGGCGCGGCAGCAGTATTCGGCTCCGCAGCATTCCGCAGAAAAGAAGAACGCTGATGAAAAGACACTGAATATCTGACATGATACAGAAAAGCTCCTGCAACGGAAATTTGCAGGAGCTCTTTTTTTGTTCTGAGGTATTCTTTCTGCTGAGCCTGCCGTAGACCGCAAAGCACATGATTATCTGCAAAACTGTCGAACAGGGGGTGGCAAGTCCGATGAGGAACAGTGAACCGCTGCCGAAGTGCTGCATGATGAAGGCAACAGGTATCCTGACACAGAAGGCTCCGCAGATACCCTGTATCATGACGAAGGTGGTCCTCTGTATGCCGTTGTAATAGCCGATAAAGCAGAACAGGAAGCAGGTCAGCAGGCAGTCGATAGCGTAGGCTTTAAGATAGTCCCAGGCGTTTAGCACAGCCTCACGGTCTCCAGAGAAAATGCCTGCAAGCAGGTCTCCGCGGAAGAATGTCAGCAGGAACATCATAAAGCCGAACACGAATGAGACTGCGATACCTGTTTTCAGAGCCTGCTTTGCACGGTCCGCCTTGCCTGCTCCGTGATTCTGCGCCACGAATGTGGACATGGACTGCATGAAAGCCGCAGGTACAAGCATGATAAAGGCGCATACCTTCTCGGCAACGCCCACGCCTGCCGAGGCGGTAAGGCCTATCTTGTTGACGATAGCCAGCATTACCAGGAAGGATACTCCCACAAGGAGGTCCTGGAGGGCTATGGGAGTTCCTATGCGGAATACAGCCCTTGCGCAGACGCTGTTCATTCTGATGTCTGACCTGTGGAACTCAAAGGGCAGCTTTGTGCGGCGGATTATGACCAGCGAGATAAGCACGCTTATAAGCTGAGCGAGGACAGTTGCCAGAGCCGCTCCGTTAGCTCCCAGGTGAAGCACAGCCACGAAGAAAAGGTCGCCGATGATATTGAACACGCAGGCAATGCCCACGGCTATGAGGGGCGTTTTGGAGTCTCCCAGCCCGCGGAAGATACTGCCCAGCAGATTATACGCCGTAATGATGAGGAAGCCCCCTCCGCATATCCTTATGTAGCCTGCGGTGACGTCAAAGGCTTCCTTGGGAGCATTCATTATCTTTGCCAGCAGCTCCGCGCCGAGGACGCTGATCACCGTGAGGAGCAGTCCCGTAACGGCAAAGATGATAAGTCCCGTGCCGATGGTCCGGGCGGCGTCCTTAGGGCGCTTCTGCCCTATTTTCTGCCCCACGGCAACGGTTATGCCCATTGAGAAGCTCACCAGGATATTGGTCAGTGTCATTATTATCTGGGAGCCCGTAGATACTGCGGAAACTGCCGCATTATCACTGAATCTTCCCACCACCAGCAGGTCCACCGCGCCGTAAAGTGACTGCAGGAACATGGCGAACAGCACAGGCAGCATGAACTTCAGCAGCTTGGGCAGTATGGCTCCGCTTGTAAAATCGTTCTTTTCCATAATACCTCCACAAAAAAAGCCGGACAAAACAGCAGGCATCTCAGTCTGCGGTCTTATCCAGCATTGCATTTCTATCGAATGTTTTGCCCTCCGAACCAGCTTTTTTATTATAGCACTGTTTTCGGGGAGTGTCAAGAGACGAGCCGCCGCACACTTTACCTCCGCGGTCATTGCTATTTCCGTAAATATATGGTATAATACATACAAAACTCGACACTGAGGTGATGATATGAGTCTGAATACAGAATTTGACAGGATAGCTGTGCTTATCCCGTGCTATAACGAAGAAAAAACTATTGCAAAGGTTATTACCGACTTCAGGAAGGTCCTTCCCGAGGCGGTCATATATGTCTACAACAACAACTCAAAGGACAGAACTGCCGAGATAGCCGCAGAGAACGGAGCTGTGGTAAGAAACGAATACAAGCAGGGCAAGGGCAATGTCATAAGGCGTATGTTCCGCGAGGTCAATGCCGAATGCTATATCATTGTTGACGGTGACGATACCTATCCCGCGGAATATGCCCGCCAGATGGCTGACCTTGTGCTTGAGCGCCATACGGATATGGTCATAGGTGACAGGCTCTCCTCTACCTATTTTTCCGAGAACAAGCGTCCCTTCCATAATTTCGGCAATTCAGCAGTCCGCTTCCTGATAAACAACATCTTCCACGCCAATATCATGGATATAATGACGGGCTACCGCGCCTTCGGCTATAATTTCGTCAAGACCTTTCCCGTATTGTCAAAGGGCTTTGAGATAGAGACAGAGATGAGCATCCACGCCATAGACAAGAATATGTCCGTTGAGAACGTGGTCATCGACTACCGTGACCGTCCCGAGGGCAGCGACTCAAAGCTGAACACCTACTCCGACGGCATAAAGGTCATGGCAACTATATCAAAGCTCTGCCGCACCTACAAGCCCATGCTGTTTTTCGGAATAATCTCGCTGATACTTCTCATCGTTGCGGTCATCTTCTTCATTCCCGTCCTTAACGAATACTTCGAGACCGGCCTCGTTGAGCGCTTCCCTACCCTGATAGTCTGCGGATTTACAGTCATCGCAGCTATCCAGTCATTCTTCTCGGGAATGCTGCTGAGCTGTATCGTAAGAAAAAACCGCCAGGATTTCGAGCTTGAGCTCCACAGAGCCCAGAAGGAGCTGGACAAATTAAAAGAAGGGATAAGAAACGAAAATGAAGAGTAATAACACCACTGCCGAAAAAAAGCCCAAAAGCCTCACCGACCTGAAATGGATCCCCTATCTGCTCTCCGCCATGGGAGCCATAGCCTTTTCACAGTTTTTCAACTTCAAGACCTCCAATATCTTCACACTTATATTCGCTATACTCATGTTCCCCATTTTCAGGCGCAGATACTCCACGGAGCTGAAGCTGTGCAAGTCGTCATGCTTATGCAGCCTTATACTGTCTCTGTTCACTGTCGCCTCGTCACAGATAGACAATATCAACATAACCGAATCTTTTTCCAAGCTTGAGAACTTTTCCTCGTATATTCCTTCATTTGTCATGTTCTTTCTGTTCTATGAAGCGCTGACATATCTGCTTTATCAGAAGCTCTCGGGGATATCGCTGTCACAGGAAAGGGCAGAGCCCGGCACAAAAGGCAAGCTGAAGGTGTTCTTCGGGTCTATGGCAGTAATGCTGCTGATGTGGCTCCCCATCTCTCTTTTCCTCTATCCTGCTGTCATCACAGAAGACTCGATATGGCAGCTCCAGCAGGCTATGGGACAGACAGAGCTGACCAACCACCACCCCGTGCTCCACACCATGATAATCAGGGGCACCTTCAGTCTGGGACAATGGCTGTTCGACGGCGATGATACAAAGTCGGTGCTCGTCTACACGATCACTCAGCAGCTCTTCCTTTCGGGCTGCTTTGCATACCTTACAGAGACGCTTTACAAGTCAAAGGTGAAACGTTCCGTGATAGTATTCTCCCTCCTGTTCTATGTGATCCCCGCCTATCACGCAGCCTACAGCGCCACCATGTGGAAGGACGTATGGTTCGGCGGCATAGTTGCAGTCATCAGCTCTCTCATATGGCGGCTTCTCTGCAAGGAGAAAAAGTTCAGGCTTTCTGTCTCTGAGGCGATCCTGCTCTTTGTGTTCTCACTGGGTATGTGTCTTATGCGCAGCAACGGACTTTATGCATTCGTATTGCTGTTCATAGCTGCACTGATCGTATTCCTGCGCAGGAGCAAGCTGACAGTTGCCGTTATGGCAGCAGCCCTTGCAGCCGCCTTCGTCATCAAAGGACCTGTTTACAGCGCTGCGGGCGTAAAGCCTGTGGACAACGTTGAGTCCCTCTCCATACCCTTGCAGCAGATATCCTATGTTGTGAAATACTCCGACGATCTCACTCCCGAGGAGAAAGAGCTCGTTGAGCAGGTAATAGATATCGACAAGCTGAGGGATAGCTACCGGAACAGCATTTCCGATCCTATAAAAAATCTCATAAGAGAAAAGGGAAATCAGAACTATATCACCGAGCATAAGTCTGAGTACTTCAGACTGTGGCTGGATCTGGGTCTCAGACACCCCGGGAAATATGTGAAGGCATTCATAAACCAGACCTGCGGATACTGGTTCCCTGATGTACAGTACTGGGTAACATCCACCTCTTGCCTTTCTGACGGCTTTGAGATAGACGGCGGCCCGAGAACAGGCGTGTTCACAGACTTCCTCATGTTCTACCTTAACTCCTATATCGAGACTCCCTTCCTGGGACTTTTGTGGAGCATAGGCGCAGGCATCTGGGTAATGGTATTCATGCTGGGAGCCGCCTTCAGAAGGCACAGGCGCTCAATTATCCTGGTGTATCTCCCTGTTATAGGAATATGGCTCACTCTGCTCATAGCTACACCTGTTCACAGCGAATTCAGGTACATATACAGCCTGTTCACAGCCATGCCGCTGTTCTGCATGATACCCTTCCTCAATAACCCGATAGGCAGGGATAATGCTGAGGCAGAAAAAGAGGTCCCCGCAGCCGAGGCCGAAAAGCCTGAGGAGAGCGAGCCGGGACAGGCAGATACAGCAGAAAAGATAAGCGAACAAGACATTTGAACGTTGCATATATAAACAAGGGGGATGTATATGGAGCATACAGACGGTTTCGTTATAAACGGCGAAGTCCTGGAAGCCTACAACGGCAGTGATACTGAGGTCAGCATCCCGACTGAGGTGACCCGTATCGGCAGCGGAGCATTCCGCAGGAACAGAAACATTGTCACAGTTGCTGTTCCCGAGGGGATCACGGAAATTGGCATCGGAGCCTTTCAGGGCTGCACGGCGCTTACAGAGGTGCAGCTGCCCGACAGCGTGACCATTATAGGTGACCGCGCTTTTCAGGGCTGTGAGAGCCTTGCCGCGGCAAAGCTACCCGCAGGTCTGACAGAGATAGGCGACCATGCCTTTGAGGGGACAAAGATAAGTGTGACCTGTTTCCCGGGCAGTCTGAAAAGGATAGGAAAATACGCCTTTTACGGGCTCCGCAGTATAAAATCGCTGATCTTCTGCCATAAACCCGAGGTCATTGATGACCATGCCTTTGCAGACTGCGATGATCTCTGGCACCTGGAATTCCGTGAATCGGTGGGAAGGATAGGCGAAAAAGCCTTCAGCGGCTGCAATCGCCTGGAGAAGATAACGATACCGCACAGACTGATAAACAGCTCTGCCTGTGCTGATAACGCCTTTGCAGACACGCCCTTCCAGCGCAGGAGAGACGGCATAAAGATACCTGAGCCCAGAATGCCCGGTGTTATGGGCTGGGTCCAGAGCTGCGGAGGGCAGGTCATCTCAGGCTCTGCCGACTGCTGTATCGCTCGTTTTTATCACCCCAAAGAGCGCATATACGAGATACAGTTCTATTACCGCCGTACCCCGGATTCAAGCCTCACAGAGGAGCATATCCGCCTTAAGGACTATGATGAAGCCATGGCTATGCTGAGAGACAGCGACAAGGTCTGGACGCGTATCTACGATCACCTGAAAACGAAACTGAAGCTGGCTGCCGACGCAGAGGTATGGAAGACCGTTGAGGACTGCAGGAATACTCCGGATATACTCAGCAGACTGAGCGCAAACGCCCTGGACTCCATAATCACCTTCCTGACGCTGAAGCCCAAATACCGCATAGTCCAGTCTGACCACGCCGAAACGGAGAGATTTTACCGTGTAACTCCCCACCGTCCGCTCAGCTGCTTTGACTCTCAGCCCGTTGAGATGACGGAGATATCAAAGAGCGACGCTCAAAAAAGATGAAAACTTCCGACAAAAAATAACAGTTCAATTCTTCAGCCCTTAGCCTTTAGCTTTTAGCCATTAGGAAGCGGCTTAGCCGCTTTATTATCGGGCGGATGATATCCGCCCCAACATCAGGCTAACGCCTAATGGCTAAAGGCTTAAATCAGCCCACCAGCCGAAAGCTCCTGCCCATTACGGACAGGAGCTTTTTTGCTGTATTACTTTTTGCTCTTTCTGCGGCTGTTGTCAGCTTCCACGGAGCTCTTCCACTGTCTGCCCACGCCCTTGTTTGTCCTTACGCTGCTTACTGCACAGGCCACCGCCTCATAGAGCACCTCTGTGCCGAGACCGTCTGCGTGGTAATCAACGGCGTTCTCAGCCCTGATACCCATGGAGCCTGCCGTTGCCGCAGCGTCGATATTCGCTCCCAGGAACACAAATTCCCAGCCCTTTTCCTCCTGCGCTCTGCTGATGAGCTGCTTTACGTCATTGTAGCTGTACTTCCTGCTGGCGTTCTCCATACCGTCCGTGGTGATGACGAACAGGGTCTTTTCGGGAATATCCTCCTCACGGGCGTACTTGTGGATATTGGAGATGTGGCGGACAGCCTCACCTACTGCGTCAAGGAGAGCAGTGCAGCCTGAGGGAACATAGTCCCTGTCGGTGAGCTGGGGTACCTCCTCAAGCTTTACTCTGTCGTGAACTACCTTGGACTCATTGCTGAAGAAGACCGTGGACACAAGAGCCTCACCCTCCTCCTTCTTCTGCTTTGCGATAAGTGAATTGAAGCCGCCTATGGTATCGGCTGTAAGACCGCTCATGGAACCGCTCTCGTCAAGGATAAATACCAGTTCAGTCAAGTTCTTTTTCATAATAATACCTCCGTTCTGATGTGAAGAAGCCCTTTGCTTCCTTTACTGTAATTACAGTATACACCATAACGGAGGTCATATGGTCGCTTGAAATGCGACAAATCATGAGCCTATGAGACTCTGGTCGAAGGCGAACAGCGCCTCGTTTATCTCATAGATATTGTAGTTGCCGTGCTCAATGAAATAACGGATTATCAGGTCGAATTTTAGGCTCCCCGACAGTGCGAAGCCTGCCTTTTCCAGGAGCGCCTGCGTCTCACCCAGGTCAAGCTCCAGAGCTATTGCAAAAGCCACAGCGGTCTGCTTTTTTGGCTTGTAGTTCATGTCGCTGCGTATCTTTGAAAAGAGCTTGCGGTCGATATTGGCTTTCTTGTAGGTCTCCACATCGGTCATGCCCTTTTCGTCTATAAGCCTGAGCAGCGCCTGAGAGAAGGACTCGTCCTGAGCCTTCAGCATTCCCTCAAGGTCGGGGACTGCGGCTTCGCAGCATAGCTCCTCGTCGAGATGTATGGCGTTGGCGCTCTCCTTTTTCCCGCCGAAAAGCCCCATAGGCTTTATCATCGCGGACTGAACTGCTCCTGCTGCAGGACGCCGTCTGTTTCTGATGTCATTCTCTGCGCATTCACGGGCGTAGGCGTCGCTGATGTACTGCCTTATGCCGCCCATTATGCCCGCGCTCACCTCAAATGAAGCCTTGTCGAAGATAACCAGGGTTATGTCCATATCGTTATCCTCAAGGAAGCTGCTGAATTCCGACACAGCCGCCTTCAGAGCCTTGTCCCTTGGGTAGCCGAATATGCCCGAGGATATAAGCGGGAACGCCACGCTCTCGCAGCCATTTTCCTTTGCCAGTGCAAGGGAGCTTCTGTAGCATGACCGCAGCAGCTCCTCCTCGTTCCTGCTGCCGCCCTGCCAGGCAGGCCCCACAGTATGTATGATGTACTTACAATTCAGGTTGTAGCCCTTTGTGAGCTTTGCCTCTCCCACCCTGCAGCCGCCCAGGTTTTTGCACTCCTCCAGAAGTTCGGGACCTGCGGCGTGGTGGATAGCACCGTCAACGCCTCCGCCGCCCAGCAGCGATGAGCTTGCAGCATTAACGATAGCGTCGGCTTTTACTTTTGTTATATCGTTCCTGATTATATTGAAAGGCATAGCTGCCCTCCTTCCTCAGCCTGTTACGGCGTCAAGATCCTTGGTGATGAATTCGTATCTCTGCTCATAGAAGCTCCTGAGGGAGTCCACGGCATAATCGTAATTCATCTCTGCTGCAGTGCCCCCTGTCCAGCCGCTCCAGAAGCGGTCGTAGGTGGCGATGACCATGCTGCGGTACTCCTCAGCCAGCCTGTCTATCTCGGCAGTTACCCTTTCCGTATTGAAGTTATTGTCGGCGATGTCCATGAAGGTCTCTCTGAACTGCCTGCGGAAGCCCTCATTCTCAAGAGCGCCGTTAAAGAGGTCCGCCAGGAAGCAATCGCTGTCCATGAACCGCTCAAAGCTGTTCTCGTAGGGTGAAGCCTCGCCGTAGAGTCCCGAGCTGTACTCCGTATCGAACAATATGAACCGCCATTTTCCGTCTGCGTATGGCGAGCTGCCGTCGGCGGTCTCAGCCTTCCAGAAAGCGGCATTGGGCTTGCCCCAGTCATGGTTGTTTATGTATATCTCGGTGCTGACGTAGTCCATAAAGCCCTGCATATCTATGCGCTCGCATAGCTCGTCATAATTTGCCTGCACGGAGAAATCCGTATCCTGTATCCATTTGCGAAGCTTTTCCCATTCCGCAAAGGTCTCCTCGGAGCCATCGTCCAGGGCTTCCTTCTTGATGATACATATATCCTTTGCTGGTACGCCGCAGTGAGCGCTGATGAAGTCCGCGTCCATTTTCTCAGTGATCTCATAGTGTCCCCAGAACTCGCCGTCCACAAAGACGATACAGGGCTCCATGCCCTGAGTGAGGAACTGCCTGTCGGACACAAGTGACTGTATCAGCTTGTCGCTGAAGCGGGTGAAATAGGCGTCATTTCCGCCGTTTCGCAGTATGAAGCTGTCGAACACCGTAACGGGAGAGCCGTCGGTATCATTCTTCACCTTACCCGAGAACAGGTCGTATTCCAGCTTGGGAGCGCCATAATCGCTCCTTGCGTACACGTTGAAGCTCTTCTGTGAGTAGGAACGGGTGGCGCCGCCGTGTATGCGTATGCCCACATTCTGGGATCTGACAGGCTTTCCGCCCTCAAAGAACTGTATCTCCGCCTCTCTCCCATTCCCTGCCCCTCTGTGAGTAGTTTCCGGGGATAGTCCATTCGTCGGCATGGGGGTCGAATTCATCGCTGTTTTTCCAGTCATCATAGGACTTTCCCGTGACGTATATGCCCTTTTCGTCGTCAAAAAGGTTCTCCTCGTCAGTCATGAGGGAGACCACCTTGTACTTTTTATAGTAGTCCGCCTTATCGTCAAAGCCCACGAAATAGGTATTCGATACCACGGGGCTCTGCCCGCCGTTTTTGCCTATGGCAACGGCTCTGACCACTGTCGCCTTGTCCACCTCCGACTTTGGCACGAAGTCATCTGCGGCAGCAATGGGCTGGGCGATGTCCTTATGGGCGCTGAGAACGTTTTTCTCCCCGGAAGCGTCCTTTATCTCTATGGGAGCAGTGTATTTCGTGCTGTTTATAGTTGGTATGCTTCCGTCGAGAGTGTAGTATATCTCCCCGCCGTCATCGGCAGATATAGTAAGGGAAAAGCCGCTCTTGTAGAAGCTGCTCCCTGCTGAAAAATGCATACCCTCAGCGTCAAAGGGCTCCGCCTTGTCCTCGTCTGTACTGACGAAGCCAACTGCCGATGTGCTGCTTGTTTTCTTGTCCGCGCAGGAGGCGAGTGTCAGGGGAAGGGCGCTCAGTGCCAGGACAAGTGCTGTATTCAGTGCTAAGTATCTTTTCTTCATAGCTGTTTCCTTTCAACGGGGATATATTTACGTTATGTATCAGAATCCCTCTTTCCAGCGGCGGATATTGTTCTTTCCAAATCTGAATGAGCCCACAACGAAGGAGTCCTGTGAGAGCTGCTCCTCAGTGAACCAGGGACTTGTAACGTTGCCCTCCGTATGGGTAAGGATATGGAAGCACACCGCAGGAATGAAGCTCTGTCCGATAAGGTAGCATTTCTCGCCCTTTTCGTTCACAGCCTCGTCGGCGATGAGCACCACATGGACATCGTTGCAGATAATATCTCCCACACGGAGCTCCTCAGCGGGAATGACCTCCGACTCCTTCTGCAAAGAGAGAGTACCTGCATAGCGCATTACCTCCTTGAGGTAGTTCCTGTACTGCTGCTCGCTGTCATCGGGAAGTCCCGCAGGAAGCTCCGCGGAAAAGCTTCCCAGAGCGAAAAATCGCTTGCCCCTGCGCCAGCGGTCATAGCTGCACTCATCTCCGTTGGAGAACTGAAATGATATCTTGTCGTATTGCTTGTTCTCATAGAAATAGTCGCTGTAGAGCCTTATGACGCTATCTGCGCACTGCTGATAGCCCTCGTCGCCAAGGCTGATGTCAAATATGGCAGCCAGGTCAGAGAAATCACTGGTGGAGCCGTCATAAACAGGCAGCTTCGTATCGTCGGGGAGCAGCGGATAGCTGCGGAGATATTCCGTAAAGCTTCCCTCTGCGACAGGCATACGGGCAAATCCCTCGGGAGGGACTATCCTTGTCTCAAGGTCAGCGCCCTCAGGTTCAAGGCATTCTATATCGAAAAATCTTCCCGCAGTCTCAATGGTCAGCTCAGCCGCCTTCCATTTGGGATTGCAGCGGATATAGACTGCGGTCAGCAGCGCCGCCGGCAGTATTATCAGCAGCAATATGCGCAGACCGCGCTTTTTGGGTCTTTCGGCTGTATCTTTATTTTTCGCCATGTTGTCTCCTCCCCGCATATCTGTTCATTGCTTTAATTGTAGCATGAACAGCAGCTCATGTCAACAGAAAAACCGCAGTATTTCCGACTTTATCGGGAACACTGCGGCTCGCTCTCTGTTCTATTTCCGCCCCGGACGAAGCTCCTGATAAAAGAGCCCGCACTTATTGCAGTACCACACCAGCCTGCCGGAGCGGTACATGGGCAGGGTTACATTCATGCCCCATTCGGGGTACTGCCTGAACATCATCATGCTGCTGTCGGACACATAGGCAGCGAATGAGATATAGTGCTCCTTGGTCATGGGGTGGTCGGTAGTGATGTACCACTCGCCGCCCAGGTCCTCGACCTTCAGCCGCTGTCCTTCCTCAGCCTTCTTTGCCTCAAGTGCAGTGAGCCTGTTTCCGCAGCAGGTCACAGCCGCGTCTGAGGCAGCCGTTATTACGTTTCCGCAGTCCCTGCACACATAAAATCTCAGCTTTTTCATATTTCCCTTCTCGCTTTCGTTTTTTTCGACATTTCCGCTCAGCAGCACCTGCACATCCGTCCCCAGCACCTCTGCCAGCGCCGTAAGCAGAGACACATCGGGACAGCCGCTGCCTCTCTCCCACTTTGACACCGCCTTATCGCTGACACATATGAGCTCCGCCAGCTGCTTCTGGGTGAGTCCCCGCTCTGTTCTGAGCTGACGTATAAGGGCTCCTGTTCTGACCTGATCCATATTATCACCTCGTTCTGATCTGATGATATTATTATACCCGACAGCCGCCGGCACGTCAATCCACGCTCCGTAGAGTCGAAAAAAACAGCTCCCGTTGCAGAAACAGGAGCTGTTTGTTCATTGTTCTTTTTTAAGATGCATGACGATCTCAAGGGTAAATCTGTTATCCTCAGCCGAGATGTCAACAGTTCCCTCATACTTGTGTACCGCCCTGATGATATTTGGCACACCCAGTCCGTGGAGAGTCTTGTTCTCCTTTGAGGTGACAAGCTGGTTCTTGCCCTTGAAGTTTACGCTTTCAAATACTGGATTGGATATTGTCAGAAAATAATAGCCCTTTTTGAAATCCGACTTTATGGATATCACCTTATCCTGTCCGCTCTGATCCTTTGCGCACGCCTCTATGGCGTTATCTATGGCATTGGAGAATATGATACAGGCGTCCACATTGCTCAGTCCCATTGTGGGCACAAAGCCTGTGAATTCTATCCTTGTGCCGCTTCTTAGCGCCTTTGCCTTCTTGTCACTGAGAAGCGAGTCGACGATGATATTGCCCGTATCGAAATCCTGCTTTTCCCTCTCAAGAACTCCCTCGATATCGCTGATATAATCAGTTGCCTTTTCGGTCTCGTTCTCAGCGAGAAGGCTTCTTATACAGAGAAGGTGGTTCTTGAAATCATGTCTGAAGCTTCTGAACTCTGAATAGATCTGCTTGATATTATCGTAGTATTCAGTCTGCTTTTCGATCTGGTCCGCAAGGAGCTCCGACACCATTTTCTGCTTTGAAGCAGCGGCTGTAGTGCTTATTACCGAGATAAGCACTATGGTAAAGCCCACCAGTGTAGGCATCAGCAGGAACTCTGCTATCCTGTGGTGCTCCTCGGAAAGAGAAGCCCACACAAATATATTTATGATGTAAGCCAGTATGATGACCATGACATACTGGTATTTTGCAATCGCCTTCAGCTCCTGCTGTAAGGTGAGCTCAAGCTCACGCTTTCTGATGATAAACAGTATTATCAGGAGCGCTGTTCCCTCAGTCAGCATTGCCGCTATATCAAGGACATGGCCCGCAGGGAGGAACCGTGACAGCAGAGTGGCGTACATCTGGCTGGTTATAAGCGACATAAGGCATATATACAGGATATTCAACTTTATCCTGCGGAAAATAATGGAAAAGGCGATGAATTTCGAGAATATGCTCAGTATAAGCAGTATCAGCCTTAGTATAAAGAACTCATGAAGCGCCTCAACGTCCATCAGAAGCGGAGACAATGCAGGTATCAGGAGTATCACAAGCGACAGCAGAAAAGGCATTTTCCGCTTTTCACCTGTTGTTGCTCTTATGACCTCCATAATGGCAGCTCCAAGATAGATCCCCGAAATGACAGTCAGTATTATCATAGAGCTCTACCCGTTAAATACCTGAGCGTTTGATATAATCTGTAAACGCTTTTTTGAACGCAGTCAGCTTGTTCTTGCTTATGATCACGCGTTCATTATTGTCAAACAGTATATTTGCGGAATCGTGTGAGACTATATGCCTGAGTCCCACAAGATAGGCTCTGTGAGACCTGAAGAACAAATCCTCGGGAAGCATGGCTTCTATCTCGGCAAGGGTGCCCTTGTAGAGGCTGCTCGCCTCCTTATCGCGTATATAGCAGTGCTTTCCCGATGCCTCAACATATATGATATCGTTGATATTTATGCGCTTGTTCATATCCTCAAGCTTCAGGAGGATATAGTTGTCATCGTCAAGCTCATGGATAAAGCTGTTGAGAGCAGCCTCCAGCTTTTCCCTGTTCACAGGCTTTACGAGGAACCTGTAGGCATTGACCTCGAATGCGTCAAATACCACATTTGCATAGCTGGTCAGAAAGACTATGGGTACATCGATCTTCTTTCCCCTGAGTCTTCTCGAAGTTTCGATGCCGTCCAGATCATCCATCTGGAAATCCATGAATATCAGGTCGAATTTAAAATTGCTTGCAAGCAGATCGTGGCCTGAGGTAAAGTCATAGTAGTCAAAAACAAGTCTGTGTTCCTGTGCGTAGTCGTCAAGATGTTTCTTAAGCTCCTTGTGAAGCGGAAGCTTATCGTCGCAGATAGCAATCTTCATACCCTTATAAATACAGCTATATCGCCATATTTCTCCTTTCAGATTAATCGGTGTGTCTGTGCTGATGTTCATTCACTCTGAAAAAACGCCCGTTTACTCCAGTTTTGTTGTTGGCTCTGATCATGGATGTTATAATATGATCACAGTTGAACGATACAACAAAAAACAAGGAGGTTAAAGACCATGGGAGACTTTTTAGACTGGCTCTTCGGCGGCAGAAGATAAGATAGCTCAAAACGCCGCAAAACCCGATTTTCAGAGAAAATCAATAAAAGTATAGAATGAATAATAGAAAATGCAATACATTATTATTTTATCATTTTTACCTGATTTTGTCAATAAGAAAATACAAAACAGCAGCAGTGCTCCTCTCGCCTGCTGCTGTTATTTTTTGCCCCTGCGCTGCTGTACGTAACATAACAGCGAGGGGATCAACGGTATAGGTACAAAAAGTCACAGTGCCGGCTTTACGGCAACACGAAAAGCCCTGTTTTTCAGCAGGGCTTTTCTGTGTTATGGCATTATAACTGGAAACTGGCTTTCTTTGTTATCAGAGGATATTGTATTCTATCCCCACGTATATATCTATGATACAGTCCTGATCGGACTCCATGCGGATTATCCTGTAATAGGGCTTCGTTACGGGATTATACTCCTTTTCGTCAATATAATCCATAAGCCTTTGGGTAGTCTCCTCCGTCAGGGCAAGGCTGCCCTCATGGCGGACGGATACTGCATTTATCAGTTTGAATTCAGGCTTGAAGCTGAACTCGCTGCAGCTATCCATCTCGTCCTCTACGGGTATAAGTATCTCTGTATCCATTTTTCCGCTGTCGGTCATGCCGTCTGTTAGTGTGAATAATATTCTGTTGTTTGCTGCTATATCCAGAGCGTCAAGATTTTCCCTGATGTATTTTATCATACCGGGGAGCTCCCCGAGAGAGACCTTGGTCCTGTATGACAGAAGGTCGTAAAAAATTAGGGTCTGGTTTTCAATTATCTGCATATTCTCTGCCTCCTTGGTATCTGCGCGGGCAATGACCTATCCGAAAAGGGAGCTTCCGCGTCCTGCGGAAGTTCCCCTGAGCTTTATATTATTCGTAATACTCATATTTTGACGATACGATCACCATTGCTATGACTCCCACAGCTATATATACTGCTGATACTACACAGCCTGTAAGAAGCTGATGATTTATGGCGGGAACGTTCTCAGAGAATACTGAGAGCGAGCCGATGGGCGAGAAGCGTGCTGTACCTGCGAGAGTATCAAGAACTCCCATGATGAATGTAAACACGATGCCTGCTGCCATGATGATCTTTGAGCTTATCTTGATCTGTGATAAAAGAGCTATGAATACTGTTATGGCAAATGCGGGGATAACTGCAAGAAGTGTTATTCCTACTACCTCCAGGACTCCCTCTGCCGAGGCAGGAGCTCCGAAGAAGATGGTACCTACCACCAGCGAGAGCACAAGATTGAAGAGAACTGTCAGCAGGATAGAGCATACCATGAAGACAAGCTTGCCGATTATAACGGTATTTCTCTCAACACCTGTAAGGATAGTGAACTTCATATTTCCGCTCTCTCTGTCATCCGAGAAAACGTTTACTGCTGTGATAACAATGAAGATCAAGAAGAATGAGAAGTAGCTCTTATATATGAAGTCGGTCAGGAAGAGCTTGGCAAAGCCTGCTCCGTCCAGATCTCTGAGGGTGTCCTTCAGAGCCTCTGAATAAGTCTGAGCCTTGGGAAGGTTGTTTACCGTGATGTCTACCATGTCTTTATATGCTGTTACTCCCAGAAGGCAAAGTCCGACGATGAGAAGGATCTCAAATATAAATATCTTGCCCTTGAAAAATTTTCTGAATTCGTTTTTTACTATTTTATTCATAGGATTACCGCCTTTCTTTCAAGCTTTCAGCTCCAGATATCCTTTTTCCTGAATGAGAACAGTCCCACAAGGTAAAGGATTACTATATATGCTGCAAGCACTGCATAGGATATGGGCTTTTCAGTTCCATAGAATGTGAGCGGGCTGCAGCTGAGGAAGTGTGTAGGTGACAGATAAGAGCCTGCTCCGACGCTGTCAAAGGCTATTGAGAGCAGGAGCACTACAAGTCCGCAGGCAAAGCTCTTCTGGAAATCACCCAGGAAGATCGACGCCAGAACAGTGATGAGGGTTATGGGGATAAGTCCTGCTGCTGAGAGCATATAGACCTTTGCCATGTTCCACACATCGCCTGCACCGGTATTTCCGGCGCTGTCTCTTATGATACCCACTGCTGTGAGTACGCCAAATGAGAGAACGGATATCACTGCGCACATTATCAGCAGGAAAATGTTCTTGCTGATGTAGAACTGACTCTTTGAACATTTGCAGAGCATGAATGTCTTTGTCATGCCGTTTGCATATTCGCTTCCCCATACGGAAGCTGCAAGGAGCACCATCAGAAGCGGTGCAAAGAACTTGACCACTACAAATGTAGCATTGTATATCATAAAGTCGGTGTATGACGACTCCTTGATGCCAAAGCCCTTTGCGCTGAGCTCTATGGCTGATATTCCCAGGCAGATCAGAGTTACTACTGCAAAGCCTGCCAGGAAGAGCCCCGAATTATGCATTTTTCTGAATTCTATCTTTAACAGTTTAACCAATTTTATCAATCCCTAACGCTTTGATATAGTACTCTTCAAGAGTATTACAGCCCGCTCCGCTCACAAGCTCATTTACGGGCCCGTAGGAAACTATCCTTCCTTTATTGATGATTATTACCTTGTTGCACATTGCTGCGATCTCGCCGAGGATATGAGAGCATATGATGAATGTCACGTTCTGGCTCTCGGCAAGTGCCATGATTATCTGTCTGATCTCGATGATACCCACAGGATCAAGTCCGTTGGTAGGCTCGTCGAGAATGATTATCTCAGGCTTATTGAGGAATGCTCTTGCGATACCGAGTCGCTGCTTCATTCCCAGTGAATACTTCTTTACCTTCTTGTTCTTGTCATCTGTAAGGTGTACAAGTGCCAGGACCTCCTCGATCCTTGCCTTGTCGATGCCGTAAAGATCCGCATACAGCTCAAGGTTCTGATAACCTGTCATGTAGCCGTAGAACGCAGGAGCCTCTACCATTGCGCCTACCTTGGAAAGTGCCTCTGCTCTTGAGTTTACGATATCGTATCCGCAGAGCTCTACCTTACCCTTGGTGGGCTTTACGAGACCGAGCATCATCTTGATAGTGGTGCTCTTGCCTGCGCCGTTGGGGCCGAGGAAGCCAAGGATATCACCCTTGGCCACCGAAAAGCTTATGTCATTGATTATTTCTGTCTTGTTTATGGTCTTGCATAAATTTTTTACTTCGATTATATTATTCATACGCTTTCCCTCCTGAGTTTCTTTGCTCTTACGAACTTTATCATGAATATCAGCAGGATAAGGAGCAGATAGTGCTTTATGCTCCAGAATGCACTGCCGATACCGTTGTCGAGGTTCTTTGAGAAGATCTCAGCCATTGCAAATATCTCCTTGAGGAATATATATCCCATAGCGATAACGCTGAGAAGGAAATAAAGCATCTGACCGGGTGTCATCTGAACGCTCTTGTTTCTGATGCTGTTTCTTATAGAGGCGAATGATCTGCTTCTGAGGTTGGGTATCTTCAGCAGAGTCGCCAGGACGAAATATCCGTCAAGGGGCATCAGCGGACAAAGGTTGACCACTATGAATACCAGGTTCACATACCACAGGTAATTCATGGCGCTTATCATGAATTCCGAGCCGCCGTGCTGCGAAAGCAATATCGCCGAGATAAATCCCGTACACAGCAGCAGCGCATTAACCGTTACTCCTGCGAGCCATACGCTTATTCTTTCCCTTGGCTTTATGGTGTAAAGTCCCGGGAGCTTGATATAGACTATCGGGCTCACATACAAATACAGCGATACGGATATCTTTTGTGGTATTATCCCGTATTTCGATGCCGCGATACCATGGGCAAACTCATGCAGCATTATGCTGGCGCCCATTATCAGGACTATTGTTACTATATTTCTCAGATAATGCCCCTCAAAGCCCAGAAGGCTCATCGATGAGACATATCTGCTGTTTACTATACCGAATACAACTGTGAATACTATAGCTGCCGCTGTTATCAGAGCTGTTGGGAACGTCAGATGGGACAGCGCCTTGAAAAACGATCTGAGCTTTGTTATCTTCGCTTCAAACAGCTTCAGACCAAGAGTCTCAAATTCGCTTCTTGAGGGTGCCGCTTTATCTTCCTCTGCAAGGAGCCCTGCCTTTTCCAGTACGGAATACAGGTTCTCTGCATCGATAACAGCGCCCGTTTCAGCCTTTACAGTATTTTCGATTTCTTCGTATGAATGATTTCCGTCCATCAGGTCTATGGCTTGCATCACAGTGTTCTTCTTGCTCTCATCGACCTCGATAAAACGGTCTCTGCTGACGCTGCCGATAGCGAACTTGTTCTCCTTGTTCTTGTATTCGTAAAGGAGATAGGGCCGGATATCATCTACAACACATGGCATTCCCATTGTCGTCCTCCTTACTTATCCTATACCATATCCGAAAGCCTGATCAGCACCTTTTCCGTAAGCTTTTTCTGCATCTCGCACTCTTCATCGGGAGTATAATCGATATCATTGCTGTTGAAGTAATTGGTACCGAGACATCCCGAGCAAACTCTGTTGTTGAAGCAGTTTTTGCACTTTTCGTATTTATACTTGCTGAAGCTCTTGAATCTGGTTCTCATCTCGTTGAAAACGGGATTTTCAAAAACCGGGACCTCATCATTGATGTTGCCCATCCTGAACTTCTCTACATCAGTGAACATGAAACAGGGATAAACATCGCCCCTGCATGATACTGAGAAGTTGGATATTCCCGCCTCACAGAGATATTTGTTTGACTTGCGCAGCTTGAGCGACTTGATGATCCTGCTGAGGTATGTAAAGGAGTAATCCTTGTCATTCTCGCATTTCTCTCTGAACGCTTCATCAACTGCATCGTTGAAGGAATCTCTGTTCTTGAGCTTGTAATCCACGCTGTCATCTCCCGAAACGGGCACGATATGAACATTGGGGATACTGAGCTCATCCTTCAGGTATTTTATGGTATCTATAACTGAATAATTGTTTTCCGTATGTCTTGCGTTGTAGGTGACCTCTGCTGACGCAGGGGATACGGAGAACTGATTATATTTTTCGATATTATTGAGTATCCTTCCGAAGGATCCCGATCCGTTCTTGTATACTCTCATGCCGTCATGTATCGGTTTAGGTCCGTCGATACTGAAGGTTATTGAGATGTTGTACTTGCTGATGGTCTCTGCAAGCTGGTCGGAGTAGATCGTTCCGTTGGATATGGTTCCGAACTGGGGAAGCATCTCTATTTTTCCCTCGTTATAAAGCTCGGTTATATATTCACAGGCAAATCTTATAACAGGCTCGTTCAGCAGCGGCTCTCCGCCGAAGAACTGTATTACCTTGATCGCCTTGTATCTGCTGTAAAACAGGTCTATCGCCTTCTTGGCGGTCTCTTTGCTCATAAGACATTCCGATGAGGAATAGTTTCCTCCGTCGGCGTAGCAATACTTACAGTTAAGATTGCACTTGTTTGTTACGTTGAGAACAAGTCTGAACAGTGTGTCTTCCTTTTCGCCCGTAACATCTTCTACAGCGTCCTCGCTGAGTATCTTACATATATTATCATATGCTTCAGGCTTCATGTTATACTTCTCGAGTATCTCACATTTCGGTACGCCGTCAAGCATATCCTGGACCACCTGCTTTATCGCCTTGCTCACATTGTAGAACTTGAGCGATTCACAGAGGAACATTACACAGGTATCTTCTGATTTGTCGATAAAATGTACTTTCATAGCTTTTTACCACTTCAAGATCTTATGAAGCGCGTCATCTCAGAGATGCCTCAATGGGCATCTCCAAAACAACACTCTACCTAACTAATTAACCAACACAGCCGATTCCCCAGCAGCCGCCGCCGCAGATGATACCAAATGCAGGTGCCTCAGTCTCCTCAAGGATATCGATGTCGTTAACCTTGACTTCATTCATCTTGAATTCCATATTAAAGGATCTCCTTTCAAAAATATTGTTTGCCTCTCAGTGAGGGATAAATAGTAATAGTGTCTGACTTATCAGAATGCACAGCCGATACCCCAGCAGCCACCGCCGCAGATGATACCGAATGCAGGAGCCTCTGTCTCCTCAAGGATATCGATGTCGTTTACCTTGACTTCATTCATCTTGAATTCCATGATCTCTTCCTCCTTTCATCATTATTTTACCTGATCTGAAAGGAGTGGTTACCAACACCAGACTCCAAAGCATCCGGCGCCGCATATAACGCCAAACATCGGAGTTTCTGTTTCCTCAAGGATATCGATGTTATCGACCTTGACTTCATTCATTTTGAATTCCATATTAAATTTTTCCTCCTTTCATCAGATCGTGTGCCTGATATGAAAGGCTGTCACAGCAGCTTATCCGCTGCAATGATCAGAAGCGGCGGTCACATTCCGAACCAGCCGTCGCAGAGCAGTCCAAATGCAGGTGCTTCTGCTTCTTCGAGGACATCCATATCCTCGATCTTAACTTCGTCGATCTCCTCGATCTTTACTTCTTCGATCTCGAAATCCATGTATTGTCCCCTCCTTTCATCAGGTTTTTTGAGTTCCGGTTCTTGATCTTCGTTCAGGTCTGTGTCCTAATTAACCAACACAGCCGATTCCCCAGCAGCCACCGCCGCAGATGATACCGAATGCAGGAGCCTCTGTCTCCTCAAGGATATCGATATCGTTTACCTTGACTTCATTCATCTTGAATTCCATGATCATTTCCCTCCTTTCAGATGATTATTTTTTGTGTCGGTCCTGAGTTGTTTTGTTCTCTCTGAACCTTACAAGCATATATTACCATCACCCGCATAACAAAACAACAAAAGAGGAGTGAAAGGGATTTTTTTAGGAGCGAGTGGGAGAAAAATGGGGTTTTTTGTCCTTTTTTACGTTGTTTCCATACTGATAAGCTGATCATGAGCCATCGGAACAGGCTTTTATATATGATATCAGTATTATAATAAAAGACAGTTGAGAATTGATTAATCTATTGACTCATATTACTAAATATGTTATAATAATAGGGCGGTCTGTATATCATATAATAAAAGCTTTTATGTGATCATATCAGCTTTGTTTTTGAGTTTCCGGCTGTTAAATTATTATCAAGGAGAATTACCATGAAAATCAAAAAAACCATCGCAGGGATCGCCGCACTTTCTGTAATTATAAGCTCGGGAGCTTTTACCGCTCTCACTGCTTCTGCCGCAGAAACAAGCGACTACACTACCTCAAAAATGACAGCACACGTCTATTCAGATGAAAACCTCATAGACATTGAATGCCGCTATTACAGCGATATGCCTCATGTCCCCTACATAAAGCTGTCCGACTACTACAGCTGCTGGACAGGTCAGGAGCTTGAGATCAACGCAAAAAACGACGGCATATACGAAGTAAAGGTGCCCTACGGCGCAACAGGTATCATCGACATAAACAAGGAATATATGTCATCAGAGGATATTGAACACTTTATTTGTCCCGCCTATGTATTCGACAGCAATGACCAGAGCTATGAAACATATACAAAAGAGATCACTGAAGAATCAGAGCCTCAGTTCGGGGATATTGATCTTTCAGAGTATAAGATTGACATCCGCGGAGACGAAAATGAGGTGTGGTGGCCTGCTGCCACTTTATGTGACATTTTCGAGTATCCTCTGAATGAGGGTATGTGCGTTGAGGAGGAGCTCTACTTCTGCGGTCATGTTTATTCTGAATACAACAGAAAAGACAACGCCTTTAATCCCGCCCACGCTGCCGTATATTTTGAGAAATACAAGGACGGACGTCCGAAAGATATGGCAGAATTCAACTATAACGAGCTCTGCTTTGAGATCGACAATATCTACGGCTTCCCCGGAAGAATAACTTACAATGACCTGCTTGCCGAAAAAGGCTTTGACGGTATGCTCTCAGAAGCCAGCGACGGCACCAGAAAGGTAAAGGAAATGCTCCTCTCAGAGGATCCATACGAGTACTGTGCAGGTCTTGAACTGCTCAATTACTACTTCTGGGACGGCGGACACACATTCTTTAATAACCTTGCCGCTATTGGCAGCAAGGAACAAGTAGAAAAGGTCAGAGAATACCTTGTTTCCCCCGATGAGCTTGAAGGTGCCTTCATTTGGTGGGCTGACAACGCCAGCTCCAGCGCAAGCGGCTACTTCGCACAGGAAGCAAGAATTGCAATGTTTGAGACTGCCGATACATATGAAGCACCGCCCCATTCCGATGATACGCTTCCCTATTATGAATACGCCGTAAAGGGCGATACTGCATTCTTCTCATTCAATGGTTTCAATGCAAATACTCCCGCATGGCTGAACTACTACTATAACAACGGTGAGCTTCCCAAGGATCTCATCTCCGATTTCTACAGCTGTATCACCAGGGCAGATAAGGATCCCGCTGTAAAGAACTTCGTCATCGACCTGGGTACAAACAGAGGCGGCTCTTTAGATGTACTGATGTACATGATGGGTCTGATAAACGATCTTGACCACATAACCCTTACCAGCGGCAGCAACGACGAGCCCCAGAAGTCAGAATTCCTGGTTGACAAGAACCTGGACAAGGCATTCGACGAAAAGGACGATACCTTCAAAACTGATCTGAACTTCGGAATAATAACCTCCAATTACTCCTTCTCCTGCGCAAACCTCATGCCCTCACTTGCAAAGGACAGCGGTATCATGCTGATCGGCGAGAGAAGCGGCGGCGGTACCTGCTCTACTGACTACCACGCTACAGCTGACGGTATGATCTATGCAATGTCCTATGGTATCAAGTTCGCAGACAAGGACGGAAAATCCATCGACGAGGGTATCGAGCCCGATTATGCACTTGTAAAGTTCAACGAGGACGGCTCAAAGGATTACTCCGACGTTTACAACTTCGCAAATCTCAGCTCACTCTTTGCTGATTTCTACAAGAAAGATGCTCCCCAGGAGCCCTCAGAGCCCGTGACAGAGACTACTACAACTTCCACTGTAACAACTACTGAGACAACAACAACCACAACAGTCTCCACAACTTCTGACAAGGACAGCACCACATCTGCAACATCATCTGCTTCCGGAAGCTCATCAGAGACCACAACTACTACCGACGCTTCCGACCTTCCCAAGACAGGCAATAACTCAAAGGGTACAGCCGCAGCAGCTGCCTGCGCATTCATCACGACCCTTTCAGGCGGCGCAGTGATGATGGCTGCATACAGGCTCAGAAGAAAAGACGAAAATGGCAGCCTCTGATAAAAAACATAAGCTGCTCTTTGCAGTCGGACTGCTGCTTTTCCTGACGGGTTTCGGCATACTCTCCTTCTTCGGCGTAAGGAAGATATGCAGAGAGGTACATAAGTATAAGCTCATGAAGGAAAACGCTGTCATAGAGATAAGCAGTGTGGACATAAAGGCGCCAGTGCTTGAGGGTACGGACAAGGAGATCCTCCGCGAAGGCGCGGGACATTTCACAGATACAGGCGGCTTCGGAAAGGGAAACTACTGTATCGCCGCCCACAGCAGCGTCATATACAAGGTGTACTTCAACTCACTGAAAAAGGTAGACATCGGTACTGAGATACTGCTCTATGACAAGGACAAGAACAAGTACAGATACAAGGTCTCGGAGAAGTTCATCGTTAATCCCGATGAGACCTGGATACTCAAGGACTTCGGCGATGACCGCGTCACTCTCATAACCTGTACAGACGACGGAACACAGCGCCTTGTGGTAGTGGGGCTCCTGTGTAAGGACTGACACTTATATAATAATAACGGTATCGCTCCTGCGGTGAAAAAACATCATTGCAGAGGCGATACCTTTTTCTTTCGGCGGCAGATGAATGACTGTTGCTTTATTCGCGAAAATACTGTATAATAAATACAGAGGTGATGTTATGAATCAGCATACAAGCTTTGACCTGCCTATATGCCTGGCAGTTGAGGAGGACGCTTTCTTCCGCTCGGACGAGATAATAAAGAGATATATCCCCGACCTTATAGGTCAGAAAGCTCTCGTTATCTCCGAGGGGTTCCTCATAGGTATCTATAAGGAAAAAATAGATGATATAAGCTGCGATTTCGGCAATGCGGAGATATACGCCATGAAAAACGCCAGCTTCGATGAGGCTGTTGCCATTGCGAAAAAGGTCTGTGTTGAGGACATAAAGGTGATAATCGGCATAGGCGGAGGAAGGGTCCTTGATACCGCTAAATACGCCGCTCACATAAGCAAGGCGGCATATATATGTATGCCTACCTCTCTCAGCAACGACTCTCTCGCCTCTCCCTTCTCGGTGCTGGAGACCTACGGCAAGGCAAGAAAGACCATTGCCTGTAATATCCCCACGGCTATAATCGTTGATACCAACATGATAATAAACGCTCCCGAGGGACAGACCCTCTCGGGCATTGGCGATACCATCGCAAAGCACACTGCTCTGTTCGACTGGAAGCTCTCTGCAAAGCGCACCGGTAATCCCGTGGACGACTTCGCCTACGCACTGAGCAGAATGAGCTACGATTCGGTTTATCACTGCGACGAGAAGAACATGAAGAGCCGCGTGTTCATAAGGATACTCTCCCGTGCTCTGGTCATGGGCGGTCTGGCTATGGAGATAGCAGGCTCATCCCGCCCATGCAGCGGCAGCGAGCACCTCTTTGCCCACGCCATTGAGGAATACTACCCCGATGTGAAAATATCCCACGGTCTTGCAGTAGCCCTGGGCAGCATAGGCTCATGTATCTTCCAGGGACAGTCCCCCGACGGACTTTTCGGCTTCTTCCGCACCTACGGTCTGGACGTCAGTCCCGAAACCTACGGCATAACAAAGGATATGTTCGCGGATATTTGGGAGAAGGCTCGGACCGTAAGAACCGGAAGGATAACCATACTTGACGATATAAAGCATGACAGAGCACAGCTTGATGAAATATACAGCAGAATGACGGAGGGAATATGAAAAAAGGAATTATTTTCGATATGGACGGCACACTCTGGGATTCCTCGGAGAATGTGGCGATATCATGGACAGAAAAGGTAAGGGAGCTGGGTTATGACTTTCCTGATATCACTCAGCAGGACGTTATGAGCGTCATGGGACTTACCATGGACAGGATAGCGGATATACTCTTCGGAAGCCTCCCCCGCGAGGAGCGAATGGAGCTTCTTAACAGCTGTTGCGATAATGAGCTGAAGTATCTCCTCAAGCATGGCGGAGTGCTCTATCCCGACCTTGAAAAGACGCTTATCCGTCTGAAGAAAAAGTATCATCTCTACATCGTAAGCAACTGCCAGAGCGGCTATATAGAGACTTTCCTGGAGCACTACGGCTTCGGCAAGCATTTCGATGACATAGAGTGCTACGGCAACAATCTCAATGGCAAGGGGGGACAATATCGCTCTTATCGTAAGCAGGAACGGTCTTGACAAAGCCTGGTATGTAGGCGATATACAGGGTGACTATGACTCCACCATGGAAGCCGGTATCGACTTTATCCACGCGGCATACGGCTTCGGCACTATCGACCACCCCGTCCCCGAGCTTGAGCGTTTCAGCGACCTCCCGGAGCTCATGAAAAAACTTGATCAATAAACGATAAAACAGCCCCGAAGTAGTTTTATTACTGCTTCGGGGCATTTTATTTGACTGTTAAGATAAATCAAAATTTTGCTCCGCAAAATTTTGATTTGAGCCCTTAGCCGTTAGCTAATGTAGGGGACGCCGCAGCTAACAGCTGCACGTACCCTCTGTCAGCTTCGCTGACATCTCCCTACACTGTAGGGAGTCACTCGGCGTCCCACAAAATTCGTATTATAGTGGCGACTATCATCCGCTCAACCAGGGGACGCCTTCTCTTACAAGGCGTCCCCTCTCCAAAAACAGTCCACCGGACTGTTTTTGGATTCACCCCTTGCGAG
>JAKPUQ010000144.1 GCA_029572815.1 Bacillota bacterium | reverse complement strand
CTCTGTCAGCTTTGCTGACATCTCCCTACACCGTAGGGAGTCACTCGGCGTCCCGCGAGATATATTACACGCCCAACGGGACGCCGAGGGCGGCGTCCCCTACAAATGTAAATTGTGATTTATCATTGCAGACAAAAAAGCTCCTGAGCGTTTTGTAACGTTCAGGGGCTGAAATTATTTATTCGGTCAGCAGTTCAAGCTCCTGCTCGGTCAGCGGACGGAAGCTGCCCTCGGGGAGGGACGGGTCAAGAGACAGTCCTCCTATACTCTCCCTGCGGAGATAGAATATGCGGCAGCCCACTGCCTCCAGCATCCGCTTTACCTCGTGCTTTTTGCCCTCGTGTATGGTAAGTGAGGCTGCAAATGCTGCACCCTCGGGATTTTTCATGTAGCGCTCACGCCTGTACTCCGGCATAAAATCCTCAAGGTCGGCTATGCGGTATTCCTTTATGAGCCTGAAAACGGCACTTCCCGTAATAAAGCCTGACATGGCTATGCCCTCACGGAGGCGGGACTGCTTTTCGCTGTCCATTGAGCCGATGGCGTAGAAAAAATAGGTCTTGCTGACATGGCTTCGGGGCTGCATTATTTTCTGGTCGAGGAAGCCGTCATCAGTCAGTATCAGCAGTCCGCAGGTATCCTTGTCAAGCCTTCCCACAGGGTGGAGCTTTTCCCTCAGCTCATGGGGAAAATAGTCCATGACGGTCCTGTGTACCTCGTCGGAGCAGGCGGTGACGCAGCCCCGGGGCTTATTGAACATATAGTAAAGCATAAATGCTCCTTTCATCGTTATCTCACAGGAATATTATACCATGGCTCCGAACGGCTTTCAAGTGCCGAAATCTATTGCTATCCTTTCGACGCTGTGCTATAATTAATTTATAACGTACAAGGAGAGGATAACGATGATCGGGAAAATACTTGAATATTTCAATACAGGCGTTCTCACAGCCGACGAGGAGGAACTCAATGCAGCTGTCTGGGAGATATGCCAGGAGACTCAGAAAAAGCTAACGGAACTGAACTATACCTACCACGATACTCCTCAGGTGGCAGAACTGCTGTCGGACATCATCGGCGAGAGCGTAGGAGAGGGCTTCCGTATGTTCCTGCCATTCTATGCAGACTTCGGCAGGAATATCCATATCGGCAGGAATGTTTTCATAAATTCAGGCTGCCATTTCCAGGACCAGGGCAGCATCTACATAGGCGACGATACCCTCATCGGGCACAACGTGGTGCTTGCCACGGTGAATCACGCCATTGACCCTTCGGACAGGCGGTGCATATACCGTCCCATACGTATCGGCAGCAGAGTGTGGATAGGCTCAAATTCTACTGTGCTTCAGGGCGTTACTATCGGTGACGGAGCTATCATAGCAGCAGGAGCTGTTGTAACAAATGATGTTGCTCCCAACAGCATAGTCGGCGGAGTTCCTGCAAAGTTCATAAGGGACATAGTATGAGAAGGGACATATTCGTGGACGACAGCTTCGCCCTGGGGGGATTTACCTCGGGCAGGGAGGGGATATGGACAAGAGACAGCGCCGATATGCCAGCCACAGCTGACTATATGGAGCTCAGCGCCGCTCTTGGAACATCTCCTGAGAGAATGGTCCGTCCTTATCAGGCAAACGGTCAGAGGGCTGCCGTTGTGGAGCCTCGTCACGGCGGAAGCGGTATAATAAAAGACAATGAGCCGACTAAAACGGACGGACTTGTCACCGCTCACAGGGGACTTGTCCTGACGGTCATCGCCGCGGACTGCGCTCCTGTCTATCTCATGGACAGGGAAGCAGGTGTCATAGGGCTCATGCACTGCGGCAGGCAGGCTGCGGCAGGGGAGCTGCTCCGCAACGGTGTGGACTGTATGGTGTCTCTTGGTGCCTCTGCGGAGCGTATCGCCATGATAATAGGTCATCACATTTGCAGGGACTGCTATGAGGTGGGCGAGGAGGTCTGCAAGGAGTTTGCAGACTGCTTTACCCCAGGGCAGCTGATGGAAATATTTGCTGTTAAGGACGGCAGATACTTCCTCAGCCTTTCACAGGCGCTGATATTCAAGGCGCTGGAGCTGGGCATTCCCGGAGAGAATATCTTCCTCCGCGGAGAATGTACCTGCCACTGCACCGAATTCTTCTCCTACAGACGCGGAGACAGGGGGAAGCAGGACCTTGCCTATCTGATGATGAAATAAAAAAGCCGCCCAACGGACGGCTTTTCCTTTTGCGGTCATATTGTCAGATACCCTTGAAGGTTATCTTCTTGTACTTTTCAACCTTCTGAGCAACGGTCGCGCGTGCTTCGGGATCCATGAAGAATCCGCCCTGTACATCTGCTATTTCGTCGCAGTGTACGCCGCGTCCTTCCTCGGTGGTGCGGTCACGCTCAAGACCATTCTCGGCGATAACGAACTTCCATTTGCCGTCATCGGTCTTTACAAGGTCGCCGCCTGCACCGCAGACTGCGCATTCGATGAGGTACTTCAGTCCGCCCCACTGCTCCTCGCCGAGACAGAGGCAGTTGCTGTGACAGTTGGGGCACCAGCCTGCGTCGGGGTCTCCAAGCCATTTGCGCTCAGCAGCAGGAGTGTTCAGTGACTTCATAACGTTCTGACCTATCTCCCTTGCACGTGCAAGCTTCTCCTCATACAGGAGCACCTGTGCGGGTGCAGGCACCTGTGTAGCCATGTACATATCGACTACCTTGAAGCTGTTGGTGACTGTGGTTATCTGCATACATTCAAGAGCCAGTGACTGCCATGAACGTGTAGAACCGCCCACAGCGATAAGAGCGCCCACACGGTCACGGGGCTCGATAGCGCCTATCTTGGTAAGGAAAGCCGACTCGTAAGCCAGGTTTCTGTGCATGAACTTGAGAAAAAGTGATGAGGGCATGAGAGCATATGTAGGAGCGGAAAAAATTACCGCGTCCTGATTGAGCATGACCTCCATTATCTTGTGCTTGTCGTCCTTGTTTTTGAGGGAGCAGCCTGTGTTCTTGCCCATGGACATACCCATGGTGCAGGCTGTGCAGCCTGTACAGTCAAGGAGCTCATAGTCCTTGAGGTTTATCATTGTGATCTCCGCGCCCATCTCCTGACAGACGAGGAGAGCTTCCTTCAGAAGTATCTCGCAGTTGCTGTCTTTTCTGCCTGCTGTAACGCCCATTACTTTAAATCCCATAATAAAAACTCCTTTACTTATTGATATTGAGGGGTGAGTCCGTTCTGATGCGCCTTTTGTCCTTTTACAGCTGTAAAAGCAGCTATTATGTCTTATTTCAATTATACGCCATTACCGTCATAAAATCAACCTCTGGTGCAGTATTAAAACTCACAATATTAAAAGCGAAAAATTGTTAGTATTGTCGGTTGAAAAATAATGTGGGATGTGATAAAATTATTATTTATACTTTATGACTGAATGGAGCCATAGTTTGTCTTGTGCTTTACCCGCGGCTGTGTTATAATGTTCTCATAAAAATGTCTGAGAGGAGGAAACCGCATGAAAAAGCCTGTTACAGTATCACATGCAGCTATTATCGCACTTTGCGCTTCCGGCTGTTCATCGGAGAAAGAACCTGCCATTGCTCTGGAGGATATAACCGTGAGCGGCAGCAGTATCACCTGCACCTTTGACGGGGTGAAGCATGACATGATAGTTGACCTTCTCGAAATAAGTGATAATGCTCCGCTGGTGGTAATGCTTCACGGCTACGGCGGATCGGCTGAGAGCTTCCGCACAGATACGGCTTTCCACGAAAGAGCCAATGAGGAGGGCTTTGCTGTTGCCTATATCACAGGAGCCTGCGCCCCCGATGACTCTTCCTCCTCCACGGGCTGGAATTCCTATGCTGAGGGCGAGGGCAACAGGGACGTGGAGTTTCTGGTGGCGGCGGCGGAATATCTTCAGGAGCGTTATGATCTCGACAGGGAGCACACCTGCGCGGTGGGTTTCAGCAACGGAGGTTTTATGGCTCACCGCCTTGCCATGGAGGCAGGGGAAACCTTCCGGGCAGTGGTCAGCGTTTCGGGAATGATGCAGCCCGAGATCTGGGAAAAGCGAAATAAGACCAACAATGTCAGCTTTTTTCAGATCACAGGGGAAAAGGACGATGTGGTTCCAAAGTACAGCGACGGCACAGCAAAGTATACCACTGCACCTGCAATAGAGGACGTAATGGAGTACTGGGCGGAGTCCGACGGGCTGACCCTTACCGGGACCTGTGATGTGGGAAAGGGCTCGGTGCTGAAAAAATACACAGGCGGAAACAGCGGAAGACAGGTCTGGGATCTTGTGATAAAGGACGGCAGGCACTCATGGGACTGGAACAGCAGCAGTCTCAGCGGCATTGATACCACCGGGCTCATACTGGATTTTCTTAAGACTCAGAGATAAAGCTCATTTTATGCAAAATTTACAAATTATTCTTATTTTTTCTCTGACGTGATATATAATAATATATAGCGGTATTGATCGTGAATATGATGAAACGGGTGATTATAAAATGAAGAAGAAAGCAAAAAGATTACTTGCTTCCCTTACTGCGGCTGCGGCAATGGGAGCTGTGTGCTGTGCACCGCTGTCAGTAAACGGTGTAAGGCTTGATATGCCTGTTTTTGCAGCAGGCGATGAGTCGGCTCTGGTATACGATAATTTTCAGTATACCGTTGAATTAGGTGATGTGACCATCACAAAGTATACAGGTACCGCCAGCGCTGTCATAATACCCGAGGAGATCAACGGCAGCAAGGTAAAGAATATCGGTGCCAGTGCTTTCAGAGATAATGATACCCTTATATCTGTAACTATTCCCGCATCAGTCGATAAAATAGGGGAATATGCATTCTACAACTGCAAAAATCTGAACAAAGCAGAGCTTGCCGAGGGAATATCAACTATCGGCTATAATGCTTTTTCAAGGACCGCCATCAAGGAGATATCTATCCCTTTGACCGTTACCATGTGTCAGAACAGCTTTTCGGGTTCTTCTCTGGAGAAGATCACATTTGCTGACAATATGTCGGAGATCCCCAAGTCAGTCTGCTCAGGCTGCAAGTTCCTTACCTCTGTCACGCTTCCCGAAGCTGTCACAAAGATAAGCTACGGTGCATTTGAAGGCTGTTCGTCACTGACCGAAGTGGAGATCCCTGCGAATGCAGAGAACATTTCATACCATGCATTCGCAAATACGGCAATTAAGGAAATCGTTTTTCCTGCCTCCATTAAAGAAGCGGATCATCCTTTCTCAGGCAGCAGCCTTGAGAGGGTCACATTTGCCGCAGGAACAGAAGAGATACCTAACACACTCTGTGCGGAATGCAAATCCCTAAGCTCGGTTTCTATGCCCTCATCTGTGAAGAAGATCGGCACAAATGCATTTAACGGCTGTATATCACTGACTTCATTTAATCTCCACGAGGGACTTGAGTCCATCGGCTATCACGCATTCTCGGGCACGGGAATGAAAGAGATCACTCTTCCCTCAACGCTCAGCTTCTGTGATTACGGATTTTCCGGATCCTCTGTGGAAAAGGCTGTGTTTGCGGGCGGTATCGAAACGATACCTGCAAGCGTGCTGCACGGATGCAGCAAGCTGACCGATGTTACATTCCCCGATACTGTCAAAAAGATAGGCAATTTTGCTTTTGCAAGCTGCAAGTCTCTGACATCATTCGATCTCCGTGAGGGAATTGAGAATATAGGCTATCATGCTTTCAGTGACTCCGGTATTACCGAAGTTGCTCTGCCCTCTACCATAAAGACCTGCGACAATGGTTTTGCGGGTGCACCTTTAGTCAGGGCTTCGGTTGCAGACGGAACGGAAAGACTTCCTTCCAGTGCATTTGCTAATTGTAAGCTCCTCACAGATGTTACACTTCCCGAATCTGTCACAGTGCTGGGGGACTTTTCGTTCAGCAACTGTATCGCTCTTTCGGATATCACTCTACCCGGAAATCTTGAGACCATAGGGAATTCTGCTTTCAGAGGCTGCACCGCCATTGACAGCATAGTGCTGCCCGACAGCCTCAAGAACTTAAACTATCACGCTTTTTCCAATACTGCTTTCAGCGAGATAACCATTCCTGCCTCTGTTGTAAAGGCAGATAATGCCTTTACGGGCAGTCAGCTCCGCAAGGCAGTATTTGAGGACGGAAGTGAAGCCGTTCCCGCTAATACCTTCCTGGACTGTAAAAAACTTACCGAGGTGGTAATGCCTGACAGCATCAGGACCATAGGCGGCCATGCCTTCTCGGGCTGCTCCATGCTCAGGGAGATAGAGCTCCCCGGAGCTCTCAGCTCCATCGGTACATATTGCTTCTACAGATCAGGTATCAGAAGCATTGACATTCCAGACAGCGTGACCAATATCGATACCGATGCATTCCGTGAGTGCAAGCTGCTTAAAGAGGCAAAAACAGGCTCAGGGCTTGTGAAGATGAAGGACAGTGTGTTCAGCGGCTGTACAGTGCTTGAGAAGGTGACTCTCTCAGGCAAGCTGGAATCTGTCGGCAATTATTCATTCAGCGGCTGCCGTAAGCTCAAAGAGATAGACTATCCCAACCAGTCAATAAGTAAATCCGTTCACTCCTTCGATGAATGCTATTCTCTCAAGGATACCAGATTTGTACTTCTTGAGCGTCCTGATTCCGATATCACTGTATCCACAGGAAATGTAGCTGTAGGCGGAGCTTCAGCAGTCAGAGTGAGCTATGCTGCTCTCAGCGGACGCTGCACAGACGAGAGCCAGACAGTTCTTGTGGTCAGGGTACAGAAGGGTCTTTCTGTTGAAAATGAGAAGGATCTGGGATATTCAGGCAGGAGCTCAAGCAACGGCATGATAGTATACAGAATACCTGTTGAAAAAGCATCGGGTGATCTGGAATTTACAGTCAGGGCTGATGAAGGCGGAGACCTGAGAGTAGAGGCAGACCTTGAATACCGTGAGGACAGGACTATCAGGATAGAGCCCATAGATTCTGAGGTCATCTCATCGGACTCATTTGAGCTTTGCGTTCCTCAGAGCGTGAACAGCCTCAGCACATCTTTCTCAGGAAAGGGCCCAGAGGTCAGAAGATAGAGCTGAAGATCAACGGTGAGACAGTGGGCAGTGCTGTTGCCAATAAGGTCAGCGGAAAGTTCACCATCCCCGCAGAGCTTCCCAAGAGCAAGGAGGGCGCCGAATTTACAGTTTCCGCAGTATCAGGCGATACAGAGACCGCTGAATACAGATTCGTATACGCAAAGGACAAGCCTGCGGTACAGAGCGTAAAGCTTGGACTGGACGGCAAGGCTCCCGATACGGATATCACAGACGTATTCACCGAGCACAGTCAGCCTGTTCTGGTAAATGATGCGAAAAAGAAGACGACATTTGAAATAAAGCTGTCCAACAGCAGTGAAGCCGAGAAGGTGTTCGTCACCAGCAGACTGAACAACAGGACCGATGTTATGGAGGCTCTGTACGATCCTGATGAGGACAGCTGGACAGCCTCAGGATACTTCGGTAAAAATGAAACTGTGGGTTATACTCCCGGAGACCTGAACATCGTTGTGGTCACTGTCGAAGAATACACGGAGATCACAGAGAAGGGCGGCTCCGTCAATTATGATGACTCATTCTTCTCTATCCCGGGAAAAGAACTGTTTGCTAAAGTGAAGAGCAGTGTTTATGAATGCTGTCCCTCTGATCCCGTAGGCGGAGCAGAGGTGAGCCTGTACTATATGGACGAAAACGGCAAGGCAGTCCTCTGGGACGGTACAGACTATGACCAGCAAAATCCTCTTATCACAAACGATAAGGGCAATTTCTCCTGGAACGTTCCCGAAGGCGACTGGAAGATGGTGTGCAAGGCAGATGGATATGATACAGTTGAAAGCGACTGGAGAACTCAGGATGAGATGAACAATACCGGACAAAGCTTCTCGCTTGTAAGCGATGCAGCTCCCGAGGTAGAGAGACTTGAATTCCTTGGAAGCAATGTTTTCCTTAAGTTCAGCAAGTACATGGATGTGGATAGTGTAAACAACGGCAGTATTTCCTGCGATCCTGCTCTTGATCTTACTATCAGTCCTTCATACGTTTCGGACGCTGATGAGTATACTGACAGATTTATGATCTATGGAAACATTCAGGAGCTCAACACATTAAAGGTCAGCATTTCAGATGCCTGCAAGAGCTATGCAGGTGCTGCAGCAGTGCCCTACACTGCTGAGGTAGTCATCAATGAGGTGACTACCACTACCACAGACGTTACATCTGCAACAACAACAACTACTACAACTACCACGTCAAATACACCTGCAACATCTGCATCTACCACAAAGAAGCCTGCCACCACAACAACAACCACAAAGACACCTGCTACCACAACAACTACCACAAAGGCACCTGCTACCACAACAACAACCACAAAGGCACCTGCCACCACCACAACAACCACAAAGCCACCTGCTACCACAACTACAACCACATCTTCCTCCGTTCTCGTTACAACAACTACCACAACGCCTCCCGTAAAGCCTGAGGGCACTCTTGGTGATGTAAACGGCGATGGAAAGATCGACGCAGTTGACGCATCAAGGATACTTGCTGTTTACGCAGCAAGCTCCACCAACGGCGGAACTCCTCCCACTGACAAGGAGCGCGCCCTTGGAGATGTGAACCATGACGGCTCGCTGAATGCAGTAGATGCTTCACAGGTCCTCTCCTTCTATGCATACCGTGCAACCGACGGAAAGCTTGGGATTGAGGATTATCTGAAGGAAGAATTCAATAAGAAATAATTTCCGACTGTGCCATGTTTTTCAGCATGGCACAGTTTTTTTGTCATACCGCGCTGTTCCTTGATTTATACGCTCCTCTGTGTTATAATATAGTTGAAAACTGTATGGATTTTTGTTCCGGAAATATTACGGATTGTGTGACACATTCAGGCTCGGCAACGATAGTACATAATGAAGGCTCCTGCATGAGCCTTCAGCTCCACCGACCGTGCATTATATCAGAGAGGGAAAAAGCCGCGGTCGGCAGGAGCAACACTTAAAGGAGGGAACCCTATGACGGGCGGCGAATATCTCGCTCTTCTTGAAAGATCACCTAAACAGGCGCATGAGAAGCTGTTCGGCGAGTACTACAGCTATGTACGGACTATCGCCTTCAACCGCCTGAGAAGTACGGGATCCACCGAAGACATTGAGGAATGTATCAGTGATATTTTTGCTCAGGTCTTCTTTACCTTCGGAGAAAAGTACTCAAGCGGTGATATGAAGGGCTTTATAGGCACTGTTGCAAAGAGGATGAGCATAGATCACTACAGAAAGCTTGTCAGAAGATCGGGCAGGACGGTTTCTATGGATGATGATAGCTCTCACGAGATAAGCTCAGACATTGATCTTGAGAAGCAAAGTGAAAAATCAGAACTTAGACGTATATTGATCGACAGCATAAAAGAGCTAGGTGAACCTGATTCGACCATTATCATACAAAAATATTATTACAATAAAAGATCTAATCAGATAGGGACGCTTCTGTCAATGAATCCGTCCACTGTCCGTATGAGATGTAAACGCGCGGCGGACAAGCTGCGCAGAGTTCTTGAGAATAGAGGCATAAAGGAGGGGATGATATGAAAGACACAGACCTTGATATCCTTGAAAATGCCGAAGATGACATTATTGAGGAGCTGGTCCCTTTTTCAGCCGACGAGGAGGCGGTAATGAAAAAGGTATTTGCTATGAGCGAAAAGAAATATAATAGTCTTATCAGACATTCCGACACTGCTGATGATGAAGAGACAGAAGAAAAGCCCGTCAGAGCTGAACCCGAGGAAACAGTGGTGGAGGGAGTTGAGGTGTATCACAGACCTGTATGGTACAGGCCGCTTTGTGCAGCCGCCGCTTTCATTCTTATAGCAGGAGGAGTGGGCACAGGCTTTGCACTCAACAGGAGCAGCAAGCTTTCACAGGTATCGGAGCCCGATTACTATGAGGTGACAACGGATTTTTTCACTGATCCCACTACAGAGCCGCCCACAGAGAGAGCACTGACTGAGGCGGATATGAGGGACATATTCGAGGATATGCTTCCTGTGTTTTTTGAATCATGGAGCCTTAACACGCAGGAGCGCATCAATACCGAGCAGGAGGACATAACCTTCAGGTACGAATCCTTCGGCGAGGAGTTCGATGTCGTCTTCTATAAGATGAATGATCCAAGATTCAGCACCTTTGCTGAGATGTGCGATCATTACAGAGAATATCTGGTCTCACCCGAGACCACATTCAGCTTCGGAGGTGACGTAAGTGACCGTCAGCCCGGTGATCTTATAGATGAATGCTATTTCCTTGAGTATAACGGTGAATTCTATGCAAGGGTCACTGCAAAGCACGGTTTTTCCGAGGAGGAATGGAAGGACAATATACTTTCTGACAGAGCCTTCTTCGTCAGCAGTGACAGGTTTACCTGGGAGCGCATAGTAAAGAAGCCCCTTGAAGACGGCTCATTTGAGGCACTGGCTCTCACAGTTGAGTTTGAGAAGACCGATGACGGCAAGTGGAAGGTCATCACGGGCTCTGTCGGCGGTACGGAATATGATGAGAACAGGGACTATACTTTATCGGAATATCCCCTTGTGAATGAAGGCCCCAGCTTTATTACCGATGAGGACATAGATATAGGCTCCGCATTTGATAACATAAAGGATTATCTGGAAAATCAGTACAATGACAGCTATCTCAATTATGATATGCACTGGAGCATGATGACTGAGCTGCCTGAAAGCTATTATCATATCACCGATAGCTTCAGGAACAACAACAGGTGGATAAAGTTTGTTCTTGACCCTGCTTATGATAACGAAGGTGAAAGAAGAGTTATCTTTACCGACGGTTACGGAGTGGTCTTCGGCGAGGAGTACTGAAAAATCTGAGGCTTTTTGAAAAAAGGGTTGAAAAATCCATTTTGGCGTGTTATAATATAAATACCATAGAGAGTGCGTGAGGGACAAGCCCTGTGACCGCACAGCAACCTGCCCGATAGGTAAGGTGCTAAAGCTTGAACGATGGAGTAAAAAAGCTCACAGAGCGGCTCTGTCGTGACGATGGAGCCGCTTTTTCGCACTCTTGTGGAATATTTTTCAAGGAGTGCATATTTATGAGAAGTATCAGGAAGCTGCTGAAAAGCGAGGAAACGGTATGGGTCTACTTTGACAGCCATGAGCTCTGCGAGGAGTTCTTTCGCAGGGAGGAGGGCTTCCGCTTCGGCGAGCTCGCCCGTGACAAGTGGAAAACGGGTCACGTTATTGCTGTTCATCGGGACGGCACCATGGGGCACCTGTCACTGTTTATCTGGCTCATGTCCTTCCGCGGAGGAGACTGCCCCGTGAAGGTGGATTACAGACGGTTTACCGCGGAAAATGAGGACTTTTTATGCCGCAGCTCACACTTTGCCTGCCGGATGTTCTTCACTGGTAAAGCGGGAGCATGAGCAGCTCTGAACGCAAGATACGACCGAGCAGCCGCAAAAAATGACTTGAAAAATTCGTATCATGTGTTACAATCAGTATTGAAAGCCCGTAATGACCGGGCTACAAAAGGAAAGCGAGGTCATGACCTGAATGAAGAATGGCATTTTAAAGAAACTCTCAACAGCCGCAGCAGTTGTTTGCATGATCGGTGCGCTGACAGGATGCAGCTCAAATAACGCCAAGACAGAGGTGTTTACCGAGAATGTAACAGGCTCTGCCGACGGCTATGACTATGAGCTCTGGAAGGACGAGGGCGACACCACCTTCAACGTAGAGCCCGGAGGCGGTACCTTCTCCTGCGAATGGAGCAATATCAACAATGCTCTTTTCCGCCGTGGAAAGAAGTACGACTGCACACAGACCTACAAGGACCTGGGCAATATCACCGTGGACTACGGCGTTGACTATGACCCCATCGGCAATTCCTATATGTGTGTTTACGGCTGGACAAGAGATCCCCTCATAGAGTTCTACATCGTGGAATCCTGGGGAAGCTGGAGACCACCCGGAGCTCCTATGGCGCTGGGTACAGTTACTGTTGACGGCGGCACATATGATATATACAAGACCACAAGATACGAGCAGCCCTCTATCGACGGCACTCAGACCTTTGACCAGTACTGGAGCGTAAGGCAGTCCAAGCCCGAGGGCGACGGCACAAAGATCGAGGGGACTATCTCCGTTTCCAAGCACTTCGACGCATGGGCTAAGTGCGGACTTGAGCTGGGCAATATGTACGAGGTTGCACTGACCATCGAGGGCTATCAGTCCATGGGCAAGGCTAAGGTCTACAAGAACGAGCTCAAGACAGGCGGCACCTATGCCGAGGCTACGGATATAACCGTTACTGTTGACAATGACGCTATCGCACAGCTTGCAGAGGCTGAGGCAGATTCGGGAACTCCAGAGGCAGTTGGCTTCTTTGATATAAGCTTCGAGAATGGCAAGGAAGGCTGGATCCCCAGAGGCGGTTCTATGGTAAGCGTTGACAAGGAGAACGCTTCCGACGGCTCACAGTCACTGTTCGTAAGCGGAAGAACAGACAACTGGAACGGCGCTACCATCATGCTCAGCAGCGATACCTACAAGCCGGGTCAGGCTTATAAGTTCAGCGCAAAGGCAATGCAGAACAGCGGTAAGGACGTCACTATGAAGCTCACCATGCAGTATGACTGCGACGGCGAGAAGTACGATGAGGTGGCACTTGTGCCTGCAAAGAGCGGCGAGTGGGTAACCCTTGAAAATCCCGCATACGTTATCCCCGACGGAGCTGAAAACCTTCAGCTTTATGTTGAGTCTCCCGACAGCCTTACAGACTTCTATGTGGACGAGGTCTCAGGCGCAGAGGGCGAGTGATAAGCCTGCTTAACGGCTGAGAAAAATATGAGAAAAGGGCAGGACGTCATTGGCGTCCTGCTTTTTTGTGCCTCAGGTGCAGAAGTGAGGGGAAAAGCCTGTATTCAGCGGAAAATTATATGTCATACTGCACAAAACGCTCCTTAAATAATCCACGTCCGGTGCACCTAAAGTACATTTTTTATCAAGAACATTGACAAATTTTATTCAATATGTTACACTTACTTTATAAGGGGAGCTTAGGGGGCTCCTAATATTGACAGGAGGTATAAGACAATGAACACTAAAAATCGGATCAGGGCATTCATCACAGCAGCTGTTATGGCTGCGGCACCTATGGCTATGAATATCCCCGCAGCTTCGGCTGAGGATTATGTAGTCGAGAACGGACAGGTGCTCACACTTTTCGGCGACGTCAATTTCGACGGCGATGTAGGCATTTCGGACGCAGTGCAGCTCAACCGCTATCTGCTTGGACATATCGAGGAAATGGGCAATATTAAGAACGCTGATCTCCTTGCTGACGGAGTTATCGACGTTTTCGACATGGTATATCTGAGAAAGCAGCTGGTAGGCGAGAAGAAGCCTGCGGGCACAAAGCTCTCTATCAAGGTGGTGGATATGCTGACAGGCGAACCGCTGGAGAATGCGACTGTTGAGGTTTCCGAGCTCAATAACAATTATCTCTATACTATCGGCGGTCAGGTGCCTACCAACGGCGAGGAGATCAATTACTACGGACTTCCCGATGATAAGGATTATCAGTATTTCGTTAATGTAACAGACCTTCCCGAAGGCTACGACGAACCCTATAAGAACTGGGATCAGGTTGTCGAATTTGATATGCCCGCCGGTACAGCCGAGAAGGAGCTGGTTATCAGAGTTGCTGCTGACAATGTCAAAAACAATGTAAAGATCACAAGCATGGACTGGGGCCAGGGAATTGAGTACCTTGGCTACGGCAACCTTACCATAACCGATAAGGACGGCAATTATTACTATCAGAGAGACTATGATATGGAGTTTGCACTTCCTGACGGCGATTACCATGCAGACTTCAATCCCTTCGACTATCCCGTTGCACTGGTAGATCCCGACAGCGATATTGCTGCTACGATCAAGGGATACTACCCCGATGCTACATTTGAGGACTGGTCAGAGGGTATCGACTTCTCTGTAGTTGACGGCAAGGCTGACAGAGATCTGTTCATAAATTTCGGAGGCATTGAAGGAAATGGCAATACCATAACCGTAAATTGCTATGATACTCTGACAGGTCTGCCTCTTGAGGGCGTTGAGCTCACACTTATAGAGGCTCCCTTGACCTATGCGAAGGAGACAAAGTTCACTTCCGACGGAACTACAAAGGTGTTTAAGGATCTTTACTGCACATGCGGCAACAGCTACAAGGTAAGAGTAGACAGCGTTCCCGAGGGATATAAGCCCAGCAATGAAGAGAAATATGTAGGCTTCGGTTATGCATACAACTATTCAAGCAACTTCAATTTCTACTTTGAGCCTTTAGACGGCGAGAAGGAGATCTCATTCAATGTTCTCACATGGCCCGATAAGCAGCCCTATACAGGTGATGCTACATACACTATCTATCAGGGGGATGACACTATAATGACAGATGTGAAGCCGTGTCAGAAGATCGCCCTCAAGGACGGCGACTACATGATAAGCGGTTTCAGGTATCCTGACGATGATCCCTACCGCGGCGTATGGATCTGGACAGAGCTTGGCGCAGAGATGTCCAGAGAGCTTGATATATTCGAGGACGAGGCAATATACAAATCTGATATGGCATCATTCACAGTAAAGAACGGCAAGATCACCAAGGACATCACTCTTTACGTCGGCGAAAAGGACAAGGCAATGACAGATTATGAAAAGGAACTCGTGGAAGAGGAGAAACGCCTTGAGGAGGAAGCACGACTCAAAGAGGAAGAAAGACTCAGACTGAAAAACGGCGAAGCTGAATAAGAATAAGAAAAATCCGCACAGTAATTGCTGTGCGGATATTTTTTGCAAGCAAAAGCCCTGCGGCACATATAATGCAACAGGGCTTTGCTTTATAAAGGTGGTTCTGGATCTCTAAGTCAGTAATACTCTGATTATGTCTATATTATAACATTTTACGCAGGAAATTTCAATGGCAATATTGCCTATTTTTGCCGTGAAACAGCCGCGTTTTTGCACTTTTCCGAGCAGCAGTCAGTGCTTTTGTCAGCGCAGCCACCATAAAGGCGCACCGATCAACCTTTCAAAATTGTAATGCTCCGTAATATTAAGCGAAGGACAAAGCCTTGCAGAGGGTGTATAATAAGATCATGGAAACGGGGAAAAGCCCCGATGATAAACAGGAAAAACGAAAGGAAATGATCATTATGAAAAAGTCAGAAAAGGTATTATTCGCAATTTACAAGGTGCTCTACGTTATCACTATGGCTGCTATGATATTTGTTTACTTCAGGGCAGTATTCGACAAGACAGGAACATACAGCAGTCTCTCAGCAAACGACTTCTTTGTAGGCGGACTGATGTCATTTGTTATGGTGCTCATTGCCGAAAAGGAGAGCAGGGCAAAGAAGAACAACATTGCCGTTCTCTGAGTGCTGTCTATAATATCTTCAGGAAACAGGAACGCCGAAATGGCGGAGCATGAAAAGCTATCCACATTTCCTGTTTATATAGATAAACTATCCATGAGGGCAAAAGCCGCTGCATTCCGCAGCGGCTTTTGTCTTGTATTTACTTCATCAGGTCCTTGCCTGCATTCCATGCCTGACCAACCTTTTCGCCAACAGCAAAATAGCCGCTGCGGTACTGGTCAAAGATGAGGGCATTTACCTTCTCGGGGAGTATCTTGTCCTTGTCGCCGATGACCTGCTCGTCAGCGCTTACGTTGACTATTTTTCCCACGATAGCGTGCATATTGGGGGTATCTATCTCCTCAGCAAGCTCGCACTCGATAGCAACGGGGAACTCTGTGATTATAGGAGCATTTACGAATTCGCTCTTTACAGCGTGGCAGCCTGAGCGCTCAAATTTATCGGGCATCTTGTTTCCCGTGGCGATACCGAAGAAGTCTGCGGGAGCCATATTGGGGACGTCTGCAATGCTTACTGTGAAAGCCTTTGTCTCCATAATGTTCTTTGTGGTCTTGTGGTCTGCATCGATGAAAAGAGCGATCTTGTCCATATCGCAGATCTGAGCCCATGCTGCGTTCATTGCACAGATGCTTCCGTCAGCTGCGTATGCAGCAACGATAACTACGGGCATTGGGAACAGCGCAGGCTGTACACCTAAATTCTTTCTCATAAAAAATACCTCCTTATATTTTGCGGAAATCCGCTTGTATACGCTGATAGTCCATATCCTGGACTATTTTCACTATAGCATATTCTGCCCGTTTTGTCAACGCTCCGGAAAGACAGAATAAAGCTATTGACCGCTTTCTTACAAAGTGGTATAATGAAAACAGATATTCCCTGATACACAGAGGAGGCTTTATTATGATATATACCGTAACCTTCAATCCTGCCATAGACTATGTGGTACACACCGACGGCATGAAGCTGGGAGACGTTAACCGTTCCTCACACGAGGAGATATATTTCGGCGGCAAGGGCATAAATGTTTCTGTGGTCCTTGCGGAGCTGGGAGTTGCTTCAAAGACCCTGGGCTTCACCGCAGGCTTTACGGGGAAAGCCATTGAGCAGGGAGTATGTTCAATGGGCATTGAAGCTGACTTTGTAAGGCTTGAGCGTGGCAATTCACGTATCAACGTGAAGATAAAGTCCGACGAGGAGACCGAGCTGAACGGACAGGACCCCGATATAAGCACTGAAGCACTGGAGAAGCTCTTTGCGAAGCTTGACAAGCTTGTTGACGGAGATACCCTCATTCTTGCGGGAAGTATCCCGGGCACTCTTCCCTCGGATATATACGAAAAGATACTTGAAAGGCTGTCCGACAGATCCATAAAGACCGTAGTTGACGCTACGGGGGACCTGCTGATGAACGTACTGAAGTATCGTCCCTATCTCGTAAAGCCCAATGATCGTGAGCTGGAGGAGATATTCGGCGTCACTCTCACCACGCAGGAGCAGGTGGCTGAGTACGCGGAGAAGCTCCGCAGTATGGGCGCAAGGAACGTGCTTGTTTCCATGGCGGAAAAGGGCGCTGTCCTCCTTGATGAAAACGGCGTGCTCCACAAGTGCGGAGTCTGCAGCGGCAAGGTAAGGAACTCGGTAGGCGCAGGAGACTCCATGGTGGCAGGCTTTGTAGCGGGAATGATGAACGGAGACTTCGATCATGCCATGAAGCTGGGAACTGCCTGCGGCGGAGCAACAACTTTTTCCGACGGACTTGCAAAGAGATCCCTCATAGACGAGCTGATGAAGCAGCTTTGAGCGACTTTTGCTGATAAGAAATATGCCCCTGAGCATTGATCTGAATGCTCAGGGGCTGTTGTTATTTCATGTGCTGTCATAGTTTATCATACAGCTGCCTGTGCGATGGCTTCTACCTTGCCGAGATTTCTTATGGCAGGTATAGCTGAAAGGAGAGATATGATGATGTTCAGTGTCAGTGAAGCGATGAGGACCGTCGCTACCTTGCCGATATGGAGCATACCGGGCTCACGAATGAGCAGGTATACGAATATGAGGAATAAGCCCAGTCCCAGCAGTGTGCCGATCACCGCAGCCGTTGCGGAGAACATGATTGTCTCAAGGATAACGCTCTTGCGGAGCTGTTTCCGCGTCATGCCAACGCTCCTGAGCATCATCAGCTCGCGGCTTCTGTTAAGAACGCTGGTGTTGACGCAGTTTATCATGGAGAGTATTCCCACAAGCCATATGGATATGAGGAAGATGAGGACTATCTTGACGATAGCCTTTACGAACTCTTTCAGTCCCGTTTTCGCCATGAAGAAATCTTCAAATTGGATGAGGGTGGTACTGTCTATATATTTCTCCATGGTACTGTTGGCTTTTTCGTAGTTTTTCATCCCGTTGACGGTTAGGTACATATCATATTCCGTGGTGTAGCCGTCTGCCATTTCAATGGGGACTATGAGGGCGTATCCTATAGCCTTCGGGCTGTAGACGACGCCTGTGACATCTGTCTTGAAGCCCTGTGAGCCCTCAACGGAAATGGGCTTGCTGAATTTCTCGTACCTGCGCTCGCTGACCTCTGTGGTCTTGTATGTATCCGGGTCATGGATGGTGTTGCTTATATTGAAGAATGCAGTGCCGCTGTCTCTGAACTCTTCATAGCTCATGCCTGTTATCTCGTCGAAATAGTCTCTGTTGTATTCGCCCTCGTCTACGGCAAAGACCATAGACATACCTTTTTCTAAAATGTTTGACAGTCTCTTGTCCGAGACCTCAGAGGTATCAGAGACGGAGGTAATCCCCGTTGTAAAATATGAGTTGATACGGAACTCCGAGAAGGCGTCATTCCCAGCAAAGTATTTATCTGCGTTTTCTGTGAAGCCGCTGTCTGCATACAGGGTCTGAACGTAGTAATCACAATCGATCTCCCTGTTGAGTATTCCCGAGACGTCCTTTACGAAGGTACCGATAAGGGCTGTGAAGGTGAACATGAGGACTCCCAGACCCATAGTTATGGTAGAGATCACGAAACGGCTCTTTGAAGCGCCTATATTCTTTCTGGTGTATCTTCTCAGGAACCTCTTTGAGCTCAGGTTCAGCTTTGACTTGTATCTGCGCAGCCTGCGCTTTTTGCTCTTGGGCTTGCCGAAATTCAGAGCCTCGGCAGGGGAGAGCTTTCTGGAAGCCCACATTGCCGATGTGAAGGCGGATACCAGTATCGCCAGTATACAGAGCCCTGCGGCGATGGCGAGGAATACTCCCTTTACTGAGAATTCAAACAGTGGGAAGCCTATCCTGTGGAAGGAGTTGAAGGCGCTGCGGCAGATGAATATAGCTGTGAGTATACCGAGGGGCACGGCTGTTAGGCAGTAGAATACCGCTTCTATGAGGACTATCGCCGCTACCTGTCCCTTTGAGGCTCCCATGATACGGAGGGCGGCGAAGTGGGTGCTTCTCTCCTGAACAGCCATTTCAAAGGCATTGTCGATGATAAATCTTGCGATGAACCATGCTATGAGCAGGACTGCAAGAAGGGGCAGCACGAACAGGGGAAGTATGCTGTATATTGCGTCGGCGCTTTTCCATTCCAGTCCAAGCAGAGTGGAGTTTTCGTGGTGTTGGAAGGTATCTCTGTAGAACTCAGTGTTATAATCGTGACCGAGGTCGGTGAACAGTGTCTCCAGTGCCTTCTCATAGTCACAGTCATCCTTTACGCGGATGAACATTTCGTCACTTAAGCTTTTTTCGAGAAAGTGGTTCTTCTCGTATACTTTTTCAAGGTCTACACCCTCGCTCTTGGTGTTGACGAAGGATGAATAGGAGGTGCCGAAACCTTTCATGCCGTTGGTGAAGCCCGCTATTTTCACGGTGTACTCCGCAGGCTCGCCGTAGCCTAAATCCGTGAGAGGATAGTCATCTATGTCTATATCCCTGAGCTGGAGACTCATGAACAGATTAGCTCCCGAAGCCTTCTGCTGAAGCTCCTCGGAAAGGTGCTCAAAGCCTATATCCATGGGTGTGAGGCTTGTGCCGTTCTTCTCCTTCAGCTCGGCGCGGAGCTGCTTGATGATGTCGCTGTCCTCGTCCAGCCTTGCGCTGAATGGCGTGATGGTGAAGGTCACGGTATCTCCCTCTGAATAGCCCATTTTCTTGAAGCAGGAAGGAAGAAACACGCCTTCGGTATTATCGGTATCAAGGTTGAAATTCGGATCGGGAGAATTGGCAGCTGATAGCTTCTTATTTCCGTAATAGCTGTCACTGATGATCATTTGTGCCCTTGATGAGCTTTTTCCGTCGCTTATCTCAAAAAAGCCGATATGCTCCTTGTAGCTCAGCCATTCCGAATGAGACTGGAGGTAATCGTCCACAACAGCGTGGTTCTTGACTATATCCAGAGCCTTGCTATAATCCTCTGCTTGTCTTACCCAATTTGTTACGTCCACTTCCCACAAGCCGTCGTCATGCTCGGTGTAGTTGTAGAGGGTGGTGTAGAGGCTGCTGCCGAAGGAGCAGACCGTGGCGAGTATGAATGCGGAGAGCATTATGCACATGAATGTGAGGAAGGTGCGGACCTTCTGGCGGCGGATATATTTGATAGAAAGAGAGATGAGATGTTTCATTCTGCCGCCTCCTTATTCGCTGAGAACGCCGTCGGTGATCCGGCAGATACGGTCTGCCTGAGCAGCAATGCTGCCGTCATGGGTTATGAGTATGAGCGTCTGGTCATACTTCTTGATGGAGTTTTTCAGTATGGAGATTATCTCGCGGCTGTTCTTGCTGTCAAGGTTTCCCGTGGGCTCGTCAGCCAGTATGAGCTGTGGCTTGTGGACCAGAGCCCTTGCGAATGCCACACGCTGCTGCTGACCGCCCGAGAGCTCGTGGGGGAAGTTACGGCGCTTGCTGTCAAGCCCGGTAAGACGGAGCAGCTCGTCAAGATACTCCATATCGGGGGGAGTGTTGTCCAGATTGAGGGGGAGAACTATATTCTCCTCAACATTCAGCACGGGTATGAGGTTGAAGTTCTGGAAGATGAAGCCTATGCTCCTGCGGCGGTAGGCGGAGAGGGCGTTGTCGCTGAGCCCTGTGATGTCCCTTCCGTCGAAGATTATGCTGCCGCTGGTGGGACGGTCAAGCGAGCCGAGACAGTTGAGCAGAGTGGTCTTGCCGCTGCCGCTCTCGCCTGTGATAGCCACGAACTCGCCCTTGCGGATCTCAAGGTCTATGCCGTTTACGGCAAGTAATGCGTTCTCGCCCTCGCCGTACTGCTTGGTAAGTTTTTCGGTTTTAAGTATTATATCGTTTCCCATAACAGGACCTCCGTTCCTTATTCTGACTGTATTGTAAAGCATGAACCTTACAGCAATGTTACAAAAAGCAAAAAACTGAGAAAACTCTCAGTTTTTCAGGAATATGAATTCAAATCGTGAGCCCTTGCCCTCCTCGGAGTAGATGAGTATCTCTCCGCCGTTGCCGCGGACTATCTCCTGTGAGATGGACATCCCCAGTCCCGAGCTGTACATGGAGCGGTCACTGTTACCCGAGGCGAAGCGCTCGAAAAGCTTTGGTATCTCGCTCTGGGGTATGCCCTTTCCGTTGTCGGAGAGAGCTATGGTGACCTTGATGGGGTCATCGCTGACCTCGGCGGATATTTCCGTACACTCCGAGTGGTCGGCGGAGTTCTTGATTATGTTCTCCACAGCCTCACAGAGCCAGCCCTTGTCGCACATGAGCCTGACATTTTCGTCAAGGTCGGTGCGGACGGATATGTTTTTCTTGCGGAGCATGGGTGCAAGGCGTTTCAGCGCAAGGCTGCATATCTCCGCAGGTGAGTTGTCCTGGATATCGTATTCAACGGCGTCGGCGTCAAGCTTAGCCATCTTTATAGCCTCAATGACCATGTTCTCCATGGCGTCAAGATTGAGCTGTATCTCGTCGGACAGCTTGGTGCGCTGCTCCTCGGAGATGTCGGGCAGCTCCGCCAGCATATCCGTGTTGAGCCTTACCACCGCAAGAGAGGTCTTTATCTGGTGGGAAAGGTCGGTGAGGAAGCTGCGAAGGTATTTCTGCTCGCTGCTGAGAGTGAACATGGTGTGGTCAAGTCTGCTGACCAGAAGGTCTGCGCTCTCGGCTACCCTGCGGACTGAGCTCAGGTCATGGCTGTAAAGGGTTATCCTCTTGTCGGGGGAGTCCGCAGCGGCTATGCATTCGTTGCGTATTTTCTCAAGGTCGCGGTAAATCGCCATGAGCTCTCTTGCAGCTGCGATGAACCAGATAAGAGATACCGCCGCCATTAGTCCGAACACAGGGACAAATATACGCCTGCGAATGCCCTTGTAGCTGTACATGAGCTGCGGCGGCAGGCTGCGGTCAATGCCGTATTCACTGAGCAGCTCCTCGCCTGCGGAGATATGCTCCTCGTCGGGAGACTGTGTGAGCTTTCCGCCGCCTGCAACTGACAGCCCTGCCTGTATCTGCTCCGAGACTATCCTCTCAGCGCATTTTCCTGAGATGAAATATGCGGCTGCTGCGGAGACGCACAGCAGCAGTACAAGTATCAGCACCAGCCTTCTCGGAGCGCGGTTGTTTATGAATCTGTCCATTTATAGCCTATTCCTCGCTTTGTAACTATGGTGCCGCAGCCCTCTGCATTGTTGAGCTTTTCGCGGAGCCTGCTGATATTCACGGAAAGAGTGTTGTCATTTACAAAGGTGCCCTTTGATTCCAGAGGTACTCAAGTATCTGGTCGCGGGTCAGGAACTGTCCGCGGTTCTGCATAAGGTAGTTCAGCAGCTTCTGCTCCAGAGCGGTCAGATCCAGCTGAGGCACATCGGGTATGCGTCTGAGGTTTGCCCTGATACGTGAGAAGAGCTCGCGGAGTCTGAAGGGCTTGGTAATGTAATCGTCGCCGCCGCTGTCAAGTCCGCGGATTATGTCTGCCTCGTCGTCGCAGGAGGTGAGGAATATGACAGGAGCTTTTATAGTCCTGCGCAGACGTCTGCACAGCTCTATGCCGTTGCCGTCGGGGAGCATGACGTCCAGTATGAGCAGGTCAGCCTGAGCAGCAAGCTCCCCGGCTTTTTCGGTGGTGGAGACTGCAATGACATTATAGCCCTCTGTCTCCAGTGCCATAGTTATGTTTTTGCGCAGGGTGTTGTCATCCTCTGCAAGAAGAATAGTACTCATGTTCAGCCTCCTTTGTTTTATATATTTTAGCACATTAGCTGAGATAAAGCAAGGGAGGCGGAAAAATAATTCCCGTCGGTACTGTTATACCGTGAAATAAGCAGCGCTGGACCGTGTTGACCTTTACACTAAAAGATGATATAATAAATAAAAAAGTTTTACAGGAGGAGACATGAGACCACTATTTATAATACCCGCGCTTATTATCTGCTTTATCATAGGGGCGGTAATTCGCACCATACGAAACAAACAGGCAATAAGCTTCCGCATACGCAGCTCCTACGGAGACAAGGACCGTGTGAAGGCAGACGTCAGGGACAGAATGGACAGTATTGCCCTGCTGTATGAGCGGGAGAAAAAGGAACTGCGCAATGACGAGATTGTGGACGATATTACCTGGAACGACCTTGAAATGGACAATATCTTTTTCCGCGCCGATCACACCGACAGCTTTGCAGGAGAGCAGTACCTGTATTCCACACTGCATATCCTGGGCAGCAGGGAGAGAGAGCCCCGTCTGAGCAGCGAAGTCATCAGCTTTTTTGAGGAGAACGAGGAAAAGCGAAATGAGGTCAGGAAATATCTCTACAGCGTTGGAAAGCCCATAAGCGCCTATTACGCCGTGGGACTGGCTGATGAGGCGGATAAACGCTATCTTCCGTTCAGATATATCTATCCCGTCATGCTGGGAACGCTTCTGCTTTTCGTCATACTGGCGGTCGTGCTCATGAGTCCCGTTTTCACCATGCTGTTTATCTTCAACTACCTTGTGAACTTCGTGGCATATATTTTCCTCAGAGGAACTTACGAGAACAGGCTTGAAAGCCTTTTTTCCGCAGGAATGACCATAAATGCTGCTTCAAAGGTCAGCGGAATGGTGCCTCAGTTCTCAAAGTCGGTGGAGGCTCCGCTGAAAAAGCTGAGAAAGACGGCAAAAATACTGAGTCTGCTGAACATGAAGCGCTCCATGATGATGTCGGACGACATCCTTTCACAGCTGAGTTCATACATTACAGGTCCCCTGATGATAAGCTTCATACTCTACAACAGAGGAGCTTCGGAGCTGGCTGACAAGAAGGAGGAGTATATGCAGGTATACCGCTATCTTGGCAGCATAGACTGCTCCATTGCCGTGGGCTCATTCCGGAAGAGCCTGCCCCATTGCTGTGTGCCTGAGCTCACCGAGGAAAAACGATTTGAGTTCAAACAGGTCTTTCACCCCATGCTGGACGATCCTGTTGCCAACGATTTCAGATTTGAGCGCAATGCCATAATAACAGGCTCCAACGCCTCGGGAAAGTCCACATTTATAAAGGCGGCAGCCATAAACCTTATCCTTGGTCAGTCCATTTTCACCTGTACCGCGGAGCACGCCACAGTGCCATACTGCGGCGTTGTCACCTCCATGGCGGTCAGGGACGATCTGCTGACAGGGGAGAGCTACTATATCCGCGAGATAAAGTACCTGAAGCGCATGGTGGAGCTGGCTGACAGCGGCAGGCTCATTTTCCTTGCCATCGATGAGATACTCAAGGGCACCAACACTGTGGAGCGAATTGCCGCTTCCAAAGCTGTGCTGCGGTATTTTGACAGCAGGAACTGTTTGCTCATGGTGGCGACTCACGATATTGAGCTGGCTCAGTCCTTCGACGGCGTATACAGCAACTACCACTTCTGTGAAAGCCTTGAGGACGGTGACGTTGTCTTTGATTACACTATCCATGACGGCATAAGCCGCTCAAGCAATGCTATAAGGCTGCTGAGCGTCATCGGCTTCCCTGATGAGATAATAGATGACGCCATGTCGGAAATAAAATAATATAACTTTATGTGCCTGCTCCCACCGGAGCAGGCACTTTTTTGTCGCTCTGAGTTATCATTTTTGTGTGAAAAACACAGACAGCATTTTTGTGCTGCTGCTCATTTCTTCCGAAAAACAGGCAGGTGTGAAATCTATATTTTTTCAATATATACCGATAAAAAATAAACATTTGAAAATGAGCGGCAGCTGTGATAGAATGTTCTTTGTGACTGTTTGGCTTTGGAAAAAACGTTTTTGCAGCTATGCTGTATTTGATCGGTCATTAAACACAGTAAACGGACGCATAACAAATCGTGCTTTCGGGTCGGCACCTGTAATGTCCGCAGTCACAGCTGATATTTTTCTATTATTCGCTGCACAGCCACAGAATTTATTCAGAAAGGTTTGATCTAATGAGTAAAAACATCAATCGCATCATCGCTGCGGCACTCTCAACAGTGTTCGTGGGTCAGGCTCTGATCACGGGCGACGGCAGGTCAATGGGTCCCCTTCATCCCGACTCAATTGCTTTTGCGGCTGATGCCATCAAAGCAAAGAAGAGCGAGAAGGAACTGGCTGACGAGTTCAGCAGGGTCACCTCCGAGCTTGGCGATGTGGACTATTTTGAGGCAGCAGGTCCTCAGAATAAGCTCAGGTCTGCAAAGAGAGCTCAGGCAGCGTCCGCAGAGGCGGACCCCTTCGGCGATATCGCAGAAGCTCTTACCGTAAGAGGTAATATCGCCCTCGGTGAGGTGCCGGGAGTCGGCAGAGCTGACGATCCGCCCATTTATATCCGTATCTTCAACGGCAACTGGGAGGAGCTGGACCACAAGACATACCATGACGGCGACAGCTATGAGATCACAACAGCAGGTCTTGGTTCCGATGTTTTCCACATCAAGTTCGAGTGCGACGGCTATCTGCCCTTCTATCTGAAGGACTGCGGAACAGGAACCTTCACACTTGGATCAGGCGGTTCCCATGATACCCTCACCCTTGTCCCCGGTGATACCACCAACAATCCCGACTGCGGCAACCAGTGGACAGATGACTGGCTCAACGAATATGACGCTGAGTACGTCGAGAGCTGCCTGGGTGCCATAAAGGGCGCGTCTGACTTTGATCCTTACCTGGATTCAGACAGTGACGGTGACGTGTCACAGGAGGAGCTGGATTACTGGCAGCAGATCTACATAGAAATGGGCGAGAACGATGAGGAGATGGCGGTGGACTCCGCAGCAGCTTCCTATGACCTTAACGGAGACGGTATCATCAATAATAATGATTTTAACGATTTTGTGAAGTTTGCAGATAATGTCATCACATCTCTCCCGGGTGCAAGAGACTTCAACGGCGACGGGGAGATCAATCTGTTTGACTGCGATTCCTACAGCAGCCTGTTATCAGACGCTGCAGTCGCAGAGATCGTTTACTGGTACGATCTTGACCTCAACCATGACGGCGTGGTAAATGAGGACGATCAGGAAGGTCTTGAATACTACGCTAATCTTCCCAAGCGCTCCGATAACTACTTCGAGTATATGGACAAGAACGCTGACGGTACTATCGGCACCGACGATCTTGCTTGGTTCGAGGCAGCTTATACCGGCGATAAGGGCTGGGACGGTGTTTTCAGGAAGTACCTGAGAGTTGATGGCGGAGCTTACTTCCCCTACAGCCTCAATCTCCATGACACAGACCTTGATATGAACGGACATACCCTCATCGTAAACGAGTATATGTCATTCAACACCGATATACCCGAGTTCTGGTCAGGCGGTGTGGGCGCACGCCTTGATGTAAACGGCGGTTACCTTGTGGTGGGACGCAATCTGGTATTCAGAACAGCCTCCCCCGACGGCTGGGACACAAAGCCCGGTCAGACACTGGATATCAACGGCGGTTCTGTATTTATCGGTGAGAATTTTGATTTCGGACAGGCTCACTGCTGTGATACTAT
>JAKPUQ010000135.1 GCA_029572815.1 Bacillota bacterium | reverse complement strand
TTCCACCCTCACAGACCACGGCGTTCTCTTGGGTTCTGGGACTGACCCCATTACTGCTCTTGGAGCTATGACCGATGGGCAACTGGTGATTGGTAAAACTGGCGCTGACCCTGTATTAGCGACTATTACAGAAGGCGAAGCCATTGACGTCATAAACGCAGCAGGGAGCATTACGATTGCGTGTAAAGATGCAAGCACGAGTAATAAGGGTGTTACCGTCTATTCCGGTTCCACGAAAGCCCTCGCAGGGACTGATACAGCAAGCGCGATGACACCGGCGGATGTGAAGACGGTAGTGGATGCACACATTCCGCAATACTACGGCGTCTCTTGGGATGAATCAGCAGACACTTATGTTCGGGCAGGCTCACTCGCTGGTCTGACTTGCGGAATGACTTTACCGGATGCTTTTCTACCTGTTCACAGGAGAATGAGAGGGTGCGTTGTTGAAGATGACGGGACGGTGGCTTATTACCTTTGTGCTACGGACTGGACAAAGAAAGAGGACGGCACAACTGCTTCCAACCTTGACGGAACAGACGGTCAGGTAATGGTTGAGATACCGAAGTTCTGGTACAGATACGGGTATTCTGGAACCACTCATACTTGGGAAGTTTCTCCTGTTCCTTTAACTGGTTTTAAAGTCCACGAAATGTTTATGAGTGACGACACCGAGAAAGATTATGTCTATGTTGGAGCTTATGAAGCGAGTCTTTACGATAAGTCAGCGGCTAAGTATGTTGGTCAGTGCTATCAGACTTCCGTGAGTGCGGTGTTTGCAACTTCTGATAACTCTATTACGATTGCCACAAGAACAGGTTGGGCGACGGCTCTTGCAGTTGGACAGAAACTTGTTATCACCGGAACCTCTGACAACAATACTACGGTAACAGTCAAGACGATTGAATCAGCAACTAAAATCACAGTTGACGAAAATCTGACTGATGAAACCGCAGCTGCTACGGTTATCGAGACTCAAACAGATGTAACGGATACCGCAGGGGACAAACTCTGTTCCGTGTCTGGTGTCTGCCCGATTACAGGAGGAAGCGCAAACGGAACCAGAGCGCATTTCAGGACTTGGGCTGAAAACAGAGGCGGCGGTAAAGCGGCAAATGATGCGGCTTCTGCACAATGGAGCCAGATGTACGCTGATGCTCATTCTGGGCTGCAACTGCTTTATCTGACGGAATATGCTTCTTTCTATTCTCAAAGCGTTTTG
>JAKPUQ010000127.1 GCA_029572815.1 Bacillota bacterium | reverse complement strand
CCGGAAAACTGCTGGTAGAGCCAGTCGGCTGCGGCATTAATAGAAGCAGCAGCGGTGCGGAGCTCTTCGATGGTCTGTGCCATTTCTGCCATCTTTGACATTTTCTTTTCCTCCTTCCTCGGATTGGCTTGCGGCAAGGAGTGAGAGGTTCCTTGCCAGTCTGGCGGATACGTGACTGATGGAATTCAGGAGCTTGATCTCCTCGTTCACGTTGCCGCCTGTGTCTGCGTAACTGCGAATCATCTGTTGTTCACCTCGCTTTCTGAAGGCTGTGTTCTCTTGCCTTCACCTTCCACTGGAGATGAACCGTCGATTTGAGCGGAGAATTTTATAAAAAAATTCCGACCACCATCCGAAAGATAGATAGTGGCCGGAAAGGGTGTGATTCGTGGTCTCGGTATTACTTATCGCCGGTAATCCTGCGCAGGTCGGTGCGATACTTCTTCATCTGATCCGCGAAGGTCTTCTGCGGGCGACCGAGTTCTCTTGCAATAGCACGGTCGGAGATGCCCTCCGGGTGATCCTTCCAAAGCTGGATGATGGTATCGGCCTCTGGATCAAGCTCACGCAGTCTGGCAAAAAGCTGCTCTAAGAGCATGCGGTCGGCGATGACTTCTTCCATCGGCTTACTGCGGTCAGGAATATAGTCACCGAGGGTGCCGTTGCCATCAGGGAGAGGCTGATCCAGAGAAGTAATGTCACCTGCTGCATGGTATTCGCAGCCGATGCAGTCACCGTCGCATTTCCAGATGAAGCGATAAGGGCACATGCACCTGCCGTGATCCTGCTCTTTGTGGCGAATACGGTCAGCTTCCTTATAGAAGGAGTCGTGTTGTTCCTTGGTGACCGGCACCTTCTCGCCGGTGCTGCGAACGTAAATAAAGTAAGTCTTCTGATTTTCATTGTTTTGCATGATAAAACCTCCGATTTTCGTGTGGTTCCCGAACCGGAGGTCTCATGAAAAAAGAGCGTGGAAGGCCGACCGGAACGGGAAATAAATCCGTTTCAGTTGCCAACCACGCTCGTAGGTTGGTGTTTATTTACTTGTGACCGCTATGACCGTTCGAGCCACTCTGCATGCCGGGTGAGCGTTCATAGCGGTGAGCCTTTTTATGCCTTGCTCAGGGCATTGACCGTTATCTGAGATCCGCTTCGATGGCGTATAAATCGCTGAATACGTCCGGCAGATCACACGGATTCAGGTCTTCGACGCTGTGAGCGCCGTATCGCTGGAATACTCCGTCAACTACAGCTGATCCCAATTGGGAGCTGATCGTAGATGCGGTGTTCTCGATATTGATAATCCAATTCTCGCGTTCGTCTTTAGTCACGTTTTTCATCTCCTTCCTGCTCAGCCTTCCGTTCAGAAGTCAGCTGCGTTATTTGCACCACCCTTGGAAACTGAACTCATCCTTGATCAGGGGATGCATCCAAGGGTTTTGGTGAGGAGGAACAATGAAGTGGTTCTTTGTCGGTTTATGTGAGTTTATAACCAACTACTATTGACAGAGACCGTGTTTTTGTGTATAATTAAATAGTTAAGGTCTCGCATTGTCGGCTTTCCGCTTTCTTTGCCCTGCCTATTGTTAGTTTCGCACGGCAAAATGAGACGGCCTGACCGGTAACGTGAGACACATAGGACAAAACATAGGACAAGATTTGAGGGGAGGTATTCGATTGGAATTAAGTGAATATTTCAGCCGGATATTTCCGAGCACGGCATCACAGATGTATTTTCCGAGCCGGAAGAACAACGGGATCTTTGTCTCCTTCTGCTTTATTGAAGCAGGGAGTAATTATTTCTCGCACAAGCAGGGCGATAGATTAAAGTCAGACGATGTGCCCTTGGAACGCAAGCTCTATGACGGGTCGAGGAAGATGTCTCCAGACCTGAAGGCTTCTTTTAAGACTTTTAATGAGGATGGACTGTGCGCATATTTTGAAAAGATCATCGACAAGAATAAGTACGGCGATGTAATGCTTGCCTTTGGAATACCTCCCACGGCAGAAAAAAATCCGCAAGCACTCCGAAGAGCACTTGCGGTTCAGTTCAAAGCTTTTATAGATAGCGATAAGGAAGACGCTGCTGATATTGTGGCAATGACCTATCAGCAGTTTTTGGAGGAA
>JAKPUQ010000123.1 GCA_029572815.1 Bacillota bacterium | reverse complement strand
TCCATCTCTTGTCTTCTGTGCGACCTCGTCAAACGCTACGCTGCAATATGTTGGATGTGTCCAGTCCTTGCGGTATACCTTCGCCCAGCCACCGACAAGCCTTTCGGAATCTCTGAGATAGAATGTACCTGCTCTCTCGATGATATCGCCTGTATTGATGTTCTGAACTATGACACCGCTTTCAATACCATCAAAGCTCGGATTCAGAACTGCTCTTTTAAGCACTGCGTCCTTGCCGACTACGATCTGAGCAGGACTTTTGCCATACTTGATGCAGTAAACTTCCTTCAGAAACGGATTAAGCTTCCTTACCTTGCACAGCTCAGTGAAAAGCTTGAACTCAGGAAGTGTGATTGTTCCGTTCTCACTTCCTACTATGTACTGCTGTACGATTGACGGTGTGAGTACAACCTTGTTACCGTCTACTTCGTATGATACTGTCAGCTCTGCTTTCTGAGCTGCCTTCTGTTCCTGATTAGCCATATGTATAACCTCCATTATCTAAGAATGCTTTAAGCTCTCTGAGCTTGTCCTTTGTAGCTGTAACTGTGAATTTGAGTGTATAGAGCTGTTCTTCCGCAGGAGCTTCAACTTCTGGTATCGGCTCAGGTACTGCTTCCATGATAGGCTCTGGAACTGCTGCTCTGATCTCGGCGATGTGCTGTTCTTCAGCTGCCTTCCTGATCTCGGCTTCTTCTATACGCTTCTTCTCGTCCTCAATAGCCTTGAACCTTGCGTTCACACCTGTTACTGCTGCTGATGCGTTCAGTGTCTTCTTGTACTCTACCAGTATCTCGGCCTTATGCTCCTGAGTATCGATAAGTGCGAGATCGTCGCTGATCTTATCAATGAAGCTTTTAGCCTGCTCCTTCAGGCTCTTCATGGTTGCTGAAAGTGTAACGTTGATGTTAGCCTGCTCGAAGGTCACGAAGTCAATTCCTGCGCTCTCCAGATATTCATTGAAGTATTCCTTCACTTCGTCTGCCTTCTTCTGCTTGAGCTCCTTCTCGACACCGTCTATCTTTGCTTTCAGATCTGCGTCGGCCTTCTTGTAAGTGTCTGATACGCAGTCCTTGTATACCGCTTCGAACTTCTCATACGGTGTCATGACTGCTGTCTTGACTTCCTTGCGCTTCTCTTCCCATGCCTTGAACTCGCTGTTAAGCTCTGCTCTGGCTTTCTTGACCTCTTTGACGGTCTCGTCGGTGCAAACGAGCGAAGTTGCTGTCTCCACCCTTGCAATGACTGCTTCCTTGACTTGTGCAAGCTGCTCAACGATAATCGGGAGCTGCTTGACTACGATGATTTCTGTGCTCATGTTTTTTCCTCCTTAGAATTAATCAATATACTTCAGGACATCTCTTGCAAGTGCAAGAAGGCTGTCCGCTGTGACGTTTATAGACTTCCTGTACTCGCCGTAGCTCTGGAGCCATACTATGTATACTGTTTCTTGTCCGTTATCGTCTACTTCATATTCAAGCCTCAGAATCTGCTTATCAATTGCCTGAACAAGAACAAGAAGTTCGTGCCTGCAGAATTCATATTTCTGTTCGTGAACTTTATCCATGATTACCTCCTATCGCTGCTTCGGGGCAGATGTCTATCAGATCATCACGTGCAGCCGATGATTTAACTGTTAAGTCGTCGTTTTTGTACTTACCGAGAAGTGTTCTCACTCTGCGCTCTGTAGAGCCACAACGTCTACAATTGCCATTTAAAGCTCCTAAGGCAAGCATATATACATC
>JAKPUQ010000121.1 GCA_029572815.1 Bacillota bacterium | reverse complement strand
CTCCGCGCCCTTCTCGTACAGATACCTGAGGAAGTACCTGCCCATCTTCCCGCAGCCATACTGAATGACCTTGATCTTCTCTCTCATTGCGCTCTCCCCCTTGCGGTCTCAATTGGTAGCTTGCAAGCCTCACTTGACCTATTCTTTGCTCCTGACTCAAGAGTAATGTCTATTGTAAGAATAGAGTCAACCGGGGAGGTGGCTCCGAGGCTCTGGGGGAGGCGGGTTTTCCCAATCAGCCCACATTCACGCGATGCTTGGGATGTCTACCGGTATCTGCAGTCGCACATACATGTTCCTTTCGTTGTTGTCAAAGATGGGCAGCTCGACCACCACTTCACACACGTAATCGCCGATTATCTGATATCCCTGTTCATCTATGTGGTGAAACAGCCTTCGGGCGCTCTCTCTTTCGTTCCAGAAGCTGTGGAAGTATGTGCAGACGTAATTGCCGCCTGGTATCACCTCTATGCCTTCTTGGTCTTCAAAGTCATCATCAACGAACACGAATATCTCTGAGGACTCGAACTTACCTGCATCAATCATCTCTTTTCGCAATATGGAGCCTACGTTGCAGAAGTACACCATGGGCAGGTCCGCGATGATCACCTGCTTCTTCAGCTCCCTCAGGATATACTCATAAGTGTCGAGGCCGTGGTCATAGATGTTTATCTTCCCGTCGTAGCAGAAGACTTTCCTCGCCGGGATGGTCTCAAGTGTTATGATGCCTTCCTCGGGCATTCGCGAGTACCTATCATAGCTCCTGATGCAGGCCTCAACACCTCTCTTCATTTGGTGGAGTTTTCTTATCTCTTCATCTATGTTCCTGCTTTGCTTCCTGAGGATATCTCGGATTCCCTCTATGTCTTTCCGTTCGAATTGCTTCCTTATCTGCTCCAAAGACATTCCCAATGACTTCATGTACTGGATCATGTCCAGTATCGCGCTTTGCTTGATGTCATAGTATCTATACCCGGTCTCCTCATCGACATACAGCGGCTTCAGCAGGTCTATCTTGTCATAA
>JAKPUQ010000118.1 GCA_029572815.1 Bacillota bacterium | reverse complement strand
TTTTTGAAACCGCGCTAAACCGCCATTTTTGAAATTTGATCGTTCTGAATCGACGATATTGCGTGATTTCTGAGTGATGAAAAGTGATTTGAAGTGACGTGGAGTGATTTGAAGTGAATGGTAGATGAAAACTCAAAATCTCGTGGTGGCAACACCGTGCGGGTTCGACCCCCGCCGCCGGCACTTTTATCAATTACGTCAGCTTAAATAGACATGATCAATCGTGGGCCCGTAGCTCAGTTGGGAGAGCGCTGCGTTCGCAACGCAGAGGCCGAGGGTTCGATCCCCTTCGGGTCCATTAAATTCAGAAGCCTGAGAGTATTTCGCTCTCAGGCTTTTTTATCAATGCTTATAGAGATCGTCAATAAGGTCGGTGAATTCGGGATTTGACTTCCGCAGATTGTCAAGCGCCTCTCGTCTGTGGGCAAGCAGCTTCTCATACAGCTTTGAGTCATGCTTTTTCAGCGACTTTTCAAAGCGGCGGTCGTGCTCACGCAGAGTTTTCAGCGCCTTGGGATCCCTGACGCCGATACTCTTTGCAAGGCGCAGCTTCCGTAGCTCTATGGCTTCCTCTATGCGCTCCTCGCTGATGTGGAGCTTCTCCGACAGCTCCTTCAGATGGGATTCCAGGTGAACAAGGAGCTCTTCGCGGTCAAGCTCCCCCATGCCCTTCCAGTTTTCATCGGCGTTGATTATCCCAGTCAGCTGCTCTTCGGCATTTCCGCTGCTGTTGATACTCACAAGGAGCTTTTCTGCATACTTCTCCATCTCCTCATCAGCAGCAGAACCAAACGCCCACTCAAACTCAAGGCGCTCAAAGCTGCGGACGGGCAGTTCTTCCTTGACCGATTCCTTGTCATTTTCGGTATCATATGGAGCCGTAAAGCCTGCGTCAAGAAGCGCCGCGGGGATAGTCCGCCTGCAATGCCCCTCCTCAACCATGGAGCCAAGTCCAAGCTGACGGAAACGGTCATTAAGTGAGCCGATATGGGAGGCGAAATACAGCTTTATTCCCCTGTCATCAAGAAGCTTTTTCAGCTCAGCTATCCTGTCGGCGGCAGTTATGTCTATGTTGCAGACTGCTCCCGAGTCCACCACGACTACCCTTGTATCGTCCTTGAGGGCGGACTCAATATCCGAGATGAATATATTGATGTTGGCAAAATAGAGATTGCCCGAAAATCTGTACAGAACAGCTCCCCTGACGGGATAGGCGTAAGTGTTGCGCTCAAGGCTGTGGAAGCCCTCATGTCCCTCTATTACTCCAAGGAAGGAGCGCTTTGGGTTGGCAACGTTGAGTATAAGGCTGATAAATGAGAGTATCACACCTGTCATTACGCCGTATACTGTGCCGAAAATGAGTACTCCGAAAAAGGCGCCGAAAAAGATGAAGAGTTCCCTTTTGTCCTGTCTGAAAAGCCGCTTCATCAGGTGGAATTCCACGGCTCCAAGAAGCGCTGAGACCACTATGGCTGTCAGTATGGGTACGGGAAGATACTTTATGAAGCCTGTGCCGAAAAGCATTATCAGCATCATGGAAAATGACGCCGCTATTGACATTATCTGTGACTTTCCGCCGTACCGCTCCCCCCATTGCGCTTCGGGACACTGAGCCGTTGACAGGACAGCAGCCAGTCATGGAGGCAGCTATATTGCCAAGTCCGTATGCCAGTATCTCGCGGTCGTTTTTCAGCTTGTAGCCGTTCTTTGCGGCATAGCTGCTGGAGGCAAGGAGAGTCTCTGCCATTATTACAACAGCAACGGTAAGACTTGTGGTAAGCACCTGTGTAAGGTCCCAGCCGCTGAAATGCGGAAGCCTCCAGGCCGGAAGTCCCCGCTCTACGTTTTCAAGAAGGGCAACGCCGTGGCTGCCAGCAAAGCCGGTGTAACCCAGCACCGCTCCGCCTATCATGACGAATACCGACATTGGAAGCTTAGGCATCAGTTTTTTCGAGATGAGCAGTACCGCCAGGGCTGTGCCCCCGAGTATTGCTGATGTGGCATTGAAGCTGTGAGCGCAGGTCTCAACGATATGCTCCGCCAGCTCAACTATCTCCCCCCCTGCCGCTTGTGCCGCCAAGTATCTTTGGTATCTGCATGAAGATGATGGTGGTGGATATGCCGCTGATAAAGCCTCCCATAACAGGTGTGGATATGTAGGAAACTACTCTGCCCGCCCTGAACAGTGCCATAAGCAGGAGCGAGATTCCCACGAAAAAACTGATGACCGGCACAAGCTGTACTGCCTCAGCAGAGCCGCTCTCTATGCCAAGTGTGGCAAGAAAAGCTCCCACAAGGGCGGCAGGTGCCGCGTCTACGCCGAAGATAAACTGCTTCGAGGTGGAGAGAAGTCCGAATATGAGTATGGGGAAAATGGAACCGTACAAGCCGTAAACAGCAGGAAGTCCCGATACCTGGGCATATCCCATGGATATGGGTATGGATACAAGTGCTATGATGATGCCCGTTAATATATCCTTAGCCGCTGATGCGGCGGTAATGTCCTTTAGTTTCAATATATCGCCTCCTGACTGAATAAGTATACCATATCCTGCTTTAAAATTCAACTATCGAAGGATAATGGATTTATATATCACTTTTGTGCTGAAAGTCATTGACACGCCACTGTCCGCTGTGGTATAATAATTCCGTAATTTGCCAACAGGAGGAGGTAAAGCTCATGAAAATGGTCGAGATAGGCTATAATCACAGACACGGCAGAAGCTTCTGCATAGACAGACCAAACGGCACAGAAAGCTGGCTCATGCTCATAGTCAAGACCCCCGCACATTTCAGGATAAAGGGCAAGGATATCCGCACAGGCGCTCATTCCTTCATCATATTCCGTCCCGAGACGCCCCAATATTACTTTCCTGCCAGCAATGAATACTTCGATGACTGGATGCACTTTTTCCCCGATGAGGACGAACAGAAAATGATGGAGGAGCTCAATATACCTCTGGACCGTCCCGTTGATATCACCGACATTACGGAGATGTCGGAAATGATACGCAGTATGTGCTTTGAGCACTACTCCGCAAATACTTTCAAGGAAAAGGCTATCGACCTTTATTTTCAGCTGCTCATGTACAAGACCTCGGAAAAGCTCCGCAAAAAGGAGGTTTTCGTCGACCGTCCCGAGGGTATCTACTCGGAAAAGCTGCTATGGATACGCCAGTCCATTTACCGCTGGCCAGGCAGAGACTATTCCATTGACGATATGGCTAAGGAGCTTTCCCTCAGCCGCTCACGTTTCCAGCATATCTACACTGAGACCTTCGGCGTAAGCGTGAACAAGGACGTCATCACAAGCCGCCTCAGCAAGGCTGCTGAGCTGCTGAGAACTACCGACCTCTCTGTCAAGGACGTTGGTATCAATGTGGGATACAGCAATACCTCCTATTTCGTGAAGCTTTTCGGAAGCTCCTACGGGCTCACGCCCCTTCAGTTCAGACAGTCCGAGGAAAAGCGTTAAATACAAAGCCCTTAGCCTTTAGCTCTCAGCCATCAGGAAGCGGCTCGCTCCTATATTATCAGGCGGATAATATCCGCCTCTACATCAGGCTAACGGCTCAAATCAAAATAAACAAACAATATGCCCCTGCGTACAATGTGTGGTACGCAGGGGCATATTTTCTATATGGGTATCTGTTTTAAGTGCTCAGGGGCTGCTTTTTATTTTTCAAGTCCTGCAAGTACTGCCACCATAAGCACTGCAAGCAGAACTATAAGAACCACCGCAAGCTTTGAATGGAACTTTACTGCAAGAACGATCAGCACCGCGGCAATTACTGCCATGTATCCGAGAAAGCGCGCCTTGATCACCTGCTTCTTCCGCTTCCGCGACTCCCGCTCCGTCTCCTCCTCTGCATGGAGCTGTCGGAGCTTCTCCATCTCAGCCTGCTCCTCGCTGTCTATCTGCTCCTGCTCACGGAGGAAGACTGCGTCCCTGACCGCACTTACAAAGCGCTCATACAAGGTGGTGAGCTTTACACTGTCCTCTCCCTCTGCAAAGCGAAGGGCGCTGCGGAGAGAGCTTCCCAGCATATCCGAAAGCTGGGCGCGGTAGATATCATCGTCAGAAAAGTCAAAGCCGAAACGCTCAACATAGTCATCGGCGAAGCTGCCCACCATCTCCTCAAGCATGAGGTCATCGGTGCTGCGGCAGCCGTTGTCTGCAAGGAAACGTGCAAAATGTGCCTGCCAGCAGTAGGGGTCGGCGTCAAGTATAAGCCCGCTGTACTCCTCGGCGGCGTCGAAATCCTCGTCCGCAAGGAATATCTTCATGCGTCGGATAAGCTTCTCCGGAGTCTTTTTCGCTATGCTCCGCGGACGGTTACTGCTGTCGCCCAGTGAGTTTATGCTCCTTATGACCTCTGTCAGGAAGCCCATTCTCGTAACGTCCTTGACAGGATACTCCCTCAGCTCATCTGGAAGACGGCGGGGATCGGTATTCTTTATGCATACATAGAACAGTCTGCTCTCACCGCGCTTTACTGCGGCTCCGCACCTGCTCCATTCGCTCCTGAATTTCGGATTATCGAAATTCTCCGCTTTGCAGCCAACCACAAACAGCGCCGAAGCATTTGTTATAGCCGCTTTCACGTAGGGCTCATACTCACTCTCCGGTATATCTGCCAGCGTTACGGGAGCATAGAACACCTTCATGCCCTCCTCAGTCAGCTGGTGGCATATCTCCTCAGCAACCACGCTGTCAGGGGTGGAGCGTCCGTTTTCATCGATGAGACGGCAGCAGATGAAAACGTCATATTTCTCTCCTGTGCCCACTCTCTCAACAGTCTCACGGCGCAGCATTTCAAGAGCTGCCGCCTCTCTGCGGTAGAAGGCTCCCTGCATGGGTGTGGCAGTCAGAAGGGCGGCATGATAATTAGGGTCAGCAGTTATTTCTCCCGTCTCAGTCCTGCTGCATACCGGTATCTTCATTCCCGAAATGGGATCGTCCTCGTATTCAAGCCCGCAGCGGCACATGAGTACTCCCCAGAAGCCCTCGGACTCGTTGGGGACCTCCTCGGAAAGCCTTGCGAAGAGCTTTTCCGCTCCCTCAAAATCGGTCTTGAAGCGAAGCTGACAGGCACGGTCATACATCTCAGCATGGTCGCCGAAATATCTCAGGGGATAGGTCTGACGGGATCCGCAGTGCTCGCAGTCGCATACTCCTGTACCGTCATCGGGGGATATGATACCGCCGCACATCTTGCAGATATAATCCATCAGCTTCGCCTCCTTTCATACTTTGATATTATAGCACGTATTTATAAATAATGCAACGGCAGCTGTTATTGCTCAGAGCAGATGCCGTACCCTATATTATGCCGTAGAGCCCTGCTGCATTTTCACACATGAACAGGCGGCGCTGTGCTTCTGTCAGGTGAAGCCTCTCAGCAAAGCGGATATGTGCGCCCATGTCGCAGCTGCCGTAGTCAGAGCCGTACATTATCCTGTGGGACATACGCTCAATAGCCCGTTCAAGGCTCGCAGCTATGGCGTGGATATGATCCTCGCTGTCTGCCAGTGAGGAGGTGTCAAACATGACGTTTCCGCAGTCTCCAAGCACCTCAAAGCACTTCTCTGTATTCGGATAAAAGCAGTGACAGTAAACAAATGTGTTCTGCGGACGGCTCTCAGCAAGCGCCTTCATACGCTCTGGAGCTGCATAGTGGGAGTTGTCCCAGCCTGTGTGGAAAAGCACTGGCACACGGTACTCCGCCGCAAGGTCATACACGGGAAAAAGACTGCTGTCGGTGCAGTAAAGCTCCTCGTGACCTGTGTAGACCTTCAGCCCTGCTATGTCCCCGCGGTCAAGAAGCTCCCTGCAAAGTCGCAACTGTCCCTCAAAGCTGATAAGAGGACTTATGCCAGCAACTACCTTTATTTTTTCGCTGCCGCGGAAAAGCTCAACACACTCTGCAACTGAACCGATAACGCTTTCAAGCTCGGAATCGGCTATGACTACTCCGCCGCTGACGCCGTTTTTATAAAGCTCTGCCATGAGCCTGTCTTTCTTTGCGTTAAGATCGGGCTCCTGCCAGGGAAGATGTAAATGTGCATCTACGATCATTGTATTATTCCTTTCATAAGAAGCTGCGCTGAACTGTACATAATCAAAATAATATAATATTATAGCAAACAGCCGATAAAAAGTCAAATTTGTACCCATTCTTGTTAGTGTCAAGCAAAAGTAGGCAGAAGATAAAAAAATCGTCACAATGCACAAAATCAGAAATTCAAATCAGTAAAAGGCTTACAGAGGGAAATTTGTTTCAACCATTTCAAACTTGAAGGAATAGATATATTTCTTA
>JAKPUQ010000117.1 GCA_029572815.1 Bacillota bacterium | reverse complement strand
CAAAGGATCAACAGCTTCAATGAAGGCGGCCTCCCACCTGTGGCACTAAGAACTTCAACTGAGCTGGCTCATCACGCCGCCTGACTCCTGCCTATCCATGATTTTGGGTATTCTCTGACTGCACATTTCTTGACAATTTCACAGTGCGCAGAGGTCCTGGGGGGACGAAGCGCACAGGGGTAAACAACTTTGTATAACGACGAAGCAATAGTGACACAACAGCCATGATATAGGGGTGATCGGGGAAAGATCGCTCTTACCGCATAGGGGTATGCGGACAAGCTTCCTCTTATGAAATGCAAGCATATAACATGATTTCAGACGGATCTCTGAAGGGATAAGGGGATTATCTCTTAATAAGGGGAAAAGAAAAAGCTCATGCAGGAGTGCATGGGCTTTTTCGCATATTATCTCAGCTTTAGGAGCCTTTCCGCATTTTCGTGGAAGATGAGCTCCTTTTCTTTTTCCGTCAGGGGAAGCCTGTTTATCATGGCTATCTCGTTGGCAGGATCGTCCCAGGGACAGTCGCTGCCGAAGAGTACCTTGTCCGCTCCCTGCTTACGGATTATGCGGAGGAGCTGTTCGTCCTCGATATATCGTGAGATAACACCTACATCGAACCAGAGGTTTTCGTATTTCCCTGCGGTGTATCTCTCGACATCGTCCCACATTCCGAGTCCGCCAAGATGTGCGGCGACTATGGTGAGCTGCGGGAAGGCTTCCGCAAGAGCCGCAAAGCTTTGCGGAGTTGCTCTGATGACGTCATCGGAGTAGGGATCCCAGCCGCCGTGGAAAACGGCTATGAGACCGAGCTCCGCTATTTTTTCGTATACGGGGAACATTCTCTTCTCATTGGGAGCGAATTTCTGATACTCGGAATGGAACTTTACGCCGTAAAGTCCCAGAGACTTTATCCGCTCTGCCTCCTGTACTGCGTCCTCTGCGTCGGGGTGGACTGTGCCGCAGCAGTATAGCCCGTCCCCCATTATCTCAGCCGCCCAGTTGTTGATGGTGGTCTGCTGTGAGGGCTTTGTAGCCACAGGCAGGAGCAGGGCACGGTCTATGCCGTTTTCCGCCATTTTCCTGCGGAGACCTGCAACAGTGCCGTCGGTGGCGGGAGTTATGCCGCTGGTGTCGGAAAGTCCCGAGACAGCCCTTTCCGCAAGGGCATCGGTAAATGCGTGGGTGTGAAAATCAAAGTATCTCATGCGGGTGCTTCACTCCATAACGTGTTCCATTGCGTGGTAGAAAATGGTCTTTACATGGTCATCGCAGAGGAAGTAGAATATAGTCTTGCCCTCGCGGCGTGAGCTGACAAGGCGAGCCTGCTTCAGCACTCTCAGCTGATGAGAGATCGCCGACTGGGTCATTCCAAGCAGCCTTGCTATGTCGCAGACGCACATCTCACTCTGACAGAGCACGAATATTATCCTTATCCTTGTGGAGTCGCCGAAAACCTTCAGCAGCTCCGCCGCGTCGTAGAGAACGGCTTCGTCGGGCATCACCTTCGATACCTTTTCCACTATGTCCTTATGGATACCATGGGTACCACAGATATGTTCCTCCATAATTCCCTCCTATGATGTGAATATAAAGACTGTCCCCACTGCACAGGCAATGCCGATTACAGTTCCCACAGTGCAGGTGATACAGGCAAATCTGTCGAAAACGAATTTCTTGTTTCTGCTGAGGAATACCGTATAGCTCTTGTCCTTGCGGTAGAGTCTGCTGAGCAGGAAGCTCTCCGCAGGGAAGATATTGGGGTATTCTTTTCCGTCGATGATGTAGTAGGCGTTCCTGAATTTGCTTGTGGGGCTCTTGTCTATGCGTGAGAACACAGCTTTGTGCTTTTTTGCAAAGAGCAGCCGCACAAAAAAGAAGCAGAGGAACAGCATGGAAAACGCAAATCCCGCTATGATAAGCGAGGCGCCTGCAAATAGGAGATATATTGGCTTTACGCCTATAACCAGACAAAGCACCACTATGACTGCGATAACTGCGATCACTTCCATGAGCTCACCTCCTGCATATAATGACAGAGCCGTCAGCCCTGACGTTACCAGGGCTTTACAGTGCCGATTATGTCCTTTACCGACTTTATTCCCTTGCTGTCCAGCCAGTCGTTCATCTCCTCGGCTATCCTTACGGGAGCGTAGGGGTCTGTGAAGATAGCGGCTCCCACCTGTACTGCGGAGGCACCTGCCATCATCAGCTCAATGGCGTCACGTCCCGAGGACACGCCGCCCATGCCGATAACAGGGATATTAACGGCGTTTGCAACCTGCCATACCATGCGTACAGCTATGGGGAATACCGCAGGGCCGCTCATACCGCCTACGTTGTTGCGGAGAATGGGTCTGCCTGTGTTTATGTCTATCCTCATTCCCAGGAGAGTGTTTATCAGTGAGACTGCGTCTGCACCTGCGGCTTCAACGGACTTTGCAATGTCCGTGATGCTGGTCACATTGGGTGAGAGCTTGACCACAAGGGGCTTTGTTGTAGCTGCGCGGACCTTCCTTGTTACCTCCGCAGCCATTTCGCAGCTGGTACCGAAGGCTGCTCCGCCCTGCTTTACGTTGGGGCAGGAGATGTTCAGCTCTATCATGTGGACATCGGTGTCCTCCAGCTTTGCGGCTACCTCAGCGCACTCCTCGGGGGTAGCGCCTGCGATGTTGGCGAGGACTACAAGGTCCTTGGTGAGCAGGTAGGGGAGCTCGGTGCTGATGAAGTGGTCGATTCCGGGGTTCTGGAGACCTACGGAATTGAGCATTCCCGAAGGGGTCTCAGCTATTCTGGGAGCAAGGTTTCCCGTGCGGAGGTGGAGGGTGGTTCCCTTTGTGGCGATACCGCCCAGCTTTTCAAGAGGGAAGAGCTCCTCGTACTCCCTGCCGTAGCCGAAAACTCCCGAAGCGGGGATTATGGGGTTCTTGAAGTCTGTACCGCAGACTCTTACAGAAAGATCAGCCATTACCAGAGCACCTCCTCAGCGTTGAATACGGGACCGTCCTTGCAGACGTGGGCGAAATATTCCTCATCGTTTCTCTTTGTGCGGCAGGCACAGCCCAGACAGGCTCCTATACCGCAAGCCATTCTCTCCTCAAGGGAGATCTGGCAGAATATGCCTTTTTCCTTGCATATAGCGGCGATACCCTTCAGCATGGGCATGGGTCCGCAGGCGTAAACTGCGTCTATGCCGCCTTTTTCGGCAAGTTCGGTGAAGGGCTGTGTAACGAAGCTGTGGATACCTGCTGAGCCGTCGTCGGTACAGAGCGCGGTCTCGGCACCTGTGCTGCGGAAGTCGTCCTGAAGTATCACCGCAGAGGCGTTCCTGAAGCCGCTTATGGCAACTGCCTTTTCACCGTATGCCTTTGCAAGGGGCAGCATTGGGGGAGTTCCTATGCCTCCGCCTATGAGAACTACCTTTTTGTAGGAGCTATCCACGGTAAAGCCGTGACCCAGGGGCGCCAGCATATCTATGAGGTCGCCCTTGTTCAGCTTGGCGATCTCTGCCGTTCCCTCGCCGCGTATCTCAAAAACTATGCGGAGAGTGCCCTTTTCCTTGTCTATGCCGCAGATAGAGATAGGTCTGCGGAGAGTGTAGCCCTTTGCCCTTATGTGGACGAACTGTCCGGGACAGGCAGCCTCAGCAACTTCGGGACATGAAATGGTGAAGCTGTATATCTCACGGGCAATGGCGTGTTTTTCAGTAATGATATACTGACCCTGAGTATATTTCATAAAGACCTCCTTGTGATAATTCATAATGCGTAATGCATAATGCATAATTAAGGTGTCCGCGGCTGCGGACGGATAGTAAATATTCTGATTTACATTTATTTTTATAATTATATCATAAAAGATTGGAAATAGCAAGGCGGGCGGAGCCGAAGCTGTCCGATATTATCTCCGTCAGCTCTGCTCTTGCGGCGATAAAGGCTTCAATCTGTGCCATGAGCTCTTCCGCACGGGCAATGCAGTCCTCGGTGGTCTTGCCGCGGAAGTACTTCTCCTCACGAAGGCTGTCTGCCAGATACCTGACCGCCAGCTCTCCCGTACTCCGCAATATGCCGTAGTAAAGGGAGCTTACCTCCTCCGCGGTGAGAAGTCCGTCAAGTCCCTCTGCAAATCCCTGTGCAGCGGCACGGACAGGGGACAGGTCTGACATATCGCCTTTGCACACCGAGCGCACCAGATCCCCGAAGTCAATGGCAGCATAGCCCTCCATGACGGTGTCAAGGTCGATGACCGTAAGACGGTTCCCGATGAGTATGTTGTCGGTCTTGGCGTCGCCGTGTATGATTCGTTTCGGGAGCTCCTCCGTGAACACGGCGTCCAGCTCATTTTTCAGCTCCTCAAGCTGCGGAGCCCTTCCACCCAGAGCGGTCAGCTCCTTATAATAGCTGCCGAAGTCGTGGTAGCCTTTCGGCAGAGCAGCGAAATTTATATTCCTGCCCTCCATTACCCGGATAAAGGTGCCGAAAGCCAGTCCCGCAGCCGCGGGCTCGTCCGCGGCTGTTGCTGTCGCGGAAAGATACCTGTATATACGCCATACTTTTTCCTCCGCGACCGCATATGTTTTATCGCCGCAGGCGATAAAACACGGGACGGTCACCCCAATGTCTCCTGCCTTACCAAAGGCTTCGGAGATAACAGCGATGTTGTCCATAACAGCCCCGGGACAGGGAAATACCGCAGGGTTCAGCCCCTGAAGCACATACCGTTCTCCGCCGCAGTCAGCGAGGAATGTGCGGTTTATGTGTCCGGTGTTCAGCTCTGTCAGCTTTTCAGCCTCGGGAAGCCCGAAAAGTGTGGGTATACAGCGTATATCCATGTTATCACTCCTGTCCTCGTGGATAGTGAATGGCTTTCTGTGTGCAAAAAGAACGGGCGCACACTGTGCGCCCCTACTGTTTTAGTTCTTCAGGCTCTGCATAGGTGCAGGGATACGTCCGCCGCGGTTGATGAACTTGGCAGGAGACTTCTCCCTGATAGGCATAACAGGACCGCTTCCCAGCAGACCGCCGAATTCCAGGGTGTCGCCCTCCTTCTTGCCGATGGCGGGGATAAGACGTACCGCTGTGGTCTTGGAGTTGACCATGCCGATAGCAGCCTCATCCGCAATGATAGCGGAAATGGTCTCGGGACTTATCTCTCCCGGAACTACTATCATGTCAAGACCAACGGAGCATACTGCTGTCATTGCTTCCAGCTTTTCAAGGCTGAGAACGCCTGCAACTGCGGCATCTATCATGCCTGCGTCCTCGGATACGGGAATGAATGCGCCCGAGAGTCCGCCGACAGTGGACGAAGCCATTACGCCGCCCTTCTTGACCGCGTCATTGAGCATAGCCAGGCAGGCTGTTGTGCCGTGGGTTCCGCACATTTCCAGTCCCATTTCCTCAAGGATATGGGCAACACTGTCGCCCACAGCAGGTGTGGGAGCAAGAGACAGGTCAACTATACCGAAGGGAACGCCCAGGAGCTCAGAGGCTCTTGCGCCTACCAGCTGTCCCATACGTGTTATCTTGAATGCGGTCTTCTTGATGATGTCCGCAATTTCATTTATGGAAGCGTCGGGGTACTTTGTAAGAGCTGTGCGTACAACTCCGGGGCCTGAAACGCCCACGTGTATCTCGCAGTCAGGCTCGCCTACGCCGTGGAAGGCGCCAGCCATGAAGGGGTTATCCTCAACAGCATTGCAGAACACTACCAGCTTTGCAGGTCCTATACAATCGCGGTCTGCGGTCTTTACGGCAGCTTCCTTCACTATCTGACCCATGAGCTTGACAGCGTCCATGTTGATACCCGACTTTGTAGAGCCGATGTTTACTGATGAGCAAATATTCTGTGTAACGTCAAGAGCCTCGGGGATAGACTTGATAAGAGCCATATCGCCTGCGCTGAAGCCCTTGTGCACCAGTGCCGAATATCCGCCTATGAAGTTGACACCGCAGGTGTCCGCAGCTCTCTGGAGAGCCTTTGCGAACTTGACTGGGTCACCGTCGGGGCAGGCTGCTGCCAGCATAGCTATGGGAGTTACGGAGATACGCTTGTTTACGATGGGGATTCCGTACTCCTTCTCTATCTGCTGACCAACAGGCACAAGATTGCCTGCCTTGGTCACTATCTTGTTGTAGACCTTCTCACAGGCCTTGTCTATATCCGTGTCGATACAGTCAAGGAGAGATATACCCATAGTGATGGTACGGATATCAAGGCACTCGTCCTGTATCATGCGGATAGTTTCAAGAATATTATATACGTTAAGCATTTAGCGGACTTCCTTTCATCAGACGCTGTGCATGGAGTTGAAAATATCCTCGTGCATTGTGTGGATAGAGAGTCCCAGCTCTGTACCAAGGGCAGTCATCCTGTCAACAAGCTCCGAGAAATCGCCCTTTATAGCTGATATATCCACCAGCATGATCATAGCGAACATATCCTGAAGAACGCTCTGTGTCACCTCTATTACATTAACATTGTACTCGGCACAGATACCGCTTACCTTGTGGAGGATACCGACAGTATCCTTACCGATAACAGTTACAACTGCTCTCATAATCAAAAACCTCCGTTTTGTTGTTATATGGGGAGTACCCACATGATTGATATAATTATATCATACCTGTTCCGTAAAGTCAATATCGCTTTTCAGTGCGTTAGTGTCAAGCAAAAGTAGGCAGAAGATAAAAAAATCGTCACAATGCACAAAATCAGAAATTCAAATCAGTAAAAGGCTTACAGAGGGAAATTTGTTTCAACCATTTCAAACTTGAAGGAATAGATATATTTCTTA
>JAKPUQ010000090.1 GCA_029572815.1 Bacillota bacterium | reverse complement strand
TTCATCATTTCGGTGACTAAGTTCTTGAAGATCTCGCTGTCGGAATTTTGCAGTCTGTTATAGACGTAAGATTCGATGCTGTACTGGAAGGTATTGCTTATCTGCTTTGAACCGTCATAGATCTTAGCAGTTATTACGCTTCTTACATCAGTGATAGCTATTGAATCAATGCTTGCGATGTAGTAGCTGCCGCTCTTTACGAACTGTGAAGCAGGTATTGTCTTTGTGACAGATGTTCCGCTGCTGGTCTTGTATGAGATATTCAGCTTGACGTTGTTCATATTCTGATTTGCTGCAAATTTCAGCCTGTACATGAGCACTGTCTTGTTCTCGAAGGATACGTTCTTCTTGTCGAAGGTCGCTGTTGCTCCGGAAACTGCTGTTGACTTTTCTGCATTTTTCAGCGTGGGAAGGGTCTGTGTTCCCATTTTTCTCTGTGGGGTCGTGAGGTCACTATTGGCAAGGTGAGTAACATTCTTGTCGAAGTGTAACTGTGCAGCAGCACCGTAATTCAGCATATCAACCAGCATTTTCTTGAAGGTTGCGCCGCTTGAGTTCTGGAGGCGATCCATTGTGTAATCCTTTATGCTGTACTTATCCGGCTTTGTGGAATAAGTCACGCCGTTCTTGTCGGCAAGGAGAGAAGCAGTGAGAGTGCTGCCCATATCCGTGGAAGTGATGCCGTCGAAGGTGAACATATAGTAAACTACTCCGCCGATGGTCTGCTCTTTGTAGTTTGTGAGTGTTTTCTTCACACGTGTTTAGGATCATAGACTGTCCCGTTTCCTCCGACTAATTTGGAACTACCTTCAAACATATACGCACTGTCTGTAACATTGTCTGTGTTCCATGTTTTGGAGACAATGATTTTTTTCAATTCTAAACACATATCAAACATAAATCTCATCTCAGTGACTTCAGACGTATCAAAGATTGAGAGATCCAGTGATGTCAATGCCTGGCAGTATGCAAACATATTAACCATATTTGTCACGTTTGAAGTATTAAAACTGCTTAGATCCAACGATGTCAGTGCTTTGCATTTATAAAACATCCATTTCATGGTAGTCACATTCGTAGTATTAAAATTGCTGAGATCCAGTGATTTCAATTCATAGCAGTCGTAAAACATAGCCGCCATGTTTGTCGCTTTTGAGGTATTAAAACTGCTGAGATCCAGTGATTTCAGTTTATAGCAGTCGTAAAACATAGACCCCATGTTTGTCACTTTTGAGGTATTAAAACTGCTGAGATCCAGTGATGTCAATGCCTGGCAGTATGCAAACATACAAAACATATTTTTCACGTTTGAAGTATTAAAACTGCTTAGATCCAACGATGTAAGTACATGGCATTCAGCAAACATATGTTTCATTGTAGTCACATTCGTAGTATTAAAATTGCTGAGTTCCAGTGATTTCAATTTATAGCAGTTGTAAAACATATATTCCATGTCAGTCACATTTGAAGTATTAAAACTGCTGATATCCAGTGATGATAGTGAAATACATTCTCTAAACATAGAGTTCATTTCAGTTACATTTGATGTATCCGCTTTGCTAAGATCAATGGTCATCACTGATTTGAATTGATAAAATAAATAGTTACAATTGGCAGGCAGTACAGTGCCGGGCGCTGCAACAACAGAAGTCACTCGTTCATCTTTTGTGAATGCCTGCACATCAGCTTTTACAACATTTCCGCTGAGGGTCAGCACGCCCGTTGTCTCATCGAGGGTGGCGGTGCTGCCTGCATCTTCCGCCTGTGCCGTCAGCGAAATGCCGGACAGGTCGAAGGAGCCTGCCTCAAAGGGGGCTGCCCCTCCTATAAGCGCCAGCGCAAGAAACGCTGCCAGCATTTTTCTGATACCTTTCATAAAACCATCTCCTTTTAATTTTTTAACAAAACGCCTGTGTAACGGTATACTTACCTATTTTAATTATAACATTATTACAAGTGCGTGAACAGTGTACGAAAGGGAACCCTGCGTGTAGAAAAAAACTACCGCATATTCACTGTTTTGCACAAAAAAGCGGCACAGCCTTTTTGCTGCACCGCCGCTTTTTATTATTACGGATTGTCGTTAATGACAAGTCCGCCGCCCCGAGCCATTACAGCAAGCTGCAAACGGCTCCTGAAGCCTGTTTTCTCCAGCATTACGGAAATATGCTTTTTCACGGCACGCTCGGATATACCGAGCTTCTCACCTATCTCATTGTTTGTAAAGCCGCCAACAAGTCCTCTCAGCACATCAAGCTCACGCTCTGTGAGATTTGTGCTGATGACCTTGCCGAACCATACCTCGGGCATCTGCGAGGGATAGATCGATTCCCCGTTCATAGTCCTGTCCATAACGTCAAGAAGAGGTTTTTCCTGTACTTCCTTGTGCCAGAAGCTCTCAACGCCTATTTCCTTTGCTCTGTCGATATAGGTGACCTCCGGCATAGATGTAACAAGCAGTATCTTAACCTCGGGACGCTCCTGTTTGATCTGCTTTGCAGCATCAAGACCGTCCCTGCCAACCCCCAGAACAACGTCCATCAGCACAAGGTCGATTTCCTGTTCACAGCATATCTGAACAGCTTCATCTGCTGTCTGTGCCATTCCTGCGATCTCATAATCCGGCGAACTCTTCACAGCCGTTTCAAACATCTGCCGCACCATTTTCTGGTCGTCAACAATAAGTACCCTATATGCCAATTTCGTATTCCTCCTGTGCTTTCTCCGGCAGTTGCAGTATCATTTCAAACTGCGGAGAACTGTTTATTTTCATCGTACCGCCGATAGTTTCTGTCATGCGCCTGAGATTTGCAAGTCCGCCGGTTTCTTTCACAGGCGCACATGGAGGTGTGCCGTTGTTGGTAAAGTGCATCACATAGCCCTCCGGCGTTTTTTCGATAGAAATATACGCGATATCCCCCTCAGCATGGCGCAGAACATTGGTGACGTGGACTGTTATCGCCGAGTCCACTACCGATATCAGCGTTTCCTCCTCGGGGAGTTCGCCGTTCAGCTCGATACGGATACCGAGACTGTCTGCGTGTGTCAGACTGAAAAAGCAGGGTTTCTGCCAGCTTTCCCGTTCCTCATTTTTCAGCAGGGCGGTATTCCTCCGCCACAGTGAGAGCATTTCATTTGTGTCTGTATGTTCGGGATCGGCGAGGAAATGCCTTGTCATCAGCAGCATTTCACCAAAGCTGTCATGAATGTGTATTTTGATCTGCAATGTTTCCTTGTCCATGATGATGAACTGTATCGAAGAGTTGAGTGCCTTTAGCCGTCGGTTGATCTTCTGCACCTTTTTCTGCTTTTCTCGCAGCTCCTCCGTCAGGCGGTATTCCTGCGTGACATCAAAGGCGAGCAGTTCGTGGATCATCCTGCCGTCCAGCGTATCCTCACGATGAACAAAGTTATATGCCGAACCGTCCTCCGAGCAGACAATGGGTGCTTCTTCGCCGGAGAAAATCGTTCTCTGAAAGCCCTCTGCGTCCATAATGCCGCTGCCTGTCAGCTTGCAGGCAATGCTGTTCATACGGCGGTTTGTCAGTTTTGTCAGTCCGCCGTCCCAATAAAAGCATATTCCGACCGGAAGCTCGTCCATGCATTCCTTGACGGACATCAGTGTCAGACTGCGTTTTCTTGCCCTGATACAGCTCAGGAGTTCCAGAATGGCAATGCCCGTAAGCACGAGAGCTGCCAGCAAAAGGGCAACAGGCTTTTCAAGATACGCTCTGTTATGATATTTCAGATGATCCATCAATATCTGTGACAGCACCAGTGGAACGAGCATTTCTGCTGTGGAGATCACGATACGGCTTGCTTTTCCGTCCCACAGTAAATGTATGATCATCATAAGGAAGAAAGTCAGACAGCAAAGCAGCAGCCACAAAGTCAGTCCGCCAAGTATGCTATCCATTGACTTCACCTCCTATTGAAAGTGCGATATGCTGAATATCGTCCTCGCTGTGGGACATCAGCTTCAGCCCGGTATTCTGAATACGAATGCTGTCGGTGTTTACTTCGCCGTCTGTTTCTATAGAGAGCAGAACCGTTTCATCAGGGCTTATTCTTACAGAAAGAGTGCTTGCGGTATCTATCACAGACTCAATGACAGCTTCAAAAACATCGTAAGCTGTAATGAGCTTTCCTGATGATATTTCCCTTGTATCGCCGTTTATCAGCTCACAGACGATACCGAGCGCCTGTATCTGCTCCAAGCTTTCCCTGACCGAAAGATACAGCTCCTTAGTTGACATTGTGCGGCTGTTATCAGCGGCAAGCATTAGGTTTGAACACCGCTTGACGTATGTTCCGAACAACAGGCTGAGCTTCATTTTCTGCTCAAGTTCGCCGCTTCCGTTCATGATATTGTCTATCCGCACAAGCTGTGGGTGGGTATGTCGGGCAATTTTGTCATAGAGCCTGTTCTGAGTTTCATATTTTGATTTTTCGGCGAGAAATCGGTTTTCTGCTTCTATAAGGTCATTTTCTCCATCTATCTGTTCGGTAGCGTCCTCAATGTCATGGTTGAGCCGATTTATGGCAGATATGTCTTCGCTCCATGTGACGCTTCCGCCTTTTATTGCATATGTCTTGCGATTATAGTCCTCATTTCCTTCGGTATCGGAATAATCCACTGAATAGTACGCTGTCTTTCCGTCAGCGCTTTCCATTTCCGCATTGATATGTGTGATCTCAAACAGTCTGTTGTACCCAGTGTTTGAGGGGATAAGCCCGATCCTGATACAGCCTTCCCACAGTCCCATGTACAAAAAGAGGTATATCTCCTGTATGTTGTAAAGACTGATACCAAGTATGTGCGGTGAGCTTCCGCCGCAGATATAGTAAACGACGATCAGCACAAAAACAGCAGCTGCCGGAATGATCGGGATATACCATTTTCTGCGGCACTGCGACAGCTTGCACTTTTTGATGAGCAGAAGGAAGGAACCGAGCGTAACAGCGAATGACCATACAAATATGACATAGTAGAGCCAGTGATAACTGATATGGTCGCTGGTGTCAGATGTTTTGGCGACTGAAAGCACAAAGTGGTGGATATCGTTTGTCAGAACGCAGGACATCAGAACACCTGCCATACCCCATAACGCCTTTATCAATGCAGGCATATCTGCACTTTCATCACGGCTGACATATGATGCTGCGCTGAAAGAAAGCATTGGCAATGCAATAAAAGAAATATAGAACAAGTAATACAAATAGCGGTCAGCAATAGCAGAATGAGTAAACAGCATCCACCGGCAGATACGGATGATAAACAGCATCAGCAGAAATACAGCTATCGCAACTATATGCCGTCGAATACGCTTATGAACGATTCGCTGTGCAACAGATGCCCCCCACGCAATCAGGATGAAACTGTACAAGAAAGATGCCGGGATGTGGATACACAGTGGAAACCATGATAACTGCGATAGTATATTTACAATGAACGAGATAAAAATGGCTATGATAAAAGCGACAAAGTAATCCCGTTCAGTCCTTACTTTGTGAAGCAATTTCAGACCTCCCGTCGTTTCTGTTATCTGACAATTTAATACCTTTCTGTATCTCCACGGCTCGCTCCTCGGTGATACCGCATTTTACGGCGTAGCTGAGCCAGTCAGACACAACAGATTCTGTTTCTGATATAGCATTACGGCAGAACTCTACGGTCAGTCCCATGGACTTTCCGCTGGCTATAAGGTCATCTGATGTTATGCCCGAGGTTTTTCCGTTTATGGACATCTGATGCTTTGATATCCACCTATTATCAGGGTTATATGCAAATGTCAGATCATATGCAGGAGAGAGTCTCCATTCTCCTTTACGATTCATCAGGAACGAGAAGTTCTTTACATGGTCATCGCAGTTGCCTCCCAGCACTGCAAACGCCATACGCCTGAATATCTGCTCTACGCCGCTTTTTCCTATACCAAGTCTCTTTGCATAATCGGTATATAATTCATAACTGCAAACATTTGGAGTATTATAATCGAAATGCCCGAGTGCAGCAAGAGTCTGCATATGTACTTTATCGCCGTTTACACGGTCGAAGCGTTTCGTCATAAAATGATGAAGTCCGTCTTTTTCATATATACGGCATTCGCTCATCTCGATGCCGAGGTCAACAGCCATAAGATAGTAAGCGTACTCAATAAGCGAATACTGCTTTTTATCAGCTAAGTTGTGGTCACCATTACCTGATACTCCGTCAAATTTTATGAGCCAATAATCAAAGCCTTTACCTGCATCCACTTGTCCTGACTTTACTTCGCCAGTCTTTTCATTCCATGCAACGATAGCTTTTGCTCTTGCGCCGCCTGCTGAAGAGCCTATCTCCAACAGCTGCATTATACTTGCTTCCTTATCGGAAAGCACTGCGCTCTCTTTGCCTGACAGAACCTCAGATGCAAGCTTTGTCATTTCTGTCACATCGATCTCGCTGTTTATAAACTCAGGACTTGTCGCAGGAACATATTCAAGAGCTCCCATACCACGTTTACCTGTGTAGCACAGCCTTTCTATCGCTGTAAAAGTCTCGGGTGAACGTCCCTGTCCTGCAAGCCACTTATCTATAACAGCGTTACCGAACTTATCAGGCAGAGAATCTGCAAATAGTCCCGGAATACCGTGAAATGCTTCAACACGGCTAAGCTCGGGGAATGAATATATCCTGTCGGATAAAGGCATCTTGAATGGGGAAAGCTCTATTCCACTCCTGAGAAACTTTTTGTCATATTCAAAGCTTGCCGCTGCGTTATCGTCGCCCTGATGAATATATCCTATACGAGTCCCCCAGAGGTACACTTCAGCTGTATTTATCATTCTTCATCGCCCCATTTCCAATCATTATCGTTTTTCTTCCGTTTTCTGACCCTCTGCTTAGGAGTATAGTTGTCTATATATCGAGAAGGACGCTCCTGCGGATCAGGTATCAGCAGATCAAGTTTTTCTTCAAGGTCAACCGCTTTGAGAAGCTTTATAAGATTGAGCAGACCTATATCACCGCCATTCTCAAAACGTGCTATTGTGCCGACTGAAACCATTGACTTCTCAGCAAGCTCTGTTCTTGTCATTGAAGCGGCTATGCGGTACTGCTTGAATCTCGACGAAAGCTCCGCGGCGATAGCCTTATCATGTAAATTCCTGTTTATCTTCATCACGGACGCTCCTTTCATCAGCTTTGCTGTTTTTATTATACCACAGCAATTAATAAAATGCAATATATTATTTCTTAAAATAAAAATTAGCATCTAAGATACAACATATTATATTTTATTTCTGAGTTCTGGTTTGAATAGTCTGATCTGCATATGTTTCACCTCTAAAGCTGTTCGGGCAGACATGTAATCATCTTGGTCGCTGACCGACCAAGTAAGCGACTAAAATACCGACCAAGATGGTATAATAAACGCTCAGGAAAACTCCTGAGCGTTTGTATTATAATTCTGTTTTTGTTAAATCAGAGATTTGTTCCTTATTCCAGAAGCAGTTTTCCCAATAGAAATATACATCCTTACGTTTTTTGAATATGCGGAATGGAACATTTGAATTATCATAAATATGACAGATGTCGCATACTTTAAGCAATTCTGGTATCAGATCAAGAGCTTTTCCGTATCTGCTGATTATCTTATCTTTCGGCACACTATGACCACCGAAAGCAGTTCGTACTTCAACCCGGTTGACATTGATCTTAGGATCAGATGTAAGGACATATATACAGCGTATAAAATAACCGTTATCCTTTGCTCTCTGGAGCAGCTTAAGATTTCTATCGGTGGATAATACTGTTTCAAAGGTAAAGCTCTGTTTTTTATCAATGAGAGAATTTCGTATTCTATCTGCTTCAACAGCGGCCTCCATATCCGAACAGAGCGTCGCTTTTTTTATATCATCAGCATTTATATAAGGCTCGATGATATTAGCCATTTTGGTTATGGTGCTTTAGCTGCTGCCATTTGGACCAGCGAATACGATTATTTCAGGCTTCTTCTGCATACACTCTTCTCCCATCAGGATACTCGATATATGTCATTTCCTTTTCATGATCGTACCTTGAAACCGGGAGCCCTTTTATGCGACGTATCTCATCATCGATCCTTACAGCCTCAAGAAACCGCTTTGTCAGCTCATCATCACTTACGCCACATGTAGAATCAAGCTCATTATACTCGTCCATATCGATACTCCTTTCAAGTATGTATTACCTGTATTATACCATATTCACGTGATTAATGCAATAGCTTTTACACTAAAAACCTCAATCATCGCCTTTCCGAAAAAGGAGATAAAAAGGCGATAAAAAAGCGATGAAATCGCTGAGAGAATAGAGAGTGTATACGCAGCAATCGCTGATGATCCTGAAATCACAGTCAATGGGCTGTCAGATCTCCTGAATATAACACAAAAGCAGACCGAGAATGTGATAAAAGGCTTAAAGAAACAAAGCGTATACACCGCGAAGGTAATGCACGTAACGGAAAATGGATAGCAAACTGATTATAGAATAGTAAGAAAATACCGCTCAGGATTTGACTCCTGAGCGATAATGTCATATGAGCTTTCTAAGCAATTCCAAGTGCATATCAACCTTCTTCACGATGTTATATCCGTCACCGCAATAGAAATCAATGAGCCATTCGCGGCAGGTTATGAGTCCTGTCTGCACTATAACTGAGCGTAGGCTGCCTTTCACAATCCAGCGGTCAACGGCATTGGGAGTGTAACCTGTTATAGCTGACACCTCTGTGATAGTCAGCACATCAGGCATATCGAACCACACATCGTTCAGCTGTTCACGGAAGCATTCCGGTGGTCGCTGCGGCTGAACTCTTTCTGCTGCATTTTCAGATCGTATTATATATTCGATAACGTCATCGAGATTCACAGCGTATCGGCGAGTACTTTGGCAGTTGTCGGTACATGGAATAGCTCCGCTTTGGAGAAGCCATGCACACTTCCGCTTGCTGATATGGAGTATCTTACGCAGCTGTTCTCCCGATATCACTTCGGGAAACTCATCGTACAGGTAGCTGTAATCACTCATCCTTGCCGCCTCGCTTTATCGAGCGTGCAGGCTCGTCATCGCAGTGCTCGAGCAGATAGTCGATGAGGTCATCCTTGCTCAGTATGTATCCACCCTGATACACGAAGGAGCGAAGCTCGCCGCTGTGTATGAGCTCATATACTCTGTTCTTTCCAAGCGGAGACCACCTGGCGGCTTTTATCGGTGATAATATCTCGGGACATCTTCTGAGCATACGCTCTAATTCTTTACGTTTTTCTTCCTTGTTCATGGTCACTTTTTCCTTTCATTTTTCGCTTTAGCCGCCTGAAATTTCTCGCAGTTTTCTCGCACTTTTCTCGCAAATTTCCGAATTCTCGCAGAAAAGTGCTCAAAATCAGGGAAAAACGGTGTTTTTTTAAGACGATAAGTGACCAAATGGGAAGTTTTATAATTTGCTCGAAATCATGATGCCCCTTGAGGGACGTGGGTTCGAATCCCACCCACTGCGCCATATTAGCATGACTAAAAGTATGACATGCAGGAAAAAGCCCGAAATATCGGGCTTTTTTGCTACCCAAATTCCAAAAAAATTCTTGAAAAAACGAGGGATGACATTGGGGTATTTTAGGCCTCTGGCTGGATTTGAACCCTCACAAGGAAAAATTTTGGAGTGAATATAGGTCTAAATACAGGCAAATCTCGATTTTGTCGGCAAAAAATAGTATACAAAGTTTCGGACTCGGTTTTAGTGGTTTTCACGAAATGTGAAAACACTGGGATCGAGTCCTTTTTGTTTCCTCGAAAACCAAGTGATAGAAAACCTATCAGCGATTTGTGAGCCGTTTTTAACGACATCGGTGGCAGGTCGGGAAACTACACCACCGAGAGCAAATAAAGCCGCTGTGAACGATTTTTGAGCCTTCTGTGGCAGATACATAGAAAGCAGATCACGCCTGCTGTCTATGGAACAATTATGTCAGGAGGAAAACAGATGAACAAATTCTACATGAACGGTAAGCTGATACACAAGGCTTCCGATCACAACACCAAACGCTGTGAGGTCGAGAAATGGGTATTCCTTCCTCACTCCGACTTTGAAAGGCTGAAAGCAAACCCATATCAGGAGCATGAAGCTATAACTGCCGCCAGAGACCTTATGTACGAGGACAAGAATGCCTATCATTGCTTACCTCTGCTTGAAAGCCACCTCAGACGAACGGAAACGCCCCTCAGAGCCGTCCGAGCCTGCGGAGCGGAAAACTAACCGCCAAAAAAAGAAACAGCCTGAGAGCCGTCTCACACTGTTTCTTCATATAGCTTGCTTTCACTCAATACTTCTCAACGATTTCAGCTATCTCCGCAGGCTTCAAAACTCTGCCCACCGACACGACCTTTTCGTTTATTACAAGCGCAGGCATTGACATTGCACCGTACTCCATGATCTTTTGCAGATCGGTGACATACTCGACCTCAATGCCCATACCCTCGACAGCTTTCAAGGTGTTGTCATAAAGCTGATGACAGGACTTACAGCCCGAACCGAGAACTTTGATACAGCAGATACCGTCAACCTTTTCTCCGCAGCAGGTCGATGTGACCTCAATTGCAGACTGTGAATTTCCGCAGCAGCAAGTTGTTTCAGCCTTTGTTTCTTCCTTTTTCTTTCCAAACAGTGCCATAATGTTTCCTCCTAAATTATATAGTTTTGAATGATATTGAAGAAATATCCCACAAGGATAATTCCAACCGTACAGATAGCGATGAAAATGCCGAGTAATTTCGGCTTGATAGCTTTTTTCAGCATTATCATCGACGGCAGTGACAGCGTGGT
>JAKPUQ010000079.1 GCA_029572815.1 Bacillota bacterium | reverse complement strand
GGTGGGACGCAATCTGGTATTCAGAACAGCCTCCCCCGACGGCTGGGACACAAAGCCCGGTCAGACACTGGATATCAACGGCGGTTCTGTATTTATCGGTGAGAATTTTGATTTCGGACAGGCTCACTGCTGTGATACTATTGTGTAATTGAATGGAATCTGTGATTATATCTGTATGGTCGGGCGTCTGCCCGACCTTTTTTCTTGCAATTTGCGGCGATATGTGGTAAAATAGTAAAGGCAGTAACTCCCCGCAGATCAGTATACTTTAGAATACGATCTTGAGGTCGCTGATTTCAATACATATTATGTATCGGATCCTGATCCCGGATACAGGAAAGAAGCTGAAAGGCTGCTAAGGAGATAAGTACGAAATGAAAAGCAAATTGACTCCATCCATGAAAAATAAGATCACAAAAGGCTGGAATACACATTTCCCTGGAATGGGTATCTACAAGCCTATGTGGCTGATGAATATCTGTGGTCCGCTGGCAGTCGGGATCTTACTTCAGGATAAATACGATAAAACTGTCTACACGCCTCTGCTCCATATCCATAATCTGTGCCTGGATTTTTCTGCGGTATCTTTAGGAGTTTCCATTGAAACTGAGAATATTCCTGTGAGTGATGATGAGGAAGTATACACAGGCTGTATCAGTAAGTTAAAAAAAGAGACCTATATCCCTCTGGAGGGAACGATAGATCTGAACGGGCTGCTTATGAGTATGAAAGCTTATTTCTCAAAAGCCTGGTACAAATCAGAACTTTTATCCTATATGATATATCTTGCGGCATGGTCTGGGGCAGGATCGGTTTTTGAAGATATATACAGTTATGTTACGGAAAAAATAGAAGACTGTAATGAGATCATGCAATTAAGAAACAGAAAGGAAAAATGGCTTTCATCAATACCACATGATCTGTCATGCACCGATACTTTAAGGAAAAAAGTCAAAGAGCAGGAAGATAAGCTGAAACTGGCCGATCTTCCGCATCGGGAGATGATCTTCTGAATGGCTTAAAAAATGTTTTTTATGAAATACTGGTGACAAAGCTGCAAAGAAACATACAGAAGGTTTATATAATGGAAAACAGCAAAAAAGAAATAGTAAATGAGCTTGCCGAATACAAGCTTAAAGTATTGGAGAGAGACGAAAGAGACCTTTTGATAAACAATAACCGGGGACTGACGCCTGAAGAAGCTGAACAGTCTGACTTTCCGGAGGAATTGAAAAAGGAATTGTTAAACGAATAATTCCCTGAGCATGATGTATTGAGTGAGTTTTATGATCCGCTGATAAGGAAAGAATTATCTGCTGCAACGGAATGAAGTTAAGTGAAGCACAGTCAAGATTCAGGAAAAAAGGAAGTATTTACTGATTTTATTGCGGTCGGGCGTCTGCCCGACCATTTTTCTTGTATTTTGCAGGGATATGTGGTAAAATAATGTGGTAATAGCCTTCCGAAGATCAGTTTGCCTTCGTATATGACACTGAGGCTGATGACTTCCGTACATAAAAGAAGTTGAAAGAATATTTAGGAGACAGATCCGTAATGAGAAAAAAACTGACATTATCATTAAAAAATGAGATCACCCGGAAATGGAATGAACAGTTCCCTGGTATGGGTGTATATAAAACAATGTGGCTTATGAATGTGTGCGGACCGTTGGCAGTTGGCATAGCATTGCTTGTAAAGTCGGATAAGACGGTTTATGAGCCGGTTTTTCATATACATAATCTGTGCGTTGATTCGGAAGCTGTGTCATTGAATGTGCCAATCGATGCTTTATACATTTATGCTGATGATACAAGAAATGAGTATCTCAAAGTATCAGAAAAATTTAAAGAAACTTCATATATTCCCTTTGATGGGGATGTTAGTCTGACAGATCTCATAGAAAGCTTTAAGATACATTTTGATGTAACTTGCTATAAAGCTAATTTGCTGCAAATAATGGCTTATCTTGCTGTATGGTCCGGAGCAGAAGAAGTATTTGATGATGTAAGACGATTCGTTGGGAATAAGTTTAATGATCGTCCTGAAATGTTCGGCACCGAAATCGTAAGAAAAGAATTTATAGAGACTCTGCCGCAGGACATAGACGATAGTGAAAGGCTCAGAAGAATTGTCAAAGAGCAGGAAGTCAAATTAAAACTTACCGGATTACCTCACAGAGAATTGATCATATGAAAAAAGGTCGGGAAGATGCCCGACCTTTTTCTGTGCCATTTATTACTTTATGTCATAGCTTCTTGACCACTCGTCAAAATTACCGTGCTTGCACGCATCTTCATAGGATAAATATCCGTTTCCGGGCAGCATAGTGATGATTTTTTCGTCGTCCTTTTTCTCATAGTCATCGATGAAGTAAACTCTGTTTCCTACAATGTTTAAGCCCTGGTAGAGCTGGAGTGATGCAACAGTGTTATCACCCAGCTTTGCAAGTCTTGCATCGATAGTTGCCTTGGCTGATGTTCTTCCGTCTGTGCCGAAATACTTATAAACAAAGAGCTTTGAACGGTCTGTGGGATCCATGACAAAGTAGTAGTTGTTTTCTTCGCCCTCAGTGATGAACTGCTTGTTCTTTGAAGCTTCATAGAACTTGAAGGAAGGCTCTGAATAGATATTTGAAGCATATCTTCCGTTATCGCTGTTGATGCTGTCGAATGTCATACGGCTGAGAGTGCCGAGCTTTGATGCTGTAAAGTCTGTGCGATGATCAGCTTCGAGATCGTTGTTGTACTCGTTGCAGTAAGATGTGAGGTCGCTCATTGACCACTGTCCGTCAATATAAACAACGTTGAAGGAGTGCTCTGCTCCGCCTACACGATAGTTCTTTACGCCGAGCATATCAAGGAGAAGGGAATAAACAGCGGCAATTCCTCCGCAGGTAGTATGGCCTGTGGTAAGACCGGCAAGCTCAGAGTAAATGTTGCTGCGGCTGTAGTCAAGGGTGCTGTAGGGAGTATCAGGATAGATAGAGAAATCCCAGTTTCCGCAGTAAGCGGTGTAAGTGATATTTCTTACAACTTCCTTTGCAGCAGCAAGCTGCTTGTCATGGTCGCTTGAGTTCTCGGTAATATTATACTCATCTGCGATCCTTGCGATGATCTTGTCCAGCTGAGCCTGATTTTCCTTAGCCATGAACTTTGTGCAGTTGAAAGCATTTACATATTTCCTGATCTTATCCTGAACGATAGGGGTGAGCTCTGCGAATTCCTTATCGTTGACAGTTTCCAGGTTTTCAAGGCCGACAAAAGCGTCATGACCGATATAATTTACTGTTTTGGGGATAATGAGGTTCCTGATGCTGTTGCGGTACTCTTTGCCCTTATAGTAGTCGAACCATGCGTTGATGCCTGTAGTTCCGGGAATGAATGCCAGTGAGCCGTCAATGACAGCCTTGGTTGGATCCGGATAGAATGCGAAAACCTTGGGGGGTCGGTATCGCTGTCCTTAAAGTAGGTCACGCCTGCGTTGTCAAAGCGGTTCTCACTGCTGTTGAAAGGCGTGCCATTGAAGGAGTTGAGATCCAGTGCAAGATTCTGAGGGAAGTATATCGATGTGAGCTGAGAGCAGCCCGAGAAGGCATCATTATCAACAAACAGATATGTGTTGGCCATGACCTTGTGATCTATATTCATGGGCTTGCCGTAGCGGTCTATCCAGTTGGGCTGACGGTAGTCATTCAGGTACACCTTGCTGAGGGCGGTGCAGGAGCTGAATGCGCGGCTTTCGATCTTTAAAGCAGGCTTGATAGTTCCGTGCTCAGCATCATAGAAAGAAGCGGGAACAACAATTTCATCAGCGTTGCTGCCGTTGTATTTCACGATGTTGAATGCAGCTTCGCCGTCTGTATGACTGAGCTCGTAATCCTTGGTAAGGGCGTTGAGGTAGATGGCGTAGTCCTCGGGGGAGAGAAATCCGTCATGGTTGATATCAAGATCTGAGGGAGTCAGACCTGCATTCTCAGCGCCCTCTGAAAGCTTTACCTCAGAGCAGGAGAGCTTCCTGTTGGGGTATTCGGCCTTTGCATACATATCAACTATCTCATCCTCCATGATAAGGTAGTCATAGTAATCTTTTTTACCGTCCTTTTTAAAGCTGTTTCTGCCGCCGAAATCATAGGAGTCGGAATTTCTGTTGAAATAAGTGCTCCTGATGATGTTCTTGTCGATCTTATATGAGTTTGCGGAAGCTGAGTCATCAGCAAAGCTCTGTACAGGAACTGCGGCTGCTGCAGCTGAGAGTGCCGAAACAGCGGCGGTTATGAGGGCCAGTGTTCTGTTGCTTTTCTTCATTATGTTTTTTTCCTCCATTGTAGTGTTTTTAATTGTTATCTTTTTTACTGTATACAGTGATGCGATAAAAAGCTGCGGAACAGAACCTGCTCGCAGGATAGTTATCGTTTTAACAATTTGTTGCCTATAAACAAATGGAATGTACAATCCACGTATATTATACACCAAAATGAAATTAAATCAAGTCTATTAAGCGAATAATTAATACAAATCTGCTGATTAAATAATAATAATCTGAACGGGCATAAAATAATTATCACAATTTGCTAAATCACATTTTATAAATAATTTTTATTTAACTATAGAAAACTGTGCATATGTGCAGCAGCTTCTACTAATACTATCGTGTCATCGCTGCCTCTTGTCACATATTTTTTCAGCTTTTTGTAATAATAGCAGAATGGAGCGATAATGCGGCCTTTCGGCCTTTTTTGCACCATGATCGGGTGTGCTCGTACTGCTGTCTGCATAGCCTGTTTTTGGCGATATAAGCTTTTTCTCCGCGCATCTTGCTATTTGCCGGATTATGTGCTATAATAGGTGGGCTGAAATAAAATCATTTAGGAGCATATCATGGAAACGCTTAAAAATATCAAAATAGGGGAAACTGTCAGAGTGGAAAGCGTCGGCGGTGAAGGCGCCCTCAGGCAGCATTTCCTCGATATGGGTCTCATTCCCGGAGCTGAGGTCACTCTTGTGAAGTATGCGCCTATGGGAGACCCTATGGAGCTGAGGCTACACGGCTATGAGCTGACCCTGAGACTTGCGGACGCTGAACAGATCGGAGTCTGTCCCGTCGCCTCTAAGAAAGAGGCGGTGAAAAAGGAGCACAGACACAAGAAGTCCGAGCACCCGGGTCTGGGCGAGGGCGGACGCTTCCACGCCAAGGACGACGGAGTCCCTCTGGAGAAGGGCACCGTCATGAGGTTCGCTCTGGTGGGCAACCAGAACAGCGGCAAGACCACCCTTTTCAACAGGCTTACAGGATCAAAGCAGCACGTGGGAAACTTCCCCGGTGTTACCGTTGACCGTAAGGACGGCGCCATAAAGGGTCACCCCGATACACTTATCACCGACCTGCCGGGCATTTACTCAATGTCCCCATACAGCAGCGAGGAGATAGTCTCCCGTAATTTCGTCCTCAACGAGAAGCCCCACGCTATCATCAATATTGTTGACGTCACCAATATCGAGAGAAATCTCTACCTGACCATGCAGCTTCTGGAGATGAATATCCCCATGGTAGTTGCGCTGAATATGATGGACGAGCTCACCTCCAACGGCGGTACTATTGACATAAACCAGATGGAAAGACGCCTTGGAGTGCCGGTGGTTCCCATTTCCGCTGCCAAGAACAAAGGCATCGAGGAGCTGGTGGAGCACGCTATACATATCGCCTATTATCAGGAGCGCCCCCTCCGTTATGACTTCTGCGCCAAGAACGAGAACGGGGGAGCGGTACACCGCTGTCTCCACGGTATATCCCACCTAATAGAGGATCACGCCGAGAGCGTGGATCTGCCTATCAGGTTCGTGACAAGCAAGGTCATCGAGAACGACAAGCTGGTCATCGACAAGCTGGGGCTGGATCAGAACGAGCTTGAGACAGTTGAGCATATCGTGTCTCAGATGGAGAAGGAGAGGGGACTGGACAGAAGCTCCGCCATTGCGGATATGAGGTTCAGCTTCATTCACAGGCTCTGCGACGATACGGTGAAGAAGCCTGCGGAGAGCCGCGAGCATATCCGGAGCCGCCGCATAGACAGGTTCCTGACGGGAAAATATACCGCTATCCCTGCCTTTATCCTCATTATGGGACTGGTATTCTTCCTGACCTTCAACGTTATCGGCGCCTTCTTACAGGGACTTTTCGAGACGGGAGTGGACAAGCTTACAGAGCACACCGACAAGGCGCTTACCAATGCCCATGTGAATGAGGTGATTCACGACCTTGTCATTGACGGAATATTTGCAGGCGTTGGAAGTGTCCTCAGCTTCCTTCCCATAATCGTTACACTTTTCTTCTTCCTTTCACTGCTGGAGGACAGCGGCTACATCGCCCGTGTTGCCTTCTTCATGGACAAGATACTCCGAAAGGTGGGACTATCGGGACGAAGCATAGTTCCGCTGCTCATCGGCTTCGGCTGCTCAGTGCCTGCGGTCATGTCCACAAGGACGCTCCCCAGCGAGAGAGACCGTAAAATGACCATACTTCTGACACCGTTCATGAGCTGTACCGCCAAGCTTCCTATCTACGCTTTCTTCGTGAACGCATTCTTCCCCAAGAGGGGCGGACTCATCATGATAGGACTCTATCTTCTCGGCATAGTTTCTGGCATAATCGCCGCCTACATCTTCAAGGGAACACTTTTCCGCGGCGAGGCAGTGCCATTTGTAATGGAGCTTCCCAACTACCGTCTGCCCTCGGCAGGAAACGTGCTGCAGCTCCTGTGGGAGAAGGCTAAGGACTTCCTCCAGAGAGCATTCTCCGTTATCCTCATAGCTACTATAGCAGTCTGGTTCCTCCAGAGCTTCGACCTTAAGCTGAACATGGTGGAGGACGCAGGGGACAGCATACTCGCAAAGATAGCAGGCATTTTCGCTCCCATAATGAAGCCCGTGGGACTGGGCGACTGGCGCATACTTGTTGCTCTCATCAGCGGCTTCATGGCAAAGGAGAGCGTGGTCTCCACACTGAAAATACTCTATTCGGGAGATGTTGCCTCGGCAATGTCATCCCTGACTGCAGCCTGCCTGTTGGTGTTCTCCCTGCTCTACACTCCCTGTGTGGCAGCTATCGCCGCTGTAAAGCGTGAGCTGGGCAAGAAATGGGCTCTGGCAGAGGTGGTATGGCAGTGCGCTGTGGCATGGCTCGCCACACTTGTCATCCGTGCAATACTGCTGCTGATAGGAGTGGGCTGATGAATATTGCGGATATAGTGATACTGGCGGTGATAGGGCTTGCAGTTGCCCTTGCTGTCAGGTACATAGTGAAAAGCTCAAAGAAAGGCGGCTGCTGCGGAGACTGCGGAAGCTGCGGCGGATGCAGCAGGCATCAGCAGTGAGCCCCATCAGAATAAAAGAAAAAACAGCTCCCGGGCAGACATCTTGCTGCTCCGGGGCTGTTTTTATGTGTGAATATTTACAGGAATTCCACCCTGCCGCTGTCAAGGCGATAAATAGCACCGAGTACCTGTAAGCCGTACTCCTCCTCGTCACGCTGTATCTGAAGGCTGCGCTCGATTATCTCGCAGCTGTGCTTTACGTTGAGACAGCAGGCGCGGAACTCGTTTTTCTCGCTGCCAATAGCCTTGATTATCTCGTCGGTGATGAACTTGATATAGCCCTCGGGCTCATGGTTCATGGCGGCGTCAACGGCTCCGCAGTGGTCATGGCCCAGGACCAGGATAAGACCCGTCCCCAGGTGCTCTGCGGCGTATTCGATGCTTCCCAGCTGGTGGGAGTCCATAACGTTGCCTGCTACTCTTATTACAAAGAGGTCGCCTATTCCTGCGGAGAATATCATCTCGGGCACCACCCTCGAATCGGAGCAGGTGATGATGATAGCGTAGGGCTTCTGACCGCTCTCGCTGAACCGCTGTAAGGTCTCGGGAGAAACATCACAGCTAAGGGTACGTGACTGTATATATTTTTCATTGCCGCTGATGAGACGCCTTTTAGCCTCGTCGGCGGTTATTCTGTATGACTGCATAACAAAACACCTCCACACTCATTTTATCACGTTTTGTGATATAAAGCAAGGCAGCAGGACTTCGCGCTTGATAAAAATGTATGTTTTTTGAGTGGATATGTGGGCGAGTTCTGTGCAGAAAAATTTTCACAACGGTGTTGCTATTACGGGGAATATATGTTATAATAGTAAATCATCAGCAAATTTGCGAGAAGGAGGCACCTATGTTCTATCTTATCAAAAGCACACTTGAAGAGAGAAAAAATCTCAAGCCAAGAGATTCAAAGGAAAAGTATGTAGCTATTCTTTCAACAGAGGAGTGGCAGAACAACAGCTCAAAGTTCGACATGGGCATCGACCTTGAGGTGGGTACAGCCCATATCGACAGCACCAAGGCTGAAGTGAACTATGATTCACTTACAGGCACATTCTCTATACCAAACAGGAATGACATTTCAGGAAATGTCAGCAGATTTGCATTTGCCCTCGACGAGAAGGGTATCGTTTTCATTGACGATACAGGCGCCGTTCAGGATATAATCAGCGGCATTGTAAAGACCAAGCGCTGGACCGATCCATCACTGGAGCGCTTTATCTATGATTTCCTTGAGCAGATCATCTATAATGACCAGAACGTCCTTGCAAAGTTCGACGCCGAGCTGGACGAGATGGAGGACAAGATACTGGCAGGAGATGAGGAGAACTACCCAAAGCGTCTCAGCGAGATAAGAAGCGACCTGAGAGATATGAGGATCCATTACGAGCAGCTGGAGGATCTGGGACAGGAGCTGGAGGAGAACGAGAACAACTTCTTCAAGCACGAGAACCTCAGATATTTCCGACTTTTCACTCAGCGCATAGCAAGACTTCACGACACCACAGCCGCATTAAGGGACTATACCGCCCAGATACGCGAGCTTTACCAGTCACAGCTGGACATAAAACAGAACAGGATAATGACTATACTCACTATAGTTACGACCATATTCATGCCCCTTACTCTGATTGCAGGCTGGTACGGCATGAACTTCAGGTATATGCCCGAGCTGGAGTTCAGGGCGTCATACCCTATTGTCATAGCTGTAAGTGTGCTTATAGTTATTATCAGTCTTATCTTTTTCCGAAAGAAGAAGTGGCTGTGAACTGAATAGAGCAGCGCTCTGCGCATATCCGCGCAGGGCAATTTCAGCGGTACAGATGTGTGCCTGTACCGATTTTTGTTTTTATGGCAGAAATACCGTCAATGAGCGATCTCACGGCGGAGTTGAATGGTATTGCGGCAAATATACCGTAAAGAGAGGATAGAAAAATGTCAGCGATAATCGAGATCAGAAATGTCACCAAGGAATTCAGGGTGCTCAACCGCCGCGAGGGACTCAGGGGAAGCATAAAGGACCTCTTCTCCCGCGATTACAAGACCGTCAGAGCGGTGGACAACATCAGCATGAGCATTCAGCAGGGCGAGATAGTAGGCTATCTGGGACCAAACGGTGCAGGAAAGTCCACTACCATCAAGATGATGACGGGCGTTCTGGAGCCCACCTCCGGCGAGATACTCATCGGCGGAAACGTTCCTTACACCAACCGCACCAGGAATGCTCAGGAAATAGGCGTAGTATTCGGTCAGCGCAGCCAGCTCTGGTGGGCACTGCCCCTGATAGAGTCCTTCCGCCTGCTGAAGGATATCTACATGATAGGCGACAAGCAGTACGACAGTATGCTTGAGCTTTACCGCTCACTGGTGGACATAGAGCCCCTGCTTCACAAGCCTGTGCGACAGATGTCCCTGGGACAGCGCACCCTCAGCGATATTCTTGCAGCCTTCCTCCACGACCCGAAAATAGTCTTTCTGGACGAGCCTACCATAGGTCTTGACGTATCCATGAAGGCAAAGATAAGAACTCTTATCAGCGCCCTCAACAAGGAGAAGAATACCACCGTAATACTCACAACCCACGATATGGGCGACGTTGACGCTCTCTGTCAGCGCATAGTCATCATAGACAAGGGCAAGATGCTCTACGATAACGATATCGAACACCTCAAGGGCTTCTTCGGCTCATACCGCACACTGAAGCTCCGCATAGACGGGGACATGAAGGCAAGCGCAGAGAGCATACAGAAGGAGCTTCCCGAGTTTTCCGTGTCAGCTGATGATGAGTGGATATCAGTGCTGGTGGACGAGGAGAAGGCAAAGGTGATAGACGTCCTGGGAAAGCTCCAGAGCTCATACAGGATAAAGGATATGCAGCTTGAGGAGATCTCCACCGAGGAGGTAATAAAGAAGATATACGAGGAGGGCGTGGCATGAAGCTGAAAAAGTACCTCGCCCTCACAAGAGCGGGGATAATCGAGGCGCTGCAGTTCCGCCTGGGCTCATTTGTCATAGTTGTGGGAAACCTGCTGTACCTCATCGTGGTATACTTCCTGTGGAAGGCGATATACGCCTCGGCAGGCACTGACGTGGTGAACGGCATGACCTTTTCCGACACCCTGATATACCTTGCGCTTGCAACGGCGCTGTTCAACTTCATGGAGATGTACGCGGTCTGGGAGATAGGACGCGCCATACAGTCGGGAAAGATAGTTCTTGACCTGCTGAAGCCCATGAAGTACAGGACGTATCTGTTCTGGTCCTATTCGGGCTCATTCGTGACCAATTTCTTCATGACCTTCCTGCCCACATTCATAGTAGTTGCCGCAGTCACTCACGGTGCAGTACACCTGGGGCTGAACCTGCTATGGTTTGTGGTGTCGGTAGTCATGGCGATAATCATAAACTACAGCATAGACTTCATAGTGGGCACGGTCTGTCTTTACACCGAGTCTATATGGGGAATAAACATCATGAAGCAGGTGATAGTCCTTCTGCTTTCGGGAGCTACCATACCCCTTGCATTCTTCCCCGAGGGCTTCCGCAGGGCAGTGGAGTGCCTGCCATTCCAGTCCATATACAATGCGCCCCTTTCCATACTGCTTGACGCCCACCCCGAGCCGAAAAAGCTTACTATGACACTTGGCATACAGCTCCTCTGGTGCGTGGTGATGACGGTAATAAGCAAGCTGTTCTGGAAGGTATCACTGCGCAGGATAACAGTGAACGGAGGCTGATGAAATGAAAAGAAAAGGATTAGGCTTCTACCTGCGCATCTACGGAAAGATACTGGCGCAGGACATCAAGAGCAAAATGAGCTATCGTGCGGACTTCATCATCTCCACCATAGGAATGATATTCACCAATATATCCGGATTTATAAGTTTCTGGATACTCTTCCGCAGCTTCCCCGGCATAAACGGCTGGGGCTATTACGAGATGCTGTTCCTCTACGGCTTCTCACTTGTGGCGCTGACGCCCGTGCAGTGCCTTTTCGACAACAACTGGAGCCTGAGAATGAACGTCTACTCGGGCGACTTCATCAAATACTGCTTCCGACCCATAAACCTGTTTTTCTACTATCAGTCGGAGGTGTTCGACATCAAGGGACTGGGACAGCTTGCCTTCGGTCTGGGAACTCTCATTTACTCATGGACGAAGATAGGGCTTGGCTTCACACCGCTGATACTGCTGAAGATGATAGTCTTTCTCATCACAGCCTCACTGGTCATGGTGGCGATGCAGAACGCCGCAGCGGCTACCTGCTTCTGGATACAGAATTCCTTCTATATCCTTGACCTTGTCACCCGTTTCAAGGACTACGCAAAGTATCCCATAACCATATTCAGTCCCGTATTCCGCTTTATATTCACATTCCTGATGCCCATTGCATTTATCGCATACTATCCCAGTCTTGTGGTGCTGCGTCCCGATAGTGTACCGCTGCTTTCATGGCTTTCGCCCCTTATAGCAGTGGGGTTCTTCTGGCTCAGCTACAAGTTCTGGATGCACGGAGCAATGAAGTACAACGGCACAGGCTCGTAAAAAGCTATTAGCCCTTAGCTTCTTATAGTCCCATCGAGCAGATATTATCTGTTTCAGCAATAGGCTAAAGTCTGACGGCTCAAATAAGAATAAAATGCCCCGAAGCGTTTCAAGGCGCCTCGGGGCATTTTTATGTTCAGTCACTAATGAGCTTTTTCAGCTCCGCTTTAAGATACTGATAGCGCTCAAGCTTTTCCTGCTTTGCGAAGTGGACCTCCCGAAGCTGCTCGGGGTTATCCTCATAGCAGAGCTTCTCGTCGCCGAACTGTTCGCTGGTAAGGTCGAACACCGCATCTCCCACCACGTTATAGCAGTGGTAATTCCCGCCGGGGCGCAGTACGCCGTAAACCTTGCCGCCGAAAATATCCTGCGCAAGAAAAGCGGTTATGGAGCACTGCCCAAGGGTGATATTGTCCTTGCTCCACTTCTCGCGGAGCCTGGGTGCGCAGGTATATTCGCACCATATCTCCGACAGCGCGTCATAGAGTGCCCGTGGTGAAGCAATGGCGCTGAATTCATCATTCACAGGGGGAACAACAGCGCTCTCCCAGCCGTAGAAATTATAGCTCATAAGAGTCCTCCTAAATATACATTGCGTCCATAGCAGTGATATATTCGAGGGTGGGGACGAATGTGCCGTTATGGCGGTCACCGCGGTAGACCTCCCGCCCGTGTTTATAGGCTATGACCTGCGCCATGGGAAACGGCACCCAGATACCGCTGTCAAGTGGCGTGGTGGAAAAGAGTATGCCGTTTTCCAGCCGCTTGAAGCTGAGGGTGTTTTTCAGGTTCTTGTGGACATAGAGCAGGTCTCCGTCGTATATCATAAGGTTAAGCTTGTTCCTGGGAGCGTTATCGGCGATGAAGCTGCTGATTAGCTCGAACCTTGCGCGTTCCGTGGGTATGCCTCTTTCCAGCTGACCGTTTATAGCGTCAAGCATTGACAGGAAGAAGCGCTCCGAGTCGGTGTCGCCTGTCTGGACAGCGGCATACCGGTGATTATGCTTGCCGTTGAAGATAGTTCCGTTGTGTATGAGAGTCCACTCCCTGCCCGAATTATCGGAGCCTGTAAAGGGGTGACAGTTATTCTCGTCAATGGAGCCCACGGTGGCGAAGCGGATATGGGCAAGGGCGGTCTTCTGAGGCATCATATCCTCCATTACTGCCGCGAGAAGACTGCTGTCGCAGGCTCTCACAGGCTCCCTGAACACCTCTCTGCCTCCGTTTTCACGCATAAGTCCCCAGCCGTGGGGGTGCTTTACGCTGTGAGAAAAGAAGGTGCTGAGATGCTCCGAGATATCTGTCGGTACTGCCGAAGAAAAACCGAGGAGCTCGCACATATCATATCACCGCCTGTCTTAGTATCATGTCAATGTCGTAGCTGCTGTGGGAGCCGATGCTCTCCAGCTTATGTGCTGCGAAGTCAAGTATCTCCGCAGTTTCGGGATAGTCCCCGAAGAAGGCAGCCATATCAGAGATAATGGCTTTGCCGCGGCTTATGAGCTCATGTGGAGGAGCCGCCAGTGCCGCCGCCTGATGCTCGCTGACCGCTTTTTGCTGCTGTTCTTCTGTCAGCTCAGTATCGGGCAGGGAAAGCAGGTAAAGCATAAGGAGATGAGCAAATCTCAGGCTCCTCTCGTCTATGCCAAGGGGAGCGGAGGGGTCTAAGTCAAACATTCTGAGCTCGATATGGTCAACGCCGTTTTCGGCGAGATTTTCAAGACTATTGAGACCTTTCGGCTTCAGTCTTATGGGCAGGTACAGCTCGCTTGCTGAGAACAGCATACCCTTTTTCACATAGAAGCTGATGCTCTCCGTAAAAGCCTGTATGCTGCTGTGGTCGAGGACGGGCAGGAACTGGTTCCAGTAGCCTCTTTCACTGTTGCGCATGGACGCGTATTTACTTTTAATTATACCCTTTTTTCCGCGGCTGTCAAGTGACTCGTCGTAGTAGGGACTTGCAGCGGTGAGCAGCACCAGCAGCCAGCTGTGGGTGATGAGCTGCTTGTATAGCCTCAGATAGACCCCGTCGCGGAAGCTGCGCATATCCTCGTTTCCGGTGTTCCACTCCCTGAGCAGCTCCTCGGGAAAGGAGAAGTTGAAGTGTATTCCCGAAAAGAGCATGAGAGCCTTGCCGTATTTCCTCTGGAGCACCTCACGGTAGTCACGCTTTGAGGAGTGGGGACCGCTGAATGCGGCAATGGGTATCTCGTCCTCGCTTTCAAAATAGGGCGGATTGCTGTACAGCCAGATACTCTCGCCCCTTTCTCTGAGCACAGCCCTGGCTTTGCGGTCAAGCTCGCCAAGAGAGTCCAGTGCCTGAGAGATGCTGCTGCAAACGGGAGTTATGAGCTCTGTCTGGTTCTCGCAGAAATCCCTTGTCATGTGCTCATCGTCGCCGAATGGGTGGGGAGTCTGAGCCAGTCTGCCCCTTTCGTCCACGCGGAGGGTCTCGCGCTCAAGACCGAAATATCCATCAAAAATATTATTCTTTCCTTCCATATATATGACCTCAGATATCGGTAATTCTCACCTGTCTGACGTTTTTCAGCCTTTTCAGCCGCTTAACAGCTGCGGCGGTATCGCTGCCGCTGCCGAAGTCCACTTCTGCACGGAAATGGGAGACAGGTATTCCATTGTTATCTGTCAGAACATCAGCTGTATGTGTTATTATGTTACCGTTAAGGCGTCTGATGACGTTGGATATTTCACCCACCAGACCTATTCTGTCCAGGGATATAACTTCTATATGCTTCATATAATCACTTCCGAAATAACAGTTTAAAAAAGGAGACATTCCTGTCTCCGCTGCTTACAGTGATATATGCGGGTACACCGTCAATACCTGTAAAAGCAGGGAGGACATGACATGGATATTCTGTTTTTTAAGGTATATCTGGACATTTCAAGGACCTCCCGTTTTTTCAGAGCATAATGGTATGTATTGATTATACATTATTATTCTTACTTTGTCAATAGGATTTCTGTAAATAAGATATTGACATTTCCCATTAACTGATATATAATCAGAGTATAACTACCGGATCAGTAGGTTATGGTACTGCAATGAGTTCAGAGGCGGCAGAGCTCCTCATCGCTGTCAGTCAGCTCCGTTATAGTGGGGCTGTCTCCGCAGACAGGGCAGTGATGGGACTTTTTCGGCAGCTTCACCTTCCGCCACTCCATTTTCAGCCCGTCGAAAATGAGCATACTTCCCGTAAGCAGGTCTCCTGCGCCGACTATATATTTTATTGCCTCAAGTGCCTGCATAGAACCGATAATACCTGCCATAGCACCGATGACTCCTGCTTCGCGGCAGCCGGGTACCGCGTCCTTCGGGGGCGGAGCTTCAAAAATGCAGCGGTAACAGGGACCGCGGTCCGGCACGTAGGTCATGAGCTGACCTTCAAATCTGAGGATACCCGCGTGGGAGAAGGGCTTGCCCAGCAGCACACAGGCGTCGTTTATGAGAAATTTTGCGGAGAAATTGTCGGTGCCGTCGATGATGAAGTCATACTCCCCGATAATATCGGCGATATTTGCGGCGGTGAGCCTCATACAGTAGGTTTTCACCTGTACGTCGGGGTTAAGCGCACCCATGGTCTCCGCAGCGGACTCCGCCTTGGATCTGCCAAGGTCGGCGGTGGTGTGGATTATCTGCCGCTGGAGATTGGACAGCTCCACTGAGTCGCCGTCGGCGATGCCGATAGTGCCGACGCCTGCCGCAGCGAGGTACATAGCCGCAGGGGAGCCCAGACCGCCTGCGCCGATGATGAGTACTTTAGAGGCGAGGAGCTTTTTCTGTCCGCTGACGCCCACCTCCCTGAGTATGATATGTCTCGAATAACGTCCGAGCTGACTGTCTGAAAGTGCCATTCTGACCTCCTGAAGAAAGGAAAATTATGAAAAAGATAACCGCGGCAGAGCTTGCCGCCGCAGATATGGAAAGCATCACACTGATAGATCTGAGAGAGCGCAGCGAGTTCGCGGAGAACTCCATTGCGGGCTCCGTAAATATGCCCTTTTCGGAAATATGGACCTGCCTGTCGGAAGTTCCCGACCATAAGCCTGTGTACGTCATGTGCAGGACAGGGGACATCAGCCGCGAGATAGTCGAGGTCCTTGAGGACAGGGGCTATGACGCCTATAACGTTGAGGGCGGATTTGCTGCCTATACGGTTTACAGGGCTGTGAGTGAAGATTGATACACTTTGCATATCTGTATAATAAGTATAACACGGAGAGCGGCTTTTTGCAAGCCACTTTGTTATAGCTTTACCCTATACCGCAGGCTTCGTATTAAAGATATCTGATTTATATTATTTACTACAAGTTCATTTAATTTGTCATCAGCGACATTTTTCCCTTCTGCCGATTATTCATGATGTACAATAACAGACATGATATTTCGTGCTGCCAGATACCCGTTTTTCGTTGATTTTACGCCGAAAGTGTGATATAATGAACACAATAAAATATTTTCCATACTGTAACAGAGAGGGGTATTACTATGGATCTTCTGCGCAGAGCGGCAGCCGCAATATCCGCAGCAGCCGCTGCTTCTTCACTCATCACCGCAGCGCCCTTCGCCCATGCAGAGGGCGGAGAGCTGCTCATAAACGAGGTCTGCACCCAGAACAAGACCTCCTATACCGACAGCTACGGAAAGGCTTCAGACTGGATAGAGCTGATAAATACTGGCAGCTCCGACCTTGACATCGGCGGCTTCGGCTTGTCGGAGGATCCGTCTGCGGCACCTGTTTTCGTATTTCCCGAGGGAACAGTTCTCGGCGCGGGAAAGCTTCTTGTGATAGCGGCTTCAAAGGACGCCTCCACGGAGAATGAGCTCCACACGGGCTTTGCCCTCAGCAAGACAGGGGAGACCCTTGCTCTTTATTCTCCAGACGGCAGCTGTATACAGACCCTTGAGGTGCCTGCACTGAAAGAGGACGAGACCTACGGCAGACTGCCCGGCAGCGGAACCATGAGCAAGATGAGACCTACTCCCGACGCCCCCAATGCGGCGGCAGTGGCTGAGCCTGTTTTCTCAATGGAGTCGGGCTTCTACAGTGCTGAGCAGGGAATGTCCCTTAGTCTGAGCTCATCCGACACCATATACTACACCCTTGACAGCTCCGACCCTACCACCTCGGACACAGCGAAGGTATATTCGGGAGCTATCCCCATGTATGACAGGAGCTCCGAGCCTAACGTTTACAGTGCTTATGAGCACAACAATACGGCGCAGTCCATAATCCTGTCCACCAACTATAAGGCGAGCTCCTCACTTTTCGACAAGGCGACTGTTGTAAGAGCTGCGGCAAAGAGCGCGGACGGCACATTCAGCTCAGTAGTCACCAACACCTACTTCGTCATGGACAACGACAAGCTTGCCTATTATTCGGATATTCCCGTAATATCAATGGTCACCGACCCCGACAATCTCTTTGACCCCGACAAGGGCATATATGTCTGCGGAAATCAGTTCCTTGAATGGAGAAGGACCCAGCCGGGGGCTTTCAAGAGCGAGTGGGACTCCTCTAATATCGCCAATTTCTTCTCCAAGGGCAAGGAGTGGGAGAGACCTGCCACTATCACCATGTTCGAGGAGGGCGGACTTTGCTTCACCCAGGACATGGGCATAAGGATAAAGGGCGCCTCCACGCGCAACAGCCAGTCCAAGAGTTTCAATATCTACGCAAGGAGCGAGTACGGCGACTCCAAGCTGGAGTACCCCATTCTTCCCGATAACCTTAGCTGCGATGACAGTAAGCTGATAAAGAAGTATGATTCCTTCAGCCTGAGAGCAGTGGGCTGGGTGGACCGTATGCGCGAGCTGGCGGTCACCGACCCGCTGAAAAAGCTGGACGACCTTGCCACCTATGACAGCAGGAGGTGTATGTTGTTCATCGACGGCGAGCTCTGGGGAATGTACGACCTTCTGGAGAAGTGCTCCGACTATTATATACAGTCCAATTACGGCGTTCCTGCCGAGGACGTTTGTATCATCAAGAACGGCGAGCTTGAGGAGGGACCCGATTCCGCCTATGATGAGCTGAAAGCCCTCAGCGACTACTGCAAGACCCATGACCTGAGCAGCAGTGAGGCGTATGACTATGTGGCTTCTCAGGTTGACCTTGATAGTATAATGATGCACTACTGCGCAGGACTTTACCTGGGTACCTGGGACTGGCCCAACTACAACTATCTTGTGTGGAAAAACGGCGGACAGCCCATTGAGGGCAATGTCTACAGCGACGGAAAATGGCGCTTCGGTACCTTCGACCTTGACTATTCCGCAGGCATAACCTATGAGAGCTTCGGCGGAGTACAGGGCTATGCCCACGATTCCTTCAGAAAGATGGACAAGTCCGTGAAGGAGATGCCCACAACCATATTCAAGGCGCTTCTTGCAAATGATGAGTTCAAGAACCGCTTTGCAGCCATGTTCTCGGGCTTTGCCACAACTGTATATGAGCCTGACAAAATGGTTCAGCTCATAAGCCAACAGGAGCAGCAGTATATGCCCTACATGATAATGATGGGCTGGCGCTGGAACAGCGGTACACCCAAGAAGGATTACAGCGGCTTCTCTGCCGACCAGACAGCTTATTATTCGCGGGAGCTCAACACTATGAAGGACTTTTTCAGATACCGTCCCGAATACGCCATGAAGTTCATGAGGGAGTATCTGGGTATCAGCAGCGAGACCCTGTTCTGCGCTGTCAAGACCTCAAATGGCGGCACTGTTGAGTACGGCGGAAACGCCCTGCCTTCGGTGGACGGATTGTGGTCGGGCAGCTTCTCAAGAGGAGACAAGCTGACCTTTACCGCAGTCCCTGACAGCGGCTATGAGTTCGGCGGCTGGACAGGTGCAGTGAACTCGTCGGATAGGACAGTGACTGTTACTCTCAATGAGGCGGCGGAGCTGAGCTGCACATTCATAAAAAAGAACTATGAAAAGGGCGACGTGAACCTTGATGGATCAGTAAATATCTCTGATCTGGTAATGCTTCAGAAATACATCATCAGAGCCTCCGACCTTGCCGAGAATGACAGGGAGCAGAGCTTTAAGAACTCCGACCTGAACGGAGACAAGGACGTTGATTCTCTGGACGTTTCAGCTCTGAGGAAAAAGCTCATCGGCGCATAAAAAGCGAAAACGGACTGCATTGCAGTCCGTTTTTTTATAGTCTTTCTTTAATGAAGCTGAGAAGTCCGCGGCAGCCCTCCTCAATGTCGCGGTAGGCGGTATCGAAGTCGCCACTGTACCAGGGGTCAGACACGTCACTTCCCCGGCCTGCAAAGGTGAGGAGCTTATATATCTTCTCCTCCTTGTCGCTGCCGAAAATGCGGTTCATATTTCGGATATTGGCGGAGTCCATTCCCACAAAGAGGTCATAGCGGTCATAGTCCGACTTTTTCAGCTGTACAGCTGTTTTGCCACGGCAGCTCATACCGTGGGCAGCCAGTTCTGCTCTTGCAGGAGGATACACGGGATTGCCCAGCTCCTCTGTGCTGGTTGCGGATGAGGAGATGAACAGTTCATCGCCCAGACCGCTTTCAGCCGCCAGCTTCTTCATTATAAATTCTGCCATAGGCGAGCGGCAGATATTGCCGTGGCACACGAACATCACACGAATCATGCTATTTTTCCCTCCTGAAATGCAGTATTTTGCCGTGTTATGCGGACTTTTGTGAGGTTCATTTTTCTTACACCCATTTTGACAGAATGGGGCGAAATCGGCAAAACTCCGCATAAATACGCATATCTCTGTCGTCGTTAGTAGTAAAATCGTAGTAGAAATCGGGGTGTTTTACTACTAAGGATTTTGCGGAGTGTCCGCACTTATCGCAAGTAGTAATAGAGCGATTACTACCGTTTTACTACTAAGGCGTATGTGTCTTACTACTAAGCTTCTATATATGTACCCTACTATTATAACATATCAAAGGCTTTTCTTCAAGACAGATTGCAGAAAAAAATGAGGTGATCTGTTTCTGCTTAGATATATTGCACCGGCTGTTGCAGATGGTGCAGTTGTAATGTATGTAGATCGCATAATCGGAATGATGAATTTCAGAATCAGCGGCTTGCTGAAATTGTATTATTTTGGATGGTAATCCGAAATGCTCACTTGGCATAATCGTACTATCTTATCTGATATTTTCATGATATAAATAGAAATTAGTATTGCTTTTTTTCGCCTAAAATGATATAATAAAGCTATCAAGTACTCTGTATTATTTTTCAAGGTAGGAAACCACTATGATTGATTATTATAACAAGTATTATTTAAATCCTGAAAAAATTTCTTCGATGCTGTGTGATACTAAGACACACATCGTATTTGATACTTCGGCTTTGTTAGCGCTATATTTTTATTCCGAAAACACACGAAATGAAATTTTTACAAAAGTGTTCGATTATTGTCAGGATAGATTATGGACACCCGCACAGGCATTTTTTGAATATCAAAAAACCGAGAGAAAGTTTCAAAGAAACCTATTGAAGCTTATCACGCTTTAATCGATCCTAATGCCAAAGATGGCGGATATATCAAGAAAATTCTTGCAGAATGTGGGAATATTAAGAACAAATCTCTTCAAACTATTGAAGGGCAAATTAAAACCGCTATTGAGCAGACAACAACAAATGACAAGCATCCTTTTGTAGACAGTAATACTTACGAGAGTTTGATTACTAGTATAAACTTGTTCAAAGAACAAACATCATCTTTTTATCAAACTCTTCAAGCATTTTCTGAAAAGTATGACCAATTGATTGAAAACACAATTCAAAGTATTAACAGTGCAGACGATCATGTTTATAAAACCATTGTTTCTAAATTTCGGATAGGTGACGAGTTTTCTTACGAAGATATGATAAAAATTGCAAGAGAAGGTGCAATAAGATATTCTGAACAAATTCCACCTGGATACGAAGATGATGAAAAGATAGGTTTACAAAAGTATGGTGATTTGTTCTTTTGGAAACAAGTTTTAAAATATGCCAAATCAAACCCTAAATATAGTATTATACTGGTTACTAATGATACAAAAGAAGATTGGTTTGAAAAGGATAAAAAAACACCGCGTTTTGAGCTTCTGAAAGAATTCAATTCTTTGACTAAAAAAGCATATGGATGCTGTCACTCAAGGATTTTATTTTTTTGATTAACAAGACTATCGATACGCAATTAGATACTGATGCTATTATAGAAGTAAGCAATATGGAACTTGATTCTAATCCTGATAATTTTGATTACGACGAATTTGAAAATCAGATCCAAAATGTATTAGAACCATTAGAAGTTTGCCTTGTTGCTCCAATTTTAATTAATGGTAGTTTACGCCTGTTTGAAAATCCCGTGCTATATCAAGCTGAATCTTATGATCATCAAGAATTCCGAGTAACAATTACAACATTGCATAGCAAAGTCTACGCAAATACATTGCATGCTCTAACCAACCCATTTGTAATAAAAAAGAGTATGCGAATAGAGGCGAAATGTTTAGATTCATAAACATCATTGTTTTGTCTTCATCACAACTTGAAGATAAAGTAATTTCTAATCTTGAAAAAAAGAACTGCAAAAAATATTTTAACAACAGATCCATTAGGACAATTATTTGTGCTTACAATGATAGAGGAGAACTAGAAGAAATATTATCTAATTACGACTAAAGGTAACTGGTAGCAAGGGACATCTTGGTGCTAAAGCACTTTTTATGTGCCTTATATTATTAGCAAAAACAAAAAAACGCCGCACTCCGGGAAATCATGCTCCCAGAGTGCGGCGTTCATTCATACCACTTCTTCATTTGTTCGGTTCATTTCCTGACGGGCGTTTTGTAGTTCCTCCATGCGGTGAAGCTCTGCAGCGGCGTCTTCGAGTCCCAGATGAGTGTACACATCAAGTGT
>JAKPUQ010000074.1 GCA_029572815.1 Bacillota bacterium | reverse complement strand
TATGTCCTACTCATGGGGAGCTCTCTCAGGCGCTTTCCTCGGACCTTTCCTCTTTGGACTTTTCATGAAGAAGGCTTCCAGAGCTGCCTGCTGGACAAGCTTCATCACAGGTGTCGGCATCAGCGTCGCACATATGCTCCTCTTCAGTCTTAACATTGAGGCATTCAGCGGCATAAGACAGGCCGTTATAGACCTTAACTGCCCCCTCAACCTTCTCTCGCCAATCAATGCAGGAGCTTTCGCAATGATCGTTTCACTTATTATCGTTCCTATCGTGAGCAGCTTCACTAAGGCTCCCGAGAAGAAGATCGTTGACAACGCATTCAGCAGTCTTGCAACAAAATAAAAAACAAAGCGGGAACGCACCAGTGTTCCCGCTTTTCATGTACAAAAAAGCAGCTGTAAAAACAGCTGCTTTTTCTTTAAGATCATTCGCCCTTTATGAACTGGTTGAGTGACTTATCATCATGTCCTGAACCTGTGTATGCATAGTATGCAAGCACGTTGCTGGCGTCAACTGAGTCAAACTTCTTGTTGCCGTCTACATCAGCAGCCGCCTCCTGCTCAGGAGTAAGGCCTGTAGGCTGGCTTGTTGAGTTCTTAGCGTAAGCGGAAAGGATCTGTGAAGCGTCAACTGCGTTGATCTTTCCGTCGTTGTTGATGTCGCCAAGAAGTCTGTCGGAAGCGTTTATGCGAAGTCCCTCGCTGTACTCTGCGGGATTAACCTCGATGATCTTTGAAGGATCATCAGCATATCTGGGGATAACACTTGTGAAGTATGCGCCCTGACTGTAGAAATTGATATCATAGCTGCCTGCGGGAGCATTATCCTTGAATACTGCATTGAAGCAAGCAATAGGATAAGCATCTGAAGTATCACCTGTAAGCTGAAGGGGCTTTGTAGCGTCGGTCTCTGTGTAGTTTACAGATACCATGTTAAGGTCATCAAATATTTTGATAAGGTTTACAAGATCGGAATCTTTATTTGCGCCTGAGATCTTATAGGGGATATTTCCAGCCTTGGTAAAACCGCCTGTAGCGTCCTTCAGCTGGAGCTCCTTCTTCTCGCAGTTCCACTTTACGAATATCTGACCTGCGATCTTCTGGTCATCCTTGAAGTAAGCAGATACAGGAATGGAGGCATTTGCGCCTGAAACGCTGTTGTTGATATAAACAGCACCGTGCTTGAGTACCTCAACGCCTGTGCCTGCCTCAGCCTTAAAATAGAAGTAAGGCTTGTAATCATCAGCAGCATTGGCTGCAAGTGCAGATGTCATACCTGCAGCAAGTACAAGTGATGAGATAACAGAAATTATTTTTTTCATGATTGGTTACTCCTTTCAAAGCAGCTCTGCCATGCGGAGAACTATCTCCGCAACACGCTTGGCTGCAATTTTTTCAAATTCGTCAAAAGACATTGCTCCCTCATCATCTGCATTATCGGAAATGCAGCGAACGCTCACATAAGGAAGCTCATTGAGATAGCAGCAGTGTCCTACCGCCGCACTCTCCATATCAACGGCATAGGGATCAAATCTCTCCTGGATAGAATTCTTCACCTCGTTGCTGGAGATGAACGCTTCTCCCGAAACGATCCTGCCTCTGAAGGAATTTACGCCGAACTCAGCGCACACCTTTTCTGCGGTATTCATGAGCACATCATCTGCCTTGAATATTGCACAGTAGGGAGGGTAATCCTTGAGGAAGTGGAGGTCCAGATCGTGAGGGAGCACCTCTGTTGATATAACAATATCGCAGACCTTGACTGCACTGTTCATACCGCCTGCAATACCTGTGTTGATAATACAATCGGGGTGGAAGTTATCTATCATGACCTGTGTACAAAGCGCTGCGTTCACCTTTGCGATACCACAGCAGGCATTGACAACAGTCTTGCCGTTTCTTTCGTTTATATAGAAATCAAAGCCCGATACCCTCTTTATCTCAGCCTTGCCGAGTATTTCTCTTATATCAGCAAGTTCTGAGGGCATTGCTCCGATTATAGCTATAGTCTTCATTGTTATCACTCCTGAACAAAAATTATATATTCATTATAACACACAATTATGAAAAAAGCAACACTAACCGGAGAATAATTCAGTTTTGATGCTATTCTGCGAAAAAATATTACATCTCACTCAGAAGTGCCTGTAAAAAAGACCGCTCCGTTACTAATACAAACGGTGCGGTCTATCTTTTACGTTTAAATCTCGGCAGAAGTCTTTTCTTGTAGAGCTTATACATGACGTCAAGGTCAAGGTCATATACAAGGAAGATAAAGTTGCTTATACCAAGCATTATGTATGCTCCGTATCTGCCAAAGTCGCTGAATTCATCAAGCATCTCATCAAGCCCGAATATATATACAGTAACGTAGAAATAGCAGATTATGCAGATATTGAACAGTATCAGCTTTACCGCCAGCCTTATGAGCCTCAGCGGTATCTTCTGTATATAGAACCTGACTACGGGATAATGCCCGAAGAACATTATGAATATCAGTGCGGCTTCCTTATCGAAGGTTATGATAAGTGAAAGCAGGCTTACTGCAAGATAGGTCAGGAATGCCCAGGGAATATTTACCTCTACAGCTATTATCATCAGCAGTATGCCTGCTATTCCGGGAAGCAGCAGATAAAGCGCCGGGATAACTCCCGCCAGGAACATCGTCACAAGACAAAGTGCGGAAACTATTCCTCCCAGCGCTACTCTGTAGCTTATGTCTCTCATTATTTAAGTGCCTTGTCCTTTCCGTCGGCAGTTTTCTTTGCCTGCTGCACGTTATATACGATAGCAGAGAGAAGCTTGTGGGGCAGAAAGCGTGATCCCCATGTGCTGAGCTTTACCGTGAGTCCCGGGATCGCAAAGAACTTTCCCGCAACCGCCTTGTGGATAGCACATTCTGCGGCATAATCAGCGGTTATGGGCTTCATTGAGAAGCTTACTCCTGCACGGTTATTGAAGTTTGTGGAAACAGGTCCGGGACAGAGAACGGTGATGGTAACATTTGACTTGTCCCTGCGAAGCTCCTCATATATAGCCAGTGAAAGGCGGAGAACATAGTTCTTTGAGGCGTAGTACGCCGCCATAAGAGGTCCCGACATAAAACCGGCGGCAGAAGCCACATTGAGTATGGTGCCGTGGTCCTGCTTCCTGAAGTCACGGAGGAAAAGCTTGGTCAGTATATGAAGTGCAGTGATATTGACGTTTATCATGTTGAGCTCGTCCTCAAGGTCGGTCTCGTCAAACTTTCCGAAGAGTCCGTAGCCTGCGTTGTTAACAAGCATATCCACTTCCTTGTCCTTGCAGAAGTTATAAACCCTGAAGACCTCCTCCCGCTTTGACAGGTCAGCTGAGATTATCTCTGTGCCATTGCCAAGAGTTTTCTGCATCTCTTTGAGAGCTTCCTCGTTTCTTCCTGTGAGAATGAGCTCCCAGCCTCGTTTTGCAAGCTTCCTCGCAATGCTCTGTCCTATTCCCGATGTTGCTCCTGTAACTAATGCCTTCATTCATATCATTCCTTTCACTCTATTATTTTTGACAACATTTTCCTGTCTCCCAGAGAGTCTATGCCGAACAGGAAAAGTGTCTGTTCATATTCGTCTGCGTCAACGTATTTCGACATACCACCGCTCATGACCGAGGGGTCAACAACTGTTATCTCACTGTAATGCTGAAGCAGGAAGGGTATGAAACAGTCCGCGAAGCTGTCCTTGACAACAAGGAGCTTCTTGTCCGTATTGGCTGATGTGGTTATCCTCATTACCGGCACGGGTTCGCCCAGGTACATGGAGTACATATCCCCTGTTTCAAGCCTGCTTTTATCAAATATCTTTCCCTCTGCATTAATGCCGTCCCTGCGGACCACTATGCAGGAGGTGACCTCAGCACCTTCGCGGTATTCAAAGATATCCATGATATCTGCTCTTGGAGCCTTGGACATGGTCCTGTTGTAGAGATTGCCGCGGAAGCTGTCAGTAACGTGTTCGATAGAGAATTTATCGTAGGTGGTAGGGATTATTCCAAGCTTCTGTATAACGGTCTTATATACACAGTATGCCCCGTAGCTGGTCCATTTAGTATCACTGCGGTAATAAATGTAGTTATCCTTCAGCATTTTCAGGATATTGTATGCGTCTATCTTTCTGATGTCTCCGTCCAGCGCCTCATAGAGATCGCTTATCTGCTGGCTCTCTGAGCGGCCGGTGATATGACTTGGGAGCACATCTCCGTATACTCCCGCAGATGTGGGGATAGCCGCGAAATATACCATGCCGCTATAATTTTCGGCAAATGAGTCAAATATATCCGCAGAGGAAGCAGGCTCTGACTTTAAGTCGCTTTCAGCGTTTATAAGTCTTTCCCGGCTTACATAAACTCCGTTTACAATGCTCTCGGAAAGCTCCTTCTGCATAAGAGTGCTTCCGACCAGCCATCTGCTCCTGCCTGCAAAATGATCAGTAACATAGCTGTCAAGTCTTTCAGCCGTGCGCCCGTCATAGAGCTCAGCCGCTTTTACCGTGGGAGAAGCTGCCAGGGGACGGTTCTCGTCGACTGAAAAGTCCTTCTTTTTCCCGAAGAAGGTAAAAACTGAAAAAACTGAAATAAACACAAGAGTGAGAATTGCTGTTATCTTACTTGTGATCCTGTTCATCTCTCCACCTCCTTAAAGCTTCATCAGAAGCATATCGGAGCTTCCGCTGTATGACATAAGAGCCGTACATACCATGAGTACCGCCAGTACAAGAACAGGCGAAACTGCCATTATAACTTTCTTTGCCTTGCCCCTGCCAGAGCGTGTCATGAGATTTCTGAACAGATCAGTCGAAGCATACATGGAAACAAGTATCAGCACTATATATGATTTGAACAGGTAGAAGCCCTGTGCATCTGCTATAGCTCCGTTTCCGCCGACCATAGCAAACAGGTACCTGACAGAATATCCCAGAGTATCACTTGAAAGGAATACTCCGCATATCAGAACAGTCAGGAATGTGTATATGATACCTGAAAAGTTCATGATCTTCTTTTTCAGCAGCCTGTTTTCGATAATTACAGCAGTACCGATGATCGCTCCCCAGACTGCACCGTTTATGTCAACGGTATACCAGAAGCCGAAGATCGCCCAGCCTGATATAAATACTGCCTCTCGCATCCATCTTTTTCTGCATACGCCGTATATGGGCTTGGTTATATAACGCCTGAGCCACTGTATCACCTGAGACTGCCAGCGGGCTGCGAAGTATCTGAGCCTTGTGCTGAGAAGCGGGTAATTGAAGCTCTGAGGGAATTTGAGCCCATAGAGATACGCAATGCCTGTGCCCATATCTGCAAATCCGGAGAGCACAAAGTAAAGGCAGAGTATATATGCCGCTGCTCCCAACCAAGCAGTAAGTGCAGATATTTCCTTTACAGGAGCACTTTTTGCTGCTGTATAAAGCATATACAGATTATCAGCAGCAATGACCTTCTTGGCAAGTCCCTTTATGAAAACTGTCATTCCAACGCCCATGCCCGAAAGTGTCTCCCTGCGGTTGTTAAGGATATTGGTAAAGACTCTGTACCTGAGGAGAGGTCCCATGATAAGCCTGGGAAAAAACATGATATAGAGCGCAAAACGCACCATATTCCTGTCCGCCTTTATCCTGCCCTTGTAGACGTCTATCAGAGTACCTATTGCACCCAGTACAAAAAAGGAAATTCCCACGGGATAAAAGCTTTCAGGCGCCCTTATCATTCTGTGGAGCCATGTGAAATACTCTGTCCTGAAGGCAAATACGGCAATGAAGTCTATGATTATACCTGCCGCAAGAGGAACCGCCGCCACCTTTTCACTTCTGCGCGAAAGGCTTATCAGGTGCATGAAGATGTAGTTTACAGCTGCAAATACTACAACAAATATGAGGAAATACAGGCTTATAAGGCAGCAGAACACCACGCTGAGGAAAAGCAGTGCCATCTCACGGAGCTTCTTAGGCGTGATATAGTAAAGCAGTAATGAAACAGGCAGGAACCCGTATATGAACAGCAGACTGCTATATACCATTGCTCTCCTCCTTTATCTTTTCTGTGATACGGGCAAGCTCAGCGCTGTCCATCATTGTGGAAAGCACCTCTATGAGAGCACCTGCGGAAAGCTGTCTCGGAAGCCCGAGATGGACCTGAAGTCTTTCCCGCAGCTCACGGCTGTTCTCGCCGCCGCTGAGTCCCAGTTCATAGAGGGTGAGCTTGGTTATATCTGAACACTTTCCGCCCTCGGAAGCCGTTATGCCGGACTTTTCAAGGGCTTCCAGAAGCACCTTCGTATCCATGCCCTCAACGCCCAGCTTTCCCTCGGCCGAAGGCTTCACCTTGCGCCTTTCCTTGCCGAATATATCGGGAATATAAACATTTGTTATCCTTCCGTCACCGATAGCTCCCTTGATATAGCCGCGTATCTTTCTTCCTGCGGCATCTGAGTCGGTGAGTATGATTATTCCCGTTTTCTTTGCGTAATAACGGATAAGCTCCAGCTTCTCCGTGTCCTTGAATATGCCGAAGCCGTTGGTGATTATGATAACTGCGTCAACGATGGAGGAAAGCTTTATCTTGTCATATTTTCCCTCCACGATTATGGCTTCATCTATCTTTATCATGTTCTCCTCCGCTAATTCTTCGTCATGAGCATTTTTGTTACGGTCTGTTCAAGCACTACCTTCTCGTCACAGCTGCCCGAATTCAGCATTATATTGGTGTCGCGCAGTATAACGATACACTGACGGAGCCTTCTGATGCTCATTCGCGAGCTGTCGCGGAAGGCGTTCTTTACCTTGAACTCCCAGACATAGCTGAAATCCGCCTTCACATCGGCGATCTGTCTGCCCTTTTTTCTTGCGCAGGCAGCACGGTACATATCTATGAAGGAACCGGTTATGTTGGCGAGGACCGCGCCGCGATTATCCCTGTCCTGCATGAGCTCGTCAAGGGCGTCAAAGGCAGCCCGCTTGTTGAAAGCTGCCACAGCATCTGCAAGCTTGAAAAATGTGGCGTCGCTCTGCCTGTGCACCAGATTATGCAGTATATCAGCGGTTATCTCGTTCTTTCCTGCATAAGCACAAAGCTTATCTATCTCGTTGCGGATAGTGAGTGTATCAGACTGGCACATCTCTGCAAGCTCCCTGGCGTTGTCAAGAGAGATAAGACTGCCCCTTGCGGATACGCTGGCAGCTATGTCCTTTGCAAGCTCGTTTTCCGTCTTTACGGGGCACTCCACAGACTCGCCCACCTTGGCAGCGTAATCGGAGAGCCTCTTGTTCTTGTCCTTGATAACAGACTTACCCGTTTTGAAGTCATTCTTCACAGGCACCTCAAAACCTGTGACATTAAAGATAACGACGGTCTGGGGCGGTATATCCTTCAGGGCGTCCATGACCTTCCTGTTTATATCCTCAGCCTTGAGACCTGCCATGTTTTCACGGGGCTTTTCAAGGTTGTAATCGTTTACAAGTATGCAGTTGTAGTCCGACATCATGGGCATCATCTGCATCATGTCATAGAACTCGGAAATGTCAAAATACCGTCCCTCAAGCCTGTTGAGGGCAAAGTCTTCGTTATCGCCCACCGCTGCCTTTATTATCAGCCCGGTCAGTTTTTCCACCTCGGGAACGTTCTTTCCGAAGATATAATAAAGATTTTTCAGCTCGCCCTTTTTAAGCTGAGCCCTGATAGTCTTTGGGTCTGTCTGTGGCATTACAGCCTCCTTATATCAAAGCTTCCCTTCTCAGAAAGCCATATCTCAAAATTATTGCCTTTGTCCGTATATATAACGTTGTTGGGAGCAGTCTCCCCGTCAGCTTTACCGTATACTACAGTAAGTCCGCTGCTTGCAGGCATATCATTTCCCGACTTTTCTATGACTACTTCTCCTTCGCCGCCGCTTATAGAGAGAGTCCCCTCTGCAAGGGATATGGTGCAGCTCCGGCTCTCAATGGAAAAACCATCCTCGCCCATATACCGAAGCTGAGAATATGGCTCCTGAGAGACTATCTCCCCCTCGGCCAGCCAGCTTCCCGTCTCGGTAAACTCAAATGCGCCAAGATACGAAGCGTAAGCGGACTCTGCCCTGTTGGAGAGAAGGATAGTGTCAACTTTTTCTATTCCGCTGCGTGTAAGATATTTCCGCACATACTCCGCTGAGCGATAGTGTCCGCTCAGGTCGGCAACGGTAACATCTCCCCTGTCATTTATCACAACAGCCGCGTTATTGCCTCTGCCAAGCACTGCAACTATAAGACGGTCATTGCGCTCCATGCGAATGAGACCTGCGGTCACAAACATGAAAACTGCTGCTGCGGAAACTGCCGCAACAGTGAAGTGTCTGCTTCTGAAAACTGCAAAGGCAAACACTACCATGACAGAACATATTATGAGCCCGTACATCAGAGCGGTGCTGCCTGCGGAAAAGTGAGTTATCCTTATCCTTGCTGCTCCGTCAGAAATACGCAGTATAACGTCATTGATGAGTTTTGATATGAACAGTATATCTACTACTCCGCCTGTGAGAGCGTAGAGGAGTCCGATTATCATGGAAAATGAACACAGCGGCACCAGCAGCACGTTTGTCAGCGGCGAGATAAGAGAGGTCTCGTCAAAATATAAAAGCGACATCGGAAACACGCAAACAGTAGTACACAGCATGGTGGCAAAGCTGACCGCCGCCTTCTGAGGAAAGGTCTCACGGGGCATTTCCTTCGTCATATAAGGTGCGGCAACGCCGATACCGAAGGTACCTGTCAGTGACATGAGAAAGCCCTCATCATAGATAGAATAGGGAGACACAAGGCATATCAGCAGAGCGGCGCCCGCAAGTGAATTGAAGGTATCGTTCTGGCGTCTGAAAATCCGCGCTCCGTATAGGAAGTTCATCATCACAGCCGCTCTTATGGCAGAAACGGGATAGTTCGCCATAGCGGTAAGGAACAGGAGAAGTACCTCCATGACCGCAAAGGAGATATACTTATTCACACGGCAGCGCTTCAGTATGAACATGAGCACAAGGACTGCCACGGAAACATGAAGTCCCGAAACCGCAAGGATATGACCTATCCCACAGCGATATACGGCAGTCTTAACGTTATCGTCCATGCCGCGCTTCTCGCCGAAAACCATTCCCGCCAGCAGGTCTCCGCTGTCACCGCCGAGGGCAACACCAAAATCAAATATGATCTGCTCGCGGTAGCTGCTTATAAGACGAACGAGTCTTCGGCTTCGGAAAGGCTCAGCAGTAACGTCCTTTGCATTTGCAGCTGTGAGGAATACGCCCTCAGACCTATAATAGCTCTCACTGTCGAAAAGGAAATCCTTTGACGGTTTCGCGAACTGACAGCTGCCTATTGCTATCATATCACCGCGGTCAGCCTCAAGCTCTCCGCCGTAGAAACTTACCTTAGCGGGAATATCGCCGTTTATCCTGCCATCAATGATATAGGAGGAGTTGTTTCTGCTGTAACGGTATACTTCTGTGACCTCTCCGCGGAAGCTGCCTTCCCTGCCGTCCATTTCTATGGCAGGTTTATAACGGACTGCGGTGTAGATACTGAACACAGAGACCGCAGACACAAAGAATACAGCAAGCATGATATAGTCCCCTGCTTTAAAGCCGTATTTTCTGCCCGCTAAAAGAGCTGCTGCAAGAATAAGTGAAAGTATCACCAGGCACGGGATATCTGAAAAAAAAGGAAGCGAAAAACAATCCCGCCATATACGCTGCCGCAGCTCCAATCATTTTTCGCTTCATAATTCTATTCCTTATTTAAAGAAGAGCGGTAATTTCTCGAGGAAAGCAATATCCTTCCTGTCCGCTGCATCGCCCTCTGCAAGGACTGCGGATCTGCCTGAGATCTCGCCGCCCGCAGCAGCTGTGAGCTTTTCGAGAGCTATGAGAGACTCGCCTGTGCTGATAACATCATCTACCAGGAGCACCTTCTTGCCCTTCAGCATTGCAGCCTTTTCCTGTGAGAGGTAAAGTGTCTGCTCTGCTGCTGTGGTGATAGACTTTACGGTTACCGCAATGGGATCTGTCATGTAGAGCTTAACAGACTTTCTTGCAACTACATAGGGCTTTCCGCTCTGTCTTGACATCTCATAAGCAAGGGGAATTCCCTTTGACTCAGCTGTGAGGATAATGTCAAAATAGGGAGACTTGTCAAGAAGCTGCTCAGCAGCAGCAACTGTCAGCTCCACATCAGAGAACATAACGAAAGCCGCAATATCTATCTTGTCATTGAGAGGACAGAGAGGGAGTTCCCTCTCCAGTCCTGCAATAGTCATTTTATATGAACCTGCCATAATAATGCTCCTTATTCAGTTTTGCCGAGGGACTCGGGTCCCCAGCCCATTTTTACGCCGCCGAGAAGATGGAAGTGAAGGTGCTTTACTGTCTGACCGGCGTCATCACCGCAGTTGTTGATGATGCGGTAGCTCTCATAGCCCTGCTCCTTGGCGATCTTTCCTGCTGCCTCAAATACCTTGGCAACTACAGAGGAGTTCTCCTCAGTGATGTCATTGGCACTTGTTATATGAACCTTGGGTATTATGAGAATGTGCATGGGGGCGATAGGAGCAATGTCCTTGAAGGCATAAACGAATTCGTCCTCATATACCTTTGTACTTGGTATCTCGCCGTCGATTATCTTACAGAATAAACAGTCCATATTGATCCTCCTCTGTTTTATGGGTCAGTTATCTGACCTTTATTACTTCATTGTATCGGCAACAACATCTGCAAACTTAGCCATCGCCTCGTCGATCTTGGTTATGTCTCCTGCACCTGCCATAGCGCCGTCGGGCTTTCCGCCGCCCTTGCCGCCTGTTACTGCAGCGATCTCGCGGACGATCTTGCCTGCGTTAGCGCCCTTTGCAACAGCGTCCTTGGTGCATACGCAGTAGAATGTGCCCTTTTCGCCCATAGTACCGGCAAAGAGTGCGATGATAGCCTCGTTCTTATCCTTGACACTGTCGCCCAGCTTTCTGAGTGCATCGGGTGTGGAGCCGTCCATTCTTGCGGAAACTATCTTCACGCCGCTTACTTCCTTGGCGTTGTCAAAGAGAGCAGCTGTCTTGGAGTTAGCGATCTGCTGTGTAAGGCTTTCAAGCTTCTTGTCCTTCTCCTTGGACTCAGCAGCTATTGCTGCACACTTCTCGGGAAGCTCGTTTACGTTGGCAAGCTTCAGAGCCTTTGCAGACTTGGCGATAGTGCTCTTGAACTCGTTGAGGAGAGCGATAACGTTGAGACCTGTTACAGCCTCGATACGTCTAACGCCTGCTGCCACGGAGCTCTCGGAAACTATCTTGAAAAGTCCGATCTGTGATGTATTGGATACATGAGTACCGCCGCAGAACTCGATGGAGTTATGTGCGGTTACGACTCTTACTGTGTTGCCGTACTTCTCGCCGAAGAGAGCCATAGCACCAAGCTTTCTTGCCTCCTCGATAGGCATTTCCTCCATAGTTACGGGGAATGCAGACATGATCTCGGCATTTACGATGTCCTCGACCTTTGCTATCTCCTCATCGGTCATAGCGCTGAAGTGGTTAAAGTCGAAACGGCAAGCCTTCTCATTGACAAGCTGTCCTGCCTGGTGAACGTGGTCACCAAGTACCTGTCTGAGTGCGTGCTGGAGAAGATGTGCTGTGGTATGGTTGCGCATGATAGCCATTCTGCGATCCTTTTCGATCTGAGCGATAACGTTGTCCCCCTTGGAAAGACTGCCCTGCTCGATAGTAGCGATGTGGAGGAAGTGTCCCTCAGACTTGATAGTATCGTCAACAGCGGCGATGTTCGCACCGTTCAGGAGCATACCTGTATCGCCTCCCTGTCCGCCGCTCTCAGCGTAGAAAGGAGTTACATCAAGAACGATAACTACATTGTCGCCCTCAACGGCAGTCTCCACCTCAACGCCGTCCCTGTAAATAGCAAGTATCTCAGCTTTGTCGGCTTCAAAGTCTGTATAGCCTGTGAATATAGTTGCAGGTGCATCGACCTTTATGCTGTTGTCAGCCCATGATGAGCCTGCCTTTGCAGCGTGGTCAGCCTTTGCTCTTGCTCTCTGCTCCTTAGCCAGCTCTGTGAAGCGGTCGCGGTCCACAGTGTAGCCCTTTTCCTCGCAGATCTCCTCTGTAAGGTCAATTGGGAAGCCATATGTGTCGGAGAGCTTGAAAGCATCGTCGCCTGAGAGCACCTTGCCGCCCTCAGCAGCAAGCTTATCTGTGAACTGGTTGAGGAGCTCTGTACCCTTGTCGATAGTCTTTGCGAAGGCTTCTTCCTCAACGCCGATGATCTTCTTTATGTAGTCGCGCTTCTCAGCAAGCTCGGGATAAGCGTTTGCATTCTCGTTTATAACAGTGTCGCATACATCGCAAAGGAAAGGCTTTGTTATGCCTAAGAGTCTGCCGTGACGAGCTGCTCTTCTAAGAAGACGGCGGAGAACATAGCCTCTTCCTTCGTTTGAAGGAAGGATGCCGTCGCCTACCATGAATGTAGTGCTTCTGATATGATCAGTGATAACACGGAGAGAAACGTCAGTCTTGGTGTTCTTCTTATACTCAACACCGGCTATCTTTGAGATGTGCTTCATTATGTTCTGGACAGTGTCTACCTCGAAGATATTGTCAACGCCCTGCATTACACAGGCAAGTCTCTCAAGACCCATACCTGTATCAATGTTCTTGTTCTTCATCTCAGCATAGTGACCTTCACCGTCGCTGTCGAACTGGCTGAATACAAGGTTCCAGATCTCGATGACTCTGTCGCAGTCGCTTGCCTGCTCAAAGTTCTCAAAAGGACCGTAAGCCTCGCCGCGGTCGAAATGGATCTCTGAACATGGGCCGCAGGGACCTGAACCGTGCTCCCAGAAGTTGTCCTTCTTGCCGAGACGGATTATCCTGTCGTGAGGAATACCGATGTGGTTCTCCCAGATCTGCTCAGCCTCGTCATCGCTCTCGAAAATAGTGATCCAGAGCTTCTCAGCAGGGATCTCAAGAGTCTTTGTAAGGAACTCCCATGCCCACTCGATAGCCTCTGTCTTGAAATAGTCACCAAATGAGAAGTTGCCCAGCATCTCGAAGTATGTACCGTGACGTGCTGTCTTGCCCACGCTTTCGATATCGGGAGTTCTGATACACTTCTGGCAGGTTGTCACTCTCTTGTTGGGAGGAGTAGCCTGTCCCAGGAAGAACTTCTTCAGAGGAGCCATACCCGAATTTATAAGAAGCAGGCTCTTGTCGCCCTGAGGAACCAGGGAAGCGCTTGCCATTCTTGTATGGTTCTTGCTTTCAAAGAACGAAAGATACTTTTCACGTAGATCGTTAAGACCTGTCCACTGCATAAATATATCTCCTTTAATAAAAATATAAAACTTAGCAATACAAAAAAGCCCCGCCGCCAAATGGGACGAAGGCTCTCGTGGTACCACCCAAATTTGAAGGAGCACAGCCCCTTCCTCAATATCCTTAACGCAGAAATACGCCCTGATTTCTCAGAGTAGCTCAGGGGCAGCACCCGTCCTGCGGATAAAGGCTCACACCAACCGCCTTCTCTCTGAACTCCGCTTACAGACAGTCAATCCCGTCATTGCAATACACATATATTATAACGCTGTTTTTCGAAAATGTCAACTATTTCACAAAAAAATTACTGCATTATTTCTCATTTTCAAGGTCCGCTATCCTCTCGGCTATCCTCCTGAATACTGGTGCAGCAGCATCGTTGCCGTAGCCGCCGTTCTCGATGAGTACTGTAACTGCATATTTCGGCTTTCTTGCAGGGAAAAATCCTGTTATCCATGCGTGACATAACTCCTCCCCTTTCTCGTCGTATCTGCCTGTCTGTGCAGTTGATGTCTTGGCACCCACGCTTATCTTTTTAGTCCTCGCCTTGGAATTGTCATTCTCACGGACCGCAAGCACCATCATCTTTCTGAGGGCTTCGGCGTCATCGGTGCTCATTACCTCAGATAGCTGAGGAAGCTTCTCGCCGCTGACCGCGGTGCCGTCCGCAGTAAGTCCCTTTATCAGTCGAAGCACTGGCATTTGTCCGCCGTTTGCTATGGCACAGGTAAGCTGGGTTATCTGGAGAGGTGTGGCGGTCAGCCTCCCCTGCCCGAAGGCAAAGTTTGCCAGCTCCGCAGGTACGGAAAGCTCATCACAGGTGGGCAGCACTCCGCCCGAACCCGTAATGCCTGCACAGAGGTAATTTTCCCTGCCGAAGCCAAGATAGGTCGCCTTTCGCCTGTACTTTTCAATATCCAGGCATTGCGCCAGGTCTATGAAGTAGGTGTTGCAGGAATTTGTCATAGCCTCTGACATATCCTGCAAGCCATGACCGTCCAGCTTGTGGCAGTTGAACTGTCTGCCGCCGATGTCGATACTGCCGACACAGCTGTACATATTGCCGCCCAGTCCCTGATCAAGGGCAGCGGCTGCAGTGACAAGCTTGAAAACGGAACCAACGCTGTAGGAGTACAAAGCGCGGTCTATCAGAGGACTCCTGTTGTCTCTGAGCGCCTGCTCCATATTTGCAGGGTCATAATCGGGGAAGCTCGCCATTGCCAGTATATCTCCTGTTTTTACATCCGCACAGACTATTGCGCCCGTATCTATATTCCTGCCGCAGTCCTCGCATATCCGCTGTATATCTTTGTCAAGAGTGAGGACAACCCCGCTTTTATATGACTCCGAGCGAAAGACCTTCTTACCGTCGCCGATGAGAATATTACCGAAGCCGTCGGTGCTGTAGGTAACGCTGTTCTGGGGAAGGTCTCCGCGAAGAAGCGAATCATAGGCATATTCAATTCCGTCAGCTCCCGCCCCGTCGGAAAGGTAGCCCACGATATGCCTTGCTGTCTGGTTTTCGGAGTACCTTACAGGTACGGTAAATATAGTAAGCCCCTCCTCCTCAAGGGCTTTGTCGCTGCAGAGGAACACAAAGGGCTGCCCTTTGTCAAAATCATCAAGGAAGCTTTTTCTGTCAAGGGCATAGGCAGCTGTTTTCTCTCTGTCCAGAGCCGAGGGTACTGCCACCGCCGCCTTTTGCAGCTCGGCGTTGACTATGGGACGCATTTCCCTGTCATAGATAGTCCCCTGGCAGCTTCCTGCCTCTATAGTGACCGAGTGGTCTGTGTAGCTCGCAGGCATAGCTGCTCCCTCATAGGAAATACGGTAGAAATTGCCTGCAAGCACTGCAAAGACAATAAAAAACGCAGCTGTCAGCAGTATAACGCCGTGCTCTCCTCTTTTCCTTACCATTTTATCACCTCATGGTAAGTCTTGGCGGTTGAACTCGCTTTATTCAGTACTGAGCAGCTGCCAATATAAAAAAACGCCCCGAGGCGTTACAAAAGCGCTTCGGGGCATTGTATTACCAACTTATTTCTCATGTGGCGTGACTTTTTATTCGAGTATTACCGTAAAGGGACCGTCGTTGAGAAGTTCCACCTTCATGTCAGCGCCGAAGGAGCCTGTTTCAACGTGCTTGCCCTTGCTGCGGAGATACTCCACGAAATACTCGTACAATGCGTTTGCCTTTTCTGGCTTGGCTGCCTGTATGAAGTTTGGGCGGTTTCCCTTGCGGCAGTCCGCATACAGCGTGAACTGAGGAACTACAAGCATCTCTCCACCTACGCTGTCAAGGTCCAGATTTATCTTGTCATTCTCGTCGGAGAATATGCGCAGTCCCGATATCTTGTCGGCAAGTCTGCGGCAATCCTCCTCGGTGTCCTCATGACCGACTCCAAAAAGCAGGAGAAATCCCGTATCTATCTTTCCGATGACCTCGCCGTCAACCGCAACGCTTGCGGAGGTCACCCTCTGTAAAACTATCCTCATCTGTTCCTACTTTCTGACTATTTCCATATCGAAGGGCTTCAGCTTCAGCTTGTCCTTCTCTGTGTCGTCTAAAATGCTGAACATTGCCTTGGGGAGAGTTATATCCGCCTCCTGCTCTGAGTTGTTGAAGAAGAAGATATAATCGTCAAGACCGTTTGTCCTTGTGGTGACCTCCACACCCTTAGGAAGGTCCTTGAGACGGGGTATGCCTGTCTGCTTCATGATATTGCCTGCAAACTTCTCATAGAAGTCCATGTGGCAGACTGTGCCGATATAGTACGCAACACCGCTGCAATATCGGTTCATTGTAACGGCAGGCTTTCCGCTGTAGAAGCTGTCCCTGTACTCTGCGTAGGCACGGGCTGTACCCAGCTCAAGAATATCGCACCACTGTCTGCACTTATAGGCATTGCCCGCAAAGTCAACAATGGTCTGTTCCTCCTTGCCTATGGGGTCATACTCGCTGACCTCGGCGCCTATCATCTCTCTGTATACAGTGGGAAGCGGCTCCATGATGCAGTTGTTGCAAGGATCCTTGACACCGCTCCTTGCAGTCATTATGACAGTTCCGCCCTTAATGACATAGCGGTAGATGTTCTCCGCAGAATTCTTGTCATAGACGTACATTGAGGGCGCAACCACTGCCTTGTACTTGGAAAGGTCTGTATCGGGAGGAACTATATCCACGTTCACACCATACTTAGAGAAGGCAGCGTGGAAGTATCTCAGCTGCTCAAAGTAGCTGAAGCCTTCGGTCTGGGGCTGTATTCTGAATGCAGCGGCATTATCGTGAGAATAGAGTATAGCCACGTCGGAAACCAGCTCTGTGGTCTCAATGACGCTGAGCTTCGGAGCAATTCGGCAAAGCTCCGCAAACTCGTTGAATCTGCGCCCGGGAACATTACTGTGGTCGATAAGACCATGCCAGTACATCTCGGCGCCCTTGTTGGCTGTACGCCAGCGGAAGTGCATGACGGTATCGGCTCCGTGAGCCATTGCCTGGAGGGCATATCCCTTTATCTGACCCGGACGGGGGCGTGGGTCCCATAGGCATCCAGCTTCCCGTAGGCCCGCTGAGCTGCTCCATGACCCAGAAATTCTTCTGCTTGACACCTCTCATCATATCAAGATAGAAGGCGTGTGAACTGCTCATCCCCTCGTCATCGGTAAGTCTCACAGGCGGATAATTGTCATAGGAGACAAAGTCCAGATTGCTGAAAAGCTTATAGAAATCGGGAGTATTCTCGCTGAAAAGAGTGTTTGTGGTGACCTTTGCCCTGGGATTTTCACGTTTTATTATCATCGCCATATCATGAGCGAACTTGGCTGTCATATCTGCCGAGAACCTGGTGTACTCCAGACAGAGTGCAGGATTCTGCCATGCCTTCGGGTAGGCATTTGGCGGCTGTATCTGTGATATGTCGCTGTATTCGCCGCTCCAGACTATATTTCCGAAGGCAGCGTTTATGTTGTTAAGGTCATCGTACTTGTCGATGAGCCAGTCACGGAAAAGCCCGCGGCAAACCTCGCAGGTACAGGGATAGGACTCCAGCTCGTTGTCTATCTGCCAGGCGGCGATAGCGGGATTGTTGGCATATCGCTTTGCAAGCTGCTCAGTGATACGCTTTGCATAGTAAAGGAACATGGGCGCATTAAGACACCTGTGAGCTCTTATGCCTGTCTGGAGCCTGCTGCCGTCTGCCCCTACCTGAACTATATCAGGATAGGTCTCATACATCCACAGCGGCGGACAGCTGGTGGGAGTACACAGTACTATGCCCATAGCATGACGTGAGAAGTTGCTTATAGCCTCGTCCAGCCACGAAAAATCGAACTCTCCGTCCTTCGGCTCAAGCCTCGACCAGGCAAACTCGCCAAGTCTTACCAGCCTGACACCTGTTCTTGCCATAAGGTCCGCATCAGCCTTCCATAATTCTCTGTCCCATTGTTCGGGATAGTAATCAACGCCTATTTTCATTATATCCCTCCGCTTTTCAGATGTTATATTCAAGCAGTCCGCAGTTGTCCATGAACCAGTTTGAGAACTGCTCATTTGTCATGTCGTTGAAGTAGGTCTCAATAACACGGCAGACACCTCCGTGTGTGACCAGAAGCACAGTTTTGCTGCTGTAGTCTGCAATAATGTCATCAAGAGCCGAATAGACCCTGTGAGTGAGCTGAAGGAGAGATTCTCCGCTCTTTCCCATTCTCACCGCAAAATTTACCTTGTTCTCCGCGAAGCCCTCGGTGAAGCGGCTCTTGCCTTCATAAGAGCCGTAGTCCCACTCGCGGAACCTTTCCTCCGTGACTACTTCAAGTCCACAGCAATCCGCCACAGCACGGGCAGTCTTCTGCGCTCTTTTCATGGGAGATGCTATGATGATGTCGATAGTTCCCAGCTCAGCGATACGCTCTGCAAGGGCAACTGCCTGCTGCTCACCCGTCTCGTCAAGCTCAATGTCCGTTGTCCCCAGGATGATCTCCTGTTTGTTAAATGAGGTCTGTCCGTGTCTTGTGGAATATATCTTCAATATGCTGCCTCCATTAAAGCCCGCAGGCCTTTTTTATCTCTGCACGGGCGTTGTCCAGCATGAGGTCGCTGGGGTCCTCACCGCCCATAATTCTTGCTATCTCGGATACCCTGCCGTCCATATCGAGCTGCATTACATGAGTTTCAGTGCGGTCACCCACTATCTGCTTCTCGATGAGCAGATGATTGTCTGCCATGACCGCTATCTGAGAAAGGTGGGTAACGCAGATGACCTGACGGACACGTCCTATCTCACGGAGCTTTATGCCTATCTTCTGGGCAGCCTTTCCGCTTACGCCCGTGTCTATCTCGTCGAATATCATGGTGGGGATAGCGTCCTTGTCAGCGATAACGCTTTTGAGAGCAAGCATTATTCGCGAAAGCTCACCGCCTGAGGCTATCCTGGAGATGGGTCTGGGCTCCTCACCCTTGTTGGCAGAGATGAGAAACTCCACCGTATCCATGCCGTTGACCGTGAGCTTGCCCTTCTCATGCTTTACGGCAATGATAACTCCTGCCATATTGAGAAATTCAAGCTCCTCGGTAACTCTCTTTGTAAAGCGCTCCGCAACGGTCTCGCGGTAGTCATAGAGTGCCTTTGCCTGCTCCGTCACCTTATGGAGCAGGGCATCGCGCTTCTCCGCCAGCTCCTTTATCTCGCTGCCCGAACCCTCAAGCTGCATTATCTCGCGGCAGGCATCGTCATAGAGCTTTATGAGCCCCTCGCAGTCAGTGGCGTACTTGCGCTTCATCTTGTTTATGTTGTTTAGCCTTGTGCCCAGATATTCAAGGCGCTGACCGTCCAGCTCCACCTTGTCCGCAAAGGCTTCCAGCTCGGAGGCTATGTCTGCCAGCTCTATTTCAGCGGCAGAAAGCCTTTCGTAAAGGGCAGAAAGCTGTGTGCTGTTATCGGTAAATGCGGCAATTTCGGTCTCCGCCGAGACTATCATATCATTGGCAGTCTCGTCTCCGGTTATAAGGCTGACTGCATTTTTTATTGCTATAAGAGTTTTCTCGGAGTTCTTCGCAGTCTCATACTCTTTCTCAAGCTCATCGTCCTCGCCCTCGCGGAGCTCAAGCTCGCCTATATCGTCTATTATCTCGTTGAGAGTACGGCTGCGCTCCAGACGGGACTGCTCCTGCTTTTTCAGCTCGCCAAGTCGGCGGGCAGTCTGCTGTAGCTCGCGGAAGGTAACTCGGTACTCATCGAGGAGAGTATCGTCTCCGCCGAAATCGTCCAGTATCTGAAGATGCCTGTCGCTGTCAAGGAGTATCTGGTTATCATGCTGTCCGTGGATATTGATGAGCATAGCGCCTATCTCCTTCAGCAGTGCCGCAGAGGCTGTCCTGTGATTTATACGGGAGACGCTTCCGCCGTCTGCGCTTATCTCGCGTGTGACGGTTATCTCGCCTTCATCGTGAGAAATGCCAAGCTCGTCAAGCTTAGCACAGACCTCGTCGGAAAGCTCTGTGAAAAGAGCAGTTATGACTGCCTTGTCACAGCCTGTACGGACTATGTCTTTAGTGCAGCGCTGTCCCAGAACAGCGTTGATACCGTTTATGAGTATGGACTTACCTGCACCTGTCTCACCTGTGAATATATTGAGACGTCTGTCCAGCGGTATCACAGCTTCCTTTATTACCGCCAGATTCTGTATATAGATTTCCTTTAACATTCTGAGAGCTTGCCTCCTCGGAAAAAGCTCGCTGCGGAACTTCTTTGAGAGCTTTTCGCGTCTGCCTCGCTGCGCACGAGAATAAAGATAGTGTCATCGCCTGCGATAGTCCCCACTATGCCCTGATGCTCCACGGAGTCAATGGCGGCACAGGTTCCCTGAGCCATGCCTGCACGACATTTGAGCACTATCGTGTTCATGGCGTAGTCCACAGAGATGACAGCCTCCTCAAACAGAGACTTCTCCGCAGCCGCTGCGGCAGGAAGCGAATAGCGGTAGACTCCGTTCTCGTCTCTCTGCTTTACAAGTGAGAGCTGCTGTATATCCCGTGAAAGGGTAGCCTGAGTGGTCTTTATGCCCCGCTCTGCAAGCAGCTCTATGAGAAGCTCCTGAGTTGCAACAGGCTGTTCGGTTATTATTTCGAGAATTGCTTCATGTCTGCGATTTTTCATAATAAAAAGCTGCTCCTTACTTGATGGGCTTGCACATTTTCTTGCAGAGAGACTCATGGAAGGAATTTCCGATGAGGTTTACAAAATTGATATTGTTCTTTCCGCGGCAGATGTCTATGGACTCCCCTATGCCAATACTTGCGAAATGCTCTCCGTCAACGCTGATGACCATTGAGTCGTCACGGGTGGTGGTATCCTTCATTCTCAGCTTTCGCGAGGGACTGAACATGGTAGCTCTCGAGAACAGCGAATGAGGGCATATAAGGGTCATTTCTATACATTCAAGGTCAGGCTCGATAACGGGACCTCCTGCCGAAAGAGCATAAGCCGTAGAGCCCGATGGAGTGCTGAAAAGCACACCGTCTGCACGATAGCGTCCTATGAGGTACTCATCTGCGTAGACCTCAAAATCGCATATATGGAAGCTTCCCGACCTTGCAGACACTTCGTTGAGAACAGTGGCAGTTATATCTCCCTGCTCACCGTGATAAACAACATCGAGGGTCATGCGCTGGGATATCTCATACTCTCCTGTAGTAAGAAGACTCAGCTTGTCCAGCTGGTCGGCTTCAAGTCCTGCCATAAAGCCGAGAGTTCCCGTGTTTATGCCAAGAAGCTTTGTATCTGTTCCGATAAGGAGCTTTGCACAGCGCAGGATAGTTCCGTCGCCGCCGATAGCCAGCACTATGTCCGCAGTCTTAGCAGACTCGGATATATCTTCAAATATGATATGGGGCTTATCGGAGAAGTCCTTTCTGAATATCTCGCTTACCGAGACATCTATCCCGCAGTCCGCAAGCACATCACAGGCCTCACGGGCACAGGTGAGGGCATTTGGTTTCTGAAAATTAGGGTACAATGCTGCCTTCATAACCGCACTCCTTAAAGTTTACTGAAAGAGCTGTCTGTCAGCTCCCTGAAATCATGTATCACGGGCTCCCCTGCGCTCTTGCGCAGCTTCACCAGATACTCTATATTCCCGCTGCCTCCCCTTACGGGAGAGAAGGTGTATTTTTCCGTTATAAAACCAATGGACGATGCAAAGCTGTCTATCTCAGAGAGCACGCGGATATGAACCTTTCTGTCCTTTACGATGCCCCGCTTGCCTATATCGCTCCTGCCTGCCTCAAACTGTGGCTTTACCAGCACCGCAGCCACGGCGCCATCTTTCAGCAGCTCATAGACCTTGGGCAGTATCTTCGCAAGTGAGATGAAGGATACGTCCACGGAGACGAAGTCAGCCTGGCCGCCTATGTCATCGGCAGTGACCTCCCTTATGTCGGTACCCTCCATATTAACGACTCTCGGGTCTGCTATAAGAGACTGTGCAAGCTGACCGTGTCCCACATCGACGGCAAAGACCTTTTCTGCTCCCTGCTGAAGCATAAAGTCGGTAAATCCGCCTGTGGAAGCGCCTATATCGAGACAGACCTTTCCTTCAAGGTCAAGTCCGAACTCTGAGTAAGCCTTTTCAAGCTTGAGAGCACCCCTGCCCACATAGGTGTCGGTCTCGGAGGTCTCTATCCTGTCATCAGGTAAGACCTCATCCGAGGGCTTTTTAGCGACCTTGTCATTGACAGTGACACTCCCTGAGCGTATCATTTCCTTTGCACGTTCACGGCTCCTTGCAAGTCCCCGTGACACAAGCTCGCTGTCAAGCCTTGCCATTGTTTTTTCTCCTGTTTCTGATATAATCCGCCATTTTATCGTCGGTAAGTCCAAGCTTTTCAAGACATGACCTTACGGATGCCTGCTTTACAAAACCATGGGCGGTAACTCTGCTGTAATCTCCGCAGTAGCCCAGCTCAGAGAGTATATCTCCTACCTTTTCGGAAATACTTCCCTCGCCAACAGACTCCTCAAAAAAGATAATGCGCTTATATCCGCTTATCTCGTCGCCCAGGTCATCGTCCAGAGGGAATATCCTTGTGAGCTTGAGTATATCGCAGCTTATGCCATCAGCCTTCAGCGCCTGCTGAGCCTTGTAGGCTTCGTTGTAGAGCCTTCCGTAGGTTATGATGAGAGTATCGCTTTTCTCCTCACGTATGAACAGGTGCTCGGTAGTCAGATGGAATTCGCTGAATTCGACCTTTTCAGCACCTCGCGGATACCTTACGGCAGCCAGTCCCTTTTCCTCGTATATAGCCTTTTTCATGCACATCTTCATCTCGGAGTAACATGAGGGTGAGAATATAACAGTATTTGGGATAGAGGTAAGCATGGGCACATCAAGGAGTCCCTGATGGGTCTCGCCGTCCTCACCCACTATGCCCGCACGGTCAACACCGAGAACAACATGGAGCTTTCCGATAGCAACATCATGCACCAGCTGGTCATAGGCTCTCTGGAGGAATGTGGAATAGACTGCAAACACAGGTGTCATGCCCATGGAAGCCAGTCCGCCTGCAAAGGTAACGGCGTGCTGCTCGGCAATTCCGACATTGAAAAATCTGTCGGGGTACTTGAAATGGAAGAACTGGAGTCCCGTTCCGTACTTCATAGCCGCTGTGATAGCGCAGAGCTTGTCGTCCTTTTCAGCCAGTCTCACCAGCTCCTTACCGAAGACGGTGGAATAGCTGTCTGCGGGAGCCACCTCGGGATTTCCCGTAGCTATGTCGAATTTTGAGATACCGTGATACTCTCCGGGGTTCTGCTCCGCAGGGATATAGCCCTTTCCCTTGACTGTCTTGACGTGAATGAACACAGGCTGGTGATAGGACTTTGCCATGTGGATGACTTCCTCAAGCTCGGAGAGGCTGTGACCGTTTACAGGTCCCAGATATATGAAGCCCATGTCCTCGAACATGGTGCTCTGTTCAAGAATGTTGGATTTTACCGAGTCCTTCACATTCTTGATACCCTTGGCAACGCTGGTTCCCACAAGTGGGATCTTCTCCAGACCACGCTCCACCGCCCTCTTGGTGTGGAGGTATTTCTCGGTATTGCGCAGTGAGGTCAGGTACTTGGACACTGAACCAACACTCTTGGAAATGGACATATTATTGTCATTGAGAATGACAATAAGGTTTCTCTGTTTGTCACGTCCGCAGTTGTTCATAGCTTCGTAGAACATTCCGCCTGACATAGCGCCGTCACCTATTACAGCCACCGCATAGTTGTCCTTGCCCTGGAGCTTCATAGCCTCGGCAATACCGCAGGCTACGGACACAGATGTACTGCTGTGACCACTGATAAACGTGTCATGCTCCGACTCCTCAGGCTTGGGAAATCCCGAAATGCCGCCCTCCTGACGAAGCGTGGAAAAACGGTCCAGACGTCCCGTAAGTATCTTGTGGGTATACGCCTGATGTCCAACGTCCCAGACTATCTTATCCTCGGGAGAGTTAAAATTGCGGTGTATAGCCATTGTCAGCTCAACAGCGCCGAGATTTGACGCAAGATGACCGCCTGTCTTTGAAACGGTGGAAATAAGCAGATTTCGTATCTCCTTGCACAGTGCCGAACACTGGGGCAGCGTCAGCTTTTTAAGATCCTGCGGCAGCTCCAGATCCTCAAGAGTCACCTTATCATTGTTATTTATATTATCCTTCATTTTATACGAAATGCGGAGAATGCTCCGCAGCTCCTTTGCTTTAATTCTTTCTTCTCAGAAGCATTTCCGTCAGCTGTGTGAGGAATGCGTCGTTACCGAATTTTTCAAGGCAGCCGAGAGCTTCGTCTGTCACTGCGTTTGCTATTTCCTGCGCCTTTTCAACTCCGTAAAGAGTAACAAATGTGGTCTTGTTCTCCTCCTCGTCGCTGCCCACAGGCTTGCCCAGCTCCTCAGTGGTGCTGGTAACATCGAGTATATCGTCAACTATCTGGAAGGCAAGTCCAAGCTTAAAGCCGTACTCGGCAGCAGCGGAAATGGTCTCATCATCTGCTCCCGCACAGATACAGCCCATCATACAGGAAACAGCAATGAGCTGACCTGTCTTGTGCTTGTACATATTGCGCAGATTAGCCTCGTCAACGTCGCTGCGCTCCTCGTTCTCCATATCAATGACCTGTCCGCCTATCATGCCTGCTCTGCCAACAGCCTTTGCCAGACATGAGATCATCTTCACCTTCTGGTCGCTGGTGAGGTGGTCGTCATTTGCGATAATCTCGAAGGGCTGAACAGAAAGAGCATCGCCTGCAAGAATAGCCATTGCCTCGCCGAAAGCCTTGTGGCATGAGGGCTTTCCGCGGCGGAAGTCATCATCGTCCATCGCGGGAAGATCGTCATGTATAAGCGAGAATGTGTGTATCATCTCAATAGCCGCAGCAGGTGCGCAGGCATTCCTGTAGTCGCCGCCAAGAGCGTTGCAGAAGGCATAGACCAGCACAGGGCGGATACGCTTGCCGCCTGCCTCCAGAGAGTAGTTCATGGCATCGATGAGATTTTTCTGAGCCGCCATTTCCTCCGAATGAAGGTTATAATTCTTCAGGTTCTCCTCTGTGAACCTGATATACTCATTGAGTTTTTCCTTAACGTCTGTCATATTCATTCCTCTGACGGAGCTTCTCCGCCGTCCTCCGTAATTTTTATCTGTGCGCTGTCAAGCTGCTTTCTGCACTCTGCTGAGAGCTTAACGCCCTCACCGTAGAGCTCCACAGCCTTCTCCAGCGGTATATCGCCTTTTTCAAGCTCTGAGACTATCTGTCCCAGTCTTGTCATATTGTCCTCAAAAGTAACTTTCTTTGCCATTTTATCACCATTTATCAGTAATTTCAGCCTCTGCGCCGCCGCTGCCGAAGGTTATCTTCACCTTGTCGCCCTTGTTAAGGCTGTCGGAGCTGCTGAGCAGCTTGTCTTCCTTGTAAACCAGAGAATATCCTCTTGACAGAACCTTCAGCGGACTGAGGCTGTCAAGCTTTGCTGCCTTTTCGCCAAGCTGTCTTTCAAGCCTGTCCATGTACCGCAGAAACGCAGCGTCACGGCGCTTGTCCAGTGAAGACAGCCTCTCTCCCGTCAGCTTCAGTCTGTTGTCGGGAGACTGTGCCGCAAGACGGGCATTCAGTGCAATAAACCTGTCCGTGCTCCTGTCCAGTACCGCCAGGGCAGCCTTCTCATATCGGCGCTCCAGTATGCCTATCTTCTCATATAGAACAGATATATCGGGAGCTGCCAGCTCTGCCGCCGCTGACGGGGTAGGAGCTCTCAGGTCTGCTGCAAGATCGGCAATGGTGAAGTCGGTCTCATGTCCGACAGCCGAGATAACAGGCACCTTGCAGTTATAGATCGCATAAGCTACCTTCTCGGTGTTGAAGGCGCTGAGATCCTCGCTGGAGCCTCCGCCTCGTCCGACTATGATAACGTCGCAGCCTGCGGCTTCCGCGCGGAGTATCCCCCTGCACACGGACTCAGGAGCTCCCTCGCCCTGGACCAGTGCATTCACGGCGTAGATCTCGCCAATTGGATATCTCCTGGAAAGAACGTTGATGATATCTCTTACCGCAGCACCGCTGAGAGAGGTGACTGCGCCGATCTTTTGGGGCATTGAAGGTATAGGACGCTTATGAGCAGTGTCAAAAATGCCCTCCTTTTGCAGTCTTCGTTTCAGCTGCTCCAGAGCTGCTCCCTGAGTGCCTGCGCCCTCGGGGATAATATCATTCACATAGAGCTGATAGGCTCCGTCACGCTCATAGACTCCGATACTTCCCGAAACTATTACAGCCATCCCGTCCTCGGGAGCAAATTTAAGCCGTGACGCAGCACTTGCGAACATCACCGCCTTTATGGCGCTCTCGCTGTCCTTCAGTGTGAAGTACACATGGCCGCTGCGGAAATGCTTCACATAGTTTGAGATCTCCCCACGGACCATGACGCCTTGTATGTTCCTGTCATTTTTCAGTATAGAGCTGATGTATCTGTTTATCTGTGTAACTGTGATTACAGGCATCACTTTTCTCCTGTACTTTTAAGATAGCCGTATATCGCCACTCCTGCCGCATTGTCGCAGGAAAACTGCGGCTCTGCAAAGCTGGCTGATGGATATCGGGAAATTATCCTGTCACGGATAATAACGTCCGACATGACACCTCCCGCAAAAACAAGGGGCAGCTCCCCGTGCTTTTCCACGGCGTAAGCTGTCATGGCGATAATTGTCTCTGCAATAAAATCAAGGCAGTATCTCGCTGTATTCCCGGGAGACTCCCCGTTTTTCAGCATACTGCCGCACTTATTCTCAACTCCCGAAAGACAGCAGCCGCCGTCCTTCAGGACAGGTTTAACTTTATAGAGCTTGTCGGCGCCTGCCGCAAGCTTTTCCAGCTCAGCGCCGCAGGGAAAACGCAGTCCCAGCATGACGCCTGTGCGGTCAACAGCCTGTCCCGCCTTCAGGTCAAGAGACGTGCCGATCTCCGTAATGGAGAGAACATTCTCCTCATCAGGCTCGCACAGCAGGCAATCGGTAGTTCCGCCGCTGACATGGAAGGCTATGAAGGGCTCCTTCACAAGCTCAAGCCTGTCTGCGGAATAGAGTGCCGCAAGGATATGACCTATCTGGTGGGAGGTAGTGAACAGCTTTGCTCCCGTAACAGCTGAATATGAGCGAGCAAAGCCCTCTCCGCAGAGGAAACATGGCATATAAGAGCCTTCAATATTGCGCGGTCTTGCGGACGCCGTCACAGTCATGGGAGTACCAAGACTGTTGTCACCGAAAAGCTTCTCGATCATATCGGGAAGCTGCTTTGTGTGATGGAATACCGCGTCGCTCTGTCTCAGTCCAAGCTCCCCCTCCTTGACGAGAAGGAGCTTCTTTGCCTGGTATATCCTGTTTTCCTCGCTGACATAAACTGCCGCCGAGGTGGTATAATTGCTGGTATCTATACCGAGAAACTCAGGCATCGGGAGTCTCTTCCTTTCGGGTATCTCTCGAAAATGCACCAAGAACTCCGTTGATGAAGGCAGTATCCTCCTGATATGTATACATCATGGAGAGCTTGATAGCCTCGCTGATAGCCGCATTCATGGGAGTATTGTCATCGTAGAGAGACTCATACATAGCAATGCGGAGTATAGCAAGATTAAGCTTTGAGATACGGGAAATACTTCTGGACTTGCTGTACTTTGCAATTATGCTGTCCAGCTCCTCTGCGTGAGTGAGAGTACCCTCGACGATCTTCTTAACCTCGTCGTTGACGGTTATCTCGTCGATCTCCTCAGCGATCTCATAGAGCTCGTTTATATCATCGTCGCGCAGAAGCTGCTCAAAAACCAGCTTGAATGCGCTGTCTCTTATTTCACGTCTTGTCATTTACATTCTCCTTTATTGAACGGTACATGAAAACCATACCGTCTATTCCTTCAAATCCGTTTTTCAGGTAAAACCTTTCACTTGGGTATCCTCTTGCAGTCATGAGAGCCATAGCCACAACACCCTCACGCCGCATTTCATCAGCCGCGTATTCCATGACAGCAGTCCCCGTGCCCTGCCTCTGTACTGATGGCGACACGCAGAATTCGTCTATGACGTACTCGTCACCGTGGAGATAGGTGAGCCTCCTGCCGCAGAGTATCGCCTGTATCTCGCCGTCTTCTTCGGACACATAGCCCACTGACTGGGGAGCTGACATGAGCTGAGAGATCCTTTCAGCCGCAAGCCCGGCAGTCCATTCCTCTTTCCATGGCTCCGCGGCGAAGGCAGAGCGGAAGACCTCAGCTGCTCCGCCAAGGTCATCCGATCTGTACCTGCGGATCATTCAAAAACTACTCCGCTTACTGTAACGTTTACTCTTGCAACGGGGACGCCTGTCATATTCTGCACATTCTCCTTGACTACCGTCTGGACCTCCTGTGCAACGTTGCAGGCCTTCTCGCCGCTCTTAATGACTATCTTCATGTCGATAGCAGCAACATCGCCCATCATGCTGATCTTTATGGGACCGTTCTTTCTGAGCTTGCTCATCTTGCCCACTTCTCCGCCAAGACCCGCAACGCCCTTTACGTCCTGTGCCGCAAGCTTTGCGATAGCTATGAGCACATCCTCTGATATTTTAAGTCTGCTTGATACCTCAGGCTTCATCTCTTCAACTTCCATAATGGACCTCCGTTGGCACATATTTGGGTGTATCTTTTAATCAATACTATGCTTACACCCTTACTATTATATTATACCAAATATTTTCGCTCAGTTCAACTATTTCACCTCAAAAATTCTGATATTTTCTGCGGGAACTTCCGTTTCCCCGAGAATTATCTCCTTTATAGCGGCTGCCTGAGACTTTTCCAGCCCCTCAGTCTTGACTACGATCTTGGCATTTTCCCCGTCAAGATAGGCGATACAGTCCTGAAATCCCTGTGCTTTGATGAGAGATTCGATAGTTCCCTCGCTTTCGATGAGCTTCGAGACCTGAACTGCGTCCAGAGCATTCACTACCATTTCGTCCTCGGTGACGTCTCCGCCGCCTATCATAGTCTGGAGAGTCTGAACTGCTTCGTCCCGGTCCCTGAGCTTGTCGATACGCGCCTGTGCGAAGTAGTCCCCTGACATTGGCTCGGCCTCAGCGTTCACGAACTCAGTCTCGCCGTAGCGTACCTTCTTCGTCTCCTCCGAAAATACCGCAGAGCCGCCCTCGTCGGGAAGCTTCGGAGAGGCGGTGTAGTTTATGTAGACCGCAACCGCCAGCATGAGTGTGAGACAGGTCATGATTATCTGCTTTTTTCCAATGATAAGTGATGGTTTTTTCATAATTTTTCTCCTTTTATCTTAGTTTTGCAACATAAATTTTTGCCGTTGAGATACCCAGTGCCGCCGAAGCGGCTTTGTACATCTTTTCCCTGACAGACGGACTGTCTCCGCCGTCGCAGACAATGACAGCTCCTGTGACCTCAGGCTTTTCGATGGTCTCCACAATGGGTGACTTCTCGCTTCCGCTGCCGGTCATCACATACTTTTCCTCCTCTTCGATTTTCCCGTCAGAGCGGCTCCTGCGCCCCTCAGATACATAGACGTACCGCTCGCAGCTGCCGAAGGAAAGATATACCCTGACATTGCCTGCACCATCGATACTGCTTAGCAGCTCCCCGAGGCGCTTTTCCGTATCGCTGCACAGCTCATTGGTATCGCTGAGACACATTCCCCTATCCTGATTCTTCAACGCAGCAGCCCTCTTATCGGGTACCAGCGAGGATATCATTATCAGCAGCAGTCCCGCGGCTCCGCAGACAGTCATGAATACAGCCCACTTCCTCTGCTTAAGAAGCTCCCTTGCTTTTTCAACTATCTCCATTCACGACCTCCGTTTCCTGTCCGAGACTGCTGCGAATTAGCTCTGCGGCGGCATCATTATCCGCAGAGCTGATAATGACTCTACTAATAATTATGCTTCCGTCCTCAAGAATATTAACCTCAGTCTCGATTTTTTCGGTATCTATCCCGGCGGCAGACAGCTGTCCCCTTAGGACTTCGGATATGTTCTCCCCTGTCTGTCTGATAAGCTCCGCATCTCGTACCTGTTCCGCGGCACTGTAATCATTTCCGGTGCCTGAAGGGATATCGGGCAATTCAAGGTTCAAAGCTCCGTCAGATATGACAGCTGTCACCGAAGCTGCAAGTACCAGCTTCATGATGAGCTCTGCCTGTCCTTTCAGCTTTGTGCCGCCTGCTATCATACGAAGTACGCAGATAAGCACCGAAACTACACATACTCCCCCTGCTGCTGATACTAAGTTATCCATCTTAACCTCCTGCGGTCTGTAGTAATATGGCTGTGGAAAGGATAAACATAACTCCGAAGCATACCAGAATGCACTGCGCTATGGCGAGACCGTCATCGAGAGCTTTCAGAAGCTTTTCCATGCTGTCCACCGAGAAAAGCTCCGCTGCAGCTCCCCCGATCCACAGGACACCCCTGAACATCAGTATACGTAACACTGGTGGGAGGAAAATTAACAGCAATGCACCGCAGCCTGCTGTGCCGACAGTGCTCCGTATCACGTCAAAGCTTCCGCGGACTGTAGAATAGGCGTCGGAAACTGCTCCTCCCACAACAGGGACCATACCCGAAACAATAAAACGTGTAGTTTTAGAGGCAGCACCATCTGCCTTGCCCGCAAGAGTGCATTTCATGGTAAGAAGCCCTGTAAACAGCGTCATCGCCACCGTAACCCCCCAGGTTATAAGCTTTTTTGCCAGGCGGACTATACTTCCCAGACTCTCGCCGCCGAAAACGCTTCCGGTGACAGCAAGCATGGTCGATGATGTCACCACAGGCATGAGAATGGCCGTTGAAAACTGTACAAATAATTCCGAAGCACCAAGAACTGCCATATCATATATGCCGGCAGAGTTCACACCTCCCATTGCGGCGGTTATCCCTGCAAAAACAGGTATGAAGACCGCGATGAAGCTTCCTCCCGTTTCCACAGCAGTGACAGCGTTTCCAAGTACGTCGAAAAGCTGCGGAGCTATAACAGTCACAGCTGTCAGCACGCTTACAGTTCCGAATATGTCTGCCGAGTTCTCAAAAATACCGCTTCCTGCACTTTTTAGTGCCGCTGTAATGACAACTACCATGAGAATAGTGCCCAACAGTTTCAGGATCCCGCTTTCCTCAAAGCCTATCCTTTCCATAACCATCTCCGAGAACTCTTTAAAGCCTGCCCCGCTGAGCTCCTCGGTATCAGAGCCAATGTCATTATCGGCGAGAATATCATCAAGCTGAGAGTAAAAACTGTCCGAAGCTGTCACGTTATTCTCTGCACAAGCAGTAATGGGAGCAGCGATGATCAGCAGCAATATAGTTGTAATAATAGCTATTGAATGTCTGTACATGATCCACCTACATCAGCCTGTCCATAAGTGAAAGGAACTCTCCAAGCACAGGCAGACTTATAGCCGCAAGAGCAGCCCTCCCCCATAGCTCGGCAGCAGCTCCCATTGCGCCCTCACCGCAGTCGCGGCACAGCTGGGCAGAAATATGGGTGATACAGCATATCGCCACTGCCTTGAATATGATATTTATGTAGCTCTCGGCAATACCAGCTGAGGTCATCATCGCCCTCAGCTCAGCCAAAGGAGTCTCCAGCAATACAATGGCTGCGATCATTACAGACGCAGAAACTGCTATGGAAACGGCAAGTGAATGCTCAGAGCAATATTGTTTTAAAATAACTGCGATCAGCGCTCCGCAAACGCAGAAAACTCCTACAGAAAAACAGCTGTCTACCATAACCCGAAAACCGATTTTACCCTTTCAAAAAGGTCACCGATCTCGTCGATTATGACCACAAGCACAACTATGAGCCCAGCAAGGGTGGTCATCATAGCCTGTTCCTCACGCTCTGCCCGCTTGAGCACAAGATTGAGCACAGCGACAATTATTCCAGTCCCTGCGATCTTGAAAATCAGATCAATGTCCATTTTTTTACCTCAAATCAATATTATTCCGACAGAAACGCCTGCCATGACACCCAGACTCCGATAGAGCTTCCCCTTTTGCATATATTCCAGCCGTCTTTGCTCCCGAAGCTCCTCCATACGAAGGAGCTGTGAAGTTATAGCGACAAGCTGTCCCTCAGTGTCAGATGTCCCCAGTATAGAGCCAAACTCCCTGAGCACAGCTTTCTCCTCCCCTGGCATATCTTGATCATTGCCGATCGCATCACACCACAGCTTTCTTATATCACAGTCCGTTGAAAACTCCTCTGGAAGCGTATAAAGAAATCTCAGAAAGCAAAGCTCTTCACCCTTAAGCGCCTTTATAATGTGAAAAATGTCAGCTCCGCTTGTCCTGATCATAACAGCGCATGAACGCATGAGCTTTTCAGCCTCATTACATATGCTGACCCGTCTTTTCAGTTTTTTCTGAGTAGTAGATACCGCAGAAAGCTCCGCATAGAATAAGAAAAACAATTGAAAGCAAGCGTAACCACATATCAAAGCCTCACTATTCTGTGGATTTTTCCCGGAGCTGAAGCGCCTTTCAGAAATATAAGACTATGGAAAAAGCCGCTTTCTATAAGCTTTTTGAGCTCAGGACGCTTTAAAAGTTCCTTCTCACTCTCCCCGTGTGAAGTCACAAGGAACCTGACGCCACAACTGAGACCGGCAATTACAGAATCCGCGTCATCCCGTGATGCGATTTCATCGCAGACGATAAGATCCGGCGACAAAGTTCGGACTGCCAGCATAATGCCGCGGCTCCTGCTGCAATTACTGATAATATCAGTAAGCGCACCAACATCATTCTGCGCGGCACCGTCAGCAAAACAGGATATCTCATTACGCTCATCGATAAGGGCAGTTTTACGGATATTCCCGTTAAGTCTGCAAAGCTCCCGAAGTAACGTAGTCTTTCCCGAGTTTACTCCCCCACATATAATAATGTTTCTGTCATAGGTCTCGGAAAAAAGGTTCTCGGCACAGCCAATGACCTGACGTGATAAACGAAAATTCAGTGAACAGAACTCCGCAAGCAACGCTTGCTCAGCAGAGGAATAGCTTCCCGAGACGCCGACTCTGATACCATTGCCAATAACAAAATATCCCTCGGAAAGCTGCTTTCCACAGCTGTGTACAGAATAACGGCAAAGCTTGTCTATACACTCCTTTATATCCTGCCTGTTCACAGTTCAGGAGCTGCTGTCATATGAGGCCGAGAGACTGCCGTTGCTGCTTAAAAACAGGATTTTGTTCGGAAAAACATAAAAAACAGGACCCTTTACACGCAGCCTTATCTCCATCAGATCATCGGGGCAGTTATCCTTCGCAGAAAGGACCAGTTCACGCAGTCTGTGGGACAGATGATCCGCGATAATACCATAGCTTGTACTGTCATTCATTTTCATCAGCTCCTTACACTAAATATTATGCAGCAGTATTTCGCGGTAGAACAAAAAAAGGACGCCTTTAAGCGTCCATAAAAAAACAGCACACCGAAGTGTGCTGTAATTTTTTTGATCATTCCTTTACGCCGCCCAGAGCAACACCAGCGATGATGAATCTCGAAAGGAGTACGTAAGCGATAATGATAGGAATAATAGAAAGTGCAATTGCAAGATAGATAGCACCGTAATCATTGAACTTATCAGATGACTGGAGAGCGGAAACCATCATAGGAAGGGTCTTCTTCTTCAGATCAACACTGATGAGGATCATGTTAGGTGTATAGAAGTTGTTCCAGCTTGCGATGAAGGCGAAAATAGCCTGAACTGCTATAGCGGGCTTCATCATAGGAATTGCAATAGATAAGAAAGTCCTGAATTCTCCACAACCATCGATTCTCGCTGCTTCAACGATGTCCAGCGGGAATGAAGACTTCATGTATGACCTCATGAAGTAAACGACTGCGGGAGCCGCAATGGAAGGGATGATAAGAGGCCAGTATGTATTTGTAAGCTTAAGATCTGACATAAAGCTTACGAAACCGGCTGAAGTAACCTGCATAGGTACCATCATTACAAGGAGGATAACTGAATAAGCTACTTCCTTGAGTTTGAAGTCGTAAACGTGGATACCGTAAGCAGTAAGTGCTGAGAAGAAAACTGTAAGGAATGTTGAGCAGCAAGTGATGAACAAGCTGTTCTTGTAACCTGCGAGGGCATTATAACAGAGCTTGAATCCGGGCTCGTTAAATACCTTGTGCCAGTTGTTCTTCAGATTAGTTCCGGGGAGAAAGCTAAGTCCGTTTGCTATATCAGTATGTGTTCTTGTTGCATTGATAACAAGGATATAGATAGGGAGCAAACATATAACGGTAAGAATTAAAAACCATATAAAAAGGATAGTTGACTTCATTCTTATTTTGAAATGGTAATTATCCTTTGCTTTTCCGTAAACAGATTTCATTTCATTACTCATAAGGTGATACCTCCAAACTGCTTACTTTCAAGCTTAGCCTGCTTAGCGATCTTCTTGCGCTGCTTCTTCTTAGCGATCTCATCCTTATCACGAGTCATGTAGAACGCGATAAGACCGAGTGCAAGAGTGATGAAGAACAGCAGTACCGATACAGCACCTGCATAACCCATCTTATTCTCATTAGCCTGAGCATGGAAGTACTGGAAGATCATTACAGCCACAGTCTTGAGATGATCCTTAACATTACCTGTCTTGGTGTACAGGAAAGGAATATCGAACATCTGGAGACCACCGATCATGGAAGTGATAAGTGTATATGCCATGATAGGAGTAAGAAGGGGCAGAGTGATCTTTCTGAACGCCTGTCCTGAGCTTGCACCGTCGATGCTTGCAGCCTCGAACAGTGAGGGGTTGATACCCTGGATACCAGACATAAGCATGATCATGGTATTACCAAACCACATCCATGTCTGAATGAACATGATAACGATTCGTGACTGCCATACACCTTCAACGAAGGGGATGGAATTATAAAGACCTGATGCGGCGTCACGATGAACTATTCCCATCTTATAAAGAAGGAAATTGATAGCTCCGGGGTTAGTTTCGGACTGACCCATGAGCTGAAGGAAAAGTACAGCTACTGAAGCAGCTGTGATGATATTGGGAAGGTACATAACAACCTTAAAGAAGCCCTTGCCCGGGATCTTTAACTGTGCTTCTGTAAACCATACAGCAAGAGAAAGTGAAAGAGCAAGCTGAGGAATAAAGTTACCTACCCAAAGGATAACAGTATTCTTCAGACACCTGAAAAAGCTCTCATGGATAACTCTTACTCTACGACCTTCACCGCCAAAAAGGACATCTTTATAGTTCTGGAGTCCTACCCAGCTTTCAACAGACTTACCGTTGCCGTGGAAACTTACTATAAAGGTGTTGATCAGCGGCCATAACTGGAAAAAGAAATAAACAAGAAAAAATGGCAATATAAAAATATAGCCATACTTAGCGTAGCTGATAGACTTTATACGTCTCTGCGCGCCTGATGCCATAACACACACCCTCTCGGAATAATAGTACAGATAAATATACACCTACGGGATACATAAGTACCCCGTAGGCATATCTTCATTTGTTTCGTTTAAATAATCAGAATAGATTAGTCAACGTCGAGATCGGGTACAGACTCAGCAACCTTGTCCTTGAATGCTTCAACTGTTGTATCCCAGTCAGCGCCACCGTCAAGGTAGTTCTCCTTAACAGCGTCAGCAAAGTTGCCCTTGATTGTAGCATCGTAAGGAGTGATAAGTCCCTTGAAGTCGATGCTCTTAGCATTCTCAGCGAGCTCTGCGAAGTAGTTCTGCTTGTCCTTGAAGTTGCCGGAGATCTTCTCGTTGAATACTGTGTCGCCAGCGATAAGGTCATCCATAACCTTTGAGTTGTTTACATACTCAGGCTTCTTTGTAGCGTACTCAGACATCTGAGCCTCATCAGAAGTAGCTGAGAGGATGAAGTCACGAGCCTCTTCACCGTTGTCAGTAGCGGGGTTAACAACCATCCAAGTACCGCCCCAGTAGAAAGGAGTCGGGCCCTGGCATACTGCCCACTTACCATACTGCTCGCCGCCTTCGCCGCCTGCAGCATCGAGGAAGAATCCGCCGAAGCCCCAAGTTGATACGAAGTAGCCCATGCAGTTACCGGATACACCAGCAGCTGTCCACTCATCTGTCCACTGGCTGTTCTTTGTGATACCGCCGCAGTCCCAGAGTTCCTTAGCTGTGTCAGCAAAGTTCTTGCAGAAGTCATCAATAACGAGCTTGTTATCAACAACCCAAGGCTGTGTACGTCCGCAAGCGAATGCCTGCCAGAGACCGCCAAGTGTATCAGCAAGTGCAACACCGCCGCTTGTCTTATCAGAAATTGTCTTAGCAGCTGTTACGAAATCTTCCCAAGTACCGATCTGCTCCTGCATCTCTGCGGGGCTCTTAGCACCGAGATATTCCTCAGCGAGGTCAGCTCTGTAAGCGAAGCCGCCTGCTGCAGCCTGCCATGAGATACCCTTACGAACGCCGTTGGAATCCTTACCGATTTCGTCTGTGTAGCTGTAGATGTTAGCGAAGTCAGAATCGCCAAGACCGAGCTTGCTGAGAGGAAGTGTCTTAGTATCATCGTTGATGTACTTGAGTGCCCAGTCAGCCTCGCAGAAGTAAACGTCGAGGTCTGTACCGTCATTGAAGAGCTGGTCATAGTTCTCGGAAGCCTGGCCGCCGCCTACACCGAAGTCGATGAACTTGATGCCCTCTACCTTGTTGTCAGCGAGGTCTGCAACTACTGCATCGTAGTCAAGGCCCTTCCACTGAGCGATGAGGTAAGGAACGTCATCGTGGTTCCAAGCTGCAACTGTGAATGTGTCGCCGCCTACGCCTACTGAAGGATCGATAGATCCGTCGTTTTCAGGCTCTGCTGTTGTCTCCTCAGCAGCTGTTGTATCCTGCTGAGCAGCTGTTGTTGTTTCTTCCTTGGGAGTTGACTCCTTCTCGTCCTTTGAACAGCTTGCAAATGCTGTAGCTGCCATAGCGAGTGTAGCTACTAAAGCTAAAGTTCTCTTAAGTGTGTTCATGAGATTTTTCCTCCTTAAATATGTATATTATACATCTTAGTGTATAATATTCGTGAATTAATGATTTTTGCGGGCAACATCGCGGCTTTTCTCTGTCCGATGATTGTGCTCACCGCTGACGTCCTGCAACCGAATGTCTTCCCTGCTTCTGTTCTGTGAAGCTATATCTTGGCTTTATGCCATTAGCTTTCTTTTATCTGCGAAGCAATGCTTTTTATACTTCCGCTGACTTTCCTTTCAAAGCGGCGTTCCATCGCGAATGTACTCCGCACTGTACGTCACAATAGCCCTGAGAGTTTCGTCAGGTTCCGCAGCACATTCTGTAAGCCGTCAACCTTGGAACGTGATATCCTCCGTATCAGGTCGATACAGCATTGTGCAACAATTGCTTTTGCATTTACAAATATACCGTATTTTGCGGTCAAAGTCAATATTTTGTATCGTTCTTTAATCATTTTTGGTCACAGTGTACACTTTCAACACAGTTTTTTTGGCAATAATAACACAAATCCCTACGATTAAAATCAAAAGTTACAAAACGGTTAAAGACATTTTGACGTTTATTACACAAATACCGTCCCTTTCTTTTACGCCTATTGCCTAACGAGTACAAAATATCAAGCCTGATATGTGCATTTTTTTGTAATGTTATTCAACTCAGTAATACTAATCGTATGTGACAGCATTCTCTGCATAGAAGGCAAGGATCTGAGAAGCGTCAACCGCGTCTATTTTACCGTCTCCGTTGAAATCCGCAGAGTGGATAAACATTGGGTCAATGCAGCTGCTGCCACCGACAGCTATAAGCGCGTAGTGCTGAAGCACCTGTGATGCATCTACCGCATCAACTGACATATCGCCGTTTACATCGCCCTTAAGGGTCGGCATATATTCTACTCCTACAGAAGCAAAGCTTGTATCCGTTGGTGCATACCTGATTATATAGCAGCATTTAAACATCATCTCATCTATCGGCTGATAATCTGCCGAAAAGTAGTCGTCCACATATGCATTCTCGTCAGCACAGTAACGTTTTTTCAGCAAGGCTCTGAAGGTCCATGTATCATAGCCGTAATCCGAGGCTACCATGTCCACAAGCCCAGCAGGCATATACCCAATATTTCCCGCTTCATATTTCTCAGGGTCCTTTATCTTGAATACTCCTTCCTCTGCCTCATAGATCCCGCTCAGATCAGGCGGAGTCTGCGGAGCCTCAGGAATTACATATGTAACGCTCTCGCTTGACATATACTCGCTGTCAGCCGCTGTTTTCAGCGTTATGGTCTCACCGGGGATAAGATCTATATAATACTCCTGTACATCTGAGCTGAAGAACTCATCTCCCGAAAAGATTCTTGCCGAGTGGGCAATAAAGTTATCTTTAGAGCCGTCTCCCGTGGCGATTATGATCCTGTCCGCCAGCTTCTTGGTGAGAGGTCCAAGTATCTCGTTTTTATAATCGATCTTAAGCTCGGGAATAACAGGTCTCTCATTGATATAGAACTGCATTTCCTTGCCCTTTTCTATAATAGTAAGATACTGACCTGTATACTCGCTTATGGAGTCTCCCACCTTGAGCTCCTTGCCGTCCGGCGCCAGTATCTTGTCCACATAGCAGTGGTCAATGATCTCCTTTTCCATATCAAGGCCTATCATGACCCTGTTCACATGGACGGTAACTACCTCATCGGGAAGACCTGCTCCCGTAAGAGTCAGTTCTATATCGTTCATGCCGTAATCCACAGGGATATTCTTCAGCCACTCAAAGCCGCCGTGGTATTCATCTTTGTAATTTACTGCATAATCCGTCCCGCAGTAGAGGGATATCTTCTCTGCCGATACAGGAAGCTCAATGCTGAATTCGTTATCAGAGACTCTGTCGAGATATCTCATCTTTGTAGATATCCTGTCCTCGTCCGCCTTATATCCTATCCAGTTCATTACCGGTCTGTGCGGCTTGAACTCACGGATAGAGACAGCATTCGTCAGCGGCTCACCGTAATAATTGGTGTATTTGTCGCCCAGATCTTCATATGCATAGACAGTCATATCCTCTGTGACTGCAAAGGGCTCGGTATAGAGCTTATACTCATCGTGCTCGTTCTCACGGTAATAGACAGGATAACCTTCGATCGAAGGAGAAAGGCTCACCTTTTCATCGGCATTGACAATGCCCGCAGGATGGGAAAACCTCACCTTTCCTATCGATTCTCCGTATGCTTTTAGGGTAATATTGCCCAATTTGCACTTCAGATCACCCTTGGCGAAGAGCCTTGTGAAATAGCCCTCATCTATCCTGGCATTCTCAAGGAGGTCGGTATCCTCAGGCTCAAGTCCGTCATAGAAAGTGGCAATAAAGGAATCAAGAACATTCTGTTTTTCTTCATCAGTATAGACTATTATTTCTTTTTCATCTGTGACATCAGTCCATTTCTCTCCGTCAGAGCTGATATAGCTCTGATTCCAGAACGTATTCCTGGACAACTGCTCATTCTTGCAGCCCGTAACATCTGTTTTTTTGCCTTGGGCGTCCTCGATGTACATACTGCTTTCGATAGGAATTACATAAGGAGTATCGGGACAGTAGAGCTTTACCACTACTGCGAATGTAGAGTCCTCTTCAAGCACAACAGGTTCATCGAGATCGATTGTCATAAATCCGGTAAGATTGCTGACGCCCTTTGTAACTGCCGACGGCGTACCCGAAGTGGGAACAGTAGGCTCGGTAAGGTTGGTGTAGACAGTCACCTCATACTCTGTACCCGCATTATAGAAATATGTACCTACTGAGCCGATCTGTGTGTAGGGATCTCCCATAAAGATATCAGCCATATAGGACGGACCGTTCTCCTCAACGGTATCATAAGCAGAGAGAGTCTGTATGGGGGAAAAGCTGTCGTACTGATATATGATCTCATCACCTTCAACGTTTTGCAGCTCAAATACGGCGAAATCCGCCAGGGATGAGTCATAGTAGGAAAGCCAGAAATAGCCGTTGTCGCCTTCATCGGTGCCCCAGCTGTTCTTGCAGAGCCATGCACCGTCGCCCTGAGGGGTGGTTTTGAAGTTGTATGCAGAGAAATTGTCGTCCCAGCCAACTATGGTAACGGCATGATTGGCAAATCTCGGCTTTCTTGTGGTATAGGAGCTCTTATATGTATCAGACCAGTTCTGTGACTTGCTTGACATATATGACACGTCAACAGATCTGCCGTTGTAGATGAACTCCTTGAGTGTGGAATTGACCGCCTCAAAGTTCTCCCTTTCCTTGTCGTATTCAAAGCTGTAGGAATTCCTCATGTGATAATCTGACTGATAGCGCATATAATCAAGCTGATAGCCGTCATTAAAGAAGTCAACATCAGAATACGGAAGCCTGCTCTCGTTGACAGGTCCTATCCACTGAGACCACAGATTTGATACCATTCCGGAACTTCCGCCCTCTTTGAGAGTCTCTTTGACAGACTTGCCGAAAAGCTGTATCTGATCTTCGCCGTAATAGTTATAGAAGGCTGTGTGGAGCTCAGACAGATCAATGAACGGATCTGCTTCTATAAGGCTTGACTGAGCGCTTTCTATTGCCGCGTGAGCCCAGCAAGTGCCATACTCGTCCTGATCCTTGACCGTTGATGTGCCGTATATATTCCTCATATCAAAAGAGGATGGCAGATCGGCACTGTCCGCCTTCACAGTCCTGCTGCTTATGGGAGTAAACCCGGCAGTAGCAGTAAGCGTTTCATCCTCAGGCGATGTCCTTTTCAGCACCGGTATTGACAGACAGCCTATCTGTGATGAAGCAGCAGCTCCCTGCTTTGCGTCGGACAGATCAATTATAGAAGTTTGTGCATATACTGCCGACGGAACTGCCGAAACAGAAATTATCGCAGCAGTAAAGGCAGCAAGCAGACTTCCCGGAAATTTACTCATAAATATTCCCCCTTATATCATATGTGAATATTATAACACACAAAGCAAAATAAATCAAGGTTATCCTCAAAAGTGTACCGTTTTGTAAATAATACACAAAAGCCGCCTGTCTCCGACTGCTCCGTCGAAGATAAGCGGCTTTATACTATTATGCGGTAACGATACTGTCAGCCTTGTGGAGCTTCAGCTTCTCTACAGCCTGCTCTCTCATCTTGTACTTGAGTATCTTTCCTGCGGCATTCATGGGGAATCCGTCAACGAAATCAACGTATCTGGGGCACTTGTGCTTTGCCATTCTTGCAAGGCAGAAGTCCTTGATCTCCTGCTCTGTAGCAGTCTCGCCGTCCTGGAGCGCGATGCACGCCATGATCTCCTCGCCGTAGTCCTCATCGGGAACGCCTATTACCTGAACGTCCTTTACCTTGGGATATGTGTAGAGGAAGTCCTCTATCTCCTTGGGGTAGATGTTCTCACCGCCGCGGATTATCATATCCTTGATACGGCCTGTGATCTTGAAGTAGCCGTCCTCTGAGCGGCGTCTTGCCAGGTCTCCTGTGTGGAGCCAGCCCTCTGAGTCGATAGCTGCGGCAGTTGCCTCGGGCATCTTGTAGTAGCCCTTCATTATATTGTATCCTCTTGCAACGAACTCGCCGTCAACGTCATCGGGGAGCGCCTCGTTGGTCTCGGGATCAACGATACGGCACTCAACACCGAAGATAGGTCCGCCGACAGTATTTACACGCTGCTCGATGGGGTCTGTGGTCTTGCTCATGGTAGTAGCGGGAGAAGCCTCGGTCTGACCGTAGGTGATACAGATCTCGCTCATGTGCATCTTCTCTATAACTTCCTCCATGGTCTTTATTGGACAGGGTGAGCCTGCCATGATACCTGTTCTCACGTGTGAGAAGTCGGTCTTGTCAAAGTCCTCATGTCCCAGCATAGCGATGAACATGGTAGGAACGCCGTGGAAGCAGGTTATCTTCTCCTTGTTGATACAAGCCAGTCCCTTTCTGGGAGAGAATCTTGTTATAGGAGACATTGTGGTACCGTGTGTAACGGAAGCTGTCATAGCCAGTACCATGCCGAAGCAGTGGAACATAGGCACCTGTATCATCATGCGGTCTGCTGTGGACAGATCCATGCAGTCGCCGATAGCCTTACCGTTGTTTACTACATTATAATGTGTAAGCATTACGCCCTTGGGGAAGCCTGTGGTTCCGGAAGTATACTGCATATTTGCAACATCGTGGATATCGATAGTCTTTCTTACGCGCTCTACCTCGCTGTAGGGAACGTTCTTTGAGAGAGCAACTGCCTCCTCCCAGGTATAGCAGCCGTTGTTCTTTGAATCAACAGTGATAACGTTCTTGAGGTAAGGAAGTCTTGCGGAGTTGAGCTTACCGGGCTCGCAGGTCTCAAGCTCGGGGCAGAGCTCCTTGATGATATCAACGTAGTTGATGTTCTTGATACCGTCGATCATGACGAGGGTCATAGTATCGGACTGCCTCAGCAGATACTCAGCCTCATGGATACGGTACTCTGTATTCATTGTTACGAGTACAGCGCCTATCTTGGTAGTAGCCCAGAAGGTTATGTACCACTGGGGAACGTTTGTAGCCCAGATAGCAACGTGATCGCCCTTCTTTACGCCCATTGCAAGGAGGGAGCGTGCAAAGTTATCAACGTCGTCGCGGAACTCTGGATATGTTCTTGTATAATCCAGTTCAGTATAGCGGAAAGCATACTGATTCGGGAACTGCTCGCAGATACGATCAAGCATGTCGGGGAATGTGTAGTTGAGTATCCTCTCCTTGGGCCATGGATACTGACCGTCTCCTCTCATATTGGTCTGGAGGGGGTGCTTGTGAGACTTCTTGTAGGGAGCCATATACTCTGCGAACTGAGGTATAACGATACCTGCGTCGCTGAGGTCTCTTGCCCAGCGCTTTACCCACTCAAGAGAGATATAGCCGTTGTAGTTGATAGTGTCCAGAGCCTCTATCATCTGCTTTACGGGAATGTCACCTGTACCCATGATGCGGTACTCAACAGTGCCGTCCTCGCGCATAACGCTGTCCTTGACCTGGATGTACTTGATATACTCGCCAAGGTTTGCGACAGTGGTCTCGGGAGACTCGTTGTTATAGCGGTAGGGGTGGTGCATATCCCAGAGGGCTGCCACCTTTCTGCTCTTTACACTGTCCAGTATCCTGGCAAGACGGGCCGTATCGGAGTATACACCGTTAGTCTCCACCAGGAGGGTCACATTGTATTCCTCAGCTATGGGCACCAGCTTTTTCAGTGTCTCTACGATATACTCATCATCAACATTGCCTCCGGGGGCAGGCTCAAGATCTCCGAGTATTCTTATGTAGGAAGCACCGAGCTTCTGAGCCAGCTGAGCGTAAGCCTTTATCTCGTCCTCAGCCTCCTGATACTTGTCCTTGAACTTCAGGCAGGCGCCGGAAGAAAGGCAAGGGATCTCAAGTCCGAGTGAGCGGAGCTTTGCAACTGTATTTGGTAGCTGAGACTCTGTAAAGGGCTGTGCCTTAACGGAAAAGATCTCATTGCCCAGACCTCTTATCTCTATTCCGTCAAATCTGAAGTCCTTAGCCATAGAATAAATGTCAGTCCATGACCATTCAGGACAAGCGAGTGTTGAAAATCCGATCTTCAAAATAACCATTCCTTTACAAATAACTTATACTATATAATATAGCTGGAGCCGATACTTCCGGCCCATTATGTCTCACCTTCAAGCTCACAGGTGATATACGCCCTTTTGTCAAAACCTGATGAAATCATATATGCCTCTGCCTGCTTTCTGGTACTGAAACGCCTTGCAAAGACTTTATTGTAAACGAAAAATCGCGGAGAGACCGCATACATTCCGTCACATATCCTCATTATGACCCATTTTACCTGATAAGCTCCTATCCGAAAAGCTTATAGTAGACAACTCCGAACCACTCTCTCACCCAATAGGTGGGAAGAAGGTACCATGAGGTCTTTCCCGAAATATTACAAGCCTCAATGCCCTGTGACTCCGCTATCATCTCTGCGCGGAGCTGATGGAAATTGTCTGTCACGAGAGTGATCTTCTCAGGAAGCCCGTTTTCATTTATGACTTTCTTTGAGAAGCGGAGGTTTTCCTCGGTGTTCACCGACTTGTCCTCCATGAATATCCTCTCCGGAGCTATGCCCCTCGCCACAAGATAATCCTTCATGCACTGAGCCTCGCTGATACTCTCGTCGCTTCCCTGTCCGCCCGAAACAACGGCACAGACACTTTCATGTTCTGAGAGATAGCCGTAAGCGGCATCAAGTCTCCTGCCGAGCATAAGACTGGGACCGCCGTTCTTTACCTTGCAGCCAAGGACTACCACCGTGGTGTTCTCGTCCTTCGGCAGGTCTGTCGACTCCCGTATCATGAAAATGCTGATGACCACAGCCAGAATTATGCTGACTGCTGCGACCAGTCCGACAAGAGAAAGAACTATCTTTCCCAGAGGCTTCTCCCAGCATCTTCCCACAGCTCCCGTGAACCTTCCCCAGAACAGGAATATCAGCGCCATTGCAGCGGATACCGCCATTCCGGCTCCGTTTCCCAGATTGATTATCCCCGTGGCGACAGGTGCCGCAAAAAGCAGGAACAGTCCCAGAAAAAGTATGAACGGGATAAGCTTTGTGTCCATTTTTACCTCTTATTTCATGCTTGCAGCAAGCTTGAGTATCCTGTCGAGATTTTCCTTTGTGGTAGTCTCGCTGCCAAGATGTGCGGGCACCTTATTATAGAGCCCGTGGAAATCCGAACCGCCTGTCTCGATGAGACCGTACTTCTGTGCAATGGCTGAAAGCTCCTTGCGGCAGCTTTCGTCGGCAGAGAAATGTCCCACCTCAACGCCGTCGATCTTTCCTTTCTTAGCCAGCTCCTCAAGAAGCTCGATATTGTTGTACTGCGCGGGGTGAGCCATGACAGCAACTCCCTTTGCGGTATGTATCAGGTCAATAACAAAATTTACGTCAGGGTATTCACGCTCAACGTAGCAGGAGCCGTTTTCGGGATTGAACAGCTCGCGGTCAAGGTCGCCGTAGAACTCCAGCGCATAGCCGTAGTCTATGAGGGCACGCATGATATGCTGTTTGAAAATGCTCTTTGAAGCCGTTGTGCGTTTGAGTATGCTCTCCTGTGTGATGGGGAACTTCTCCATGACCTTCTCGATCATCTCTCTGGAGCATTCCTTTCTTATCTCACAGGATTTCATGCAAAGCCCCTCAAGTCTGTTGGGCTTTGACGGAGCGTAGCAAAGTATGTGAACCTTGCTGTTTCTTTCCTTATCCCACGCTGAAAGCTCTACGCCATGGAGTATCTTTACTCCTGCACGATCGCCCAATACGTCAGCCCTTGAAAAGGACGCCATCGTATCGTGATCGGTTATCGAAAGCCAGTCGATATTCATGCGCTTCGCCTGAGCAATAACGTCTTCGATGCCCAGAGAACCGTCAGAAAGCGTGGTGTGACAGTGCAGATCGCAAATCATAAAGAACCTTCTTTCGCCGCAGGTCTTGTATCTGCGGCAGAATATTTTATAATTGTATTGATATAGCGCTTTTGGGGAACATGGTTACACAAATTACTGAGGCAGTAATAATAACGCTAATAATTATATCACAAATTCTTTACAATTTCAAGCTTTTTACACTAATTTTCACTTTTCTATCATTTTTATATTATAAGGTAGGGGCATCAGACTGCGTAATGCATGGCACAGACAGCCTTTCACTCACTGCAGCTTCGCATAGAGCTCGCTCTTGCGGAAGCCCGTTTCCTTTGCCACAGCCTTGCAGGCTTCTGTGGGCTTTTCCCCCATATCTATGAGCTTCGTCACCTGCTCCATAGCCTGTTCGATGGTGATACCGTCCTCTGCATCCTCAGAGGCACCCTCAAGTACGAGAACGAACTCGCCCTTGGGTTCATTGAGGTTATAATACTCAACAGCCTCAGCCAGAGTCAGCCTTATGACCTCCTCATGGATCTTGGTGAGCTCGCGGCATAGCGCTATCCTGCGGTCGCCCCCGAAGAACCCGCAAAGATCGGCAAGAGTGGTCTTCAGCTTATGGGGAGCTTCATAGAACACCATTACCGCAGTCTCGCCGCGAAGCTTTTCAAGGCGCTCAGCTCTCTCCTTCTTCGGTACGGGCAGGAAGCCCTCAAATGTAAATCTGCGGGTGCTCAGTCCCGATACGGCAACCGCCGAAACTACGGCGCTTGGACCGGGGACCACCTTTATATCTATCCCCTGCTCGGCGCATAGCTTCACCAGCACCTCTCCCGGGTCAGATATGCAGGGCATACCTGCGTCGGTGACTATGCCGCAGCTCTCCCCTGCAAGAAGCCTGTCGATTATGCGCTGTGCGTCGGCTTTTGAGCTGTGCTCATGAAAGCTTATGAGCTGCTTTTTTATGTCGAAGCGGTTCAGCAGCTTCAGGGTCACACGGGTATCCTCCGCACAGATGAAGTCCACTGCCGCCAGCGTGTCAAGCTGACGCAGGGTTATATCCTCAAGATTTCCTATGGGAGTACCTATAACGTAAAATGTTCCGCTCATGCCTGCTCCTTTCCTGTGTCGTATATTTTCTGAAGCTCCTCGGAGAAGCCGTTTTCGCTGCGTATGTACAGCTGGGGCTCCACCTTCATGAATGGCTTTGAACCTTTTTTGCCCTCTATGAGGAACAGCCAGGGAGCTTCCTCAGCGTTCTTCGATACGAAGCGGAGCCTTTTGGGCTCGATGTCATGGCTCTTCATAGCAAATATAACGTCGCTCAGGCGCTCGGGACGGTTGCATACGCAGAGCCTTCCGCCGAATTTCAGCAGCTTCTGTGCAGCCGCGCAGACGACATCAATGGTGCATAATATCTCATGACGGGCTATTTTCTGGGCAGTGATAACGCTCTGGAAGCCTGCATTGTTCACCTTGTAGGGCGGATTGCAGGTCACAAGGTCAAGCTGTCCCAGAGGAGCGCCCTCCCATAGCTCTTTCAGATCCGCACAGACAGGAATTATACCAGTTGTCTCGCTCTTTTCAAGTCCCAGTCGGAGCTGCTCTATGGCGCCCTCCTGTATGTCCACAGCATAAGTTACCTGCGGAGGCAGCTTCTTCTGCATGATAAAGGGGATTATACCGCAGCCCGTACCCAGGTCGCATACCTTGTCCTTGGCGCGGTACTGTGAAAAGTCCGCCAGCAGAAAGGCATCTGTGCCAAAGCGGTGATCGCTGCTGGCGCAGACATATATTTTATCGGTTAGCTTTTCGTATTTGTATTCCATAATGTTCCTTTTATTCGGTAAAAATTACCTTTTCATTTTTACAATATATTCCGTAGTTCCTTCTTCAAACTTCTTAATGTCTGTAAGATGAAAACCATGTGCTTCATAAAAGCGTATAGCAGCAGTATTCTTTTCAATTGTCCATAGAAAACTGACCGGATAATTCTCTTTGGCATATTCTATCAGCTCTGAGCCGACTCCCTGCCCCTGGAAGAAATGATCCACATATAATTCAACGATCTCTTCTTTCTCAATGCGGATAAGCCCTTTTATTATTCCGTCATCATACAGGAACATATTGTTAAGAAAGCCGTTTTCAATATACTTTTCAGCGACAGATAATACCTGCAATTCGCAAAATGAATACACGTCGTCATTAAAAACAGAGCGGTACTTCATTCGTTTTGCAAAAACAAGTATCTCCGCAATTCTCGAAATATCTTCCTTCGCTGCCCTCCTGATGATATGTGTCTCAGAGAATTTCGGTTTATCTTTGTTATTCTGTATAATATCAATTGCTTCTGCAATACCACAGCAATGTGCATATCTGTTCTTCCAGATAAACTCATTATAGTAACGGTAGGTCTGCTCCGCGGTCATGTATTCATTGTCGGCGGTGGAATTGCAGTATTCGGGAACTATCATCTCAAAGCCGTGCTCAAAACCGCATTTCACCGCGGCGTCTATGCAGTATTCGGTCTGCAAGCCTGTGACTATAAGCCTTCTGACGCCCTTTGAGCGGAGATATTCCGTCAGTCCCGTATCCCGGAAGGGACTGTTCACGGACTTGTCGAAGACCTTCTCTCCTGCTTCGGGTGCGAAGTCCTCATGTATATCATAGCCATCATTGCCCATGGACAGGGGCTGTCCCTCGCCGTCATCATGGCGGATAAAGACTATCTCCGTGCCGCTTTTTCTCGCCCCGGCTATGAGACCGCGCAGGTTCTCCTTGAACCTGTCAAAAAAACAGAGCCTATCGTTGGTGATAAGCTTCTGCACATCTACCACAAGCAGGACTGTTCCGCTCATTTTATAGTTCCTCCTCCCACGACGATATCACCTTCGTAGAGAACTACCGCCTGACCGCTGGTCACGGCTCTCTGGGGCTCGTCGAACTCCACCATGTACTCGCCGTTCCCAAGGTATGAAACAACCGCAGGCTGCTCCCTCTGGCTGTAACGAGTCTTTGCGGTCACACGCATGGGAGCATCAAGCTTTTCAACGGAGATAAGGTTGAAATCATCAGCGATAAGACTCTTTGTGTAAAGGTCGGACTCCAGTCCGAGAGTGACTGTATTTGCAGCTATATCCTTGCGCACCACGTAGGCAGGGTGCCCCAGAGCTATGCCCAGTCCTTTTCGCTGACCGATGGTATAGTTTATGATACCCTTGTGCTCTCCGAGAACCTTTCCCTCCATGTCAACAAAGCTTCCGCAGGGCGTATCGCAGCCCGTAAACCTGCGTATGAAGCCTGCATAGTCACCGTCGGGAACGAAGCATATATCCTGGCTGTCGGGCTTATTGGAGTTTACCAGCCCCGCAGCCTCCGCAAGCTCCCTTACCTGAGACTTTTCCAGCTCACCAAGGGGGAAAAGAGTGTGAGAGAGCTGCTCCTGAGTGAGAGCGTAAAGTACATAGGTCTGGTCCTTGCTGCGGTCCTTGGGACGTTTCAGCAGAAAGCGCCCCCTCTCCTCATCGTACTCGTTCACGGCATAGTGACCCGTAGCTATATAGTCATAGCCCAGCTCCTGTGCTCTCCTGAGCATTTTGTCGAACTTCACATGGCGGTTGCACTCTATGCAGGGATTGGGAGTCCTGCCGCTTATGTAGCTGTCCGCGAACTGCTGCATGACGTGCTCGCGAAAATTGTCCTTGAAGTTGAAAACGAGGTGCTCAAAGCCAAGCCTGTAGGCAACGCTCCTTGCGTCCTCAACGTCCGACAGCGCACAGCAGGTCTTGCCCTCCTTCTGTGCCTCGGATATATCCTCATCGGAAAAGAGCTTAAGCGTTACGCCCATGACTTCAAAGCCTCTGTCACGGAGCAGCATCGCCGCTACGGAGCTGTCAACTCCGCCGCTCATTCCTACCATAACCTTTTTCATCTTTATGCTCCTTTGAAAACAGCATGGGCGAACATCGTTCGCCCTAAATTATTTGTATTATCCCGTCCAGTGACTTGACATAGAAGTCGGAGAGCTCTCTTATCCTGCTGCTGTCAGCCTCGGCAACGGGGTCATAGACACCGCAGACCGTAAAGCCTGCGGACTTGGCAGTCTCTATGCAGTGAAGAGAGTCCTCAATGACGAGGGTCTCATCAGGCTGTGCGCCAAGACGCTGAGCGCCTCCGAGGAAAATATCGGGGAAGTTCTTGCCCGCAGGGTACTCCCTGTCAGTCAGCAGGAAACGGAACCTGTCGTAGACTCCGCAGCGTTTCAGCGCCGCCTCCGCCAGTCCCTTATAGGTAGCCGTGGCTATGCCGTAGGGAACATTTCTGCGGTCAAGGAAGTCCAGCACCTCCTGTGCGTGGGGCTTTAGCGGGATCTGCTCCTCATAGCGCTCACGCACCATATCCTCGATACGCTTGATGACGTACTCCTTGGTGCAGCGAAGTCCGAAACGGTCGATGAAATACTGTGAGGATTCGTCCACAGTCATCTTCTTGACAACGTCCGAGACCTCGGGCGGCGGGTCTGATATGCCGTTCTCTATTAAAAATTCTCGGTCAATGCTGCTCCACACGGTCATGGAGTCCAGCAGTGTTCCGTCAAGGTCAAAAATCACGCCTTTTATCAAATTATCCCTGCTCCTCTTCACCTTCATCATGTTGTCCCTCAGCAGGAGCAGGCTCTTCAACAGCCTCATTCTCCTCCTGAGCCCGGGCTGCTTCCTCCGCAGCTCTCCGCTTTTCCTCTTCCTCGGCTTTCTTGCGTTCTTCCTCTTCTGCCTTCTTACGCTCTTCCTCAGCCTTTTTGCGTTCCTCTTCCTCAGCCTTTTTACGTGCCTCTTCCTCCTCGGCTTTCTTTCGCTCAGCCTTGTTTCGGCTAAGTATGGGAGACTGAGGCTTGTCGGCAGGAGCCTTGTAGTCACCCTGAGTATTTGAATCGCCGCAGATGACCACTGCCTGCTTGCCCATTACCTCATAGGTCTGTTCAAACTTGGATATCTCATACTTTACATTTCCCACAAGAGGGTCAGCTATATGTACCACTTTCTCCTCAAGGTCATAGCCGTATATAGCCACGCAGTGCTGGAAGTCATTGAACCACATCTCCTCGCCTTCATTGGTCACCCAGCGAAGGTTGGGAGTGGTTATTATCTGATTGATGGTGCTCCATATAACTACGGGTCTGCCCTGGCTCACCTGGTAGTATATCTCGTTCATGGAGCTGCCCGTTATATCAACGGCATAGCACGGAGAGTTGACAGACTCAAAGTAATCATCGGCTGTCTGCACGATAACGGGAGCAAAGCAGCCGAAGCCCTCGTCGGACTTTGGGTCTCCTATATAGGCGGTCTTCATGGTGGTTATGCCGTTGTTGTCCATGGGCATGAACTCGTCGGAGAGCGCAACCTTGTCTATATCGAAACAAAGATACTGCAGCACCTCGCAGAGCGCCGTTACTTCGCAGCCAGTTGGAAGCTCGGGTTTCTGGAGCACTGTCTTGAAATCGGGTATCGCATATTTTTTTGGTATCTCATATCCCTCGGGCATTTTTATGTCAAGAGTAAACTGTTCTGTCACAGGCTCGGTAGAAGGCTCAGTCGTCTCTGTGACCTTTACCGCTGAAGCTCCCGCCGCCGAAGCATTGGGCTCAGCCACCTCAGAGTCCATAAGGGTCACCATTTTTCCGCATGATGTCAATGCTATCATCGCTGCAGCCGCTGCGGCTGTCTTACGAAGAAAGTGTGCTATCATTCACATTACTCCATATCTATCATTATTTTCGCCCTATAATCCTTCTGTGCAGATGTCACAGTGTCAAGTGCCAGTCCATAGATGTCTGAAGCTCTGATCTCAAGCTCCGCAAAGCGCTCAGCTATATCCCCCAGCTGTGAGAGCTTTGCTATTGAGGAGCCGAATGGTATCCGCGCAGAGCCCTTAGCCCTTGCAAGTACCTCTCTGCCCCGCTCATTGAAGGCCAGTATCCTTCCGTATGGCGGGAGCAGCTCCATATCAGCCTTTGTTATGCCGATAAGCAGAGAAAGCATTATACGTCTTATCCTTGCCATGGTGTATCTTTTTGTCTTTACCGTAAACAGAAGCTCGTCAAGAGAGCCTGCCATTCTTGCACCGTATATCCTGTGCTCAAGTCCCTGTCCCACGTCGCATATCTGTCCTATCTCCTCAACAGAGCAGGTACGCAGCTTGTAGAGAATGACCCTTTCCAGCCGGCTGAGTGATGCGGTCTCGCCGTTTTTTACAGCGTTCTTTATCGCCGCTGCCCAGTCCTCGGTGGTGAAGGCGTCTATGCTCTCGCCGTTTTTGATCATCTCGCGGAGCATTGATGCGCTGGCAAAGCCGTCGGTGGTTTTCCTTCCGTCGTGAGCTGCCTTTTCACGCATCACCGTAAAGGGCTCCATTGCAGAGCCGCTCCTTTTTAGTGCCCTCATGTACTCAACTGCAAGGGTGTTGTTTGGCTCGGCGATAATGGCAGCTGCCTCGGCGTCATATCCGTTTACCACGGAATTCAACGCTCTTGGATAGGTGTAGCCTTTTTCCATAATGCTCTTTATCTCGTCAGCGTGGGTGAGTGCCGCAAGGTCAACGGTCTCCATAGCCTTCCTGAGCTTTTCCGTATCTCCGCATTCGCTGCCGAATGAGAGCTCGTCCACAGCGCCCAGGCTGTCCAGGAGATGGACTGCTCCCGAGGCAAAATTCTCCGCAGAGGCAAGGCTGTACTGCACGGGCAGCTCTATGACCATATCTGCTCCCGACCGTACTGCCAGCCGCGCTCTTTCAAGCTTGTCCATAATTGCGGTGTCGCCCCGCTGGACAAAGTTTCCGCTCATGACAGCAACTATATGCGTAGCACCGTTCTCACGGGTCTTTCTTATATGATAAAGATGTCCGTTATGAAAGGGATTGTACTCACAGATAATACCGCTGACTTTCATTTTACTACCTCTTTTCTCTTATTTCAATGATTTTCTGTAAATTTTTCTCAACTTTACATATTATTTGATGATTTCAGGGCGGTTTTCGGCGTTTTGCAACAGTAAATCCGTGCTTTTCCGCTCGTTTCACGCATAAAAATGCCGCCTTATCGCTGTAAATTTAAAAAAAGGACTTGCAATTTTTCAAAAATAGTATATAATAATATATGCAAAATATTTTTGAAAGGAAATTACATATATGATCATCTTAGTTGTAAATGCAGGAAGCTCCTCACTGAAGTATCAGCTCATCGACATGAGCGATGAGAGCGTTATCGCTAAGGGCAACTGCGACCGTATCGGTATCGACGGCCATATCAATCACAAGACTGCTGACGGCAGAGTTCTTGACCAGGACTGCTCATTCCCCACACATACAGAGGCTTTCATGAAGCTTGTTGAGTGCCTTACATCAGGCGATGCAAAGGTTATCGACAGCATGGACGCTATCTCTGCTGTAGGTCACAGAATAGTACAGGGCGCTGACGTATTCGACAAGTCAGTTCTCGTTACAGACGAGGTAATCGACAAGATCGATGAGCTCCGCGAGCTTGCTCCCGTACACAACCACGCACACGCACTTGCTCTCAGAGCATGTAAGAGCGTTATCCCCGCAAACGTACCTCAGGTAGTTGTTTTCGATACAGCCTTCCACCAGACAATGCCCCCCAAGGCATTCATGTTCGGTCTTCCCTATGATGATTATGAGAAGCTCCACGTAAGGAAGTACGGCTTCCACGGCACATCACACCGTTTCGTATCCGCTGCTCTCGCAGAGGCTATGGGCAAGGACATCAAGGATCTCAAGATCGTTTCATGCCACCTCGGAAACGGTTCATCCATCACAGCTGTTGACGCAGGCAAGTCCGTAGATACTTCAATGGGCTTTACTCCTCTTGACGGTGTTGTAATGGGTACAAGAACAGGTTCCGTAGACCCCTCTGCTGTAACCTTCGTTGCTGACAAGCACGGCTTCACACCTTCACAGATGAGCGAATATATGAACAAGAAGTCAGGCTTCCTCGGAGTATCAGGCGTAGGCTCCGACAACCGTGACATTCAGGAAGCTGCAAACAACGGAAACAAAAAGGCTCAGCTGGTTTCCGATATGCTGGCTTACGAGATCAAGAAGTACATCGGCTCCTATGCAGCTGCTATGAACGGTCTCGACGCTGTCCTCTTCACAGGCGGTATCGGCGAGAACTCATGGGAAGTAAGAGAGCAGGTATGTGAGGATATGGATTACTTCGGAATCAAGATCGACAAGGAGCTGAACCGCTCTATCAGAGGCAAGCTCACAAAGATCTCAACACCTGATTCAAAGATCGAGGTATGGATCGTTCCCACAAATGAAGAGCTCCTCGTCGCAAGAGATACACTTGCTCTTATTTCCAAGTAATTATAGCATAAAAAACTGCTGATTGCAAGGAACAGCGCATAAAAGTTGTTCATTTGCAAGGAAATATGCAAAACAGCCCCGAGGCGTCAAACGCTTCGGGGCTTTATTTTTTACTGAGCGCCGAGTATTATCTTCGTTCTCGATACATCTACCTGCTTTTCGTCCATGATGGTCTCCCCTATGGAGTCAGCCTTTATCACGCCGCCGGAAGGGTTCATGATACTGTCGATACTGCCTCTTATATCCGCATTTACTGTGGAATACTCAAAGGCAAGAGTGGTGTTGGGAAGCTTGCAATTTCTAAGTATAAGGTTCTCCGTATAACACATTCCCTGGAGACTCTCCACGGTACAGTTCACAAGGGTGATGTTGCGGGAATTCCAGCAGAAATACTTGCCTGTGATGACAGAATCGTATATAATGACGTTTTCACTGTTCCAGAAGGCATCTCTGCCTGTGATAACGGAATTCTTAACAGTCACGTTCCTTACGCCGTCAAAGGAGTAGCCGCCTGTGAGATTCAGACCGTTGACCTCCATACCGTCGCAGTCCATGGCAAAATAATCACCGTTTGCAGTAATATTGTTCAGGCGGATATTCGCACACTTCCACAGGGTCTCTGGTCCGTCGGGAAAGCTTACATTATTAAGGCTTATATTGGTCGAATGGCGGAAGCACTTAGGTGCCTCAATAACAGTATCGTCCACCTTTATCTCGGAAACATACCATATTCCTGCACGTCCGTGGACGTCTATCCTGCAGTTCTTCATCCTGATGTTTTCACTGTACCATATGGGGTACTTCCATCCGAAGGTACAGTCGGAAAGGTCGATAAATCTGCTGTGTTTGAGCGGCGACTCTCCGTCATCGAAAAGCGAACCGCAAATTCTGAGTTCATTGCACTGAAACAGAGCCCTTTCCCCCGTAAAGTGCTCGTTGTGTATTTCCTTCATAATCTCACTCCTCATAGTAGAATATCTATTATTATAACATATAATAACCAAAATAGCAAGAAATGCGGAGAAAAAGTTGCCCTGAGACAAAACACCGGGCAAAAAGCAGCAGCTACTTCCTGCTGTGCAACACTTTACATTAACTCACCGTATGTGTATAATGAAGACATATATATGTATCTTCCGACAAGGGGGTGGGATAATGAACGAGAACGACATAAAGAGAATGATGAAAGAGTCGCCCGAGGAGGGCTTCAGGGCACTTTTTGACGAATACTGGAGCTATGCCTATACTATAGTCTACAGTATCCTCCGCGGATATGGAAGCCGAAACGATGTTGAGGACTGCACCGCGGAGGTGCTCAGCGATGTTATGATGAAGTATGATGTGCTCCGTGACACCTCGCTTAAAGCCTATATCGGCACCTCGGCAAAGCGGCGCGCCATTGACTTCCGCCGCTCCATGGACCTGCATACCTCTCGTAATATCCCGCTCGAAGCCGAGACCGAATACACTCTCGCCTCGGGAGACGATATTGAGGCGGACGCAGAGAGCTCCGATATATCGGCTATACTCCTCCGCAAGATAGAGAAACTGGGCGAGCCCGACTCCTCCATAATCATACAGAAGTACTTCTATGACAGAAGCTCAGCCGAGACCGCGCGTATCCTCGGCATGAACCCCATAACGGTAAGAAGCAGGCTCCGAAGGGCACTGAAAAAGCTGAAAACCGTCCTTACCGATATGGACATCACTCTTTGAAGGAGGGATACTATGAAAAGGAATATAAGCGATATACTGCACAATGCAGACGATAAGACCGTCCGCCGCATTGCAGACAGCTATACTGCCGCAGACAAAAAGACCTCCCAGCGTATCTACCGCAAGGCGCTGAGCCGTATGGATATGGCTGATGATGAGGAGGTAAGGGGCACCGACGTGGTGCACCGCTCCCCTGCCCTTCACAGGGTATTTCTTGCGGCAGCCTGCATTATGGTGATATGCGGCGCAGTATTGGGCATTATGAAGATGAAGGCTCCCGACCGCAAGCCTGTTGATGATACTCCCGTTATCATGGCAACAGCCACAACAGTGGTCTCTGACAACATCGAAGACAGCACCGCCGATACTACACATACCGTCGCTGTGGTAACTGATGAAGCTGCCGTCGAAACTACCGATAATCCAGCTCACCAGCCTGTTACAAGCGGTAAAACCGCTGTGAGCACGGACAATAGCGAAAATGATGTCCATGAGACTACCCGACCTGCGGCAGGTACAACAGCACGAAGGACCACCGACAGAGCAGCTGCAAAAACTACTGCCAAGACCGCAGCGAAAACGACTGACAAAACAGGCACAAAAACTACGACTACGGCGGCTGCGACCACAACTCAGGTAAAGCCTATGTCAAAAAATCTCACACTGAAGGACGTTATTGAGCTTTCAAAGAAAAAAGATGCTCTCACATGGTCTGATTTTACCGGATATATCTATCAGGATATAGGCTCAGGTCTTTATATCTGGGAGTTCAGGATCAATGAGGGCAGCGGATATACCCTCTGGGTTGGCGGAGTGCCGCCTGAGAAGCCGATATATATCAAGCTTTTCCTCGGTATCAATAAAAAGGAGTATCCTGCCACGGAAGGCATAGATACCAAGAACGGCATAGATATAAGATATGACGATGTTCAGAGCTTTATAAATGAGACTCAGCCCGAGAGAGAATACGAGGGTATCATTTACCTTGAAGACGTCCTGAAGCTTGCTAAAAAGGGCTCGGCTCTGAGAATAGGCGATTTCCGCGAATACAGCAACTACTACAATTATTTCGATCCCACACTGAACATGAAGTTTATCGTCATCGACAGAAGCAACTGGTATCTGACTGTAAAGAAGTCCGCAAGCTCCGATGCACTTGCCGTCTGCACACTGTCAGACCAAACAGGCGGACACAGCATAGATATGACAAGGAATTCCTATGAAGATGTTCTCGAAGCTGTAAACGAATGGACTTTCAAAGAGGCTATCCTCAGCGCTCCCGTTGCAGGCTCGCTGACTATGGACGATGTGATACGTCTTCACAACGAAAAAGGCAAGCAGCTGATTTCCGAAGACTTTGCTCCTTATACCTATGAAGATTACTCTTTTAACGGCGACCTTATCATAAAGTTCAGGGTAACAGACGGCGAAAACTGGAAGCTTCCGAAAAACGAAGAAGTATATCTTACGCTGCGGCTTGGCTACGGCAGACCACTGATATCGGCTACTCTCCATAATGCCGATCTCTCAAAGTGCACCGATATGGTCAATCCCCTGCCTTACAGCGGCGACGGAACTGCTACGCAGTTCGACCTTGAAATGGAACTTAACTCAAAAAAGCCATGGTTCTGTGAATAATAAGAAACTCCGCGAAGACAAATACCCATATATAAGTTTTGCCCCTAAGCGTTTCAAAGCGCTTAGGGGCATTGAATTTTATACGGCTGCTAAGATAAATTGGAATTTATCGGAGCTTTTGCTTATATTGCTTCCTGTTCCTGATATTCCCTGCGGAATTCGGTGGGAGTCATGCCCAGGCCGTTCTTGAACTGCCTGTTGAAGTAGGAGGCATTGGGATAGCCAACCAGCTCCGCTACCTTGTTGATGGAGTATTCCGACTTTTTCAGGAGCTCAGTCGCCTTGTCCAGACGGCTGGTGATTATATCCTTTGATATGCTTATTCCGAAGGTCTCGGTGTAGAGATGCTGGAGCCTTGAACGGCTGAGCGATACGTCCGCCGCCATTTCGTCTACAGTCCAGGTCTTTGACGGCCAGCGCTAAATGCTCTCGCGGAGCCACATGAGCTTCTCTATGTAAAGTCCCTCATGTACCGCGCTTATCTTTTTCATGCTGAGAACGCTCTCGTTGACCTTGCTGAGAAGCAGGCGGAAATACAGATCCACAGACTCAAGCCTGTTCTTGTTTGCGGAGTAGTACTCCAGACACATACTGCGAAGAAGCGATGTTATGCCTGTGAGCTCGGCTGCGGGAATAACCTTGTTGAGCGGTATTTTCATGTCGGTGATACGCTTTATATCCTCATCATCGGGAGTAAAAAAAACGCTGTCCTCGCTGAAATCGTCCGCATCGCAGCGATAGCTGAAGGGCTGTTCGGGAGTCAGCAGGATAAAGGAGTTATCGGGCGATGGTATCTCCCTGCCGCCGATAGTGAAAACTGCCCTTGCCTTCAGTGCAAGGAACACCCATACTCCTGCGCCCATAGGACGCTCCACCACAAAATTTCTGGCTCTTTCATGATCGAGGGTTATGCTTTCTATCCTCATAAACCATTCCCCTTTTTAACTGTTTTGGCTTGGCGATAAACAGTTTACCGCCAAATAAATTCTAACATACGAGGGGAAACAGTGTCAAACCCGCAATGGTACTATCATGTCATTTAGAACAATATTATGACATATTTCTTCGCAGAATGGTTCTTTGATACAGTATATACAGCATGATATTATCAGTATCCCGCGGCATATTGACAAAGGAACAGCTTTGTTGTATAATCATAAATTGATAACGTTATTTTGAAAGAAAGATGATAATGAAGAAGATAGTATCCATACAGGACATCTCATGCTTCGGAAAGTGCTCACTGACCGTTGCCCTGCCGATCATTTCGGCTATGGGCATAGAGACCGCAGTCATTCCCACGGCTGTACTTTCCACACATACGGGCGAAGGCTTCAGCGGCTACACCTTCCGCGACCTTACCAGCGACATTCCCGCCATCGCCTCACACTGGAAGACTATGGACCTGCGCTTTGATGCGCTGTATACAGGCTACCTGGGCTCTATGGAACAGGTGGACATAGTCTCCGACTTTTTTGATGATTTCGGAAATGATGACAATTATATAATAGTAGACCCTGTTCTCGGCGACGCAGGAAAGCTCTATGCGGGATTCACTGACAAGTTCGTGGAAAAGATGAAGAAGCTCTGTGCAAGGGCTGACTTCATTATCCCCAACATGACCGAGACCGCCTTCCTCCTGGGTATCCCATACACCGAGGACTACGATGAGAACTATGTCAGGGAGGCTCTCCGAAGACTCGCCGGACTGGGCTGCAAGACTCCTGTGATAACGGGTGTCCACTACGATGACAAGCTCCAGGGTGCGGCTGCCTATGACAGCGAGAGCGACAGGTTCTATTTCTCCTTCGGGAAAAACGTGAATTCACGCTTTCACGGCACGGGAGATATTTTCTCCAGTGTTTTCTCAGGCGCCTGCGCGCTGGGGATGGACATACAGCAATGCCTTGATATATCTGTTAAGTTCACTCTTGACTGTATCGAAGCCACTATCCTACATATGGAAGAAACATGGTACGGAAGCTGCTTTGAACTCTGCCTGGGCAAGCTAATCGGCTATGTAAAGGAGCAAAAATGACAGATATTATCAGAAAGGCAGCAGTCTTTATAAGAGCTAATGCGGAGTCAGCTCAGGGACAGAGAGCTGCCGCCGCTCTTGCTGATATGATAGACGGAAATATCACGGCAGAGGAAGGGCTTGCTGCTCTCTCAGAATGTCTTGGCTGTGAGCTTCAGATAAAGAGCACAGTTCCCAACGAAGCGACTGCTTTCGTTGTTTTCTCTGCAAGAGAGATCAGAAGCGCCTTCGACAGCGGGAACGCAGAGCTTGCCTGGAATATTGCCGATATACTACAGGCTTTGCCAGAAAATATGTATCTCAGCGACAAAAAAGCTGTTTCAGCTTTCAATAAGACCTATATCCGCAAATTCAATAAGAAGCATATCCCTCGGTTACCTGAGATAGTTTAAGGAGCAGTTCGGACTGCTCCTTTTTTATACCATGTTTTTCCTGTGATTACCCGAGCTGACACGGGCAATAATATCCTCGTAATACCTTACGGAGGGATAGTAATGTCATATAACAAAGTAGTCATCGCAGGGATAAACACTTCCGAGCTGACCGTTCTCAGGGAGGAGGAGAAAATGACTCTCCTCAGAGAAATACGGGCAACGGGCAGCAGGTCCGCAAGAGACAGGCTCATCAAGGGCAATCTCCGCCTTGTGCTCAGCGTGATACAGCGATTCACAGGAAGGGGCGAGGACATTGACGACCTGTTCCAGATAGGGGTGATAGGTCTTATGAAGGCTATCGACAACTTCGACCTTACGAAGGAGGTCCGCTTCTCCACATACTGCGTTCCCATGATAAACGGGGAGCTGAGAAGGTATCTGCGGGACAGCAGCCATGTTAAGGTGAGCCGCTCTCTCCGCGACCTTGCCTACAAGGCTCTCCAGTCAAAAGAGCGCCTCACCGCAAGTCTTCAGCGCGAGCCCAATATGGACGAGATAGCCGCAGATATAGGCGAAAAACGGGCAGATGTGGTCATCGCCCTTGAGAGCATCAGCGATCCTGTTTCACTCTATGAGCCTGTGTATTCCGACTCAGAGGACAACCTCTACATCATGGACCAGATAAGTGACATGAACGACGTTGAGAGCCGTATGGACGAGCTGTCTATCCGCGATGCCATACGCGGACTGGGACCGCGTGAGCAGAATATCCTCTACCTGCGGTTCTTCCGCGGCAAGACACAGATGGAAGTCGCCGGAGAGATAGGCATATCCCAGGCACAGGTCTCCAGACTTGAAAAAAGCGCTATAGACCGCATAAAAAACAGCATATGAATTATGGTCTCCTCTGAGGTCATTTTTGTGAGATTTTGCTATTTTTGTATTGATTTTACTTCTTTAATGGTGTATAATTACATTATATCATTATATCAGGGATCTGAGAGTATGAAAAAGTTTATTTTTAAAGCCGCAGCACTCTGCTGCGCGCTTTCACTCTCTGCCTGCACAAGCAAAAAAGCTGTCTCTGTAACGCCCCCCGATGGGAGCCTTGATAAGTGCGAGCTGCGCTTTTCTTGGTGGGGCGGCGACGACAGACACGAAGCGACTCTGAAAACCATTGATCTGTGGAGCAAAAAACACCCAGACATCACCATTACCCCCGAGTACGGAGGCTGGGACGGCTGGACCGAAAAGGTAACGGCACAGATGAAAGGCGGTACAGAGCCCGATATCATGCAGATAAACTATGACTGGCTCATAACTATGTCCCCTGACGGAAAAGGATTCTATGATCTTGACTCGCTTAGCGGTACTCTCGATCTTTCGGGATTTGATGAGGACACTCTGTCCTTCGGACGGGCAGACGGAAAGCTCAACGCCGTTACGGTATCCCTCAGCGGACGGGGACTGTTCTACAATTCAGAGGCTTACAGCGCCATCGGTGCAGATTATCCACGGACATGGTCGGATCTCATTGCTCTGGGAGAAAGCTTCGGCAGCCATGACGCCTATCCTCTGGATCTGGATATACAGTCAGGCGGCACGGCATGGTATCTTGCAGTCGTGTACATACAGCAGAAAACAGGCAGACAGTTCATCACCCTTGACGGTGAGCTGGGCTTTACACAGGAGGACATCCGCGATGCCCTTGACTTCTATAAGCTCCTTGAGGATAACCATGTCATCAGGACAGTAAAGACACGCACAGACGAGGACGGAAATGCTGCACTGTATCAGTCCTCCGAGTTCATCGGCGAAAAGGTGGCAGGTGTTCTGGAATGGGGCAGCGCCGTGGGCAAGTATGAAGCGGTTCTTCCAAAGGGTGTTCTTGAGGCAGGCCCTCTCCTCGCCGGCGAAAACGGGAACAACAGCGGCTGGATGATAAAGCCGTCGCTGCTCTATGCAGTTTCAGGACACACAAAGTATCCCGATGAGGCTGCCGCCTTTATGGACTTGCTCCTCAATGACGAGGAATGTGCGAAGATACTGGGAACTACCCGCGGCATACCCGCTTCACGGAAGGCATCATCTGCTCTTGAGAAAAGCGGCGCTCTTACGGGGCTTTCCAAGGAGAGCCAAGATATTCTCAATGAGACAGACACCATAACCATCAGCCCCTATATGGAGCTGTCACGCATGAAGTCCTTCTACAATACCGCCATAGAATCGGTCTCATACGGCACCGCCGACACGGAGGCCGCCGCAGAGCAGATGTACCGCTCTGTTACCGAATATCTGGAGAAGATAAAAAATGAAGACCCGAACCTACCGTAATCCCGTGGGCGTAAGCAGATACACGGGACTGCTCCTTATCTCGCCCTTCATCATAGGAGCGCTGCTGCTGATAATCTACCCTTTCGTATCCTCGTTCATTACAGGTCTTACGGACGGCAGCAGCTTCGTGGGCTTTGAAAACTACAGGCATATCCTGTCAGACGAAAACATAAGGAGCTCCGCCGCTGTGACACTGAAATATGCAGCCATACTTGTGCCTCTGAAACTTATAGTCTCGCTGGCTGTGGCTCTTCTCCTCAATATGGAGCTGAAGGGCATCGGCATATTCTGCACCGTATTCTACATACCATCCATACTGGGAGCAAATCTGGCTGTCATCATCATGTGGCAGTACCTTTTCACCTCAGAAGGACTGGTTAATCAGCTCCTTGAGGCTGTGGGACTTTCTCCCGTGAGCTGGTACGGTGATACTGATGCTGCTCTTTTTATAATAGTGCTGCTGAGGCTGTGGGAATTCGGCTCAACTATGATAATATTTCTCGCGGCGCTCAGGGATATCCCCCGTGAGTTATATGAGGCTGCAAGAGTGGACGGCTGCGGACGTACAAGAGCATTTTTCTCCATTACCCTGCCCCAGATACGGAATGTCATATTCATAAATCTGGTGCTCCAGACCATTGCTGCCATGCAGGAATTCAATGCTCCCTACATGATAACGGGCGGCGGTCCACTGGGCAGCACCCGCACTATCGGAATGTACATATACGAGGAGATGTTCACCTACGGCGACGAGGGCACCGCTAATGCTCTGTCCTGGCTGCTGTTCATGGTTATCGCCCTTATCGTACTTATCATGTACAGAACAACGGGCAGACTGAGGAGGGAGGACAGATGAAAAAGCTCCTTCTTTACCTGCTCCTCACAGCAGCCGCTGTAGTCATGCTCTATCCCCTGCTCTGGCTGCTGGGAGCTTCATTCAAGACCAACGAGGAGATATTCACCTCAGCCTGGTTCATGCCGGAAAGACTTGATCTCTCGGTTTACGGCAAGGCGTGGAAGACCGTTACCCCCTACACCATGGGGCACTACTTCCTGAACACCTTCATGATAATAGTGCCCAAGACAGCCTTTACTGTGCTCTCATCTGTGCTGGTGGCATACGGCTTTGCAAGATTCGACTTTCCGCTTAAAAAGCTCTTCTACGGACTGCTTATATGCGGTATGTTCATGCCTGCCATAGTTACCATCATGCCTATGTACTCCCTGTGGAGCAAGCTTGGACTTCTTGACACCTATATCCCCCTTACCCTGCCTGCTCTTTTCGCAGGAGAGGGTATGTTCGTATTCATACTCATACAGTTTTTCAAGGGAATACCAAAGGAATTCGACGAGGCTGCAAGAATAGACGGCTGCGGCACGCTGAAAACGCTGTTTTTCGTGCTTGTGCCCTGCATAAAGCCTGCTGTCATCTCCATAGCGGTATTCACCTTCCTCTGGACCATGAACGATTTTCTCGGTCCGCTAATAATGATACAGTCAGTGGAAAAGTACCCTCTGTCACTGGCACTGAGGCTCTCGGTGGACAGCACCGGACAGGGCTATGAACAGCGCAGCGTCATTGCCATGTCGGTCATAGGGCTTATCCCCTCTGTAGCTGTATTCGCAATCGCACAGAAAAAATTTGTCAGCGGTATAACCGCAGGAGGACTGACAGGATGACAAAAGCAGACAACATCATCTCAAAATATATCGACTCTTTTATACTGCCCTCACCGCCGCTCAGTCCGCTGTGGAATAAGGAGAGCATTCTTTATAAAAAGCCGCCCAGATGGAACTATATCGACAACTGCATGATAACTGCACTGCTGATGCTCTATGATATAAACGGCGACAAACGACTCCTTGACTACTCAGTAAAGTTCATGAACGCCTATGTCACTGAGGACGGAACTATTCCAACCATGAACTTCGCCGACTACAATCTGGACAACATCAACGGCGGCAAAAACCTTTTCCGCCTGTGGAAGCTCACCGGTGAAGAACGCTATCGTCAGGGCTTTGAGAAGCTCTGGTATGAACAGATAGTCCGCCACCCACGACTTTCATGCGGAAGCTTCTGGCACAAGGCTATCTATCAGGACCAGATCTGGCTGGACGGCGCTTACATGGTGCTGCCCTTTATGGCAGAATATGCAAAGCTCCACAGTATGCGCGGCGTCACCGAGGACGTACAGCGACAGTTCACGGATATGTGCAAGATAATGCGGGACCCCGTTACGGGGCTTTATCACCACGGCTACGATGACACCAACTCAATGTGCTGGGCAGATAAGATAACCGGACTTTCTCCCGAATTCTGGCTCCGTTCCAACGGCTGGCTATGCGCTGCACTGGCGGATACCTGTGAGATAATGACAGACAGTTCCGCCCTGAGGAAACAGCTCAGCACGCTTCTCCATGATATGAGCAGCTTCATCACCGACGAGGGTATGCTTCTACAGCTCCCCGCACGAAAGGAACTTGAGGGCAACTATCCCGAGACCAGCGGCACTCTCCTCTTCGCCTATGCCGCCATTAAGGCTGCAAGGCTGGGCATCTGCGGCGAGGATATCCGCAGGGCCGGCAAGACCGCCTTCGATACTGTCACGGAAAAATACATCGACAACAGCGATGATGTCCCCGTGCTGAGAAACATCTGCCTTATGGGAGGTCTCGGCGGTGACGCAGGTCGTGACGGCTCTGCGGAGTACTACCTCAGTGAAAAGGTGGTGGAAAATGACGGCAAGGGTATAGCGCCATATATAATGGCTTATACGGAGCTTAAAAGAGTACAGTAATTATACTTTAAGGCTAAAAATTTTGTTGCTTTTTTGACAATCATACTTGAAAAGTTCACACTTTCGTGATATAATACGAATTGTAGGGATTACTACAAATATTTGCGAAAGGGGGAAATCACCTTGAGTGTACTGTTTTGGGCTATCGCAGTTGTCGCTTTCGTGGTCGCGGAGGTCGTTACGGTACAGCTTGTCTCGATCTGGTTCGCAGCCGGAGCACTTGTTACTCTCCTGCTGAGCTACTTCTATGAGCTGTCCGCACTTGAACAGCTTGGTATATTCATTATATCATCGTCTGTTTTCCTGCTTCTGAGCATTCCGCTCATAAGAAAACGCAGGAAGAAGACAGCTGTTGCAACAAATGCCGAACTTGATGTCGGCAGACACGCCACGGTCATCGAGGAGATAAATGCAGACAAAGGTACAGGCCGCGTCACTCTCAATGGGGTAAACTGGAGTGCCGTTCCTGAAGACGAAGACATGGTTATTCCCAACGGAACCATCGTTATCGTCACCAAGGTCATGGGCGCGAAGCTTCGCGTTAGACCTGAATAAAATTAAACTATCCATAAAATCAATCGGAGGTAATCAAAAATGGATGCAATAGGAATCATTGTTTTATTAGTAATCGTATTTCTTTTATTTGTTATCATCAGATCCTTCAGGATCGTACCGCAGGCTCATGTGTTCGTTATCGAGCGTCTGGGATCATTCCACGCTGAGTGGGAGACAGGACTCCACGTTCTCGTTCCCTTCATCGACAGGATCGCAGGCAAGGTTTCACTGAAGGAAAAGGTTGTAGACTTCAAACCTCAACCCGTTATCACTAAGGATAACGTTACAATGCAGATAGATACAGTCGTATTCTATCAGGTAACTGACGCTAAGCAGTATATCTACGGCGTTGAGAGACCTCTCGCAGCTATCGAGAACCTTTCAGCAACAACTCTCCGTAACATCATCGGTGAGATGGAACTGGACGCTACTCTCACTTCAAGAGACGTTATCAACTCAAAGATCACAGCTATCCTGGACCAGGCTACTGACCACTGGGGTATCAAGGTAAACCGCGTTGAGCTCAAGAATATCCTGCCTCCTCGTGAGATCCAGGACGCTATGGAAAAGCAGATGAAGGCTGAGCGTGAGCGCCGTGAGAAGATCCTCCAGGCAGAGGGTGACAAGAAGTCTCGGATCCTCGTTGCAGAAGGTGAAAAGGAATCCCAGATCCTTCGCGCACAGGCTAAGAAGGAAGCACAGATCCTCGAGGCAGAGGCTGAAAAGCAAGCAATGGTGCTCAGAGCTGATGCCGTAAGAGAGCAGAAGATCCTTGAGGCTACCGGTGAAGCAAAGGCTATCGAAATGGTACAGGAAGCTCTGGCAGACAGTATCGTAAAGCTGAATAATGCTAATCCTAATGACAAGGTCATCCAGCTCAAGTCACTTGAGTCCTTCGCAAAGGCTGCTGACGGCAAGGCTACAAAGATCATCATCCCCAGTGAGATCCAGGGACTTGCAGGTCTTGCAACAGGTCTTAAGGCTATCGTTTCAAACGACAATACAAACGCACAGTAACTTATATCCCCTCACCTCTTCGGTGAGGGGATTTTTTAGCTAAAAATAAACCGCCTTACAAAAATACCGCAGATTTCTGCGGCTTTTTTGTGCCTTGATACGATTTTTGAAAAATACTGCCGATTTTTGAAAATCCCGCTCTTTTTCTCTTGCATTTCAGCAGCATTTGTTGTATAATAATCAGTGCGGACTTATACACTTTTCCGCAGAAAAGAGATACAGACAAATATTTGATTTTTAACTGCTCCGCCAGCCTTTACGCGGTAGAAAGAAAGATACAGAACAAAAGCAACAAGGCGGTAGAACAATGGTTTTTTCAAGACTTTTCTTCATATATATATTTCTCCCTTTATGCCTGCTGTGCTATGCTGCGGCAAGAGGGACAAAACAAAAAAACACGGTGTTGATCATTTTCTCGCTTATCTTTTATGCATGGGGCGAGCCCGTTTATATTTTCCTGATGCTGCTCACCGCAGTCGTGAACTACACGGCAGGTCTCATTATCGGAAAATATCAGGGCAAGGGGGGCGATACGGCTGCAACTGCTGCGGCTGTAGTCTATGACCTTCTTATGCTTGGTGTATTCAAGTACAGCGGCTTTATTGCGGAAAATATCAACGCCATTTTTTCATGCTCGATACCCGTCCCCGATATACGGCTCCCTATCGGTATCAGCTTCTATACCTTCCAGACCATTTCCTATATCATCGACTGTCACTGGGAAAAGGTTAAGCCACAGAAGAGCTTCAAGAACTTCCTGCTGTTTCTGACACTGTTCCCGCAGCTGGTGGCAGGTCCTATAGTAAGATACAGCACTATCGAAAAGGAAATTGAGAGCCGCACAGTGGAGCTCCGCGATATTTCCTACGGCTTCAACCGTATCGCACTTGGACTAGCTAAGAAGGTCCTTCTGGCTGACCAGCTGAACCTTATTTCCGAGAACTTCCTCGGCAACATCGGCGGCAGTACCGCCTTTGGCGCATGGTACGGCGTCATAGCTTACGGTATGCGTATATACTTCGACTTCTCGGGCTATTCGGATATAGCCATCGGTCTGGGACGCGTCTTCGGCTTCCACTTTGACGAAAACTTCGATCACCCGTTCATATGCAAGGACATAACCGAATTCTGGCAGCGCTGGCATATCTCTCTCAGCACATTCTTCCGTGACTATGTGCTGTATATCCCTATTTTCGGCAAACGCAGAAAGTACGGCGGACTCTTCCTCGTATGGCTCTGCACAGGCATCTGGCACGGCGCAAGCTGGAACTTCATTCTCTGGGGACTCTACTACGGCGTCTTCGTATTCATCGAAATGAAAATAGGCAAAAAGAAGATGAAGAAGATACCTGTTGTCATCAGACATATCTACAGCAAATTCGTAATATTCATCGGCTTCGGCATTTTCTACTTCGAGGATATAAGCAAGCTGGGCACATTCTTCAAAACAGCCTTCGGATTCGGCAGAAACGGCTTCATCGCCATGCAGGACAAAATTTCTCTCATCAACAATATGTACCTGCTCATCATTGCGGTGATATGCTGCTTCCCCGTTATAAGCAGCATAAAGAATGTGTCGGACAAGCGTTTTGCTTCAAAGGCTGTCATTTCCTCGGCAGCTGCGGTTGCGGCAGCTCTTATTCTGGTGATAACAAGCATCATGCTTGTTGACTCCACCACTCACCCATTCCTGTATTACAGATTTTAAAGAGGCACATAAATGAACGAAGATAACAAGACCGCTTCTCAGGACGAAAAGAAAAACAAGTCCCCGGAAGCGAATGATAAGGCTGAGCGTCCCGAGCCCGTCATCTCTATTGAGGCTTCCGACCGTGAAAAAACAGCCATAGATATTCCAATAAAGGCTAAAAAGCTAAAAAAACAGCGCAGAAAGACTGCCCTGAACTCGATAGCTCTCGCAAATATCATACTCATGGGAGCTATTTTTGCAGGTGGCTTCGTGTACGTTGCTCTGCTCCCCCACGAGACCAAAGCAGACGACGAGAACCGTATGCTGACCAAATTCCCGAAGTTCTCCGTAAAGAACTACGTCAGCGGCGAATATACCGCAGGTATCGCGGATTATTTCGATGATACTGTACATGACCGTGCCCACATAAAGCAGTTCATCGCCGATAATATCACGCCTCTCAAGGGGCGCAAATACGGCGACGGCGAGGACGGCGCAGAGCTCTACGGCAGCGGCTTTGAGCAGAAGCCCACGGTCACCGTGACAACTTCTCCTCCCGTGACTACAGCTGCTCCCGATGTCTCTGCTCCAACGGCAGAGACCACTGCTGCCCCCGAGACGACCGTTCCTCCCGAGGAAGAACCCGCACAGGGCGAACTGACAAACAATATCCTCATCGTAAACAAGCGTGGTATCACCCTCTACGGCGGTGCATGGGGCACCGAGCAGGAGTACGCTTCATTCGTCAATGAGTACAAGGAGGCTCTCGGTGACAAGAACGTATACTCAATGGTGCTTCCCACCTCAAGCTCCTTCTATCTTCCCGAGGAATACAGCAATCTCGCCTACAGCGAGAAGGATGACTTCGACAAGATAGAGGAATCTCTGAAGGGAGTTATCCCCGTTGACGCTTACAATATCCTCAATGCCCACAAGGACGAGGCTATATACTCCCGTACCGACCACCACTGGCAGCCTCTCGGCGCTTACTATGCCGCAGAGCAGTTCGCCCTCATGGCAGGTGTCCCCTTTGCGGACCTTTCCGAGTACGAGACCGTTACTCTCCCGGGATATGTGGGTACCCTCTATATGTACACACAGAGTGCTACCCTGCTCAACAATCCTGAGGACTTCGTATACTATAAGCCCAAAACTCCCGTTACTGTCACACAGTACGATACACATTTCAAAAATCCCGTGGCAGCAAATCTTCTTCTTGACCCGTCGCCAATGCCAAATTCAGGCTATTATATGGTCTTCGGCTCCGATGAGAGGATAGTCCACGTAAATACAGAGTGCAAAAACGGCAGAAACCTTGTCATATTCAAGGACAGCTACGGCAACGCCCTGCTGCCCATGCTGACAAGCTCCTTCGAGAACATATATCTCTGCGATATACGTTACTTCGACCTTAATGCCATCGACTTCATCGACAGCGTGGAGGCTACGGACGTACTTTTTGCCATGTGCTCATTCTCTGCTGTTGGTGCAAACCGCAGCTGCATACACAACAATCTGAAAAAATAAGGAGATAAAATGAGAGAACTGAACTTTCCGTTTGACGGCAAGGACATAATACGCAGAAGGCTTGCTCTGAAAAAGGCTCTGCTTTCCGACGGCACTGTCCGCGTCAAGAAAAAGGTCGCTGTGCTGGGGGGCTCAACGACTAACCACATCGTATCCGCACTGGAGCTTTTTCTGCTGAATTTCGGCATTGAGCCAGAATTCTACCAGTCGGAGTACAACAAGTTCTATGAGGACGCAGTTTTCGGTAATCCCGAGCTGGACAGCTTCGGCCCTGACATAATCTATATCCATACGACTTCGAGAAATCTTACGCTCATGCCCGAAAGCCCCGCTGAAAAGCCCGAAAGAGTGCAGCAGCGCCTTGAGGAGCAGTTCGGCATATTCAGGCAGGTCTGGGAAAACCTTATCGAGCGCTATTCCTGCCCCATAATACAGAACAGCTTCGAGCTGCCTCTGTTCAGGCGGACAGGCAGCTATGACGGCTGGAGCGTAACAGGTCACGGAGCCTTCATCGACCGCATGAACGTCATGCTCTCTGACTATGCAAGAAATGCTCACGGACTGTATATCCACGATATAAACTACCTCTCCGCTGTCTGCGGTCTCTCCCGCTGGCACGATGCCGAGGCGTGGTATCTCTACAAGTATGCCATGAGCACAGCTGTTATCCCAGACCTTGCATACAGCCTCGCCTGCATAATCAAGTCCATTTACGGCAAGAACCACAAGGTCATCGACCTTGACCTTGATAACACCCTCTGGGGCGGAGTCATAGGCGACGACGGTCAGGAGGGCATCGAGATAGGTCCCGAGACCGCTGTAGGACAGGCTTATGAGGAATTCCAGAGCTTCATAAAGGGCTATAAGGACTATGGCGTGCTGCTGGCAGTATGCTCCAAGAACGAGAAGGAAAACGCCATACTTGGTCTTCAGCACCCCAGCAGTGTACTCTCTCCCTCCGACTTTGTATCAATAAAAGCAAACTGGGAGCCAAAGGACAGAAACATTGCCGAGTCCGCAGAGGAGCTCAGCCTCGGACTGGACAGCTTCGTATTCGTTGACGACAATCCCGCAGAGTGCGCTATCGTAGAGGGACAGCTGCCCATGGTGCAGACTGTGAACCTTAGCAATGTCCACGATGCGATGTATAAGCTGACAAGAGGCGGATATTTTGAGGTCACCTCCGTTTCCGAGGACGATATGCACCGCTCTGAGATGTACAAGGCAAATGCTCAGAGAGCTGCACAGCGAAAGGAATTCGAGAGCTATGAGGACTATCTCCTCAGCCTTGACATGAACGCAGTCATCTGCGGCTTCAAGCCTGTATATATCCAGCGTATAACTCAGCTCACCAACAAGAGCAACCAGTTCAACCTTACAACAAGGCGCTATAACGAGAACGAGATACACGAAGTCAGCGTAAGTCCCGACCATATCTGCATCTGCGGACGGCTTCTGGACAAGTTCGGTGACAACGGCATAGTTTCCGTAGTAATAGGCAAATGCCGCGGCAAAGAGCTTGATATCGAGCTCTGGCTCATGAGCTGCCGAGTACTGAAAAGAGATATGGAGCTTGCCATGCTGGACGAGCTTGTGCGCATTGCAAAGGAAAGAGGCGTTGAGCGTCTCAACGGCTACTACTATAAAACGCTGAAGAACAACCTGGTCTCTGAGCTTTACGGCAGCTTCGGATTTACACGGGACAGTCTGACGGAAAACGGCGATTCTGTCTGGCACATGGATATCGTAAACTACGAAAACAGGAACAAAGTAATAAAAATACGCGATAAGGAGAACAGCAATGAATAATAATGAGATAACAGCAAGACTTAATGAGGTATTCCGCGACGTTTTCGGTGACCCTTCCATTTCCGTTACCCCCTCCACCACCTCCGATGACATCGAGGACTGGGACAGCATTGAGCATATCAACCTTGTTGCCGCAGTGGAGGATGAGTTCGGTATGCGCTTCAAAATGCGTGAGGTATCGGGTATGAAAAACGTGGGAGAGATGATGAACATTATCGCTGAAAGAGGCAAATAATGACAAAAAAAGCTAAAAAGCGGCTGATCGTCATCATCGTACTTCTGATACTGGTGCTTCTGTCCGCCTGGGGCTTCACAATGAGAACTGTTCACTACAGTGTAAAGAGTCCAAAGCTCCGGAACGGCATGAGGATTGTCTTTATATCGGACCTCCACAACTGCTTCTACGGCGGTACAGACCAGTCGGGGATCATAGATGAGGTACACAAGGCTGATCCGGATATAGTCATCTTCGGCGGCGATGTGATAGACGCATGGGGGCGGCACAAAGCACGCCCTCACCCTCATGAAGGCACTTTCTGCTGAGTATCCCTGCTATTACTCTCCCGGCAATCATGAGGAAATGCGCAAGGATACAGAGGAGTTCTACGATCAGGCAAGGGAGATATGTCCCCTGCTTCTGGGAGAATACTCCGATATTGAGGTAAACGGCGAAAAGGTTAGGATCTTCGGCGTGGAGGATTCCATTGCCAGAGGCAAACACAAGACCCAGCTGGAGGAGTGCTTTGACGCTCTCGACAGCAGCTGCTACAATATCCTCATAGCCCATCAGCCCGAGCAGATAGATGCCTACCTGGGCGAGGGACTCAATAATAAAGAGAACTTCGACCTTATCCTCTCCGGTCACGCCCACGGCGGTCAGTGGAGGATACCTAAGCTGCTGGATCAGGGACTCTACGCCCCCGATCAGGGAATTTTCCCAGATTATACGCAGGGAATGTACGATTATGACGGCACTGTACATATAATAAGCGTTGGTCTTGCCAGACCACTGAGAATGATATTCATTCCCAGGATATTCAACCGTCCCGAGCTGTCGGTGATAGATATAAACAGATGAGCAGCCGCGGCTTTCCGCGGTAATTTGCAGAAAATAAAAAAGCTCTTGTAATTTCAGCTCAATAATGGTATAATAAAAATGATCTTTACTTTTTGGAGAGGTCTATACAGAACAAAAGGAGATGGGCATTTCGAGCCCGCTGTAAGGTATGGAAAAAGATAAAAGAACTTCAGAGATGTCCGAAAATATCATATGCGGACGTAATCCCGTCATCGAGGCGCTCAAATCAGGAGCTAACCTCGACACTATCTACATAGACGGAAACGGCGGAAGTCTCGGACTTATCCGCAAAATGGCAAAGGAACAGGGCGTCGTAGTCAAGGACGCCGACGATAAAAAGCTCTCACGCCTTTCCGGCGGCGCTTCCCATCAGGGTGTAGTCGCTGAGGGCGCCTGCGGAGAGTATGTGACTGTTGAGGATATCCTTGCAGTCTCACAGGAAAAGGGCACCAAGCCCTTCATAATCATATGCGATGAAATTGAAGACCCCCATAATCTCGGCGCTATCATCCGTACCGCCGAGACATCCGGCGCTGACGGAGTTATCATCCCCAAGCGCAGGAGCGCTTCTCTCAACGCTACTGTCTTCAAGACCTCGGCAGGAGCGGCAAGCTACGTCCCCGTAGCAAGAGTCTCCAATCTTGCCGCCTGTATCGACACCCTCAAGGAAAACGGCGTGTGGATATACGGCACAGACGCCTCGGGCTCAGACTACTCAGAAACTGACTTCACAGGCGGAGTTGGTCTGGTAATAGGCTCTGAGGGCTTCGGAATAAGCAAGCTCATCGCTAAAAAATGCGACTTCATGATAAAGCTTCCCATGCTGGGAAGGATAAATTCACTCAATGCTTCCGTTGCGGCAGGCATCTTCATGTATGAGGTGCTCCGCCAGCGCAGGGGAAGCAAATAAGGAGATAATTATGTCGGAACAGAAACCATCGCTGGAGGCTATTCTTGACGAGTACTCTCCCGATAACCAGGAACCAAAGACTAAAGTGGGCAGAGTCGATGCCCAGAAAATTATAAATTCTACTGTTGAAGCTCCCGACATCGTTGAGAAAGCAAAATCGAGACCTCCTGTGTCTCATGAAAAGTCCGCACTTTTCGATAACGCTCTGAGAAGCGATACACCTGCGGACGATGTAAAGCCTGCCGACCTCTCAAGGCATAAGATTGCCGTGGTCAGCTCTGACGCCATGAGTGAGATACGCACCAATCCCCAGAGAAAGGTGATACCCTCGGGGACTATCACTCCCGTTCAGATGACACCGGACGAAGCTCCGAAAATAAGGAGAATGAGCGATTCCACCAGAGCCAAGGAGGTACAGAGCGCAAAGAAGAGAAGCAAGAAAAGGCGCGGCAAGGACAACGATTATACCTATGCAAGGGAGACTCCCGAGGGAGAGTATATGTATACTCCTCCCGAGTTCAAGAAGAAAAAACGAAGCAGGATACAGATAATCCAGGCTGCTGAAAGTCCCGAGGGCAAGAAACAGATAACGGATATAGTCCCCTCGCCTGCGGCAGTTGAAGCTGCAAAGCCTGTTGAGCCCGCTCCAAGAGCTGAGCTCACCAGCATCAACCTCAGCGAAAAGGCTGATATAAACGCAGGACAGCTTGACGTTCACATTACTCAGGAGGCTGACGAGTTCATGTCCCTCCACTCAAAGTCAAAGCGTACAAAGCGCATCGTTGACTTCAATTACTACGGCGATGTAGAGGACGTAGGCAGGGATATATATGAACTGAAGAGCACCATCTCCGTGAGGGTGTTCATACTGGCAATGACAGCCTTCCTGAGCCTGTTTATTACAGTGACCAATCAGTTTGAGCTTCCTATACTTGATTTTCTCAGTATGTCACACATAAAGACATACCTTACCATACATCTTGTACTTGGTATCATTTCGCTGCTTTCATCAATGGCAGTCATTACCAAGGGCGTGAAAAAGCTGCTCAGCTTCAAGGCGGACAGCGATTCCATGACCGCAGTCACTGCGCTTTCATGTCTTATCGCTATTATCCCCGCTTACATGCGCCCGGACCTGGTGAGCTCTGAGAATATCCATATCTATATGCCTGTGGGTATACTTGCACTGCTGATAAACGCCATAGGAAAGCTGCTTATCATCAGACGAGCGGCGAGAAACTTCAAGTTCGTGTCAAAGAACTTTGACAGGCACGGCGTTACATATGTTACCGACGAGGACAGAGCCGAGCGCATTACCCGCGGAACTCTCGGAGACTTCCCTATCCTCGCTTCCATGAGAAAGACCGACTTCCTTACAGACTTCCTGAGATACACATACTCCTCGGATATGACTGACGACTTCTGCCGCAAGGCTTCGCCCCTGTGTCTCATAGTTTCAATAATAGTCTCTCTTTTTCTCACATTCTTCTGCAAGGGCACATTCACTACCATGGAGTCTGCCGCTTTCGGATTCTCCATATTCAGCATGATAATATGCGCTACATCATGTATCGCAATGCCATTTGTAGTCAATATCCCCCTTGAGAATGTCTCCAACAGCGCCATTAAGAACAAGGGCATTATGCTGGGCTATCAGAGCGTTGACGACTTCTATGATACCAACTCCATACTCATCGACGCAGGCACCCTCTTCCCTGAGGGAACTGTCAGACTGGACGGTATCAAGGTCTTCTCAAATACCAAGCTTGATGAGGCACTCCTTGAGGCTGCAAGTCTTACAGCTACCGCAGGAAGCATAATGTCACAGCTTTTCACCGACGTCATCGCCGGCAGGAACGGTGCCCTCTATCCTATTGAGAACTACTCCTATGAGGACGGAATGGGAATGTGCGGATGGATAAACAACAAGCGCGTGCTCTTCGGAAACCGCGAGCTCATGACCAGCCACAACATCGAAGGCGTGCCCACAAAGGCTCAGGAGGCTGAGTTCGTAGACGGCAGCAAAGATGCGCTGTATCTTTCCATCTCAGGAAATCTGGCTGCCCTCTTTGTAGTCGATATAGTCGCTGACCGCTACGTAAAGCGCTGGGCTAAAAAGCTGAGCAAGCAGAAGATATGTATGTTCATCAAGAGCATCGATCCCTGCATAACACTGAAAAAGCTCAATACCCTCTTCGGTATCCCCGAGGAAATGGCAAGGATACTCCCCAAGAAGCTCCACGAGGACTTCTATGAGGAGACAAAGAAGGCAGTACGTCTCAGTGCTTCAATGGCTACAACGGGCAAATTCGCCTCACTTGCCGAGCTTATCATCGGAACAAAGATAGTTCACTCCTCCGCAATAATCGGACTTATACTGCAATCCGCTTCAATACTTCTGGGATTTGTACTGTGTATGCTGCTGATACTCTCAAAGGCGTTCCAGACCAATTTCCTTTATATGTCGGCAACTGCCATGACAGTATACAATGTGGCATGGGCAGCACTTACCTACATTGCGGTGAGCATAAAGAAACCATAACAAAACCAGAGAACCTGTGTCGGCAGCAATGCCTGATACAGGTTCTTAAAGCATAGAAACAGAAAGGAAAGACCATGTCAAACAGATATAATGGCAGAGACACAGACGAAATACAGAATACAGACAATGAGGATACGGTGCTGCTTCCAAATGATTTGGAGGGCTACAGCTCACCAAAGTCAGACCTTCCTCCCCTGAGGAAGGTAAATCGCAGAGGCACAGCACAGTCTCAGCAGCCACAGGCTCCCGGATACCAGAGCACCGGAGCTCCGCCTCAGTTCCCTAAAACGGGACAGCCGCCCCAGTTCCCTCAGACAACTCCTCCTCCCCAGCAGCAGTTCGACTACAGCGACCGCCGCTACTATGACTATGAGAGGCAGTCTCCTCAGGGGTACGGCACAAACAATTCAGGCGGAGGCGGATATGCTCCCCCGCCGCCACCGGCAGCTCCTGCTGCTCCCAGACCTCAGCCCTCAGGCGGAAAGAAGCCTGCTGCTCCACATCATGAGGAGGAAGCTCCCAGGAAAAAGAAGAAAAAGCGCAGACACAAGAGCCTTGTTGGAAAGATAATCCGCAGGATAATACATATAATCCTCATTCTCTTCCTGCTGCTCTTCGGGATCTATTCATGTACCTCGGTATGCCTGATAAAGCAGGTAAACAAGGTCCCCGAGGGTCACCGCAATCACTACGCAGACTCCGTCGGAAAGGGCTATGTTAAGAATATCCTCGTCCTCGGCACAGATGGCAGGACTGCCGACGACCGCGGACGCTCCGACTCAATGATACTGGTCTCACTCAACAGAAAGACCAACGAGATCATCATGACCTCTTTCATGCGCGACAGCTATGTTGAGATCCCCGATAACGGCTGGAACAAGCTTAACGCTGCCTATGCATTCGGCGGTCCCGAGCTGCTCATGGACACTATCGAGTACAATTTCGATGTCCGCATAGATGACTATGTTTCCGTGGACTTCGTGTCCTTCGTATCACTGGTAGACGCAGTTGGCGGCATAGACCTTGAGGTATCGGACGCAGAAGCAGAGGAGATAAACATTATCCTCATATCCGAGGTCAACGAGCTTGTTGGCGATGACAGGAACTCTGACCTGCTAAGCGGCGGCGGAAAGCTCCACCTCAACGGCAAACAGGCACTCTCCTACTCACGTATAAGAAAGGTGGGCAACAGCGACTTTGAGCGTACCGAGCGACAGCGCCGCGTAATGTCTCTCATCTTTGCAAAGATGAAGAGCTTCCGCCCCTCAATGTTCAAGAATCTGGCTTCAGATGTTATACCCGATGTGTCCACAAATATGTCGGGACTGAATATGTATCTGCTCTCTCTGAGAATGCCGCTGTGTGCACGTTACACCATAAAGCAGATACAGATACCTGCCGACGGCACATTCCACGGTGAGGACGTTGACGTTGGAAACGTTCTCTGGATAGACGACCTCGACGCCAACCGCAATGTCATCGAGGACGAAGTATTTGCACAGTCCAAATAAATCAAGCCTCCGCAGCCATTATATCAGATACCCATACAAAAGTTTGCCCCCGAGTGCTGTAAAACACTCAGGGGCATTTTTATTTTCTATCTGCGGATACTATCCGCCCGGCGAAGCCGCTTCCTGATAGCTAAGGGCTTATTATATGTCAAGCGGGTAAAGTATCTCGTCCACAACGTTTCTGCCGTCTATAATTCGCCATACTAAAGCAATGATAGCCGCACCTGTTATTATTCCCACAATACTTGTAATAAGCTGGCTTCCGCTGAAAGACACAGCCCAGCTTATGCAATTCAGCGCATAATGGAGACCTATCGCCAACAGCAGCCAGCGCTTTTTGAAGTTGGGCTCATACATTTTTTTGAATATGAGCACTGAAAGGGCGATATGAAATCCGAAGTTGGTCATTATCTCCACTGAGCCGGCTATACTGATTATAATTCCCTTATCCGCAAGCCTTTGAAGCTCCTGCAGGGTCTCCTCTGCCTTTTCGGGAGTCTTGCCGCTGATAAAGGAGTTTATGCCGCCACTGTTGAGCCTGCTGCCGATGCCTATGAGCTTAAATGTGCTTACGCCCCTCATCCAGCACTCCATGCCTGCGTGACCTATACCGTAGCAGACCGCAGCTGCCGATGACTTTATGTTGAAAAGTGGATATTTCATTGCCAGCCACCGTGCTGTCTCCTCGAAAATACATACCAGCTCCACTGCCGCTGCCTGCTTAACTGAAAACGGAGCTGAGAAAAGGGCTATCCACACCGTCAGGTCGCAAAGCTTCACGGCTATGAAGTACATAACCACGCCTGCTATCACAGGAAGCAGTCTTGCGGCTCCGCAGGCCTTCATGATGAAATAGGCGATGACAGGCAGCACCATATACATGACAGCCGTTAGCCAATACCCGAACATTGTCCCTCCCGAAAAAAATATATCTTCTGCATCAGTCATCGTCATCACTCCCCCAGTATAAGTATAATCCAATTATACAATGAACAGCCGTACCTGTCAATAAAAAAGCCATAGTACCGCGTACTATGGCTTTATATCATTTATTCTTATTCAGCAAGAAGCTTCTCGGCAGCTGCGATCTTTACACAGATAACGAAGAGCTCCATAGCCTTTGCAAGATCCTCGATAGTGGGATATGTAGGAGCAAGACGGATATTCTTGTCCTCAGGATCCACACCGTAAGGGAAGGTAGCTCCTGCACCTGTAAGTGTAACGCCTGCCTCTGCACAAAGCTTGACGATCTTCTTTGCGCAGCCCTTGGGAGCATTGAATGATATGAAGTAGCCTCCCTCGGGAGTGGTCCACTCACCTATTCCGAGAGGAGCGATCTCCTTGTCAAGTACGTCGCAAACCAGTCTGAACTTGGGAGCGATGATAGCCATGTGCTTCTTCATGTGCTCCAGCATATTCTCAAAGGTGCCGAAGAACTTCACATGACGGAGCTGATTCATCTTGTCATAGCTTATGATGCTGATACCAAGATACTTCTTCAGGTCATCAACATTCTCCTTGCTTGCACCCATAACAGCAACGCCTGCACCGGGGAATGTGATCTTTGAAGTTGAGCCGAAGATGTAAACGATATTCTCGTTGCCGACCTTCTTTGCCTCCTCAAGAATATTGAGAATGTACTTGGGCTTATCTGTAAGGTGGTGGATACAGTAAGCATTATCCCAGAAAATACGGAAGTCCTTTGCAGCAGGCTTAAGAGCGGCAAAGCGCTTTACTGTCTCGTCGCTGTAGGAGATACCGTCGGGGTTAGAATACTGAGGAACGCACCAGATACCCTTTACAGCCTCGTCCTTTACCAGTTCCTCTACCATGTCCATATCGGGACCTGTAGGAGTCATGGGGACGTTTATCATCTCAATGCCGAAGAACTCGGTCACCTTGAAATGTCTGTCATATCCGGGAACGGGACAGAGGAACTTGATCTTTCCGCACTGTGACCAGGGCTTGTTTCCGAGAACACCCTTGTTGAAGGCACACTGTACAGCAAAGAACATAGCGTTAAGGCTTGAATTACCGAAGATGATGACCTGATCCTGAGGCACGCCTATCATATCGGAAAAGAGCTTCTTAGCCTCGGGGATACCGTCAAGAACGCCGTAGTTGCGGACATCTGTGCCGCACTCGCTCATAAAGTTCCCGTCATCAAAGGATCTGAGCATATCAACGCTCAGCTGAAGCTGCTCTGTGCAGGGATTTCCTCTTGACATATTGAGGCAGAGCCCCTGACCCTTGAAGTCATTATAGAGCTTTTCGTTCTCGCTCTTGAACGAGAGAAGCTGTTCCTTAGTCATCTGTGATAAATTCATTATCGGTAATCTCACCTTTCAAATATTATAAGTGCAGCAAACCGCACAAAATCTCCACATAACAGTATATCACAGCATAGTAGTATTTTCAAGAGACAATATAACAAATTATAATAAAGGAAAACCGGTTTTTTTGTTGTTTTCGGCACTATTCGGCTATATATAGCGGTATTCCTGTTTGGAATGGCATTTCGCCGCAGCTCGCCAATGTGAATATTATATGAAAAGCAGAAAATATCATTGACTTTTATGGATATTTTGTATATAATAGAAGTATACAGAAATAATTTCAGGGGATGGGAATTAATTGCTTCAATTAGGAGGTATCTGTATGAAAAAATTAATCTCATCGACGATCTCATTCATCACATCAGCCGCACTTCTTATGTGCGCGGGGTTCGGAACAGCCGCCGCTGAAGGCGTATCGGAGAATTCCTATATCGCCTCGGGCGAGGAGAAGCTGTTTCTGGGCGAGCTTGACACAAATTCATTCACACTGCCTGAATATCCTGCTGTTGAGTCCAATTACAAAAGCGGCTCATACAACTACAAGGATCAGATTGACACCAATAATCTGGCAGTCTATAACGCTTTCGCAGAGCTTAACGGTCCAACTGTTTCGCCCATAACTATCAAGCTGCCCGAAACAGTATCGGTTAAGCTTTCTGCACTTCCCAATTCTTCCCGCTTCACCGAGGAGGACAACGAGGCTTATCAGCTGGCTGTATTCAGCGCCTGCAAACCAGGAATCGATGCGGCTCTCTTTGACAGACCGGAGCTGTACTGGATCGAGCCTTCGGGTATCAACATCGCCCTCGGCAATGATACCACCAGCTCTTCAAACTTCTGGACGGGAGAATACACACTGAAGATACGCACCCTCATTATAACTCCCGCTTACCTTAAGGGCTTTGAGTCTCTTGATGAGGCGAAAGAGTACGGGGACAAGCTGACTGAGGGACTGGACAATATCCCTGTTACAGGCGATACCAGATATGAGCAGCTGAAAAAAATACACGATTACATAGCGCTGTTCACCTACTATGACACAGGAGCAAGATTCAGCAGCTCCGCTCTCGGCGCAGTTGTTGAACCGGGCGTTGTATGCGAGGGCTATTCAGAGGCATTCAAGCTCATGTGCGACAGACTCAATATCCCGTGTATCTGCGTTTTCGGCAACCTCAATGAAGAGGGCAATACAGGTCATATGTGGAATTATGTAAAGATGGAGGACGATAACTGGTACGCTGTTGACGTCACCTGGGACGATACCGACGGCAAGGGCGGCCGTGAGGTAAAGTATGATTACTTCCTCAAGGGCTCTGACAGCTTCTTCACCAATCATACTCCGGAAAACGACTATAACATCACTCACTTCACATATCCCGAGATCTCGGAAAGCAACTATGTGCTTACAGCTCCCATAAACACGGGAACAACAACAACAACAACTACTACTACTACTACTACATCTACAACTTCAAAGCCCACTACTACCACTACCACAACTACTACATCAACAACATCAAAGCCAACAACTACAACCACAACATCGACCACTTCAGGACCTACAACTACTACAACTACTACCACTACTTCAACAACAACAACTTCCACCACCTCAAAGACTACCACAAGCTCCACAACAACAAAAAAGACTACTACCACAACTACTACAACTTCGGCTACATCTTCCACTACTTCGTTAACCACGACTACCACCACATCAACAGCTCCGCCTAAGCCTCTCAGAGGAGACCTGAATAATGACGGCGCGGTAAATGTGGCTGACCTTGTGTACTATCATCTTTACCTCAACGGAAAGGTGAAACTTACCCGATCCTGCGACCTTAATGATGATGATACAGAAGACGTTTTCGACCTGATCTCACTGAGAAAGATACTTATAGATCTTATGTCGGAATGATCTGAAAACCAAAGGCTCCGAGACCTTCGGAGCCTTTACAATGCACACAAGCTTTGACAAAGCCCCGCCTTCATGATATAATGGAATAGTTGCGGTTAGGATAATCTAACCGAATATTATATCATGAAAGAAGTCTGTCAATGAAAAAAATCCTCGATACATTCCTCAGAGCATTTGCAACAGGTATCGCTATCGCCATAGGCGGCATAGCTTATCTCTCCTGTGACAACAGATACCTTGGAGCCTTCCTGTTCGGTACCGGACTCTTCGTTATACTCAGCTTCGGCTTCAATCTGTTCACGGGCAAGGTTGGATACGCTGTTGAAAATAAGCCGTCTTACATTCTCGCCCTTGCAGTAATATGGCTGGGCAACCTCGCAGGCACTGCACTTTCCGCATTTCTGGTGCTGAACACACGTATCTGCTGCATCTCGGAAAAGGCATCTGCAATGTGTGACACAAAGCTCAGCGACGCTCCTCTGAGCGTATTCATACTTGCAATATTCTGCAGACTGCTCATGTTCATTGCCGCTGACGGCTACAAAATCATCAGCAACAGCGTAGGTAAGATACTTGCGGTGTTTCTGCCCGTTGTGGTCTTTATACTCAGCGGATTTGAGCACTGCGTTGCCAATATGTTCTACTTCACGCTGGCGGAAGCATGGAGCGGCAAGGCACTGCTTTGGCTGCTGATAATGACTCTCGGAAACTCTGTGGGAGGTATACTCATACCCATACTAAGAAAGGGCTTCATAAAAAATGAAGCGTGATACGCTATGGATAACACTTCAAAAGCAAGTCCCGCCGCCTTTTTCATAAGGCTCCTAAAGCGCTGGGCACTGGTGTTTGTTGTAATATTCGGACTGATAACAGGCGTTGACGCCGTTACTGCCCTTGCAGGCAGCAAGACCTCCGGCTCGGTGCCGTTTCGTCTTGTTTTCGCCGCAATCGCCTCTGTTATCGTAAATATCATCATCGCACTGTTTATAGCTCCCCGCCTGAACAGGAAGTACAGGACCTTCCGAAGTCTTGTGCTGCGTATTGCCGAGGAAGGCTACGCTGAACCTCTCATCAATGAAATGGAGGAGCAGCTCAGTGTCTGTCTTGAGGATAAAGAGAACAATAAGCTCTTTATCTCACAGTACGCCATGTTTCTCGGAGAAGCCTATCTATCACTTCACCGCTATGATGATGCCGAGGAGAAGCTGAAGCTCACTGATATGGAGTACATGAAGAAAGCAGCAGAAAATCCGGCTGACATCAATGCTCAGCAGAATATGATAATGTACCATGTCCTTCTGATACAGCTCAGCTCTGCAAGAAAAGACATCGAAAACACGGAATACTGGCTCAGGCACGGCGAGAAGTACTTTTCGCGAATGCGCGGGAAGAATGAATGAGTGGACTACTTCATAGACACTGCCTACTTCGAGTCCCTCATGGTACACGGACAGTACGAAAACGCCATGAAGCTACTGAAAAAGTACGACAACGTGAAGTCCATAGCTTTCGGCATTGCCCTTGATAAAGCACGATGCATGAAGCGCATGGGCGATATGAACGAATCGGAGCGTTACTTCAACACCGCCTATGAGCTTGCAGCAAATGACTGGCGCAGGAAGACCGTGGAGCTTGAAAGAGACTCCGATGAAGATATATAACCATACATAAGTTTTGCCCCGAAGCGCTGTAAAACGCTTCGGGGCATTTTCGTTTGCTATTATAAATCATAATTTTGCGGAGCAAAATTATGATTTAAGTTTAGAGTTGAGAGTTTAGAGTTGAAAGTTGTGGTGTCGCCTTCGGCGACATTATTTAAATAATGTGAGCGCAGCGAACACATTAACTAATCACTAACCACTATGCACTAATTACTATTAGCGCTTGCGCTAAATTTTGATTTATGTTATTAACTTGATAGCATGACGCTTATATTCCGCCCTTTTTTATATCCGATCTTTCCGATTTCAGGCGCAGTATCCTGTCAAGGCTTTCCTCAATGCGCTCCTCGGTGATACGCCCCTCGCTGACAGCAGCCTCAACTCCCCTGACTGCCTCGCCAAGGTCACGGGGCATGAGCAGCATATCGCCGCCTGCCTCAATGACCTTCACCGCAAGCTCGCCGCTGCCGTACACATCTGCAACCGCCCCCATTGAGAGGGAGTCTGTGATGACCACACCCTCAAAGCCCAGCCTGCCGCGAAGCTCGTCCGTTATCATAGTATGGGAGAGTGTGGCGGGAAGTCCGTCCACGCCGTTCATGGTTATATGTCCCACCATTACCATGTCTGCGCCGGAGGCTATGCCGCTTTCAAAGGCGAGATACTCCCCCTGTGTGAGCTCTGCAATGGTCTTGTCGGTGTAGACCGCTCCATAATGGGAGTCCCCTGCGGTGTCGCCGTGTCCCGGGAAATGCTTGAGAGTACAGTAAACACCGCCGCTGTGAAAGCCCTCCACCGCCGAAGCCACCAGATCTGCGGACTGGTGAAAATCATCACTGTATGCACGGCTTCCGATTACAGTGTTGTAGGGATTGGACCAGGTGTCCGCGACAGGAGCGAAGTCCAGATCAAAGCCCAGTCCCGCAATATCGGAGCCTATGGTCTCGGCATTGGCAAAGGCAGTATCCTTTCCGCTTTCCTTGTAGTAATACATGGAGGAAAACCAGTTGGTGCCCGCCTTTTCCGCGCACCTTGCAACAGTGCCGCCCTCCTCGTCAACGGAGTAGAAAAGGGGTACCATTCCCTGCTCCGCGGCATACTGCTTTGTATTTGCTATCATCTGTGAGATAGCCTCCGCGGAGTCTATATTCTTTGCAAAATAGACCAGTCCGCCCACAGGATAGTCCTTCAGGGCAGCCTTTGTCATCTCCCCTGCCACGGAATAATTTTCACCGTTTGTAAGACTTTCGGGAGTTACCACAAAGAGCTGACAGACCTTTTCATGGAGAGACATCTCCCCTATACGCACCGTTACATCATCGGGAGGTTCGGTAGTGGGCTCCGCAGTTGTTACAGGAACAGTCTCTGCCGCTGTCTCAGCAGCAGCGGTAGTCTCCTCTTCAGTGGTAACAGCGCTGAGCTTTCCTACTGCCTGAGAGCCCTTTTTCAGTTTTATCACAAGAACTGCGCAGCAGATGGCAGCTGCGGCAATAAGTACCGCAGAAGCGATCCGTTTCACGTTGAGCTTTCGGTTATCGGACATCATATCCCTCCTATATCAGTGGATGCCGCCTGAAATCGCGGCTGGTCTCGAATGAATCGTACTCTGCCTTTGATATTTCCACACACTCCTCCACAAGCCTGTCCGTTTCTGCAGAAGTTTCGCATATCACCGGAAACTTTGCCACCTCTCCCGACTGAAAGTTGAGAGTGGGATTAAGCTGCCCGAAGATGTAGGCAAAGACCTTGGAATTGAGCAGTCCGCAGATGAATTTTTTTCGGTAACCCAGTTCAAATATGCAGCAGCCACCGTTATCGAAGATGTAGCCCCTGCCGAACTGCCTTATGCTGAACTTGCCGCTTGTGAGAGTGGACCAGGTCAGTCCCTCCCGCATGAAATACTGATAATTGGCGATGACAGCCGTAGGTATCGACCTTATTGCCGCCCCATCGTCATACCAGTCGATTATGTATTCATTGAAGCCGTACCATTTTCGGAAGCCTCCGCCCTTATTGTATGGAAACCAGCGCTTTTCCAGGGTCTCAGCCCTGTCAATGGCAATGCAGTCAGTATTTATCCTGTTGAAGCCTACCTCGTACCAGAAACGCAGAAACCTGTCGTTATCAGAGGTAGAATTGCCCTTTCTGGGAGCAGAAATGCTTCCCAGAGATGGATATTTTTCATAGAGCTCCCTCACTCTGCCGCTGACCCAGTACGCCGCAGGTGCCTCGGGCAGCTTGCCGAAGTCCGCTGCTGCTGTCTCATAGACATAGCCGCAGTTTCTGTTACGTACAGCCTCCAGGAACCTCTCACGCTGCACCTCAAGTCCTCCCTTGAAGTCGGTGAGACGGAAGTAAACGCCTTTTGCATCGGTATGAGTGTTCCGCAGAGTAAAGCCGCAGACAGGCACCGTAGCCTCGCCGAATGCGGAATACTCCAGCTGAACAAGAGTCTCGGGCGTTTTCTCTGTAAACATCATTCTTCTCAGCTTTTCATAGCTCTTGATGAACATCCACACATAGGGCGTAAGGAAGCCTGTGTAGCCATCCTTCTCCGTAAGCTGACAGCAGCGTACTATGAATGCCGCAAAAAGGTCAGCGGAGAAGCCGCTGTACTCCTTTTTAAGGAAAGCAAGAAGCTCCTTGTTCATACGGGCACTTGACAGATAAGGCGGATTTGTTACCACACAGCTGTATTTACGCGACAGCAGCTCACAGACCTCATTCGCCTTTCCGTGCAGTTGGCTGTCTGCGTTCTCAGGTCTTATGAGACTTCCGAAAACGTCACTTCCGCGGAGCTGCTCCGTCAAACCGGGCTCGCTCATATCATAGACATGGGGCGAAATACCACCGAAGAGCAGTTCCCTGTCCTGCTCCGCAGCCTTGATGATAAGGGAAAAACGTGCTATCCTGCAAACGCGGCTGTCTATATCAAGTCCATAAAGATTACAGGCGAGGATAGTTCGCGCCGCAGTGCTGCCGTCATAGCCAAGAGAGCGGTAAAGCTCCATAAACATATCAAAAGCGCACACAAGAATATTGCCGCTTCCCACACAGGGGGTCAAGGATAGTTATCTCCTCAGGAGAGCGCCTGCGGACCGTAATATCACGCTCCACGTAATAGCTCAGGCCAGAGGTATCATATCCGCAGCTCCCTGCAAATACACGTCCCAGAGTATTCTCCGTAAGATAGCGGGCTATCCAGTCGGGAGTGAATATCTGTGTTGCAGCAGGCAGACACTCCGCCGACACCTTTGAGTTCTTCTTCATTCCCTGTGAAACACTGTCACGCTCTCCGCTTATGAAATACTGATAGAGCTGCCCCACTATCTGTACGCCGCTCCTCCACACCTCTGAGGGCAGCTCTCCTAGAACGGCAGCCCCCTGTACGGAAGCTTCCCTTACTCTCTCCTCATTTCTGCCGAAGGACGGGAACATATGAGGAAGAAGCCCACTGAGACTGAACAGGTCATCTTGTGAGATAAAGCTGTTTTCAGCCATATACAGCCCTGCCGCACTGCGGAAGAACGCCTCGAAGCACAGGCTCTCCGCCTGACTGCCCAGGAACATATCCAGCCTCTCGCGGACAGCAAGTGCTGTTTTTTTCAGCAACGACCTTTTCATGGACTCCCTCCTTTTTGTTATTTCAGATAATATTATAACATTAATGATTAAAAAAAGCAAGAGAGCATGACTGTCAGGGGGCAATTATAATGATATAACAATAAAATATGACACACTGTAATTTACTGACAGTTTTTGACTCTATGTTGAAATCTCACATATTTCACTGTTTCTATTGACAGTTTATCGTCAATATGTTATAATAAATTGAAAAATGTTTCATTTTTTTCACCAGGGGGCGTTAATATGAGAGCAATACTGAATGGACTCGGATTTGAGAAACAGAGCAAGTATGTCCGCGACTATTTCTACATTACGAATATGCGCGCAAGTATATATATGTCCATTGTTGTCATCGTTCTTGAGGTATGGATGATAATCCGCATGACGGTAACTATCTTCCGTGACAACCTCCAGAGCAACATGATGCACTATTTAGAGAAATACTACATAAACTACTTCATTCTCACATTTACGGGAATGATTATGCTTTTATTTGCCGTCCGTTTCATGAGGGGGAAAAAGGACAACAGATACCTATGCACGGTAGTTAAATGGGTATTCACTCTTGTCTGCATATACTTCGGTATAAAGATATCACTGAATGACTATTCCAAGGGCGAGCAGATACTCACCTTTCTCACAATGGAGCTCTTCTCGCTGTGCCTGCTGACCTGGAAGCCCTATATAGCCTTTGTTCTCGCCTCAGTCTCCTATGTATACTTCTACTACAGAATGAATGAGATGGTGGCTGTGAATACAGGTGAAGTCGGCGCTACTGTCGCCACACAGATAAACTTCTTCATCATGTGGATATCCACCATGATGGTATGCATAGCAAACTATAACAATACCCGTGTTCAGGCGCTGAAGGACGAGAATCTTGAAAAGGTAAACACCCACCTCTCCAAAATATCCGTTGAGGACGAGCTTACGGGGATACATAATATGGTCTATTTCAGGAACGAGGCGGAAAAGGTGCTGACCTATGTCACTACCGACAGGGAAAACGCCATATTCCTCTTCTTCGATATAGAAAACTTCAAGTCCTACAACGAGAAGTATGGCTTCCACGAGGGAAATGAGCTACTCATAAAGGCGGCGCACATGATAGAGGACTCCTTCAAGGGCTCACTTGTGTCGCGTTTTTCCGATGACCATTTCGTAGTCCTCACCCGCATAGACGGCGCAAAGAATATCATCGGTCAGCTTTCGGGCGAGATAAAGCGGCTGCAGCGTGAGGTGCACCTTGAGCTGAAATGCGGTGCCTACAAGCCTGTGGGTGACGAGGCGGACGTAAGCCTTGCCTGTGACCGCGCAAGATTTGCCTGCAACAGCATAAAGAAGCACTATGACAGGACATTGCGTATTTACGACAAGTCACTGGAGAACAAGTTCCAGCTCAAGCACTACATCGTCAACAACATCGACAATGCTATTGCCAACGGCTATATCAAGGTATATTATCAGCCTGTAGTCTCCACCCAAAACGGCTGTATCTGCGGCCTTGAGGCACTGGCAAGGTGGGAGGACCCCAACTACGGTCTCCTTTCCCCCGGGGCATTCATCGAGATACTGGAGGAGTACCGCCAGATATACAAGCTGGACAAATACATCATCGAAGCCGTATGCAAGGACTACCGCGACGCTTCCGACAACAAGAAGCCCTTCGCACCCGTATCCCTCAATTTCTCGCGCCTTGACTTCGAGCTGTGCGATATAGTGGGATACCTCTGCGAGACCGTGGAGAAATACGGCGTTCCAAAGAATTACATCGACATCGAGATAACCGAGAGCGCCCTCACCGATCAGCAGGACTTCCTCCCCAGCGCCATAAAGAGCCTGCGCAGCTTCGGCTACAAAGTATGGCTGGACGACTTCGGAAGCGGCTATTCATCGCTGAATGTACTCAAGGACTACCAGTTCGACGTTCTAAAGATAGACATGAAGTTCCTTTCGGGCTTCAAGGACGACGAAAAGACCCGTCCTATTCTTGAGAATATAGTTAGTCTTACAAAGCAGCTCCATATGCTGTCCCTGACCGAGGGCGTTGAGACTGCCGAGCAGTTCGCCTTCCTTGAGACAATAGGCTGTGACCGCGCACAGGGTTATCTTTTCAGCAAACCCGTTCCAATCGAAAAGCTCAGGGAGCGTATCGCAGCAGGCGAGCTGAAGATCTCTCCCGAATATGTAAATCTATAATAACATGGCGCTTTCACGCGGTGGAAGCGCCCATTATTTAACAGAAAGGAAAACACTATGAAAAAACTCATCTCATCACTGCTCACCGCTTCACTTCTCCTCTCTGCAATGCCTTTGATACCAGCCGCAGCAGCTGAGGATGAAATGGCAGACAGCGGCATAAACTACACCGAGTCCGTGGAAACTATACAAAATCCCGGCGCAGGCTACACCAATACGGTGTGGGCGGTATGCAAGCCGGGCAGTACCCCTGTTTACAGTCCCACGGGAAGTATTGTGCTGTTTTTCATCGACATCGGCGCCTTCTCCTCGGGAATGAACGGCACCACTGACGAAAACGGGAATTACACCGAGGGCAAGGACTACGATCTGGACGAGACTTTCTTTGATTCATGGCGTCAGACCTTTGACAACTGCCGCAAAAACGGCTGTATGATCGCTGTGCGCTTCCGATATGACGCCAACGGAAAGGAAAATCCCGAGCCCGCCACCTTCAATCAGGTTCTCGCCCACATAAAGCAGATAAAGGACAGCAAGATACTCTCTGACAATGCGGACATTCTCGCCTATGTAGAGAGCGGTTTCGTAGGAAAATGGGGCGAACAGCACGGCGGCAAATACACCACCGTTGACTACAAGGTAAAGCTGCTGGAAGCCATGCTCAATGCAGTTCCCGCGCCTGTTCCCGTAACCGTGAGAACTCCCGATACTTTCGCGCAACTGATGGGAATAAACCGCGCCGACCTGGCAGATGAACGATACTACAAAAAGTATGACTTCTCCGGCAGAGATGAAGTTGTTGATCCTTTTCCCTGCATACTCGACCTGGACCGCGTGGGACTTTACGATGACGGCTATATGGGCAGCGACAGTGACCTTGGCACCTACGCAGACCGCGAGACCGAGACCGAATGGCTAAGCCGCGTCACTCACCACACCTACTTCGGCGGTGAATTCTCGGGAAATATCGACTACGCCAAGCAGTTTGACACCTACCTCCCCGAAAACGCCATCCCCGAGATGTACAAGACCCGTCTCAGCTACATAAACAGCAATATCTTCCAGCTTTACAAGGACTACACCTTCGGCAAGGAGTATGATGTAGAGGGCGTGGATAACTCCGCATACTACGGACAGACCGTCTTTCAGTTCATTCGAGACCACCTTGGCTACCGCTTTGTGGTCAGAAAGGCTGAGAATACTGCCAGAACCGTTCAGGGCGGCGACCTGAGAATGAACTTCTCACTTGAAAACACAGGCTTTGGCGAGGTGGTCTTCCCCACGACGCAGTCAGTTCTTCTTGAAAAGGACGGCGTGATATACAGTACCAACGTCAGGTTCAAAGATGATAAGGATTGGGATACGGAAAGGAATATCGACAACGATATCTCCATAAAGCTCCCCGACAATATAGCAACAGGCGATTGGAACATCTACCTGAGAATAACTCCACAGGTCCAAACCGGTACCAACTTTTACTGCACTCCCCCTCTGTACCCTAAATACGGTATCAGATTTGCCAACGAGGGCGTGTGGGACCCTCAGCTTGGTGCAAACCGCATGGGTACCGTAAAGATCGAAAAGTCCGACAAGCACGGCACAAATAACGATATGTACCAGAAGAACATTATACTGGGAATTCAGAGCGGTGTTGCTCCTGTTACCCTTGACGGTGTGACCGTAGCCGACGGCACCATGTCCAATCCACGCGAGTGGAAGGATGAGGATATAATAAAGTCCGCCGAGGAGCAGTCCATGTCTCTGAAAGCCGATGATAACGCTATATACGTTATGGGAAAGATGTCCGATGCAGCAACTGCTCCCGTGTACAATCTTGAGGTCTACAGCGGCGGTGAGCGCTACTGGCTCTATTACGCCGATAACGGATTTATCTACTTCAATCATGACTCCTATGCAGGCTGCCAGTGCAAGTGGAATGACGGCATGGTGGAGTTCAAGGTGCCATTTGAGGTCATGGGACTAAAGCCCGGCACTCCTGTCGACTCTGTCCGACTTTTCCTTCAGGACAGCGCCAACGACTGGAAGGTGCTGGGAGATATGACAGCAAAGAACGTGGATATCCCCGCAGCCATAACGACTTACACAGCATACCACGATCTGCGTATAAAGAACTCCGACAGCTTATTTCTCTATGTGATGACAGGCCGCAGCGACCTCAGTTTCCAGTGGTATCATGACGGCGAGCCCATTGAAGGCGCCACCGCTCAGAAATATACCAAGGACGCTCCACACAGCACAAGCGTAGGCAAATACTCCGTAAAGGTGACAGCTCCCGAGGGTATCAGCTCAATGGTGGATATAGCCAACCTGCTTGAGGTGGTTTCAGCCTCCCCGCAGTCCTCGGAGCTCCGCGGAGATACCAACTGCGATGGCATAGTTGAGCTGGCAGATGCAATACTCATAATGCAGGCGCTGTCAAATCCGGATAAATACGGCGATAACGGCTCTGATCTTCACCATCTTACAGCTCAGGGACGTATAAACGGCGACGTTGAAGGCGGCAGGAACGGTCTTACTGCCAACGATGCACTGGAAATACAGAAAAAGCTCCTGGGACTTATAAATGATTTTGAAGACTGAATTTATGGTGCAGCACCTGCTGCACCATATTTTTATACACCAAGGGTGCAGATTATGAGCGTGGTTTCATGTATATGGCAATTTTTATACTTAATTCATAAGAAAAATATTAAAATTGTGTTGCATTTTCGTGCTGGAAGTGCTATAATGTTCTTGGGTAACTACGTTCGTTTACAGGGATATTAAAAATGGAGGAATTATTATGCTCAGAAAAATTATTTGCACCTCTCTCTGCTGTCATGGCCGCTTCTCTTCTCGGGAGCTATTCGGCGGCAGACACAAGGGCTGCACAGCCTATGTGCGACATGACGACCATGGAGATAGTCAATGACATGGGAATAGGTATCAATCTTGGAAATACCTTTGAGTCCTCGGGTGACTGGATAGAACAGTGGGGCGACGGCACACCTAATGCCTACGAAACTGCGTGGGGAAGCCCCACTGTTACCGAGGACCTCATCAAGGGATATGCCGCAGAGGGCTTTGACTCACTGCGTATCCCCGTTGCATGGTCCAATATGATGTCAAAGGACGGCAGCTACACTATCTCAGACAAATACATGGCGAGGGTAAAACAGGTCACAGATTGGGCGCTGAACGCCGACCTCTACGTTATCGTGAACCTGCACTGGGACGGCGGCTGGCTTGAAAAGCTCCCCACCGATCACGACAATGTCATGAAAAAGTACAACGCTATCTGGACTCAGGTAAGCAGCGAGTTCAAGGACTACGGCGACAAGCTTATTTTCGAGTCCCAGAACGAGGAGCTTGGCTGGAACGATGTGTGGAACCAGTGGAGCGGAAGCACCAACGGCAAGGCTGAAAGCTTCGGCTATGTGAACGAGGTGAACCAGAGTTTCGTTGACATCGTCAGAAATTCGGGCGGCAATAATGCTAAGCGTCATCTGCTCATCTCCGGCTACAACACCTCGATCGACCTGACCTGCGATCCCCTGTTCAAAATGCCCACCGATCCCGCAGGACGCTGCGCTGTATCGGTGCATTACTACACCCCCTCAACCTTCACTATCCTCACCGAGGACGCTGACTGGGGCAAATCAGCCTATACCTGGGGCAGCGACGCTGAGCTTGCAGAGCTGAAGCAGCAGATGGACCTCGTCAAGACCACCTTTGTTGACAAGGGTATACCCGTTATCATCGGCGAGTACGGCGCTACCAAGGACAACAAGGATCCTGAGTCTGTCCGCCGCTATCTCACCTCTGTCTGCGAGGCGGCTCTTTCAAGAGGCGGTATCTGCCCTGTAATGTGGGACGTTACAGATCTTCACTATGACAGAAAGACCTATAAAATGAAAGACAATGAGCTTCATCAGAGCCTCCTTGCACTGAAAGAAAAGTATGTCACAAAGGCTTCTGCAACTACTACGGAGCCTGCTCCGTCAAAGCTCATGGGCGACGCCAACAATGACGGAGCTGTGAATGTTTCCGATCTTGTAACGGTACAGCAGTTCCTCCTTGGCAACGGTGACCTTGCCGACTGGGAGGCAGCCGACCTCTGTCAGGACACTGAAATAAACATCTATGACATAATTCTCCTGAGGAAAATGCTTATAACACAATAAAAACGGACCTGCTCCACACTGATGTGAAGCAGGTCTTTTTTTATCCCACTACGATATTTACCGTGACGTTTTTATTCTGTGGAGCAAGCTCCGCCTCATCGCTGAGGTTGATAACGGGATCACCGTTTCCGTCAAATGCCACACGCTTTATGCGGGTATGTCTGCACGGATCGTAAAGGGGATCCTTGTTGTAGGTGCCGCACTTCTGATCCGAGTGCGATGAGGGACGAGAGTGGTAAACTATGAGCAGATTTCCTATCTCGTCCTTTACGAAGCAGTTGTGTCCCGGACCCGACTGTCCGCCGAGGTCAGCGGTCTGGAGCACGGGATAGCTCAGCTTCTTCCAGCTGTTTATGTTCATAAGGTCAGCATTTATATCCGCTTCCATTCTTCCCACGCAGTACTCCGAGCCTGTGCCCGAAGCCGAGAAGAACACATAGACCTTATTATCGGTCTTGAGGACCGCTGCGCCCTCGTTAACACGATTGTTTACCAGCTCCCAGTTATACTCTGGCTTGGTGAGCATAATTGGCTTTGAGATGAGCTTCCAGGGCTCTGAGGGATTTATCTCCGCCATAAACAGTGAGGAGTCGCCCTTTATTTCAGCCCATATCACATAGTGCCTGCCGTTATTCTCAAAGTAGGTCATATCCAGAGAGAAGTTCCTGAAGGACTCCGTGTCGCCGGAGGAAGCCTGCATCTGACCGCACTCCGTCCAGTTTCCGTTATAGGGGTCGCCGTCGCACTTGAGCACATAGGGACGTATCGCCCAGATGTTGTCGCTGGCGCCTGCTGCAAAAAACATATACCAGGCTCCGCCTATCCTGTGCATTTCGGGAGCCCATATATGCTTGGAGAGTATGCCGCTTGAATGAGCCTTCCAGATGGTCTTTTCCTCTGCAGAGGCAAGTCCGCCAACGGTATTGCTGCGCCTGAGAATAATGCGGTCATAGCCCTTGTCAACGCTTCCGTAGGCAGGATAAGAGGCTGTGAAGTAGTAATAGCCATCCTCGCCATCCACGATGTAGGGGTCGGCTCTTTCATTTATGAAGGGATTGGTGTAAAGCTCCGAGCTGGACTTCACCTTTGCCTGAGCCTGATAAACTCCCGGCTGAGAGGTGTCCACCATATAGGACAATCCTGCCCAGTCAAAGCTCATATCGCAGGTTCCTCCGTCGGAGTACTCCGCTGTGAGGAGCTTTGGAACTTCGGACATATTCTCCCCCAGCCCCACATTTACATTCAGGGATTTGAAGCCTGTGTTCAGCGTGGTCAGACCTGCGGAGGGATAGGCGTTAATCAGCGCCGTGTACTGGTCCGCGTTAATGGGTATAACGTAGCCGTGACGGGGCGTGAAGTTGAAGCTGTAATTGCCCTTGCTGACGGTGGTGAAATTGGTAAGGTCGGTGGTCTCCTGCATAACGTAATAGCCGTCGCCGTATGCGTCGGACATCATGAGCCACTTGTCCTGACCTATGAGCTTATAGATGTTGGGACCCTCAACACCCAGACCGCCCTCTGAGACCTGTTTTATCTCGGTATATGGACCGCTGGCGTGGTCGGCAGTTGCAAGGTAAATGCGCTTGTTGGTCTCGTTTTTTGTAGTACATATAGTACTTTCCGCCCACATTGATTATATCAGAGTCAATGGCGTCATTGCCGTTCTTGGGAGCAAAGAGGAGCTGAGGCTCGGTGTCAAGCTTCTTCATGTCCTTGCTGTAGGCGTAGTACATTATTGTCCTGCTGTCGCGGTTCGGAACTCTTGCCGCGAAGTATATCATGTAGGACTCTTTTTCGGGATCGTATATAGCCTGGGGAGCCCATGCGCGGTCAGCGCCCTGCATGAGGGGATACTTGTTCGCTATCTCAATGCTGGTCTCGTCAAACCAGTGTACCAGATCGGTTGACTTTGCGCTGAGCAGATTTCTGTTGCTGTTCCAGCCCAGTGAGGACTTCATATCCGTAGCAAGCAGATAGTACAGACCGTCCTCGCCCTTGAAGATATAGGGGTCGCGGAGGCACTCGGTACCAACGCTTGATTGCCATACAGCCCTGCCGCCGTTGAGCGCCTTGAAGTTGTATCCGTCGGTGCTCACCGCATAGGATAGCCTCTCCTGCTCGGGAGCATTTCCGAGGAAGTAGGCAAAGAGATAAGCAACATCCGGCTTTTCCGTGGATATGGTGCTGTAGGTCTGTATGTCCGCAGCATTGCCCAGCAGGAACTGCGAAAGAAGCACCAGATCGGCAGTATTGACACTGCCGCTGCCGTCCATATCGGCTATGGCAGCCATAGTATCGTCAAAGCCTGCTATGACGCCATTCTGCATGATAGTCCTGTCGAAGATGTCAACGTAGCCGTCAAAGTTAAGATCGCCGCGTATAAAGCTGTAGTCGCCGCCAACGGGACGGATATAGAACTTCTGTCCCTCGCCTGCCCAGTAGTCCCACTGGTCAATATTGGCGCCGTTGTCGTGGCTGATGTCGTATACGTCAAGGGCAGCATTTCCAGAGCACTCGCCAGTGATATAGTAGGCGTCATCGGTCCTGTGGAGGATAAAGTGCTGAGCCGCTGTGTCCTTGTATTCCGAGAGATAAATGTTGTTTCCGTTGGTGGAGTCCCCGTTTTCTACGGTCAGGGCAAGACTTCTGTCATTACCCGAGAGTATGCAGCATTTTCCGTTCCCTGCACTCTCGATATGCCAGACCTGAGAATTGTCCCCCAGCTTTTCCCACTGGTGGACATTGCCGTCGCTTGCAGCCGTTATGTACTTGCCGCTGAGACGCACCATGATCGTATAGTCGCCGCCGCTTATGACCTCGCCGAAGCTGTCAGCGTAGTCGGCGGACACCACCGCATAAGACTGCACCGCAGGACAAGCAGTGACGATCATGACCGCAGCCGCCGCAGCTGCCGCAAATCCTTTCACACCTTTCATAACAAACCTCTTTTCCGCAGCATACAGCTGCACCCGTTATTGCATTATACTATCTCGTACCCTGCGCTTCCGAGAACCTCCAGTGCTCTGCTGAAGTTCTCCTCCTTGACGAGGATATAGTCCGTATTATAAGTCGAGACAGCGAATATACCTATCTTGTTCCCGGCAAGCACTGCCGAGATCTTTGAGAGTATGCCGATAAGAGAAAAATCCAGCACACCCTGTATGCGGAAGCCTCTCCAGCCGTCCTCTCTCTCAACGGTGTTTTCCGGAGTATCCTCCGTCAGACACACAAGTGACAGCTCCTCATCGGTCCTTCCGATGAAGAAAAAGCTGCTTTCAGTATCTATATCCGCAAATGATGTCACCTTGCAGACAGTAAGCTCAAGATAAATTGTCCCCCAAAAAGTAGACAGTAAAAATGCACCCACCCTGCAATAAATGAAGCGCAGGTAACTGTTATTGAGAAAATCCCAATTTGCAGACAGTGAATCTGCATCGTGGACACTGAAAATGCCTTGCAAATACT
>JAKPUQ010000041.1 GCA_029572815.1 Bacillota bacterium | reverse complement strand
CCGCCTGCGGCGGTGGCTGGTTTTGCCTCTGGTTCGGAATCTAAGAACAGCATATCTATCATGAGCAATTGCATCAGGCAGGGTTCATTTTATCTGTCCATGGTTGCAAAATTTTGTCCACGGTTTGGGGTACACTTTAATTTGAAAGTGGTTGCATTTTGGCGCATCCGAATGCAACCATTTGCAACCCTAATGCAACCCTCGACCGCTGAAAATGCAACCCTTTCGTTACATAACGGGAATTGTATCAACGACAGCGTTTAGGTGGATGAGGGCATAAGCGGCAGGAAAGCCGACAAGCGCCCGTCCTTTCAGCGCATGATCGGAACGGCGAAGCTGAAGCCAAAGCCTTTCGATGTGATCCTGCTCTGGAAATTCAGCCGTTTTGCACGAAACCGTCAGGACTCTATCGTGTACAAGTCAATGCTCCGCAAGCAGTGCGGCATAGACGTTGTGTCCATCTCCGAGCAGCTGGGTGAGGACAACACTTCTATCCTCATAGAAGCTTTGATAGAGGCTATGGACGAATACTACAGCCTTAACCTCGCAGAAGAGGTCAAGCGCGGTATGAATGAGAAGTTCAGCCGCGGCGGAGTAGTCTCACAGCCGCCCTTCGGCTACAAAATGGATAACGGCATATTCGCTCCCGATAAAGCAAATGCGTCTGTTGTGCAGATGATCTATGATGATTACCTCTCGGGAATGGGAGCCCGTCAGATTGCCGCGAAGCTCAATGATATGGGAATACGCTCCACAAAGGGCAACAGGTTCGAGAACAGGACCGTTGAATATATCCTCACAAACCCCACTTACATCGGCAAGCTCCGCCGAAGCAAGAACGGAAGGGACAGCCTTGACCGTTTCCACCAGAACGCTGAGAACACTCTGATAATAGACGGCAAACATCAGCCGATCATCTCAAAGGAGATATATGAAGCCGTTCAGAAGCGTCTGGCAGACAACAAAAAGCTGTATACTCGATATTCTCGCCATGAGCCTGTGGAATTCATGCTGAAAGGTCTTGTTAAGTGCGATAACTGCGGAGCTACACTGACTATGATAGCTTCTCACAAATCTCTGCAATGTCACCAGTACGCAAAAGGAGTGTGCAAGGTATCACACTGCATCAAGATAGACAAGATCAACACATCAGTCATCGAAAAGCTGAAAAGTGATTTTGAACATCAGAGCTTTGAAGTTTCTGTGGAAAGCAGATCACCTGTCAGAACGTCCCCTGATGTCGCGGCAATGATCGAGCGTGAAAAGAAAAAGCTCTCCCGTATCCGCGAAGCCTATGAAGCCGGTATAGACTCGCTGGAAGAATACCGGGAGAACAAGCAGAAAATACAGTCCCGAATAGACGAGCTGACTGCTCAGGCTGAGGTCTCCGCTCCCAGATCGGAAGCTGATATAAAAGAGCTGATCTCAGGCAGGATAAAAGCAGGGCTCGACATACTCGAAAGCGACGAAACCAGTGAAACACTGAAAAACATGACTCTCAGAAGCTTTGTCGACCGTATCATCTTCATGAAACCCAAGGGAATAGTGGAGATTTTTTATAAGCTATAGTATTATAACTTTCTGGAACTCAGACCGCCAAGCTGCGATATGATGACCTTTGCAAGCTTTGCGTTGGGAGTCTTTATCTTTACGGGATACTGTAATTTCTTCTCATACCGCCACATAGCTTATCTCCTTTCCCAGGGCCAGGGGTCTTCCACCCAGGTCCAGCTCTGCGTGCCGGTCACCTGCTCGGGAGTGAGAGGTCCGAAGCGCTTGTTATACTCCTGTACTGCGTCCCTGCGGAGCTCCCTGTATTTTCTGAACATTGCCAGTGCACGGCGGCAGTTGGGATGAGTATCAAGATAGAGGTTCAGCTCCTTCAGAGTGAAGTCGTACTTCTTTATCCTGCTGAGAAGCATATTTTTTTCATTCATCTGTCTCTGCCTCCCTTCGAGAAGGGCAGGTCGAGTTCGGGAAAAAGAGTTCCCCTGCTCAGCGCCTCATCATCACCGTAGGTCTCTCCCCACTGCTGAAACGGCACATACGCCATTGCAAGGGGAGTATTTTTCGGGAAGCGGCTCATGCTGTCGTTCCCGCTGTTATTCTTCATTTCCGATACCAGAGAGGCTTCACGCTCATGGAGAATGATGCCCTCCATATCGTCAAAGAGATCAAGATTCATACCTTAGTCCTCCTTTCCTGCGCGGAGAACCATGTGCGAAAAAGCTCTCCGCACGTTTTATATTATGAGTTTGCGGAAAGCTTTGTTACAATAAAAAACGGCACCTGATATTCATCAGATGCCGCGTAATATTTTTTAGCCTTTGACAGCTACGAAAGCTTCTACGCCAAGGAGCGTGGCTATTGTCATGATAGTGGCTGCAAGGGCTACTCCGAGAGTAACTGCGATAATGCTCTTCTTGAAGTCAAGGTCAAGCAGACTTGCTGCCAGTGTGCCTGTCCATGCGCCTGTACCGGGAAGCGGAATGCCCACAAAGAGCAGCAACGCCCAGAACATTCCCTTTCCTGCCTTAGCCTTGAGCTTTTCGCCGCCGCTGTGTCCCTTTTTAAGGCACCATGAAAAGAACTTGCCGATAAATTTCTTGTCCGAGCCCCATTCAAGTATCTTTCTCGCAAAGAAGAAGATAAAAGGAACGGGCAGCATATTTCCTATCATGCAGATCGGTACTGCGTAATACCACTTTACGCCCATGCTGACGCCGATGGGGATACCGCCTCTCAGCTCTACGATGGGAACCATTGATATAAGAAATGTAAGAATATACTTTAACATAACAAAACTCGCTTTCATTTATAATCACATACACTCTATTATCTCATATTCTTCGGAAATAGTCAAGTGTTTTCCAGAGTTTTTTTATTAAAGGTTGACTAACCCAGCGGTTTACGCTATAATAATTATGCTAACTAAATCTTACTCAGAGGTAACTATAATGTATACAAGAAGACTTGCGGCTCTTGCCGCTTCTATCGCGATGTCAGCTTCATTTGTCTCCTGCTCCTCATCATCGGTGGGACAGGCTGACGTCAGCGGCACTGCTCAGACCGATACCACTGCGGCTCCCGAAACTGAGGCTTCCACCGAGGCTGTCACCACAGAGCAGCCCACCACACAGCCTGCCACCGCTGCTGCGGCTGAAAAGGGCAGCTTCTATGACGCAAAGGGCAGGCTCCTCCTGTCCACAGGCGAGGACGGCAAGCGCCGTGTCTCCGCAGAGCCCTATGCTGTTTCCTTTGCAAACATAATCACCACCATGTCCGACGGCTATGACGCCGCCTTCAACGATATCCTCACAACTCCAGACAGCGAGGGCGCAGGACAGTCCATACGCCTGACACTTGACGGAGATGTGCAGAACGAGATATACAGCTACATGGAGCAGAACAATATCGTTGGCTCCGTGGTTTGTCTCCGCACAGACGGCTCTATCATGGCTCAGGTGAACTATCCCTCCTATGACCCCAATGCCGTTGCCGACCAGAAGTACGACGAGGACCTTGCCTGGGGAGATGTGGGTAACAAGGCTTTCAGCAACTATGAGCCCGGCTCCTGCTTCAAGATAATGTCTGAGGTCATCGCAGACAAGCACGGGGTATACTCCCTCTACGATGACGGCACCTGGGAGGTGGGAGGTGTTCCCATCGTCAACTGGGACCATGAGAGCAACAAGGGCGGCTACCCTATCCCCGACCGCTCACTTAGCTCGGCATTCATAAACTCCAGCAACATCTTCTTCGCTAAGGCTTTTGAGGAGGTAGGCGCAGATGATGTTCTCGCCGACCTCAGCTCAATTTTCCACTTCGGCGCAGATGACGATATAAAGTGTGATTTCGGCTCACTCAGCAATAATATTGAGATATACTGCCTTGACGATCTGCGCAGGAGCGCCTTCGGACAGTCCTATGTGCTGACCTGTCCCATTTTCCTTGCCGCTCTCGGCAGAGAAGCCATTTTCGGCGACATGGTAACCCCCTTCGTAGTAAAGGATATCGTCAGCTCCGACGGTACTCAGAAGATCGGCGAGGGCTCAAAGCCCCTTGACGTTATCGCCTCAATTCCTGCGGATTACCGCCAGAACCTCCTTAACGGAATGACGGGCGTGGGCTCGGGTCTGGGCGTTCAGCTCCCCGCAGGCTACAGCTTCTACGCCAAGACAGGAACCGCTGAGGGCTGGAAGGGCGACTGCCTCTACATTACGGGCTGCGCCAAGAACGATGCCGATGACGGCTCCACGGTATACGAAAACTACGATAACTACGGCGAACACGGCTCCTATGTGGTGGTAATGCAGGTCATGAACCCCACAGATCACGGCTTTGAGTTCGCTTCCCAGTCCTCAGGACTATACAGAGGCGTCATGAATATAGTTGTGGGCAGATAAACACGTCCCACAGCAGTTTTTCCCTTCCGTTTCCGCGGAAGGGATTTTTTTCGATTATTTTTTAAAACGTATTGACGAAGTTCAGAAAAAATTGTATAATTACAGTATAGGCTTTTATGCTCGGCATAACAGCCTTTCAGATATAGATAGCAAGGACGGTAATCAAAATGATATCGAGGGGAAAAAGACTTATCACAATGCTCGTTTCGGCAGCTGTGGTAGCGTCGTTTCCGTCCTGTTCATCGGAGGTAGGCAAAATAGAGGTATACAAGGACACCGGCTCAAAACCCGCTGCCCAGGAAAACGGAGATACAGCCGCCGCCGATATTACAACAGAAGAAACGACAACAACGACAACAACGACAGAACCCGTTTACAGAGGCAATATTTACGATACGAACTATAATCTCATTACATACAGCACCTACGCCGAGGGCGGCGAGGAACAGCGTACCTACGGAGAGGGCTACGCTTATTCATTCGGTAATATCATAAGCGAGGCTTCCGCAGGCTATGACGATGTCTTCGGAGACCTGCTCCGCGTAAAGAATCCCACTCCCGTCACGGCGGAGAACAATGTGGGACAGTCCATAAGACTGACCATAGATGCAAATGTGCAGACAGCACTGTGCTCATATATGGCTAATATGGGAATGGCAGGCTCAATTGTGGTGCTCAGGACCGACGGCTCTATACTGGCTGAGGTATCCTACCCCACCTATGACCCGGAGCTCTTTTTCTCCGACCCTTCCTATGTCGATAATCTCAGCAGCGGCACTATCGCCAACAAGGCGTTTCAGAACGCTTCTCCCGGCTCCTGCTTCAAGATAATGTCAGAGGTCATCGCCGACAAGAACGGCATAACCACTCTCTACGATGACGGCACCTGGGAGGACGGCGGCGCCACTATCGTCAACTGGGACCACGATACAGGCTGGTATCCCGTTCCGGAGAGGACGCTTTACTCCGCATTCGTAAACTCCAGCAACATCTACTTCGCAAAGGTATTCGACCAGTTGGGCACAGATACTGTGCTCTCTGACCTGAATAATATATTCCATTTCTGCGACACTATAAACTGCGACTTCGGTCCCATTGAGAACAATATAGAGATATACTGTGCCGATGACCTGCGCAGAAGCGCTTTCGGACAGGCTTATGTCCGCACCTGCCCCATATACCTGGCTGCCCTTGGCAGAGAGGCTGTATTCGGCGATATGGTAAAGCCCTTCGTCATACAGCAGGTGGTGGATACCACAGATCCCTACACACAGACACTTCCGGGAAGTGCTCCCTATGAAGTGCTGGACTCTATCCCCGAGAACTGCCGCCAGAATCTTCTGGACGGTATGACGGGAGTCGCCAATAATCTGGGGCTTTATGTTCCCGAGAACTACCAGTTCTACGCAAAGACAGGCACCGCCGAGACAGGCGCGGGAGATTTCCTCTATATTACAGGCTGTCTCAGGAACGTGAATGACAACTCCGCACAGAAGCCCGTCTATACAAGCTATAACGACTACGGCTACAACGGCTCCTACATAATCGTTATGCAGCTTCAGAACCCCGCCGATTTCGGTTTCGATTTCGCAAGCCAGACCGGAAGCCTCTACCAGGGCATCATCAATACCGTGCTTTCATACTGAAACACAGAGCGGCTCTCTCAGCCGCTCTTTTGTTTTCCGGTAATTGAAGCTCCTGACTTATAACTTAATTACCGCTTTACAAAATCTGTAAAACGTAGTATAATAGTAGTGTAAGATTTTAATTCAACGGAGGAATTTATATGTATATAACTTGTCTCGACCTTGAAGGCGTTCTCGTTCCCGAGATCTGGATCGCATTTGCTGAAGCAAGCGGTATCCCCGAGCTGAAGAAGACTACCCGTGATGAGCCCGATTACGATAAGCTCATGAACTGGCGTCTCGGTGTTCTCAAGGAGCACGGTCTCGGTCTCAAGGAGATCCAGGACACTATCGCTAAGATTGACCCCATGCCCGGCGCTAAGGAGTTCCTTGACTCTCTCCGCGAGCTTGGTCAGGTCATCATCATAAGCGACACCTTCACACAGTTCGCTGCTCCCCTTATGAAAAAGCTGGGCTGGCCCACTATCTTCTGCAACTCCCTTGAGGTGGCTGAGAACGGCGAGATCACAGGCTTCAAGATGCGCTGCGAGAAGTCCAAGCTCACTACCGTCAGGGCTCTCCAGTCCATCGGCTATGATACTATCGCAAGCGGCGACAGCTACAACGATCTCGGCATGATCGAGGCAAGCAAGGCAGGCTTCTTATTCAGAAGCACAGAGCAGATCAAGAAGGATCACCCTGAGCTCCCTGCATTTGAGACTTATGATGAGCTTCTTGACGCTATAAAGAAGGCAATGGCAGACTGAGCAGACCGCTCACAAGCCCACTGAAACGGAGGTAATGTTATGAGCTACAGCTTCAACGCTGAAAAAGTCACCAACGAGGTAGTTGAATGGGTAAGAGACCTGTTCGAGAGAACAGCCTCCCCCACCACTAACGCCGTTATCGGCATATCAGGCGGCAAGGACAGCTCCGTAGCCGCAGCAGTCTGCGTAAAGGCTCTCGGCAAGGACAGAGTCATCGGAGTCCTCATGCCCCAGGGCGAGCAGGCTGATATAGCCTACAGCCGCCTTCTGGTGGACACCCTTGGAATAAAGAGCTATACTATCAATATCGGCGAAACAGTAAGCACCTTTATGAATGAGCTCTCAAAGCACATGGAGCCCTCGGAACAGGCAAGAGTAAACACTCCCGCCCGTGTCCGTATGACTACGCTTTACGCCGTGGCAGCCTGCCACAACGGCAGAGTTGTCAATACCTGCAATCTCTCCGAGGACTGGTTGGGCTATTCCACTAAATTCGGCGATGCAGCAGGCGACTTCTCTCCCCTTTCCGACCTTACGGTCACAGAGGTATTACAGGTGGGCGACTTCCTGGGATTTCCCCGCGAGCTGGTACACAAGGTGCCTATCGACGGACTCTGCGGCAAGACCGACGAGGAGAACCTGGGCTTCACCTACGCTATGCTGGATAAGTATATCCGCGGAGAGGACGATCTCAGCTCTGTTCCCGAGATAAAGGAGAAGATAGACCGCCTCCACAGAGCAAACCTGCACAAGCTCCAGCTCATGCCAAAGTACGAATACAAAGTAAACAGCTGACGTTACTGAAAAATACCAAAAACAATGCCATAGTATTTCCGATTTGCTGTCGGAGGTACTATGGCATTTTTATTGATATGCCTTTTCTGAAAGGTATATCACTTTTTCTGTTTTATCTGCCCCGAAATAACATTTCGCCTATGCTATACTACCCAAAGGCGGTGAGGAGATCATCAGCTATCATCAGGGATATGATCTGATATTCCTTGACATACAGATGCAGGGTATGGACGGTATAAAGCCAGCAAACATTTTATTTACCGTTTTGTCAGCCTCAAAAGCTGTGGAACAAGCTACTCCTTTGTAATGACCGCAACGGCACAGGACATACGTCCGCTGATGATGAAAAACTCAGTATTGTCAAGCCCCAGATTGCGGAAGAACTCCTTATAGGACTCAAATGTGAACTCCTGAGTGAACCTTATGCCGATGAGCCCGCAAGCTTTAGCGATAATGCCGCCCGTGGTCTCTTTGGAATTAATATATGTCGGGATTATCAGTCTGCCGCCTTTTTTGCAGACTCTCAGCATCTCCCTGACTGCAGCAGGAGCATCGTCGAGAAGGTGTATCACGTTGCCTGCTACTACCTTGTCGAATTTGTTATCATCGCAGTTAAGGTGCATAATATCCGCTTTACGGAAGATAACATTATCAAGTCCACGGCATTTCGCTTCCGCTTCCCTCATCATGGCTGAGGAAAGGTCAACGGCGATCAGTCTGCGGCATTTCCGCGCTATGTCAGCAGTTATGGCTCCTGTACCGCAGGCACATTCCAGGACAATATCGTTTTCACTGACATATTCGGCTGTCCTTGTACCGAGAGCGCCATAGACTCTGCCATTCAGTTTATCTTCAATAAAGTCATATACACCTGCAACCTTATCCCACAACATATATTCTCTCCTTTAGAGCAATGTTATTTCCTGTTTTTCAGCGTCAACGTTGGCATTGGCTCCGTATGGCAGTATAGCTCTCGGAGCAGCGTGACCAAAATTGACATTGTAGAGTATGGGCAGCTTCGGATCGTTCACCACATCAGTCCACACTTTCTTGTACTCCTCATAGTTCACCTCGTTCACGGGCTTACCTACGATGATACCGTTTATATTTGCAAAAACGCCCCGTGTTTTCAAGGCTTCCAGGTATTCTCTCAACAACTGAGGAGACGGCATTTCCTCGCTGGTTTCGGCGAAGAGTATCTTCCCCTTCCATTCCTCAGCAGTTGGGAAAATGCTGTACTTTCCTGTTATATCAGCCTGTCTCAGGAAGTCCTCTCTGAGCCTGGGACATGCCATGAACAGGTCAGCGAGGATCTCGCTGTACCTCTCTGCATTTCCTCCCATGAGCATTTCACCCATGCTGTCGATACAGCCGCCCAGCAGCTCGCCCTCAAACACGGGTGCGCCCTGTAACAGCTCATAGCCGTGCTCCTCCTTGTGCGAAACGGGAGCAGTTCCCACAGCGGCGGCGGAGAAATCCTTTCTCTCCTCGTACCATACATCGGAAGGCGTTATCTTCCTGCCGTGATAAGGCGCAAAGCAGCTCTCGAACTGTGCCTTTGAGTAAGGGAGCATATCTCCCGAAAGCTCGGCAATGTCGCACATGAAAGCCTGTCCGTAGAAGGTCTGCAAGCCCAGTCTGTGGAACATGAGGTGGTTGTTGGTGGTATCAGAAAAACCCAGGAAGAACTTTGGGTGCTGCCTTACAGCGTTTATGAACTCCTCGTCCTCCATGAGATACGGGAAGGTGCGGAAGGTCTCGATTCCGCCTATGGAAGTGATTATACCCTTTACCGAGTCATCGAGAAAGGCTTCCTTCAGGTCTGCGGCACGTGCCTCGGGGTGACTGAGGATAAAGTCAGCCCCCGTGAGAGCGTGTCTTGTGAAAACGGGTTCAAGTCCCATTTCACGGAGCTTTTTCTCGCCCAGCTCCTTTTCGTGAGCGCAGTATGGCTCGCCGATAACGCCGCTGGAAAGACATATCACAGCGACCTTGTCGCCTTTTTGAAGCGGCTGAGGACAGATCATAGTGAATTACCTCCATTAGCAGAAAATTTTGATAGATCTTATTTTGTCACCGTTAAACCCGAATACGACCTGTTTATCTTCACTTTCACCGTAAATAAATGAGCCTTCTGTCTGAACATTCGGTTCACCGAAAGCCTTAACAATGTCATCTTTACCTGATCCGTAACCGATACCGCAGATACTGAAATCGCTGTCCGGAACATCATCGTCTATAAATAAACCGCGCAGCTCATTATCCTTTGAAAGATCAATAAAACCGATATTCTTATCTTTATAGTACAGCGTGTATGTTGATATATCACGCCCTTCATAGGGTATTGGATCAGCTGCGGTATAATTATCATCAAGATCATCAAATGAAGATGAAAGCGGGAGCTTCTCACCGTAAAGAACGATATTATCAAGCATTTCGCAGACAATATCCTGTTTTTCCGCAGAAGTTGTCCCGATCATTTCAGATGTTGTATCACTGTTGCTGTTGTTTCCGGACGGCTTTATATCATGTCCGCATCCGACCGATAATGCAGCGGCAGCGATAAATATAGCTGCGAAAATTTTTCTCATATAAATAATGCCTTAGATCTTCCTTATCTGTTGCGTGATTTGAGATTGCGGTCTATTTCACGGTTTGCGTCGCGCTTTGCGATGTCCGCACGCTTATCATAGAGCTTCTTGCCCTTGCAGAGCCCAAGCTGCATTTTCACCCTTGAGTCCTTGAAATAAAGGCTGAGGGGTATGAGGGAAAGACCCTCCTGCTTGAGAGTTCCGTAGAGCTTATTTATCTCGCGCTTGTGCATGAGGAGCTTTCTCACCCTCATGGGGTCGCGGTTGAAGATATTGCCTTTTTCATAGGGGGAGATGTGCATTCCGCGGACGAAAAGCTCGCCCTTGTCGATGGAGCACCATGAGTCCTTGAGATTTACGCCGCCCTGACGAATGGATTTTACCTCTGTTCCCACAAGCTCTATGCCTGCTTCATAGGATTCGAGGACGAAATAGTCATGGCGCGCCTTGCGGTTCTCGGCAATAGTTTTAGTACCTTTTGAGCGCATAATATCATCTCCTGTCTGGATAAAATTATACACTATGCGGGAGAAATTGTCAACCGTGGCAGATGCATTCCCCTGACGAAAACAGTCGGATCGAGTGGTTAGCTGTTAGTGCTTAATGCTTAGTTACGATGGCGGCGGCTTTACTTCTATCCATCGCCGAAGGCGATACCTTCACTATTCACTGATAACTCCCTCCCCTTGTTTTTTTCAAACTTTCATGTTATAAGCGGGGAGCCCCCGCAGGCTGTTTCGCGGCAAAGTATCATAAAACGGCAGTTTTTCTCCGCGCCCCTTGCAATTATAATGCTTTTATGTTATAATAATGGCACAGACCGTGGGGACGGTCCTAATGATATGGATTTTAATGAAAGGGGTATCACTATGAGACGTTATGGATTACTTGACCTGCTCTTTGAGGGAGCAGTGGCAGCGGCAGACTATATAGCCGATGAAAGGCGTGAAAAGCGCGGCGAAATGCAGCGCAATACCGTTCATCTCGGAGACATAAGCGGAAACAGGTCAATTGAATTTGCGGAGCTGCTCCGCGCAGATATAGAGACCGAAAAGGCTATGCGCAGCAATACCGAACAGCAGCTGCGCAGCAACTACAACTTCAGCAACAGGAATGCGGGTATGGACGACCTTTTCGCTGGTGCAACTCAGCAGAACAATCCCCCTCCTGCTCCTGTGCAGAGCTATGAAAGCTCACCCTCTGTTCAGAAATATGACGGCGTTCCCGATTTCGGAGGCACCTCTCCTGCCGAGCCTCCCAAAGGCGTCAGCCGCGGCGGTAAAAACACCCACGGCTACTGGAGTGACTGAATCATCACATAAAAACTTACCCCTGAGCGGTCTGATGACTGCTCAGGGGCTTTTGTTTTTGTTATGGAGCTCAGTTCCACCGCGGCTTGTTGCCAACTGACTTCTGAGCGTAATATGCAAGTATCCGTGAAGCATCAACACTGTCTATCCTGCAATCAGATTCGCTGCACATATTCACTGATTCCGTGTCTATATCCGCAGACATATACGCGAGTCGCTCCATAATGCCGTCGCTGTTTTCAGCGTCTGTGAAGTTAAAGCTCTCGCCTACAGACAGCCTTGCATAGCAGCTGAGTACCGCGCTGGCGTCCACCGCATTTACAGTTCCGTCCATATTAACATCGCCCTTTAAAATGGAAGCCACTGTGGGCGAGGCTATGAGCTCGTCACCAAGGTAAAGGCTTACGAAGCATATCAGTGTATCATTGACTCTTCGGAACTCCAGCTCAGGCTCACCTGAGCTGCCGAAGCTGAGCTCATCGGGCTCAAGCTCCTTTCCGTCAACCTCTGCTGAGGAGACTATGTCTCTTGGAGCTATCCCCTTCCTCATTATCACCTGATGCGCTGAGGAGTTCAGAACAACAGGACATTCCTCAGCGGCAGTTGTGCTTGTCTGAGGAGCTGTTGTGGTCGTAGTGGTTGTGGTTGTAGTTGTGGTTGTAGTTGTGGTTGTAGTTGTAGTGGTTGTGGTGGTTGTGGTAGTTGTGGTGGTTGTGGTCGTAGTAGTTGTTGTTGTGGTAGTTGTTGTAGTTGAAGTTGTGGTGGTTGTGGTCGTAGTAGTTGTTGTTGTGGTAGTTGTAGTTGTGGTAGTTGTTGTGGTTGTTTTCGGGGCTGTCACAACAATATCCCTTACTATCTCATCACCGAAGGGAATTACCACATATGTATTCCTGTCAGAGCAGCCGTAAATGGGATTTACACTGTTCTTCTGGTCGGTAAATACTGCGTCGCCCTTTGTGGGACCTGACTGCCACCATCAGTCGGTGTAGCCGTTGCCTGTGTATATGCCTATGTGATGGTTGTCGGAAAGCTGCCTGAGTCCGTTAAGACCTGTGCCGTAATATCCGTCCACGCACCAGATTATGTCACCCTTGCGGAGTGCGCCGCTGCCCAGCATTTCTGCCTTTGTGGAGAACTCATAGTACCTTACATTATAGATGTTAAGATACGAGAGCCAGCCGCTTCCGCCGTTCCATGACTTCCTGGTGAACAGGGTATTGAAGGTATCATTGAAGGGCACCAGTGTTCCTGCGTAGCTCATGGTGCAGCCCGTCTTAACGGAGATGCCCTTGGCAAGAGCGTGCCATACGAATGCCATACAGTTCAGTCCGCCGTCGGTGTCGGAACCGCCCGTGCTGACGATGGTGTCACGGCAGCCCTCGGAATACTGCCACAGGTCACCTCTGGGCGATGTAGCGTAGAGCCATGTGGAATAGGGCGTGCCTATGTAGTAATCATTGGAGGCGTACTCGGTTATGAAGCTCTGCCACTGGCTGAGCGAGATATTTGTCTGACCGCCTGAGGCTGTCTTTATAGCGTCATTGAAGTAGACGCCCTCGGGATTTTTAAGCCCTGCCGTCACAGTTCTCGTGCTTCGCTCGCGGTATACCGCAGATGTTGAGGTAGTTATCACGGGCTGTGCAGGAGCTGTGGTGGTAGTTGTTACTGATGTAGTTATTGCAGGCTGCCAGCCGCTGACGCCGTCCCAGGGAAGGACAATGTAGGTATTGCTCTTTGCACAGCCGTAAATGGGATTAATGCTGTTGTACTGTGCGGAGTAGTCACCGTCCCCTGTTGTGGGGCCCGTCTGCCACCAGAGGTCTGAGGAGCCGTTTCCCATGTATATGCCAACGTGGTGATTGTCGGCAGGGATACTGAGTCCGTTCATGAGAGTTCCCACAGCGCCGTCCACGCACCAGATTATATCGCCCTTGTTGAGTACTCCGCTGGAGAGCATATCGGGCTTGGTGCTGAATTCGTAATACTTGACGCTGTATTTTGATATGAAATCATACCAGCGGTTGTTGCCCCTGTCCAGCACTGGCGGGAGAAGCCATTGTAGTTGAAGCCGTTGAGCATGGGCACCCATTTGCCCGTTACGGACATATCAAGTCCCGAGCCCTCTGCAAGGCTCTTTGCAGCAGCGTGCCAGATAAAGCCGGTGCTGTTGAGACCGCCGTCAACATAAGAGCCGCCGCCCTGGGCAAGATAGCTTCCGTAGCCCTCAGCCGCCTGCCACACATCTCCCCTGGGAGAGGCGGAATAGAGCCAGTAATCAAAGGGAGTGCCCAGATAAAAGTCGGTCTTTGAGTATTTGTCCAGGAAGTTAACCCACTGAGAGCGGGGCTCGTGATAGCGGTTGCCTCCTGCGATATTGAACGCTTCGCCGAGAAATACCCCGTTGGGGTTATTGAGAACTGCCGCCTTTGCGCTGAGTGCGCTGTCGGGGAAAAAGCAGCAGGTAAATATCATAATAAAGGATATGAGCAGAGCGGCTGCCCTGCGGATAATATTATCGGAGTGAGCCATAGCAAAGCTCCTTTCACAAAATGTTCATAATTTATTATAGCATATTTATATAGAGATGTCAATATAAGCGATTTTATAGAAAAATCTTGCAGTAATTTGTTGAAATAGCTGCATTTTTATATATTTTGTCCACCAAATCTGCGAAATGTCGGTTGCAGTTTGTTCGTCAATATGATAAAATAACAATCAACAAGGGAGAAGATTTCGTCAAAATGTTATATGTCATGCACGATAAACAGTTGACGCTCAGAACCTTGGTACATAAAATAGAAATAAAGGGGATATTTATAGAAGGAGGAATTGGAAATGAAACACACAAATGCAAAAAGAGCAGCACTTTCGCTGCTCCTTTCGGCTGCCCTGACGGCGGGAGCGGTAATGCCCTCCCTGCGGTTTGACAGCACTGCCGCAGAACAGACGTCCACGGTGTCCAACCCTGTTATATGGGCGGACGTGCCCGATGAGGACGTTATTCGAGTGGGCGACACCTACTATATGGTCAGCACCACCATGTTCTTCAGCCCCGGCGCTCCCATTATGAAGTCCAAGGACCTTGTATCCTGGGAGATATGCAACTACGTCTATGATACCCTTGCCGATGGCGACGTTCAGAGCCTGAAAAACGGCAAGCATGACTACTCCCACGGACAGTGGGCGGCAAGTCTCCGCTATCATGACGGTATGTACTATGTCTTCTTCGGAAGCTACGGTACGGGAAAGTCCTACATATTCAAGACCAACGACATCGAGAACGGCACCTGGACAAGAAGCGAGATAAACGGTATGTACCACGATGCCTCCATTCTCTTCGATGACGACGGCAGGAACTACCTGGTCTACGGCGGCGGCGAGATAAAGATAAAGGAGCTCAACTCCGAGATGACAGGCTTCAAGCAGGGCGGCGTGGACAAGACCCTGTTCAAGACAAATATATCGGGATATGTTTCGGGCGAGGGCTCGCATATCCAGAAAATAGGCGATTATTACTACATATTCATCATTGCATGGCCCAGCGGAAGCGGTCGTACCGAGTACTGCTACCGTTCCAAGGATCTGCTGGGAACTTACGAGAGCAAGGTCGTGCTCAGCTCAGGCGTAGGCTCCTACGGCGGCGGCGCTGCGCAGGGCGGTATCGTTGATACTCCCGACGGCAAGTGGTACGGAATGCTGTTCCAGGACCACGGAGCAGTTGGAAGAATACCTGTACTTGTCCCCCGTCACATGGCAGAATGACTGGCCTATGATGGGCGTAAACGGCAAGGCTCCCGTAACATTTGAGATAGACGGCGGCTTTGCGGGGACTCAGCTTGCCAAGGACGATGATTTCAGCTACAGCGAGAACAAGCTGAAGCTTGAGTGGCAGTGGAACCACAATCCCGATAACTCGGCATGGTCGGTCACTGAGCGTGAGGGCTGGCTGAGACTCAAGAACAAGAACATCGCTTCTGAGCTCCTGAAGGCAAGAAACACCCTCACCATGCGTACCGAGGGTCCTGCCTGCTCGGGAATTGTCAAGCTTGACGCCTCAAACATGAAGGTCGGCGACTACGCAGGTCTCTCCGCTTTCCAGTTCAATTACGGAAACGTGGGCGTCTACGTTGCAGACAACGGCGAGAAGCGCATTTACATGGCTAACAACGGCGGCTACTCAAATAATGCCAATGTCACCGACAGCCGCAACAATATAGTTGAGGAGACCAAGCTCAGCGGAAACGAGATATACCTCAAGGCGGACTACCGCTTTGCCAATGTCACCTCCGACGGAAGCTCCTCAAACAACATCGACAAGGTAAATTTCTATTACTCATATGATGGAAGCAGCTGGACAAAGATAGGCAAGGAGATAGGCATGACCTATGACCTGAAGCTGTTCACAGGCTACAGGAACGCTATTTTCAGCTACCCCACCAAGACCACGGGCGGCTACGCAGACTTCGACTTCTTCGACTATGAGCGGGAGGAGTGGAATGCTCCCAATATCGTGGAGCCCGATCCCGACGGCTACTTCTTCCACAATACCTTTGAGAGCAGCACCGAAAAATGGAGCGGCAGAGGCTCCGCTTCCGCTGCTTCCGACAGCAAGGACAGCTACGCAGGCAGCGCTTCCCTCCTCTGCAGCGGCAGAGAAGCCAACTGGAACGGCGCTGTGCGCTCACTGTCAGCAGGTACCTTCAAGGCGGGCGAGGAATACAGCTTCAGCACTGTTGTAAAGTACGACGAGGGTCCCGCTTCACAGACCTTCTACCTCACCCTCCAGTATGACAAGGACGATGATACATTCTATGACAAGATAGCCATTGTGGACAACGTTCCCAAGGGCGAGTGGATACAGCTCAGCAACACCAATTACAAGATACCCGAGGGAGCTTCAAACCTCCAGTTCTACGTTGAGACTGCTGAGGACGCGTACGATTTCCGCGTGGACGAAGCCATCGGCGCTCCCGCAGGCACAGTCATTGATGGTCCCAGGGCAGTTCCGGTTATCCTTGGCGATGTAAACGGAGACCTGGTCATCGACAGCTTCGACATGACAGCTGCAAGAAAGGCTCTCCTTGCAGGCAAGTTCGATGACGCAAGGCTGAAAAAGTCCTTCGACGTCAACAGGAGCGGCAAATGCGACGTTGCGGACCTGCTCCTCATTCAGCAGTTCGTGCTGGGCAGGATAAGTGAGTTCCCCATTGAGGAGAGCATCGTTACTGAGGGACCTTCAGTCCACTACTCCATGGCTGAGTACACAAAGCTGGTGGAGGAAAAGGTTGTAAACAGAGAGCCCGATTCCTCACACCAGGAGAAGTCGGGAGTAAAATACGGCACTGTCAAGAGCGGCACTTACTACTCCACCACCTGTAAGCGCAACAAGCCCTTTAATATCCTGCCCCCCGCAAACTACGACGAGAACAAGAAATACCCCGTGCTCTACTGTATGCACGGCTACTGGGAGAACCAGGACAGAATGATAATCAAGGGCAACGGCACCATGTATACCCGTCAGATAATCGGAAATGCAATTGCTGAGGGCAAGGCTGAGGATATGATAGTGGTATTCCCCTACATCTATTCCAGCGCTACACAGGCTGACTGCTCAGCTATGGACGACGCCAACAACGCCGCCTATGACAACTTCATCAATGACCTGACCAAGGATCTTATGCCCTATATCGAGAAGAATTACAGCGTAAAGACCGGCAGGGACAACACCGCCATCACAGGCTTCTCAATGGGCGGACGCGAGTCTCTCCTCATCGGTATGCAGCGTCCCGACCTCTTCGGCTATGTAGGAGCTATCTGCCCTGCACCCGGTGTTACAGGAAGCTTCAGCTGGAAGAGCGGTGAGGAGCCCCATCTCCTGTTCATCACCGCAGGCAGCAACGATCAGACAGTATACAATATCCCCAGCGGATACAATGACAGCTTCACCAAGAACAACGTGCCCCATATCTGGCACTATGTAGAGGGCGGCTACCACGGAGACAACTCCATTCACGCCCACCTTTACAACTTCGTAAGAACATTATTCAAGGCATGACCATCACATTCTTTCCTCTTTAACGAAATACCGCAGCCCCTTCGGCGGAGCTGCGGTATTTTGCTTTATTTATCCTCAACGATGTTGTTTACCCATATATCGCTCCTCACCATGAAGTAGCCGATGACCACCTTTATTATCTCGGAAAAGGTGACGGCTGCGAAGATGATGCGGATATCAAGGTCTGTGAAATAGGCAAGGACTGCGGCAAGGGGTATCATTATCAGCCATGTGAAGCCGAAGTCGAAAAGGAAGGTGACGCCCGTTCTGCCGCCGCTCCTCAGTGTGAAGTAGCAGGCGTTTGTGTAGCCCCACAGCGGCATTGCCAGTGCCTGTATGACTATCATGTAGGCGGCAAGGCTCCTGACCGAGGGCTCGGTGTTGTAGATATGCGGAAATACAGGTGCAAATGGCAGTGTAACAAGTCCAACCGCCGCCGCAGCCACAACTGCGAAGAAAAGCAGCTTGTTGTCGGTATCGCGTGCTTCCTCAAGCTTGCCCGCTCCAAGCCTTGCACCGACGATTATGGCGATACAGGCTCCCATCTGGAGATATACAGAGCTGAAAAGATTGGTCATGGTGCTGGAGATGTTTCGCGCAGCCACCACCTCTGTGCTCCTGACGGAATAACACTGCATTACCACGGACATTCCGAATGACCATAGAAACTCGTTGGCGAGCATTGGTATCCCCTTCTTTGTGATATCCGCCATAAGTGAGGCAGGTATGCGGAAGCCGCGGAAAACTCCCCTGATATACCTGTTCTTGTCGGGGTGAGTGTGCGCCCAGACTATTACCACAAGAGCCTCAACGGTCTTGGCGATGACTGTCGCCCACGCTGCACCCCTTACTCCAAGGGCAGGCATTCCCAGCTTGCCGAAGATGAGACACCAGTCAAGGATCACATTTATCCCCACCGCAGACATGGCGGCTGCCATGGGAGCCTTGGTATAGCCGCACTCTCTTACCACGCTTGAGTACGCCTGTCCTATGCCGAAAGGCACGAAGCCTATCATGATTATCCTGAGATAGTCCATGCCGCTTTTCATTATGGCGTCCCTCTGCTCCTGAGTGCTCTCATTGCTGATGAAAAGAGATATGAGGGGCGAGCCGAAAAGGCTGCATATCAGGGCGGCTATGGCGATTATTCCCGTACATACCAGCAGTCGGAAGCGGAAGGTGTACTTCTGTCCCTCACTGTCGCCCTTTCCGAAGAACTGAGCGCCGAAGATACTTGGCCCCGCGACCGCGCCGAATACGGTGACGTTGAAAACAAAGACGAACTGGTTGATTATGGAGACTCCGCTCATGGGCTCTGTACCCAGCCTGCCCACCATTATATTATCTATAAGGCTCACAAGATTGGTCACCATCATCTGTAATATCATAGGTACCACCATGACCATGACTGTCCTGTAGAAGCCCTTTGTTCCGATGAATTTTTTTCTGAACTGTGCTGACATAAAAACCTCCTGTCGAATAGGAAATATTATAACACACAGCGGCAAAAAATCAAGCCGGTTTTTCATATATCAAAAAAATATCTGTAAGGATATGTCTGAGGGCAAAATTTGAATTGACGTAAAGCCGAAAAGGTGGTATAATTCTTTTTGCAGATATTGCGAAAGGAAGATAATATGGAAAATGAAATAAATATCCGCCCTATGAACGAAAACGACAGGACGGAGGCACTCTCCATGATGAGAGTTTTCTACGATTCTCCCGCGGTGATACATACATCTCCCGACAGCGTACTGGAACAGGATTTCCGCGACTGTATCGGAGACCTTCCCTATCTCCGCGGCTTCATTGCCGAGCATAACGACAGCGTGGCAGGCTATGCCATGACATCGGTCAGCTATACCACCGAATACGGCGGAGTATGCGTCTGGCTGGAGGACCTTTACATCAAGCCCGAGTACCGCCGCTTCGGTATCGGTACAGAGATGCTCAGACATATCGAGAAGACATTTCCCGAGGCTGTTCGCTTCAAAATGGAGGTCGAGCAGGACAATGAGGCTGCCTACGCCTGCTATTTCGGCGAGGGCTACAGGCTCTCTGACTACGGGCTCATGACCAAGGAGCGCTCATGAAGAAGGCTCTGGCTTTCATAAAAGCGCAGCCTGTACTGACGATCGCCTTCCTGCTGGCAGTCATAACTGTGTTCATAGTGCCCCCCGACAAGGAGTACATCGGCTACTGCAACAGAACGGTGCTAATAGAGCTTTTTGCCCTGATGGCAGCGGTTGCGGGGCTCCGCAGCGCTGGTATTTTTGACGCCGCTACAAGGGCGATACTCCGAAAGACAGGGACTGTCCGCAGACTTGGCGCTGTGCTGACGCTCATATGCTATTTCAGTGCAATGCTGGTCACCAATGACGTGGCGCTCATTACATTTGTGCCGCTGACGCTGCTCATATACCGCAGTATAAATGACCGGCGCAGTCTCATTCTCACGGTGGTGCTGGAGACGGCTGCCGCAAATCTGGGAAGCATGATGACTCCCGTGGGAAATCCACAGAATTTGTTCCTGTATGATAAATACGGACTTACCGCTCTCACCTTTCTCAGGACCATGCTCCCTGTGGGAGCTGTGGGACTCGCGGCAGTTATGGGGCTCACCCTGCTGCTGCCGAAGAATAAGTGTGAGGCTCCCGAAAGCAGCGGCGCAAAGCTGCCTGTTGTAAAAACAGCAGTGTTTGCTGCGCTTTTCCTGCTGTGTATTGCAGCTGTATTCCGCATCGTTCCCGACTGGGTATGTCTTGCGGGAGCAGTTCTTGCTGTCGCAGTCTGCGACTGGCGCATTTTCGGCAAGGTGGACTATGCTCTCCTTGCCACATTCGTGTGCTTTTTTGTGTTCGTGGGCAATATCGCCCGTATAGACGCGGTCAGCAGCTTTTTCTCCAGTATCCTTGAGGGACGGGAGCTTATAGTCTCTGCGGCGCTTTCACAGGTCATCAGCAATGTGCCTGCGGCAGTAATGCTTGCGGAGTTCACCGGCAACGGTACCCAGCTCCTTCTGGGCGTGGATATCGGCGGCTTAGGAACTATAATCGCCTCTCTTGCCAGCCTTATCTCCTTCCAGTTCTACCGCCGCAGTGATGGTGCGCAGACAGGCAGGTACTTTCTTGTGTTCACTGTAATAAACTTTGCACTGCTCGGACTTCTCCTGGCTGTGCAGTACGCAATATCATAAACAGATACGACTGTCCCCGGTATTCAACGGAATGCCGGGGACTTACTTTTTCTGTACAATGGTAAAGAAAAAGGAAAAATTTTGTAAAAGGGCTTGACAAGTATGTTAAGATTGTATATAATGTGTATATACATCTGAGCAGAGCGTGTATATATAAAACAACATTATTTGCAATAAGATGTATAATAAAAGTTGCTTTTGCAAAACAAAAAGTAATAATTATTGGAGGATTGAAATGCAGAAACACAGGAAACTCCTCGCTCTTATTCTGGCAGCTTTGCTGACAGCAAGTGCAGCGGGCTGCTCCGCCTCGTCCAAAAAGGACAGCAGCAAGGACAGCAGCGCCTCTGCTTCGGACGGCGAGGTAAAAGCCGGCTCTGACGGTGAGGAAGAGTCAGAGGAGAAAAACAAGGGCGATATAAGACCGCAGGACGATTTCTACGGCTATATCAATTACAAGACCCTGTCGGAAATGGAGATACCATACGGTATGGACGCAATGACGCCCTTTGATAGTCCCGACGGTGAAGACCCTGTTACAAAACTCGTTCAGGAGATAGCCGATGACAATACCAAATTTCCCGCAGGAAGCAACGAGCAGCTGATCCATGATATCTATCATCAGGCTTATGATTACAAGGACGACGGTACTGCCGAAAAGGAGATAATGGGCAACTGCGACAGGATACTTGCCGCAGAAAATATAAATGACCTCTTTGATGTATGGGGTGATCTGGTTCAGAATTACGGTGCAAGATCCATGTTCACCTTCGATGTTATGCACGATTACATCGACAGCACAAAGTATGCGCTCTATCTCTATCCCATTGGCGACTTCCTCGGTTCTACACTGGAGGATATCAACGATGACCCCAGAAATTGCAGGAATGCCAACAACTTTGCAAGGGATATGCACAGAGTAATGGGCGATGACTATGAAACTGCCGACGAAAAGGGCAGACAGATGGTATATCTCGGTATTGACATTGCAAATCACACTGATTTTGATCTGACTTTTGATATGGATATGATCATGAATAACCAGGAGATCAGCTTTGAGGAGTTCGACGCTATAATGAGCAATTATGACGGCTCCTTCGCAGACCTGTTCCTGGGCAATGCCACAGAAATGGGCGACGGTATCTTCGTTGGCGACAAAGAACAGCTCGCCGCTGTAAATGACCTCATGACCGAGGAGCACCTTGAGCAGTGGAAGTCGTTTATCCTCAGCTCATATCTGGGACAAATTGGCAGTTTCATTCGCGAGAGCAATGATATACTCGCTGACTACAATCCCGAGAGCAAGGAAGTAAAGGAAGAGGCCACCGCAGCTTCTGTGGCACCCTATCTTTCATATCAGATCTCAGAGCTCTATGCTCAGAGGTATTACACTCCTGAGATAGAAAAGGGGATCAACACCCTCTTTGATGATATTATCAGCAGCTACCGAGAGCTCATAAACGGTGCGGACTGGCTCACAGCCGACACCCGTAAGGCGCTGAGAACAAAGCTTGACAATATCCTTCTCATAACCACAGGTGAGTACCACGAGACTGATTCCAAGGACGCAAAGCTTGTGGGAAAGGACTTCTATGAGACTCACAAGAATTTAATGAAGTATCAGATAAACAGAAAAATGGAGCTTTTGGGCTCGCCTATGGACAGAGAGAAGCCCCTGATGACTGCCAACACTATAAACGCGCAGTATCTCCCCTGCAACTCAATAAACATCACAGTTGCGATCATGCAGCCTCCCTTCTTTGATCCGGACAGGAGCGAAGCAGAGAATCTGGGCGCACTGGGCACAGTTGTGGCACATGAGATAGGCCACGCCTTTGACTCCAACTGTATAAAGTACGATCCCGACGGCAAGTTAAATCCCGACTGGATAAACGAGGCTGACAGAAAGATACTTGAGGAACGTGCCGACGCCCTCTCTGAGTATTACAGCAGCTACACCATCATGGAGGTCTTCCATGTTGACGGAAAGCTCACCAATGGCGAGAATTACGCCGACCTCAGCTCTCTGGAGTGCGTTACCAATATAGTTGACGATCCCGAGGAGCTGAAGAAGCTTTTCAAGAGCTATGCCGAGATATGGTGCACACTGGCTGTGGATTCTGACGCAGTAGAACTGCTCAGTGAAGATGAGCACAGTCCCGGAAAAGTCCGCGTAAACGCCGTGCTTGCCTCGAACAAAAAGTTCAACGAGGTATATGATTTGAAGGAGGGCGACGGAATGTATGTCGCTCCCGAGGAAAGGGTAAGCAGGTGGTAAGCGATGAGACTGATATTCAAGCATATTTTCAAGGACATATTTGCCCATAAGCTGAGAACTCTTCTTCTGCTGATCTGTATTATCGTGTGCAGCTTCACAGCTATGATATGTATGGACCTCAGCGGCTCCCTCAAGACAATGCTGAGAGGTCTTTTCTCAACTATGGCAGGCTCAAGCGATCTTGAAGTAGATACTAAATCCCCCGTAGGAGATGACTTTGCAGACGGTGCTCCCGACTGCAATATCCTGAGAATCGCCGGTATTTCCTGCTACTTCGACAGAAGGATAGACAGCGATTATTCCTATGTCAACCGAGGTGAGGCAACTGTTGTAGCTGTTGATCCCGAGGAAGGCAAGAATATGAACGTCATACGCGATGAAATTCAGATAGACGGCAAGAAGGCTGGTATCAGCAAGAACTTTGCTGAGGAATTCGGCTTTGAGGAGGGTGACAAGATAGTCCTCCACGGAGACAGAGACGTTCCCGTTGAATTCACCGTCGGTACAATTGAGGAAAAGCAGGGACTTTTCTCAATGAGCGATAAGGTCATAGTAATAAGCCTGGAGGATATGAAGGATCTCTCTCTCAGCGGAGAAGCAGAGATCACCTCTGTACTGGTTGACGTCAAGGATGACAGTCAGATAAAGGACGCAGAAAAGTTCTTCAAGGATAAGTACCCCACAGCTGAGGTGACCAACTTCCTTGAGGACAAGGACCTTGAGGATTCCATAAAGGGAATTTCACGCATATTCCTTATACTCTTTGCTATCTGTATGCTCCTGGTAATATTCGTAACGGTATCCGTATCCGAGCGTATGATAAGCGACAAGATGTCCGTTGTAGGTACATTCCGAAGCCTGGGAGTTTCCCCCGCAAAGGCCACATTTGCCCTCATTTTTGAGAATGCGCTCTTCGGACTTGCAGGAAGCTGTATAGGTATACTTCTCTACATTCTTATAAAGGAGCCTCTGTTCAACTCCATGCTCATAGTTGAAGATGCGATACGTCCCAAGGTGCCCATGCCGAAGTTCTACGTATACATCGGAGTTATCCTGGGAGCTGTCATCATCGAGAGCCTCTGCCCCATAAAGGAGAGCGTAAAGGCTCTGAGAGTGCCCATCCGCGACATCATCTTCAACACCAAAGAGACCGAATACAAGCCCAGCAAGGCAGCAACAGTCATCGGAGCTCTGCTCCTTATCACAGCAGCTGTCACCTTCTTCTTCAAGGACAGCTTTACAACAAATATGATCTGCTTCATCTGTGTAATAGCAGGCGCAGCACTTCTTTTCAACTACGTTACCAGAGGCATCGCAGGGCTTCTTGCAAAGCTCTTTGATAAGCTGAACTGGCCTATCGCACATCTTGCGGCAGTTGAAGCAGGAGCAAAAAAATCCACAGTAGGAAGCTCTGTGCTCTGCGTTACAGCCGCAGCACTTGCTCTTGTTATCTATATGTTCTCCAATTCTCTTTCCAACGTTTACTCAAAGCAGGTGTTCAAGTGCGACGTCATAAACGCACTTTCCGGCACCAAGCCCACAATGCTCACCTATATAGACCAGCTTGACGGCGTGGAGCAGACCGAGTTTTTCTACCTTACTCAGGACTATGTGAAAGTCGGCGAAAAGCAGAAGGAAGAGATCTTATATCTCTACGGCTGGAAGGACGGCGGAAATCAGCTGGTGGATACCTTTGAGGGCTGTGATGACCATATCGGCGCCGATGAGGTATGCCTCGGAAAGGTGCTGATGAAGGATTACGGTCTCGAGGTAGGCGACAAGGTAAAGCTGACCTTTATGGCACAGGGCTACCTCCCCGCTGAAAGAGAGCTTACCATAAAGAGCAAGATAGACATTGACTACGGCTCAGGCACAGGTACCTGCGTTGTCCTCAATGAGGACACATACAAGGAGATCTACGGCGATCACCCTGCATATCTCTTTGTCAAGGGCGACGATCCCAAGACGATAAAGAAGACCATACAGGATCACTCCGCAGACCTTATACCTATGTGTATGACCAGCAATGAATATATGCTTCAGCTTGGCGTGAGCCGTGCTATACTCATGGTGATCATACATATGCTCATACTCATCGGCGTAGGACTTACCTTTATTGGTGTTGTCAGCAACCAGCTCATCGGACTTGAGGGCAGAAAGCGTGAATGCGCTGTTATGACCTCAGTGGCAATGCCAAGAAAGAAGCTGTCGAAAATGTTCCTTATCGAAAATATGATCGCCGCCGGAACAGCTCTGCTGTTTGCGGTACCCATAGGAATGTTCATGTCAGTGATATTCATGAGAATGATGGACACAACAGGAAACGTTATCCCTCTGTTGATACCCGTAGTAAAGTGCGTTATCTATGCAATATTCCTCTGGGGCATATTCACACTGGTATCACTGTTCCCCATAAGGGCACTGAAGAAAATGGATGTAGTTTCACAGCTGAAATACGAATAAAGGAGAAAGTTCAATGGCTAATTTAATAGAAGTTAATAACGTATATAAGGCTTTCGGCAAGGGCGAGAGCATGACAAAGGTGCTGTCGGGAGCGTCCCTCAGCGTTGAAAAGGGCGAATTCGTATCCCTTATGGGTGCTTCGGGAAGCGGTAAATCCACTCTCCTCTACCTCATAGGCGGACTTGACAGATACTTCAACGGCACTATAAATGTTTGCGGAAATGATATCGGCAAAATGAAGGAGAAGGACCTCTCTGCACTGAGACTTGACAAGATAGGCTTTATCTTCCAGTTCTACAACCTGGTCCAGAACCTCAACGTTGAGGACAATATCCTCCTTCCTTCCAGTGTAAAGGGCAAGAGCAAGGCAGAGATGCAGGCACAGCTTGACGAGATACTCCGCATAACAGGCCTTACCGAAAAGCGCAAGGCAAAGCCCTCTGAGCTCTCGGGCGGTCAGCAGCAGAGAGTCGCTATCGCAAGAGCTGTTATCGGCAATCCCGAGATAATCCTGGCTGACGAGCCTACAGGAAACCTTGACTCCAACGCAGGTGCCGAGATAATGAAGCTCTTCTCTGAGATAAACAAGCAGAAGGGCATCACTATACTTCAGGTTACACACTCTCATAAGTGTGCAGCCTACGGCGACAGGATAATCGAGCTTATAAACGGCAAGACCGCTTCACAGAATGAGGCTGCCGAAGCCGTACAGGAAGCTGTTACCGCTCAGTAAAAAACGAATAAAACAAGCCCCGAAGTATTAATACTTCGGGGCTTGTTTTATTCTCATGCCTTTGGCATTTTCTTTCTGATATCCGAAAGGCGCTCAAGCGCGCTGTTCAGTGTATCGTTCTTCTTTGCAAAATGGAACCTGATATACCTGTTTTCAGGCTCCTTGAAAAAGCTTGAGCCGGGAACTGCTCCAACGCCTACATATTCAGCCAGCTTCTCGCAGAAATCAAGGTCGCTCTCATAGCCGAACTCTGATATGTCAAGAAGTATGTAATAGGCTCCCTGAGGAACTGTATGGCTGAGACCAATGCGGTCAAGTCCGTCAAGGAAGAGCTGTCTCTTTTCGGTGTACTTGTCCTGTAGCCACTGATAGTAGTCAGCTCCGAAGCGAAGTCCCGTAACGGCTGCTTCCTGGAGAGGCGCTGCAGCTCCCACGGTGAGGAAGTCATGCACCTTCTTGACGGTGTCGATTATCTCGGGCGGTGCTATGACATAGCCAAGTCGCCAGCCTGTGATGGAGTAGGTCTTGGAAAGTGAGGAGCACGAAATTGTCCTCTCCCACATATCCGGCAGCGAAGCAAAATAAATGTGCTTATGGGGAGCGTAAACTATATGCTCATAGACCTCGTCGGTGATGACGAAGGTATCGTACTTCTTAGCGAAGTCAGCTATGATCTGAAGTTCCTCCAGTGTGAACACCTTTCCGCAGGGATTGGAGGGATTGCAGAGGATTATGGCCTTAGGGTGCTGTTTGAATGCCGCTTCAAGAACGTCTGCATCGAAGCTGAATTCCGGCGGTATCAGGGGAACGTAAATAGGCTCGGCTCCCGAGAGAATGGTATCTGCGCCGTAATTTTCATAGAAGGGCGAGAACACGATTACCTTGTCCCCGGGGTCTGTGACGGTCATCATTGCCGCCATCATAGCCTCGGTGCTTCCGCAGGTAACGACTATCTCGCCGTTGGGGTCTATTTTCCTGCCCATGAGTGCAGACTGCTTGTCCGCAAGAGCCTCGCGGAAATTCTGAGCGCCCCATGTTATTGAGTACTGGTGGAAGTCCTCGTTTGTGACCTGCGCAAGGCGGTCAAGTATCTCGCGGGGAGGCTCAAAATCGGGGAAGCCCTGGGACAGGTTAACTGCGCCGTATTTATTTGAAATTCTCGTCATACGCCTTATGACGGAATCTGTAAATGTCTCTGTTCTGCTTGAAAGCTTTGGCATATTTTTCCTCCTGAATCATATAAAATGTAGGGGCTGGCGTCCTCGACAGCCCACTCAGTCAACCGATGGGACGTCGGGGACGCCGTCCCCTACAAGAACAATTCGCATGGGGCGATGCTCACACCGCCCCTGCATACATCTTTTATATTATACTACTATCAGATGTTGTAGTCAATATTTCTCTCGTCGATAACTCTTCTTGACTTGTGCTCGGAACGTGTATCAAGTCCGCCGTCGGGGTGAACCACCACCTTTGCAGGCTTAACGCCGATACGAGCCTTCAGTGCTGCGCTTATCTCTGCTGCAACTGTATCATCGTCCTTCGGGTTATCTGCGTTCTTCTCGATCTCAACAGCATGCTTGGCTGTGAAGTCCTTTTCGAAGATACGGATAAGGTACTCGCCTGTGATACCGCTCTGCTCGCGGATAACCGCCTCGATATCGCTGGGGAATACATTTACAGCGGAAACGATGAACATATCGTCCTTTCTGCCGAGGATACTGATCCTTCCGTGTGTACGTCCGCACTTGCACTTTGTGGTGTCGATGCGTCCGATGTCACCTGTCTTGAAACGGATGAGAGGACGGGCGTGCTTGCGGAGAGTTGTGAATACAAGCTCGCCTACCTCACCCGGCTTGAGTACCTCGCCTGTGTGGATATCAACTGTCTCCACAAGGATGTGGTTCTCGGCGATATGAAGTCCGTCGTGGTACTCGCACTGTGCGGCGCAGGCACCGAAAATGTCGGACAGTCCGTAGAAGTCATATACCTCAGCGCCCCAGAGGTCCTCGATAGCCTTTCTTGTGGCATCAATGGAACCGCCGAGCTCGCCTGCTACGATGATCTTCTTGATATTGAGATCCTTCTTGGGATCGATACCTGCCTTGAGAGCCTTTTCACCAAGCTGCCATGCGTATGAAGGGGAGGTCCATATTACAGTGGGCTGATAGGTCTTGAGTATGAAAAGGAGTCTCTCGCTGGGCAGTGTACCGCCCCAGATGCACAGTGCGCCTAAGTTCTGGGCACCGATAACATCAGGTCCGCCAACGTAAAGTGAGAAGTTGAGAGCGTGAACGTAGCGGTCATTGGGTCTCATTCCCACCTGCCAGAACCAGCGGCTCTCTGTCTCCTGGAACTCGTCGAAGTCCTTCTTTGTGAAGGGGCTCATTGTGGGAACTCCCGTAGAACCTGACGATGTTGATATGAATACAACGTCCTCCTCGGGGACTGCACACAGCTCACCAAGGAATGAGCCGACGCCCTGAGTGTCACGCTGAGTTTTCTTGTTGATAAAGGGGAACTTTTCGATGTCCTTGAGGGTCTTGATGTCCTCGGGCTTACGCCTGCCTCATCGAATGAACGCTTGTAGTAAGGAGCGTTGTCGTATGCGAACTTAACGATCTCCTTCAGGTCTTCAAGCTGTCTCTTTTCCAGTTCCTCGCGGGGGAGGGTTTCCAGCTCCTCGTCCCAGAATTTGTTGTTTACATCTCTGCTCATGTCTTTATCCTCCGATTTCTTATAATTTCGATATTTCCTATCTGTTTTCTATGCTTTTATTATACACCCTATAAATGTTTTTGTCCAATACCAAAGGCTTATCATCAGTTATAGGCGATCCCTATAACTGATATACACCTTCATCGGGAACTATTTTCCCGAATATTCAAAGCTGCTGTTTATGTAATCCCACTTCTTGTCGCGGGACTCCGTTATCACTCTTATATCCTCATCGTCAAGGTGTTTAAAGCGTCCCTGCTTTTTCAGATAAGCCTCAACGCTTGTGAACTCCTTCGGCTTGTGGTTGAGAGTGAACCTGCCGTTTTCATACTCCGCAAGATACCACAGACCGCTGTCCACTACCTCTCTGGCTATGTCCACTGTCTCGTCGGGAGCGACTCCCCAGCCCGTGGGACATGGTGCGATAACGTGGATATACTTGGTGCCCTGTATCTGCGATGCCTTCTTCACCTTGGCGATAAAGTCGGGCAGGTAGCCTACGCTTGCAGTAGCTGCATAGGGAATATCATGGGCGGCTGCTATCTCGAACATATTCTTCTTGGGACGGATATTGCCGTGGATATTCCTGCCTGCGGGAGTGGTAGTGGTCTTTGCGCCGAAGGGCGTAAGGCCGCTTTTCTGTATGCCCGTGTTCATGTAGGCTTCGTTGTCGTAGCAGATGTAGATGATATTGTCGTTGCGGTCGATAGCTCCGGAAAGAGCCTGTATACCAATGTCTGCGGTACCGCCGTCACCTGCGAATCCGACTGCGGTGAAGTCCTTATATCCCTTGGCTCTGAGACCTGCCTCAACGCCTGTGAGCATGGAGGCTGTGCCTGCAAAGGTGGAGATTATGGAGTTGTTGGAGAAGCAAAGCTGTGGAAAATTAAATCCTACCGCCGACATACAGCCCGCAGGCAGCACTGATACTGCATTCCTGCCCAGTACCTTCAGTGCAGCTCTTACCGCAAGGCTTCCGCCGCAGCCTGCACAGGCCTTGTGACCGTAGAAAAACTCCTCGCGGGAAATGCTTTCCGCCGTTTTATTAGCCATTGTCCGAACCTCCTATGCCAAGGAAATGAACGCCGTCCTTACCGTCGGCGATGTGGTTGAAAATATCCTCGATGTCTGCGGCAGAGATATTACGTCCGCCCAGACCGCCGATGAAGTTTCCGCCATTTATAGTGAGCCCTGCTTTTTTCAGAGCCGAATTAACATTGGTATAAACTGCGCCCTCGTTTCCGAAGCTGATGTCCTTTTCAAGAACTCCGTAGCCCTTTGCGTTTTTCAGCTCACGGGCTATTTCTTCATTGGGGAAGGGACGCATATAACGTATCCTGAGAACTCCTGCCTTCACTCCCCTGCTGCGGAGCTTATCTGCGGTCTCGCGGCAGAGTCCTGCGATGCTTCCGAGAGTTATGAGTATGTAGTCGGCGTCCTCGGTAAGGTAGCTCTCTGTGAGTCCCGTATACTGTCTGCCGAAGATCTCCGCGAACTCCTTCTCGGTCTCAGCGATAACGGCTTTGGCTGCCAGAACTCCCTCATGCTCCCTGTATTTAAAGATGTAGTTGGTATCGGGACCTGCGGAGAACGCCATGTTCTTCGGATTATCAAAATCGATGCGGTTATCGGTCTCGTAGGGCGGCAGGAACCTGTCTGCCTGCTCTCTGTCGGGGATCTCCACAGTCTCGTAGGTATGGGTAAGTACGAAGCCGTCAAGGTTTGCCATGAATGGTGTGGAGACCGCCTTGTTCTCAGCTATTTTATAGCTCATGAGTGCAAGGTCCAGAGCCTCCTGTGCGTTCTCGGCATAAGCCTGTATCCAGCCGCTGTCAAGCTGTGAAAGACTGTCACGCTGGTCTCCGTAAATGTTCCAGGGGAGCGCCGTTGACCTGTCCGCATTCATCATGACTATGGGGAACCTGCCTCCTGCGGCGTAGTAAAGACATTCCGCCATGTAGAGAAGTCCCTGTGATGATGTTGCTGTGAAGGCTCTTGCTCCTGCAGCGCTTGCTCCTATGGCACATGAGAGAGCGGAATGCTCCGACTCAACATGGACGTACTCAGCCTTGAGACTGCCGTCCTCAACCATCTCGGAAAGCCGCTCCACAACGATTGTCTGGGGAGTTATAGGGTAAGCCGATATGACCTCTGGGCGGGCAAGCCTTATACCCTCGGCAAATGCCTCGTTGCCCGAAAGAAATTTCCTGCTCATCAGCGCTCCGCCTCCATTCCTATGGCACCTATCCTGCAAATTTTTGCGCATATTCCACAGCCCTTGCAGAAGTCATAGTCTATCTGTGCCTTGCCGTCCTTTATTGAGATAACGCCGTCGGGACAGTACAGATAGCACTGCTCGCAGCCAACGCATTTTGCGTTTTCCACCACTGGGCGGATACTTCTCCAGCCGCTGTTCACTGTAACCAGATAGCCCGCTTCAAATGAAGTATTCACAGGCACCTCGTCAAAGGTGAAGGCGGTCTTTTCCCTGATATATGGTCTCATGCAAGCACCTCCTCAACGGCTCTGCGAAGTGCGGCGATATTGCGCTCCTGTATTTTTTCGGGCATATAGCCCTTGATGGAGCTTATCGCCTCCTCAACGGAAACTACTCCCGAAAGTCCAACAAGCAGTCCGTACATGACGGTATTCACTGTGGGAAGCCTGAACTCTGCGGCTATCTTCTCACCGTCAAAGGTGAGGACACCGTCGATAACATTCTTTGAGTTGACTATTATCCTGCCGTCCTCCCTGAGGAGCTGTTTCAGCTGTGGGCTGTACAGGGTATCGTCAAGTATAACGATATAGTCCGCCTTTTCGGTCTGGCTCCTGTCGGTGACGGGTCTGGTATCAAGCTTGGTGAAGGCTCTTACGGGAGCTCCGCGTCTCTCGGGACCGAAGGAGGGAAAAGCCAGTGCATATTTATTGCTGTTTTCGGCAGTATAGGCTGCTCCGAGGAGCTTTGCGGCGGTGAATGCGCCCTGTCCGCCTCTGCCTGACCAGATTATCTCTTTCATGGGAAAACTCCTATCATTTTGGTATGTTTTAATTATACACCTATAGCGCTTCCCTGTCCAATACCGAAACGCTATGATGTGTTATAGGATAAAATTATAGCCCAAGGTAGCCCTTTATCTCGCTGATGTAGATCTCAGCCATTTCGCTGAGTATGACGTTTTTCAGCGTGATATAGCCTATCTCCATTACCTCGTCCGCAGATCCGCTGTCGAAGGGGACAGCGATATAGTCGCTGCCGTTGAGCTCCTCGCAGATAATGCCCGAGCAGAGCGTGTAGCCGTCAAGTCCTATCATGAGATTGAGCATTGTGGCGCGGTCATTTGCCTTGATTATGCGCTGGTACTCGTTGGTGCTCAGTATCTCCTCAGCAAGATAGAAGGAGCTGTTGTCGCCCTGCTCAAAGGAGAGACATGGATAGTCCGCCAGCTGTTCAAAGTTTATGGACTTCTCTCCTGCCAGCGGGTGTCCCTTCCACAGGTAGACGAAGGGGCTGCACCTTGTAAGGGTGTGGAACTCCAGACCGTTGGAGCTGAGCAGCTTTGTCATGGACTTGCGGTTGAAGTCATTGAGATAGATTATGCCTATCTCGCTGCGGAGAGTTGCCACGTCGCTGATTATCTCCGCGGTCTTGGTCTCGCGGACCGCAAATTCATATTCAGAGGTGTCGAAGCGCTTTACCATCTCCACGAACGCCTTTACCGCAAAGGAATAGTGCTGAGTGGACACGCCGAATTTCTTCTTCACATTGCCCTTGCTGATATACTTCTCCGCCAGAATATCGAACTGTCCCACCACCTGTCTTGCGTACTGGATGAACTCTGCACCGTCATTGGTGAGAGTAACTCCCCTGCCGCTTCTGTTGAATATCTTTATGCCTATTTCCTTTTCGAGCTCCTGCACTGATGAGGTCAGTGAGGGCTGGGACACATAGAGCTGTTCCGAAGCCTTGTTCATGGAGCCTGTTTCGGATATGGCAAGAATATATTTAAGCTGCTGTAAAGTCATTATAACACCTCTTAAAAAAATAATAATAAAGGCGGCGAAGCCGCAGCATCGGGATTCTCAAGGGAGGCTCTCCCTTGAGCGGGAAGGTGTGCGAGGAAGGGCAGAGCCCTTCCTTAGAAGTAGTGCGACAAGCGAAGCAATGTCACTCGGCTGTAACGCATTCCCCCCCTCGGCTCGACCGACGGTATAATTATATTGCCATCGCTGAAATGCTTCGGTTTTAGTCAAATAACCCCGTACTGAAGTATCTGTCTCCACGATCGGGGAACACTGTGACTATATTGCCCTTTGCGCCGCTGTCTATGAGCTTCAGCACCGCTGCCATAGCCGCTCCCGAGGAGGAGCCTGCGATAACGCCCTCCTTAGCCGCAAGCAGTCTTGCTGTCTCAAAGGCTTCGCTGTCATTGACCTTTATCACCTTATCCACCAGTGTCATATCCATGGTGTCGGCAATAAAGTCATTGCCTATGCCTTCGATGTTGTAGTCGCTGTGCTCACCGCCGCCCATGGTAGAGCCCACGGGGTCCGCCAGAACTCCCTGTGCAGAGGGAACTCTCTCCTTGATATACCTGAGTATGCCCGTATAGGTACCGCCGCTTCCTGCACCTGCCACAACGTAGTCGATCTTACCGTCAAGGTCCTCGAAGATCTCCCTGCCCGTGGTCTCATAGTGAGCAAGGGGGTTGCTCTGGTTCTTGAACTGCTCCAGCGAGATAGAGCCCTTTATCTGTGCCTTTATCTCCTCTGCCTTTTTTACAGCTCCAAGCATTCCCTCCTCACGGGGAGTGTTGATGACCTCCGCTCCCAGTGCGCGGAGCAGCGACTGCTTCTCCGCCGAGAACTTTGTGGGTACTACAAAGATGATACGGTAGCCGCGGTTCAGAGCGGCAAAGGCTATGCCAAGACCCGTATTGCCTGCGGTAGCCTCAACGATGGTGCCGCCTTCACCCAGAAATCCCTTTTTCTCGGCGTCATTTATCATGTACAGACCTGTGCGGTCCTTGACGCTTCCCGAGGGGTTGTAGAGCTCCAGCTTTGCGAAGACGTTCACGCCCTCTGCCTGTACGATATTTCCAAGTCTCACCAGAGGAGTGTTTCCGATAAGAGACTGCATTGAATCATAGTACTTCATATATATTATCTCACTTTCTTTCAGCTTTTGCAATAGCCTGTGCAATATCTCCGAGAATATCATTGATCTGCTCAATACCCACAGAGAGTCGGATAAGTCCGTCGGTTATACCCACTTTTTTGCGTATATCCGCAGGAATTGAGGCATGAGTCATTGATGAGGGATGGCATACAAGTGACTCAACTCCGCCCAGGCTCTCCGCCAGGGACACCAGCTGAAGGTTCTCAAAGAATGTGTTGATATCATAGTTGTCTTTCAGCTCAAAGGAGATCATTGCTCCGCCGTTCTTTGCCTGTCTGAGGTTCACCTCATAGCCCTGACTGCCGGGAAGTCCGGGATAGTAGACATTCTTAACTGCGTCATGCTCAGACAGGAACTGTGCTGCCTTCTCAGCGTTGTAAACGTGTCTGTCCATGCGGACTGCGAGGGTCTTGATACCCCTGATAAGCAGGAAGGAATCAAAGGGACCGAGAACTCCGCCTGTTGAATTCTGTATAAAGGCAATCTTCTCTGCAAGCTCCGCGGAATTGACAACGGCAAGTCCCGATACCACGTCACTGTGACCGCCGAGATACTTGGTCGCGCTGTGTACCACTATATCCGCACCAAGCTCAAGGGGCTTCTGGAGGTAGGGAGTCATGAAGGTGTTGTCCACAATGACGAGAAGGCCGTGTCTGTGGGAGACCTCTGCCACTGCCCTTATATCTGTAACTGTCATGAGAGGATTTGCAGGGCTCTCGATGATGACTGCCTTTACGTCTTCGGCAATGTCACTCTCAAAGCTTGCAAGGTCTGTAGTATCTGAGATGGTGTAAGTGATGCTGAAATGGTCGAATACCTTGCTGAGGAGCCTGAATGTTCCTCCGTAAACGTTGCTGGAAATGAGAACTCTGTCTCCGCTGTGCAGCAGGCTGAGAACCGCTGTCAGCGCTGCCATTCCGGAGCCGAAGGCAAAACCAGCATAGCCGCCCTCCAGTTCAGCGATGAGAGCTTCAAGAGCCTCTCTGGTGGGATTTCCTGTGCGTGAATACTCGTATCCGCGCATCTTTCCCAGACCGTCCTGCTTGTAGGTGGAGGTCTGGTATATGGGTATATTCACAGCGCCTGTGCGCTCGTCAATGGAGATACCTCCGTGTATAAGTGCTGTTTCTGTATTATTGAATCTGCTCATTGTAAACACTCCTATTCAAAATTATAGCCCGAGGTGTAGACAGCCGATATAAGGCTGACGTTTTCAAAGGCTCTCATATTGTCCTGTCTGCCGCCGAAGTACGCCTTCTGTACCTTCTCGGGAGGCATATACGTGTCGATCTGAAATCCCAGTGCGTAAAGCGCCCGGGATACCTCGTTGTAATCAAAACCGCCCCGCATGACCTCACCGAGGGACTCGGTTATCTGCTCAAGTCTCTGCACTCTTCTGGGGAAGCTGCCCGTCTTTATGGGGTAATCAAAGGCAACTGCGCTCCCCAGTGCCGAGAGCTCGGCTATCTGGGAAAGTGTGTCCGCGAAGACGTCCAGTGTCAGATAGTAGGACACGCCAAGTATGCTGAAAAATGCCTTTTTCTCAGGATCAAAGCCTGCTTCTATAAGCTTGTCGCACATTCGCTCCTTCTCGAAGTCAATGGATACAAACCTTACATTCCGGGGGATATTCCACTGGAGCTCCCCAATCTTCTCAAGCTTGTAGCGCTGAGTATCGGGGTGATCCACCTCAAAAACGGTGATGTTCTCATTGGCGTTGCGGAAGGAAAAGGTGTCCGAACCGGCACCGCAGATAACGTACTGTATCTCACCGTTCTCCTCGGCAAAGCGCTCAAGTCTGCTCTCGGAAAAATGTATCCTCGAAAGCGGTATGGGAGCTATATACTCATTGATGACCTGCTCCGTATCCTCCCTTGAAAGCTGGGGTATACCTCCGCCAAAGCCGTGGCTTATCATGTCATAGACTGCGTCATACTCCTCCTTGCCCATAAGATCATAGGCAAGGTAATCGTCGTAAATCTTATCCCGTGACCTGTTTGAGTGCCAGGCTCTTGCAAAGGCACAGAGCTTAGCGGTCACACTCTCTCTTTCATCAACCATATTGACCTCCAAAAATAAAGCGCGGAACGCATTCCGCATTCCGCGCAGTTACAGACCCATGGATCCGGTATATGCCATTAATGTTTCAGAAAGAGCAACATCGCTGAGCATAAGTGCGCACTATACGGAACATATAATTGCTATTCATGCAACAGCAGCAACACATTGATAAATGTCTCATGTTCAGCTCTCCTTTCATTAATCCTTGTATTCCTATCGGAACTATATGTATTATATCATACGACGCATACTTTGTCAATAGGTATTATCTATATTCAGCAATAACCACAAAAAATTCCATAAACGTCAGAATACCTGTGCAGTAACATACAAAAAAGCTCCGTTACCATCAAAGGGCACGAAGCTGAAAAGGGGGGCGGCAGGTGCCGCCTCTGAGATTTGTTTTTTTCCTCAATCATTACCTTTTCCAACGGAGAAGATAATTCTGAAGCTTATTGAAAAGGAAGGTAACTGCAATTACTACAAAGCCGATGACCAGAAGTCCCGTAATAGTTCTTGTGTAGTCACCGAAATCCGAATAGTACTTGACATAATAGCCCATGCCGTCCCTTGCGCCTATCATCTCCGCAGATGTAAGGAGTATGAAAGACACGCTGAGTCCCTGGTTGCAGCCCAGGAATATCTGCTGCAAGGACGCGGGAAGTATTACCGAGAAAAGCATCTCGGGCTTGCTGACGTTCAGCACCTTTGCTGAGTCGATTATCTTCTTGTCAACGCCAAGGACTCCGCTCATGGTTCCTGCGAATACAGGCCAGAATGTAGCCAGGAAGATAACGAATACGGATACCGACCTGAATGTGGGGAGCAGCGCGATACCGTAGGGAATATACACGATGGGCGGTATTGAGCTGAAAAACTTTGTGATGTATGTGGCAGCTCCGCCCACTCTTGCGCTCCAGCCGATGAAAAGTCCCAGGGGAATGGCTGTGACAGCTGCAAGGAGAAAGCCCTGTATGGTAATGCCCACGGAGCTTCTGATATTGATAAGTATCTTCTGCCTGTCCTCGACGAACTGATTGATGACTTTGCCAGGTGCGGGGAAAAGCATATCATTGAGTACGTTGTACTTGGCTGTTGCAAGGCTCCAGACCGTCAGAAGGACGTATACAAAGCCCACTATATCCAGCAGCAGCGACAGTGACTGTGGCTTCTTTATTATAAATGACGCCAGCAGGGTCACAACTTCAACGCCTGTTGCAAAGGTCACCAGCTTTCCCGTAAAGACCTCCTTTGTGGATCTGTCAGGAAGGAGCTGTACCAGAAGAAGTATGATGAAGAGCAGGTGTGTGACTCTGAGGAAGCGCTTTTTCCATGTCATAATACCACCTCATCTCCGCCGATACGCTCTCTGATATCATTATAGAGAAGACCAAGCAGCCTGTTTCTGAATTTGCCGTACTCCTCTGTACCTACCAGTGCAGAGCGGTTTCTTGGGCGCTCGAAAGGCACCTGTACTATCTCGTTGACTGTTCCGGGGTGTGCGGTGAGAACTACTATCTTATCAGAGAGCAGGATAGCCTCGTCTATATCGTGAGTAACAAAAACAACGGTCTTGCGCTCCTCCTTGCCGTCTCCCTCCCAGAGGGAAAGGAGCAGCTCCTGGAGCACTACTCTGTTCTTTGCGTCAATGGCGCTGAATGGCTCATCCATGAGGAGTATTTCCGTATCCATAGCCAGTGCCCTTGCGATAGCGGCTCTCTGCTGCATACCGCCCGAAAGCTGGGAAGGGTATTTGCTGCCGAAGCCGTCAAGTCCCACCTTGTGCAGGAATTCGTCCGCTATCCTTGTGCGCTCACTGCGCTTTACGCCGTGTCTTGCCTGCTTAATGCCGAATTCTATATTCTTTCTCGTAGTCATCCACGGGAAGAGAGAGTAGTGCTGGAACACTACTCCTCTCTCTGTACCTGTGCCGTGAAGCTCCTTGCCGTCTATCTGCACAGTACCTCCCGCAGGAGAATAAAGACCTTCGAGAACGCTGAGGAGTGTGGACTTGCCGCAGCCGCTTGCGCCGATGACGCTGACGAACTCTCCCCTGCCAACGCCGAATGACACATCATTCAGTGCGTTGAAGCTTTTTCTGTTCTCTGTGTAGTTGACTGTGAGATTTTTTATCTCTATCTTGTTGGCGACTGCCGTATTACTCGTACTCATTGAAATGCTCCTCTAATTCCTTATAGATATCATCAGAGCCTTCAGCCAGGATACTTGCCAGAGCGTTTTTGTAAATATCCGTATTATAATAAGACTCGATGTCATAATCGTCTGTGTAGCCAAGATCAACAATAGTATCCTTGAGTGTGACGGTACCCTGCTTGTCGGGATCGGGACTGGAAACGCTGTATCCGCCGTAAACCTCAGTCTCGATAAGGTCGTCCTCGATATCGATGTATTTCTTGACGTCTTTGATGGTCTTGTCGTGATCGGTCTGTGTAAAGTGATAAGCCTTTATGAATGCTCTTTCGATAGCGGTAAATGTATTGGGATTGCTGTTAAGTGCCGATGTCTTGGCAATCTGGCGGCAGCAGGGCTGATTTTCAAGCGCCTTCTCATGAGCGCAGTAGTATACTACCTTGTATCCCTGTGATTTTGCAAGAGAAGCATAGGGTGAATATACAGAAGCTGCGTCAATAGACGAATTTGAAAGTGCAGCGTATGCGTCCTTCTGGCTGTCGAAGTAAACGATATTTACCTTATCCTTGCCCTCTCCTATCTCAATGCCTGCCTCCTTGAGAAGTATCTGGAGCTCTGCGTCCTGAACGCTGTTCTTAACGGAAGCTACGTTTCTGCCCTTGAGTATCTCAACACCCAGCTCGTCCTCATCTGCATATTCAGACTTGATAACGTAGCCGTGACCATTTGTCATAGCACCGCCGAAAATGGAAATATCATGTCCCTGGCTCTGGAATGTGAGCGTAGGTACCGAACCCACGAAGGCAACGTCCAGCTTGTCGGCTTCAATACCGTTTACCAGCTCTGCTGCGCTGGAGAACTGTGTGAGAGTAACATTGAGTCCCTCTTCCTTGAAGTAGCCTTCCTCAGCAGCAACAAATGCAAGAAGGTGTGCTGTTGAGTTAAGGTGTCCGATATTGATATCGGTCTTTTCGGGAGCTCCCAGTGTTACCGCCTCGGCGCTGTCACCGCAGCAGTCCGCAGGCTCATCCTTGCAGCAGTCCTTATCCTTATCCTCACAGCAGTCTGTAGTAGTGTCCGAAGCTGCTGTGGTAGTCTTGTTCTCTGTTGTGGCAGTCTCTGTACTGTCCTGGTTGTTGAATGCACCGCAGCCTGTAAGGAGAGCGGCTGCTGTAAGTACTGAATATACCTTTATTCTTGTTTTCATATTTATCGACCTTTCATCACATTAATTCTTTCATATCCTCTTATTATCTTCCGTCTGTCTGATCATCGGCAACATCGCATTCGTTCCGAATTTAGCTGTCTTCTGTAAAGTGCTTTCATATTCTCACTCCCTGTTTTTTCTATGGACTAATCATACCATACCTATAGGCATTTGTCCAATACCTAAACCCTATGATGACTTATAAGAAAAAGCTATCGCCGATGCATATGTACAAAAAAACAGCACCTGCATAAAGCAAGTGCTGTTTAGGCTTTTTCTGTTGAACTGCGGGAAAAAACGCACACAGTTCTGCTATGAAGCGATGTTATTATCGAGTGTACTGAGGGTAGTCCTTATCTTCTGCCATCTCTCGTTGTTCAGCTCGCCGCATAAGCCGAATTTATACACCTTATCCTTATAGGTGACCTTTACCGATGAGAGACGATCACAGCCTGCAAAAGCAAATTTTCCGATTTCCTCAAGACTTGAGGGTATAGTGAGATCACTGAGACTGCGGCAGCCGCGGAAGGCATACCAGCCCACTCTTAAAGTGCCTTCGGGGAGTGCGATACATTTAAGGTTCTCACAGCCGCTGAATGCCGTATCGGAGATCACCTGAACGGTATCGGGCATGAGTATCCTTACAAGATTGGTGCAGTCGCAGAAAGCGCCCTCGTCGATGATTCCGACGTTATCGGGAATAAAGATCTCGGTAACGCCTTTCTCGTCCTTGTACTTTTTGAGTACACCTCTTTTGATCTTGTAATTCATTAAATTTTCTCCTTATCGAAATAAACATCGATCCATATCCCCCGAACCCTTTGGTTCACTTATATCATAGCACAAAAACAACAAAATGTCAACTTAAGGAGTATATTTCGAGCAATATTCATGAGATTTACACAAAAATACTCCCCCTGATTTGCAGAGGGAGTAAATTTCACTATAATTTAAGCCTGTCATTCAATTGATTTAAGAGACTCAGCCATATTAATTTTCTCAAGTTTAAGCTCCATGAACAGGTCAACTATAAAGTTGAAAAGGAATGTGAGGAGAACGCTGTAAAGGAAACTCTTTGGCAGAACCTTCACGCTGAAGTCAACCAGGTCAACCCTTATCTGAGCCATGACGAAGCGATGCACCAGTATGCCCAGTCCCAGACCCACGGCTGTACCGAAGGCGGTGAGAGCCAGATTCTCCCTGAGCACGTAGGAGGAGGTCTCACGGCGGAAGAAGCCCAGCACCTTTATGGTTGCTATCTCTCGTACACGCTCGGTTATGTTGATGTTGGTGAGATTGTAGAGCACTATGAACGCCAGTCCTGCGGCGCAGATGATGACGATGAGGACGATATAATCCAGACTGCTCATCATCTTGCTAAGCCTCTCCTTCAGGTCACCGAACAGCACGACCGTGGTGATATTGCCGTTTTTGGAAAGTACAGCGGAGGTCTTGTATATATCCGCGCCATCATTGAAGTTGAGAAGGGCGAAGTTTGTGGCAGTCTTTTCCCCGAGCTGCTTTTCCATGGTGCTGCTGCCCATGAATACCACATTATAGACGTGATTCTCGAAAATGCCCGATACCTTCACGTTAAGCTCCCGCATATTCTCGTCGCGGAGCTTTATGGTACCGCCCTTTTTCACGTTGTATCTCTCGGCGATGCTGTGGCTCACCACCGCTTCTCCCTCAGCAGGAGCCGAAAGTGCATTGCCCTCCATGTCGCGGAGCACATAGTATTTTTCCAGACCGTCAAAGCTGTCAACCGCGTTCACTGTGACGCTCTTGACCTTTTTACCGTAGAGCAGGTCCCAGGAGCCCGTATACATCAGCCTGTAATCGGTGGTATTCTCGTCAAGGAGACTGCTGAGCGCCTCAGGCAGCTCCCCGTCTATATTTTTCAGTGAAGCAGAGGCGTCAGCCACCTCTATCTCGCCGTACTGTGTGTCGGCAAAGCCTGCGATGGAGTCCTTTAAGCCGAAGCCGGTGACCAGGAGCGCCGTACAGCCGCCTATGCCCAGTATCATCATAAAAAGCCGCTTCTTGTAGCGGAATATATTTCTGATAGACACCTTGTGGAGGAACTTGAGACGCTTCCAGATGAAACCCACGTTCTCCAGCAGCACACGCTTTCCAGCCTTGGGTGCCTTGGGTCTCATGAGACCTGCAGAGGTCTCCGACAGCTCCAGACGGCAGCTGAACCAGGTAGTGCCGACTGAGCATATCAGCGACACCGCAAGAGCGATGAGTGCCAGCTTTGTGTCAAAGAGATATGGCATGGGAAGCTTCAGGTACATGAGCTCATAGGTCTTCCATATGACCTTTGGGAACAGGAAGGTTCCGCCGAAATAGCCCAGTATACAGCCGATAAGTGCGGCGCTTCCCGAATAGAACATGAACTTGCCCATGACAGTGCCCTCGGAGTAGCCGAGAGCTTTGAGGACGCCTATCTGTGTGCGCTGCTCCTCAACCATGCGGCTCATGGTGGTCATGCACACCAGAGCTGCCACAAGTATGAAGAAAACGGGGAAAATACGGGCGACCTGCGCCACTATCTCGGAGTCGTTCTCGAAGCAGGCATAGCCTATATTGGTATTTCTGTCCAGAACGTATATCTCGGGGGCGGAAAGCTTTTCCAGCTCCTTTTCACCGTCGGCGATGTCTTTTTCCGCGTCCCCCTGTCTGTTTGTTGAAGTCCGCAAGGGAGCTCTCATAGTCCGCCTCACCCTTTTCGTAGTCTGCAAGGGCAGCGTTGTACTGCTCCATTCCGGCGGCGTACTGCTCGGGACTTATTTCCTTTATCTGCTCAAGCTGAGCCGCCTGTCCGTCCAGCTGAGCCTTTGCACTGTCAAGGTCGGCACGGGCGCTGTCCAGCTTCTGCTGTCCCTCGGCTCGCTTATCATCCAGCTCTTTTCTGCCGTCATCAAGCTTTTTCTGAGCCTCGCTGCGGAGCTCCTCATAGCGGATATCTGCCCTTGAACGGGCAATGTCCTCCCATTGACTGTCTCTGCCCTCCATGCAGCTGTCATACTCATCGGAGTAGAGCTGAAAGTCCTGCTGAAAGCGCACATACGCCTCGGTGTAGACCTCCATGTCGAAGGCTTCCGCGGGAAGATAAATGAAGGCGGTTATCTCGCCGTTTCCCACAGAGGTAGTTCCCCTCTCGAAATTGATATACAGTGAGGAATCGCAGGTACCTACTACTTTTAGTTTGTCAGCTGCAAGGGACTCCTTTACCCTGTCGGAGTTTTCCGGCGAAAGATTGAATACCTTACCTATTTTAAAGTCGCCCTTATTTGCGTCCACAAGGCACTCATCGGGAGCCTCCGGCATTCTGCCGCTTCTGAGCCTTATACCGTTTATATCCTCGGTGATGGAATGTGCCCTCAGTACATATTCCTTGTCTCCCGAGGTCAGTATGTCAAGGCTGTATGCCCCCTCTGCACTGCGCACATCGGGACGAAGGCGAAAGTCCGCTATATCATCGTCATTCCAGCCCAGTGAGGACAGCAGCCTGTAGTCGTAGAACTGCTTTTCGTTGAGATAGCCGCTGACCGTGTTCACCATTGCAGGTGTTGTTATCCTTACTCCCGTGAAGAAACCCACTCCGAGAGCGATTATCGCCATAATAGCAAAAAATCGTCCGAAGGTGCCCTTTATCTCACGGAGAGTGGTCTTTCTTATTGCCGAACCCATACCGTCACCACTCTATATCTGCAATATCAACGATATTATCGTTCATACGCACGCTTGAAACGGTACCGTTCTTCACGGTGATTATGCGGTCAGCCATGGGCGTAAGCGCCTGATTGTGGGTGATGACCACAACTGTCATACCGTTTTTGCGGCAGGTATCCTGAAGGAGCTTCAGCACCGCCTTTCCTGTTTCATAGTCAAGGGCTCCCGTCGGCTCGTCACAGAGCAGGAGCTTGGGATTCTTTGCCAGTGCCCTTGCGATGGCAACTCTCTGCTGCTCGCCGCCTGAGAGCTGTGCGGGAAAATTCTTTGTACGCTCCCCAAGTCCTACCTGCTGAAGCACCTTTTCCGCATCAAGAGGGTCTGTGCAGATCTGAGCGGCAAGTTCCACATTCTCCAGCGCAGTAAGGTTCTGTACCAGATTGTAGAACTGGAACACAAACCCCACATCGTAGCGCCTGTAGGCGGTTAGCTTCTTTTTGTTAAGAGCGGATATCTCCGTACCGTCCAGGAATACGCTTCCCGATGTAAGGGTATCCATGCCGCCGAGGATATTGAGGATAGTGGTCTTGCCTGCACCAGAGGCTCCCACTATTACACAGAACTCCCCCTTGTTTATCTCAAAATTCACGTCGCTGAGAGCGTGTATCTCTACCTCGCCTGTCCTGTATGTCTTTTTCACATTTCTGAACTCAACGTATGCGCTCATAATTATCCTTTCGTTAATCGTAGTTGATGCGAACCTTCCGCCGTGAAGGGACGCAGGGCGTCCGGCGGTCCCGCCCGCTTTTACTTTGCCTTTTGCGGAACGATCATGGGGCGGGACCGCCTGTCAGCGCTCCGCGCTGACACTTCACGGCTGACTTTAGCGGAGACGCAGAGTACTCTTTCCGCCCATGAAAGCTTTACCGCGAACATGGGTGCGGAGGCTCTCCGCCTGACACTTCACGGCTGACTTTAGCGGAGACGCGGAGTGCTCTTTCCGCCCGTGAATGCTTTATCGCGAACACGGGTGCGGTGGCTCTCCGCCTGACACTTCACGGCTGACTTTAGTGGAGACGCGGAGTGCTCTTTCCGCCCATGAATGCTTTATCGCGAACACGGGTGCGGAGGCTCTCCGCCTGACACTAAAATGCTCAATACGGATAAATTATACCACATCGTGCATGATCTGTAAAGCACAGTGCAGGTGTTAAAAATTTTAAGTCATAATATCGCCACATTCTGCATATTTTCTGTTTACAAACACAGATAAATAATGTATAATATAATAAGTATATTCAGAAAGGAGCCCTTTGGCATGAATTTATTCAGGAGGATATTATCCGCAGCAGCGGCAATGACAGTTTTTGCGACAACATTCGCGGCTATGCCTATGAGTGAAGCTGCGGCAGCGACAGTAGTTTCGGTCTCGCCATATGACGTTTACGACATCAATGGCGGCAAGTTTGAAGGCTGGGGCACTTCACTCTGCTGGTGGGCTAACAGAGTGGGCTATTCGGACAGTCTCGCACAGCAGAGCGCAGACGCCTTCTTCAGTCCCGAGGGACTTGGTCTCAACATCGCCAGATTCAACATCGGCGGCGGCGACGACCCGAGCCACACTCACATCACCAGAACAGACTCAAATATGCCCGGCTACACCAAGTACAACAACGGCTCGGTCACCTATGACTGGTCCGCAGACCACAACCAGCGCAACGTACTGGAGCGCTGTATCAAGGCGGCAGGCGATGACATGATAGTGGAGATGTTCTCAAACTCTCCCCCGTACTACATGACTAACAGCGGATGCAGTACGGGTGCTAAAAACGCAGGACAGAACAATCTCCGTGACGACAAGTACACTGACTTCGCCGAGTATCTTGCCGAGGTCACTGCCCACTACGAAAATGACTGGGGCATTCACGTACAGAGTATCACCCCCATGAACGAGCCCTATACGGACTACTGGGGAGCCTTCAGCGCAAAGCAGGAGGGCTGTCACTTCGACCAGGGCGCGTCAATGGACAAGATATATCAGGAGCTTGCAAAGTCGCTGAAAAAACGCGGGCTCAACGATATTATCATCAGCGCCTGCGATGAGTCAGTCATAGACACTCAGATAACCTCATGGAACAAGATGTCCGATACAACCAAGTCCCTCATCGGACGTATCGACACCCACACCTACGGCGGCAGCCAGCGCGGTCAGCTGAAAGACACCGCCATCAAGGCAGGCAGGAACCTGTGGATGAGCGAGGTGGACGGCGGTTCAACTGCAGGCACCAATGCAGGAGAAATGGGCGCAGGTCTCTGGCTGGCAGACCGCATAACCACCGACCTCAACGGTCTTAACTCCTCAGCGTGGATACTCTGGCAGGTCATCGACAACCATATCTCAAAAGTCGGCATGAACGGCAACAAGGACAAGGGTATGGTAAATACACAGGGCGGCTACTGGGGTCTCGCAGTTGCCGACCACGACAATGACAGGATAATCTTCACAAAGAAGTACTACTCCATGGGACAGTTCTCACGCTATATCCGTCCCGGAATGACAATGCTCAAGTGCAGCAACAACTGCGTGGCTGCCTTCGACCAGAAGAACGGCAAGCTGGTCATCGTTGCCACCAATGACGGAAGCTCCGACAAGCAGCTGGTATTCGACCTTTCAGGCTTCAGCGCTGTGGGCAGCTCCGCAGAGACTATCCGCACCAGCAATTCAGAAAACTGGAAGAACATCGGTAATACCACAGTTTCAGGCGGCGCTCTCCAGGCAACTCTCGCCAAGCAGTCCGTTACCACCTTCATCATCGACGGTGTAAAGGGCGGTGCAGATCTCACTGACAAGATAGACCTTTCATCGGCAAAGCTCAGCGGCTCCGACTCATGGAACAGCGACTCTTCGACCAACTACACCAAGGCTTTCGACGGCAGCGCAGGCACCTATTTTGACGGCGTCAGCGACGGCTGGATACAGGCAGATCTGGGCGGTCTCTATGACATCACCGCTCTCGGATACGCTCCCAGAAGCGGCTATGAGTACCGCATGACAGACGGAAAGTTCCGCGTATCACAGGACGGTCAGACCTGGTCAGACCTCTATGTGGTAAAGGACAAGCCCACCTCGGGTATGCATTATGTGACTTCCCTTTCCGGCGACACCACCATACGCTATATCCGCTATGAGGTGCCCTCGGGCAAGCCCACCAACGAGTACAACAGCGACAGCTCCTACTGCGCTAATATCGCGGAGATCGCTCTCTTCGGAGTTCCCCACGGTCAGGGCAGCAGCACCAGGTATGACAAGCTCACAGCAAAGAACGTTACAGGCACCCTTTCATGGCATGAGTCCACAGCAACATCTGCGGACAAGGCTTATGACGGCGATATGAACACATACTTTGACGGTCTCCAGCAGGGCTATGTCACTCTCGACCTTGAGAAGGTATGCGATATAGGCAATATCGCTTACTGCCCAAGAAACGGCTACGAGGCAAGAATGATAGGCGGATTCTTCAGCACCTCCGTTGACGGCGTCAACTGGACAAAGGTATACACCGTTGAGACCAAGCCCACATTCAAAATGAACTTCACTCCTGAGCTTGAGGGCGTGAAGGCACGCTATATCCGTTACGAGGTTCCCGAGGGAGCTCCCACAAGTCCCCTCAACACCGACTCCGAGTACCTCTGCAACATCGCCGAGATAGCTGTATACGGAGTTGAGGGTGCCGATATTCTCACAGGCGACGTAAATAATGATGGCTTTGTAACTGCGGCAGACCTTGTTTCGCTCCAGCGCTATCTGCTTAAAAAGGAAGCACTTGCTGCTCCCGAAAAGTCAGATATAAACGGCGACGGAGAGATAGACGTATTCGACATGATACCGCTGAGAAAACTGGTACTTTCAAAGATTCAGACAATATGATTTAAGAAAAGCCCCGAGGCAATTGCTTCGGGGCTTGTTTGTTCTGTTATTAGTGAGTAGTTGTGGAGTCGCCTGCGGCGACAATATTTAAATATTGTGAGCAAAGCGAACACATTAACTCTCAACTCTCAACTTTCAACTATCAACTTAGCGCATACGCGCTGAATTCTTCTTATCTGTTCACTATATTCTCGACTATCCATATAATGAAGTAATGAAGCGGATAGAAGATATAGAAGAACCACTTGGCAAACTCGGGATATCTGCCTTTTTTGCCGTTGTAGAAAACTGTCATGCAGAGATATGCTGCCACGAACATGAGAAACATGGTGGCTATCTCCACAAGCAGCGGCACCGTGGGCACCTTTCCCAGACTTAACAGATTAAGTCCGAAGTACAGCGCCGACAGCCCGAAATACGTGATACAGCGTACCTTCGGCTTCTCGCGGAAGCCATGTATTATCAGTATGAACAATATACCGAAGATAAACCAGTCCGACTGTATCGCCGCAGTTGCACCCATGCACAGCAGGATAAGTCCTATCCTCTGCCAGAGCCTGAACCTGCTCTCCCACGCCATTAAGGCAAGAAGTCCGAAAAACAGCGTGAATATTACATTGGTGTGCCACCAGCCGAATGCCTTGTGACAGCACAGCCAGTCAAAGGGCTGAGCTATGCAGGCAAAGATAAACAGCCTTTTGGCGTACTTTTTCCTGTCCCGGGTATATTTGAAGCCGTCCTCGATAAAAAAGAACATGACAGGCGGACAGAACAGTGACGTGTATATCAGTATCAGCTCCCATAGAGGTAGCTCGTAATACTTTGTTATGTCGCCGTCATATCTGTCCATCAGCACCCAGCCTATCAGGTGTCCCCAGAACATTATGAAAATGGCAAGGCATTTCATCATGTCGCGGTTGAATATTTTGTACTTTTTAGTTGTATCCATTAGTGTTACTGCCTTTGAAGTTTATTATTCCCTATAGTCCGAGAAGTAGACCATATAGTCATAGTTTGTGCCGTCATATACGGTATACAGCGAGTCAACTTTGCACTTGCTGCCGTAGCTCCTTTTCACCTGCTGACCGTCCATTACCCAGACAACGCAGTCCGGCTCTATGGACTTTATCTCCGCTATGACCTGAAGATCGGGAGCCTCGGGCTCATCGGTGAGCCATTCGCCGCCCCCAGTTCTCATACAGCTTCGTTCCCTCCCTGACGGTGAGAGTCTGGTCAGCTTCTCCCTCACCCAGGAAGTTCCCGTCCTCTCCCCAGCCGATGTGGTGGGAGTGGATATTTATGGTACATTCCCCTTTCTTTGCTGTACCGCAGCCTGCAAGGAGAAGAAGCGCTCCCGACAGGCTGAGTACAGTTATAAGCTTTTTCATTTTTCTCCTCACCCTATCACGCTATATCAGTAATTCTCTTTTCTCACCTCGAAGTAGCTCTGAGGGTGGAAGCATACGGGACAAACCTCGGGAGCCTCGGTGCCGATTACGATATGTCCGCAGTTGCGGCACTCCCACATTGTAACGCCGCTCTTTCTGAATACCTCCATAGCCTCAACGTTGTGGAGGAGAGCACGGTAACGCTCCTCATGGTGCTTCTCGATGGCACCTACGCCGCGGAACTGCTCCGCAAGGTCGTGGAAGCCTTCCTCGTCGGCTTCTCTCGCCATTCTCTCGTACATATCTGTCCACTCGAAGTTCTCGCCCTCAGCGGCATGGAGAAGGTTCTCCGCAGTAGTGCCTATGCCGCCCAGCGCCTTGAACCACAGCTTTGCGTGCTCCTTCTCGTTCTCGGCAGTCTGGAGGAACAGGGCAGCTATCTGCTCATAGCCGTTCTTCTTTGCCACAGAAGCGTAGTAGGTATACTTGTTTCTTGCCTGAGACTCGCCTGCAAATGCCTCAAGGAGGTTTTTCTCGGTCTTTGTGCCTGCGTACTTATTTGCGGAAGCGGTCTCTGCGGGAGCCTCGCTTATCTTCTCGAACATATCAGCGCCTACGCCGCAGAGAGGACACTCAAAGCCCTCGGGAAGCTCGTCGCCAATATACTCGTATCCGCATACTGTACATCTCCAGATGGTCTGACCGCCCTCGGTCTTTCCCACAGGCATCATGTCCTTGTCGGGAGCCTTGGTCACCTTCTCAAAATCGGAAGCGCCGTGCTTGCATATAGGACAAATGAAGTCCTCGGGGAGCTCCTCGCCCACATATTCATAGCCGCAGATAACACATCTCCAGATAGTCTGACCGTCGGAGGTAGTGCCTACTGCCTCGGGCTTTGGCTTGATATTGCTCTGGTAGTATTCATATGTAGCTGAGGGTGCATCGGAGAGCACCTCCATATCAGTAACATCTGCGATGAACATGGTATGTGTGCCCAGGTCAACAGTCTGACAGACCTTGCCTGAGATATAGGCATTAGTGCCCTTGGTTACGATAAATGTGCCGTTCTCTGCGCGCCTGCAGCCGGTAAAGTCCGCGAACTTGTCCACGTCCCTGCCCGACTGGAAGCCGAAATGCCTGAACAGCTCAAAATCAGCGTCAGTGCTTATAACGGAAGCGGTAAATGCTCCTGAATCCATTATCATGTCATGAGTGAAGTTGGTCTTTGCAACGGTAAGACTTACTCTGTTGGGAGTTGAAGTCACCTGCGCAAGGGTATTTGTGATACATCCGTTATCTCTGCCGTCTTTCTGTGCTGTAACAACGAAAAGTCCGTAGCTTATTTTATACATAGCCTTCTTGTCCATAGTTTTTACCTCCGTTTTTACCTATAATAGCTGAAGCCAGCCTCATATACTGATTTTACCAAAAATCCTCTGCAAATTCAAGTATATTTTATTAATATTCTTTAATCAGCATAAAAAAACCGGCGCTCCCGCAGTGTGATATAATCCCCTTAGAGTAGACACATGAAATAATAAAATGGTGTAACTCTAAAGGGGGTTATTTTATGTCAAAGAAGAAATCACTTACAAGTGAAGAACGTGTTGCAGCAGTACAGGAATACCTCGATGGTAAAGGTGGATACAAGGCAATTGCCAGAAAATACAACATAGGATTGGAAGACGTAAAGAGCGACAGCCATTTTTCAATAAATGTTGGCATTACGACTGTTTATAGGAGAGAGATAGAATTACATAAGGGGTTTAACTTAAATATGAACTGGCTCATGGGTCTTGACTCTTTTGAAAAATATCTGAATAATTCTCCTATATATAACAGATCACTGGGCTGGTTCGATTACGACAAGAACAGACCTGATTCATTAATTGAGTCTATGCAGAAAGCTTTTGAGAAATCTAAAATTATCGTAGCACCAGTATTTGAAAAGATCCATGATCTAGATAATGTGATTGATTATTTCTGTGTTTTTAATCCGGGATTTATTAATTTTGGCGCACCAGAAGACTGGTTATCAGATAATTATGTAACTGAAGGGCTTTTTTGCGTTAAAATAAGTGATACTAATAGTATAGCCGTGAGGAACGGCAGAGCCGTCCCTCTCACAGCTATGGAGTTCGAGGGAATGACTTATGAGGGAGCAATCAACCACGCACTTGACCAAGAGGTTAAGTCCGAACTTGACAAGAGCCTTGCCGACAAAGACGAGAGCCAGCTCACCGATGACGAACGAAAGTACCTGAAACGCAAGAGAGAGAAGAAATCCTACACGCTGAATGTACGCTTTACA
>JAKPUQ010000015.1 GCA_029572815.1 Bacillota bacterium | reverse complement strand
GACGAAAACGATCACCTCGTAGTTGAGGACGAAAAGTCAACTATCACACTTGACAAGAAGGCTCTCGGCGGCGAGGAGATCCCCGCAGAGGCAGGCTCTGCCACATTTGTCCTCACAGTTGAGGAAAAGGGCAAGACACTCAATGGTGTAACGATCAGCATGGGCGAAGGTGAGGAAGCAACTTCCGTAACATTCGAAAATGGTGAGACATCATACGAGTTCACAGGCAATAACGTAAACTTCACAGGTCTCAAGAACGGCACATACAGCCTGGAAGAGACAGCTGCTCCCGGCGGCTTCACAACAGTAACAAAGTTCACATTCGATATCGTAGACGGCAAGGTTGAAAATGTAGGTACAACTACAAACGGCAAGGCTTACATCGATAAGGAGACAGGACACCTTGTTGTTGAGGACGGTCAGAACAGCGTGACTATCGACAAGAAGGCTCTTGGCGGCGAGGAGATCCCCGCTGAAGCAGGAAGCGCAACATTTATTCTCAAGGCTGAGGATGAGGGCGCTAACTTCAAGGGCGTAACAGTATCCCAGGGCACAGGCGAGGAAGCTACTTCCGAGACCATCACTGCCGAGGATAACATCTATAACTTCACAGGCAACAACATCAGCTTCACAGGTCTCAGACCCGGTGTATACTCACTTGAAGAAACTGCTGCTCCAAGCGGATTCGTAACAGTGACAAAGTTCACATTCAGCGTAGACAAGGACGGAAAGGTAACTGTAATTGATACAGTAACAGACGGCGACGTTTATGTTGACAAGAACGGTCACCTGGTTGTTGAGGACGACAAGACAACAGTAGTCATCGACAAGAAGGCTCTTGGCGGAGCTCCTATCGACGAAGCTGCAGGCAAGGCTAAGTTCACACTCACTGCTAAGACAGAGGGCTTAAACCTCAACGGCGTAACAGTCGGAGAGGGCAAAGGTGCTGTAGCAGTCGAGGACGGAAAGACATCCGTTGACTTCGATGGCAACACAGCAGTATTAAAGGGTCTCAAAAAGGGTACATACACTCTCAAGGAGACAACAGCTCCCGACGGATTCATAACTGTAACAGAGTTCACATTCGACGTTGACGAAAAAGGTTACGTTTCAAATGTAAGCACAGTTACAGACGGCAACGCTTATGTTGACGAAAACGATCACCTCGTAGTTGAGGACGAAAAGTCAACTATCACACTTGACAAGAAGGCTCTCGGCGGCGAGGAGATCCCCGCAGAGGCAGGCTCTGCCACATTTGTCCTCACAGTTGAGGAAAAGGGC
>JAKPUQ010000001.1 GCA_029572815.1 Bacillota bacterium | reverse complement strand
TTCCCCTAAGACCCCTGAGAGCGATTGCAGGAGCAATCGAAGAACGGCGGCAGAACCGCCGAGAAAGCGAGGACAACAGAATGTCACTATTCAAAAAATCGGGCGAGGGCTTCCTTGCAAAGCTGTTCAAGCACAAGCAAGTCGAGGAACTTGCGGAAGAACTTGCCCACACTTATGCGGACGAAATGCAGGCGGATATGCTGTCCGATAATTCCGAAACAGATACCGCCGAGGACACCGCTGCCGAGCCAGTCCCAATGTTGGAAGTCACGGAATCGGGCGAGGTAGATTTCACCCAACCGCCCGAAAACACCGAGGGCGAATCACCACCGCAGGACACCGAGCCGAGCGAGGTACGCAAGCACCTTATCACTTTCAGAGTAAACGACATGGAACTTGAAGCGATCAACCGCAGATACGCTGAAACATCGTTCAGAAGCAGGGGTGATTATTGCAGATATTCTGCACTCACCGTCATGAATGTTGAGGAAGATACCGAGGACATCAAGCAGATAGCGAGGTATATTTCGTCTATCTCCAATTCGTTCAATCAGGTAGCCCACCGTGTCAACAAAGGCGGTAAACTTTACGATGAAGATATTGCCGATATGAAAGAGAGGTTAGAGGAAGTTTGGCAGTTACTCGTATCCATACGATCCACACGGGAACATACGGCGCAATTGCTTATATCTGCAACCCAGACAAGACCGCAGACCGCAAATATGTTGTTAGCAACTTGTGCGTATCTTCTCCATGTGGAGCATCAGAACAATTTAGGAACATCAGGCAGTCAGTCGGCACAGGACGAAGCCGAAGCGAGTGCCAGCACATAATACAATCGTTCGCTCCCGGTGAGGTCACTCCCGAACGAGCTTTGCTTATCGGGCAGGAGCTTTGCAAGGCTCTTTTCAATGACGAATATCAGTATGTTTTAGCCGTTCATTGCGACCATGAACATATACATAATCACATCATCGTGAACAATGTGAACTTCTATACAGGACACACCTTTGAAACCGAGCATAATCAGGGAAAGATACCCGACCGTGCGTGGAGCAAACTCCGCACGATTTCGGACGAACTTTGCAGAAAGCACGGTCTTTCTATCATCGAAAATCCGCATCTTTCAAAGGGTAAGAGCCATTGGGAGTGGGAGCTTGACCAGCAGAATTTGTCGTGGAAAGAACATCTAAAAAGAACTATCGACGAGGTTATCAAGGTCAGTGAGGACTTTGAGGATTTCCTTGCAAAATGCGCCGATTTCGGTATACTTGTTGACTACAATCCCGACCACAAAATAGACCTGAAATTTATGCTTGCGGAGCAAAAGGAGCGTAATCCGAGGGCGAAGTTTACAAGAGCGAAAACGCTGGGCTACTTCTACGAGAGCCAGCAGATCAGAAAGCGTATCGAGAGTTACAAGTACCAAATGTCACACCGTCCGACAGCGAGAATTATTCGCACCACAGCGGAGAAATTTCAGCAGTCTCAGGGCTTGACGAATTGGGCAGACCGTGAGAATATGAAGACGGCGAGCAAGGCACTTAATGAGATGAACGCAAGCAATTCTACGCTTGAAGAATTGGAGAGTGCAGCTCTCACTGCTTTTTCACAAAGAATGTCTGCCAAAAGCGAACAATCCGCCCTCCGAAAGCAATGGGACGAGATACAAGAGCTGTTACCACTTGTCGAGGAAGTCATAAAGTACACAGAGATTCACAAGAGATACAAGTCGCTCACAGGCAAGGAGCAGACCAAATTCGGCAAGCAATGCGCCTATGAATTGTCGGAGTATGACAGGCTTTTTGCGAAAATTCGGGAGATCATTCCAGAGGGAAAAGTCCCGTCACCTGAACTCCTGCGTAAGAAATTGGAGAAGATTCAGGAGCAGTACAATGAGCAGTCAGCCAAGTACGATACCTCCAAGAAAGAAGCGGACAGGCTTGCCCAGCAGATACAGAAAAAGCGGCAGAGCCAAAAAACGCTCGACCGCTACTTACAGAACGAACAGGCTGCCAAGAGAAAGAAAAGTCAGATTGAATAAAAAAATACGGCAGGGAGAACGGTTCTCCTTGCCGTGGTGGTATGTATAGTTATGATCACAAAAACATATGAAATCAGTAATAAAAAATCATTCTGCATTATCTTCAATATACTTTACAGCCCAATCCAACTCATAATCTTGCTTGTCATGGAATATCTTCATAGCTGCATCGTAGTCGAACGGTATACGCATCTCAACGGGATTGCGGCTTACTCGGTCGGATTTGATGTCTATGTTAGGCTCACCGTTCTCGTTCAATACCAGACCTGTGGGATAATACACGGTCACAATGCCACCTGACAAAGTGCTTATACCTCCCGTTTCCTGATTGCAACCGCACGGATCGGTAATACCTGCGACTGTAACATTTGGCAGCTTTGAAAGGTACAACGACAAACCGTCACCTGCACTGCAACATTCGTAATTGGTCAGCGCAACGACCTTCAGGTCTGCAAATTCGCCTGTGCCATGTATTTTGTGATCGGAAACGCAGGTGTACTTTCCATCCTTGCGTATGCCGAGACCCTCACCGTACCAGTCCTTGTCCGTCAGCAGATCGCACAACGCTATACCTATTTCGTCGAAGCCTCCATCATTGTTACGCAAGTCGATGACAAGGTATTCCATACCCTGCGATCTCAGATCGTTCAGCTTTTCACGGAACATATCTCTTGCATACTTCTGATCACCTGTCAGATAACCGACATCGTCCTGAAATGTTGAGCCCATTGTTTCCGCTGTCACTTTGAGATAACCACACTTATCATCGAGCATTTTGGTGCTGAAGTTTTCCTCCAGCAGTTTATCATAATCGATCGGCAGTTCAAGACCTTTGAAAGCAGCCATTGCCTCCATCTTTGTTTTCACGCCGCCCTTGTCGGACACAGTGACTGTCTGCTCACTGCCGTTTTTGTCTATGAAAGACACTTCAAGCGTATCGCCGCCC
>JAKPUQ010000203.1 GCA_029572815.1 Bacillota bacterium | reverse complement strand
CGGGAATGATGTTCTCCCACGGGAAACCGAAACCGCTTATCATAAGCTGATGACTTCTGCGTTTTACGCAATAGTTGTCGGCTTTTTTATTTTTATTGGAGGAATTTCTATGCTGTTATCACTTGCGATCATTTTTCTTGTCGGGCTTTCTGCCGCTGCGCTCTTTGAACGGATAGGCTTGCCACGCATCATCGGTATGCTCGCTGTTGGAATTCTTGTAAGCCCCTATGTGCTTGATCTTCTCGATCCGAAAATACTCGGTATATCCTCTGAGCTTCGGCAGATAGCACTCATCATCATACTGATAAAGGCAGGATTTTCGCTGGATCTGTCCGACCTGAAAAAAGTCGGCAGACCTGCGGTGTTGATGTCCTTTGTGCCTGCCTGCTGTGAGATAGTCGGGTATGTTGTTTTTGCACCTCTCTTGCTTGGGGTAGATCGTATCGAAGCAGCCGTCATGGGGGCAGTGCTGAGTGCGGTGTCTCCTGCGGTGGTCGTACCACGAATGGTAAAGCTCATTGAAGAAAAATGGGGTACCGGGAAGAGCATACCACAGATGATACTTGCCGGAGCGTCCTGCGATGATATTTTCGTGATCGTGCTGTTCTCCACATTTGTAACTATGGCACAGGGCGGCTCGGCAAAGGTCACTGACTTCCTGAATATTCCCATATCCATTGTGATTGGCGTTCTGCTCGGTGCGGTGGTCGGAATCAGGCTGTATCTGCTGTTTGATCGGTCATATCAGCACAAACACAAGATCAGGAACAGCACGAAGGTCATTATCCTGCTTGGTACTGCGTTTCTGCTGATGAGCATTGAATCGCTTGTAAAACCCTATGTTGCATTATCGGGACTGCTTGCTGTTGTGGCTATGGCTTGCGTAGTCAAGCTAAAAGCTGACAGCAAAGTATCATCACGGCTCTCCGAGAAGTTCGGCAAGCTGTGGATAGCTGCCGAGGTCTTGCTGTTCGTGCTTGTGGGTGCGGCGGTAGATGTGCGATATACGCTCTCGGCAGGCGGAATGGCTGTGCTGATGATATTCATAGCGCTTACTTTCAGGGCTGTGGGCGTGTGCCTGTGTCTGCTCGGTACGGAGCTGAACGCAAGGGAGCGTATCTTCTGCGTGATAGCCTATCTTCCGAAAGCGACGGTGCAGGCGGCTATCGGCTCGGTGCCGCTGTCGCTTGGTCTGCCCTGCGGAAAGATCGTACTATCGGTGGCGGTGCTTGCAATACTGATAACAGCTCCGCTTGGGGCAATTGGAATTGACAGGAGTTATATGCGGTTGCTTGATGCTCAAAAATAATGATCAAGCAGCGGTCGGCTCTGCAATTCCGTGTTCCGCTTCATACTCCCTGACACGGCGATAAAAAGTGTTAGCCGACAAGCCCATTTTCCGCATAAAGTCCCTGCCTGTGATGCTCTTTGACTTCCATTCCCCATAGAGCTGCCCGAACCTCGTCCAGTCGATCTCAATGGGCTTTCTGCCTGTGTACTTGCCCTGTGCTTTGGCGATCTCGATGCCCTCACGCTGTCGCTGTTTGAGCTGTTCTCTTTCAAGCTGAGAGAGTGCAGCGAACACGGTCAACATGAATTTGCCCGTAGGAGTGTCCGTGTCGATATTCTCCTTATGGCTGACGAGTGTTACCCCTTTGTCGGTAAGGGTGTCGATGATGTTCAGCAAGTCCTTTGTGGAGTGTCCTAAACGGCTGATACTCTCGATATAGAGCGTATCACCCTCACGCACATAGTCAAGCATAGCCCTGAGCTGAGGACGGTCTTTGTTCGCTCCCGAAATCTTCTCGGAGAAGATACGATCTACCTGATAGTCGCACATGATCTCCTGCTGTCTCGCTGTCTCCTGATGTTCCGTTGAAACACGGATATACCCTATTCTACTCATAAAATCTTCCTTTCTTTATTCAAGCTGACTTTTCTTTCTCTTGGCAGCTTGTTCGTTTTCCATATATCGGGAAAGTGTTCTCTGACTGTCACGCTTCTGCTGTGCCAGCCTTGAAAGCCTGTCCGCTTCTTTCTTCAGGGCTTTACGCTCCGCACTCATCTTGGCATAATCCTCACGGGCTTTTTTCAGTTCGTCCTGCAAGTCCTTGATCTTGGGAATGATACCGTCGGGAAACAGTTCTTTCAGCTTTTTACGGCACTCATGATACTGGTCGAGTTCGTAACGGCAGTTCTCCCCATATTTCTTTTTAGCCTTCCCCTCCAAAGAAGAATAGTTCTTGTAATAGACCTTATACTTGCGATATTCCTCGATAGCCGGAATTTGCTTCTCCAATTTGTGGATACGGTCATTTAATTCAAACTGCGGTGTTGACATTACCATAAATTCAGCAAACGCCCTGTGAGCTGCACTCTCCAATTCTTCAAGCGTGGAGTTGCTTGCGTTCATCTCGTTAAGTGCCTTGCTCGCCGCTTTCATATTCTCACGGTCTGCCCAATTCGTCAAGCCCTGAGACTGCTGGAATTTCTCGGCTGTGGTGCGGATAATTCTTGCTGTCGGGCGGTGAGACATTTGGTACTTGTAGCTCTCGATACGCCTTCTGATCTGCTGGCTCTCGTAGAAGTAACCGAGCGTTTTCGCTCTTGTGAATTTCGCCCTCGGATTGCGTTCTTTCTGCTCGGCAAGCATAAATTTCAGGTCTATCTTGTGGTCGGGATTGTAGTCAACAAGTATGCCGAAATCGGAACACTTCGCAAGGAAATCCTCAAAGTCCTCACTGACTTTGATAACCTCGTCGATGGCTCTTTTAAGCTGTTCTTTCCACGACAAATTCTGCTTGTCAAGCTCCCATTCCCAATGGCTCTTGCCCTTTGAAAGATGCGGATTTTCGATGACAGAAAGCCCGTGCTTTCTGCAAAGTTCGTCCGAAATCGTGCGGAGTTTGCTCCACGCTCGGTCGGGAATTTTGCCCTGATTATGCTCGGTCTCAAAGGTCTTGCCCGTGTAGAAATTCACATTGTTCACGATGATGTGATTATGCACATGGGAGTGGTCTACATGGACGGCAAGCACATACTGATACTCGTCATTAAAAAGCGCCTTGCAAAGCTCTTGCCCGATAAGCAAAGCACGTTCGGGAGTGACCTCGCCGGGGGGGCAAAACTCTGAATTATGTGCTGGCACTCGCTTCGGCTTCGTCCTGTGCCGACACACTCTCGGATATTTTTGAATTGTTCTGATGCTCCAGATGGAGAAGATACGCACAAGTTGCTAACAACATATTTGCCGTCTGCGGTTTTGTCTGGGTTGCAGATATAAGCAATTGCACCGTATGTTCCCGTGTGGATCGTATGGATACGAGTAACTGCCAAA
>JAKPUQ010000197.1 GCA_029572815.1 Bacillota bacterium | reverse complement strand
GTAGCCGTACACGGGCGGACACAGGTGCTTGCCCGACTGTCCCTTTGCCCTGAACACAGCACGAATTTTCTTTGAGCAGTCACGGGCGTACCAGTCATTGAAGATATTTTTGAAAGCAAGCAGTTCATTCTCGGACTTCGCTGTGTCAACATTATCGTTGACGGCAATGTAACGCACATCATAGTCGGGGAACACCATCTCGATCAGTTCACCCGTTTTCAGGTAGTCACGACCGAGCCTTGAAAGGTCTTTGGTGATAACCGTTGCGACCTTGCCGTCCTCAATGTCAGCCATCATCGCTTTGAAACCCTCACGCTCCCAAGTCGTACCGCTCACTCCATCATCAGCCGCTGTCAAGTAAGGACTAAAGAATTTTGAGATTTGTTTACAATTCAGAGGGTCAAGAAGCTGCATCCACCGTTTCAAGGCAGTTCAGCAGCTCCTCCAGTTCGTCACGCAGGGCAAGCTCAATTTCAATGCCGCCGTCCTTGTAAACCGTCACTCGCTTTACCACATCGTTTGCAATCTCAGCGTTGAGTGTCTCAAGCTCGGTGTATTCCTTGTATTTTTCAATAAAGGCTCCGCCTTGCTCGGTGGTGGTCTGCGAGGACTTTTCCAGACGCTCCATCTTTTCGGCAAGCTCTTGCATCTGCGATTGGTTGCTTGCCTTTTGAGATAAGTAGGTCTCTTTGTCGATGGTGCCGTCAACCAGCTTTTCGTATAAATCCTGGAGGGATTTTTCAAACTGATTTCTTCGGCTCTGTAATACCGCAAGCTCACGACGGGCTTGCTTTTTTTCTGCCTGTATGCGCTCTTTCTGCAATAACAGAAGGCGCTCCAGGCTGACCGCATAGGCTGCATAGGTGCGAATTAAGGTCACAACCATTTCGTGAATATCCGCTTGCAGAATACCCTGGGAGGTACAATCAAAACCCATTTCCAAGTGTGATGTGCGACAATGGTATTTTGCGTTTTTTGTGTTTGAAAGCGACATTGCAAAACCGCAGGTTCCGCATATCACTTTACGGCGAAGGGGATTCCTTTGAGATGTACTCGGAATAAATTCCTTGTACTCTTTCATACGGCTTGCCACCTGCTCAAACAGTTCCCTGGAGACGATACCCTCGTGGGTCTCGTCAACCACAATCCAGTCGGATTTGCTTTTTCTTACTGTATGCCAGTTGCCAACCATATCACGCTCACGCTTGCCATAGACACATTTACCGATATAGCGTTCATCACGGAGGATTTTGAAGATGTTGCCTTGCGTCCAGAAATTTTCCTCGTGGATGCTTGGCCAACGGTCACGGGAGCATCCCGCAGCCCGTTTGTACAGCATCGGCGTGGGAATCCCCTCACGATTGAGCATAGCCGCAATCTCCGTGGGTTTTACTCCGTCTGCCGTTAAGGTGAATATCTTCCTCACAATGTCTGCCGCTTCATCATCAATGATAAGGCGGTTTTTATCGTCGGGGTCTTTCACATATCCATACGGAGCGAAAGGGCTGAGAAACAATCCTTTTTCTGCTCGCATACGCTTGGCATTTTTGACTTTGGTGGAAAGCTCACGGCTGTAAAGGTCGTAAATCAGCGTTTTGAACGAGGTGTCAAGGCTGTCGATGTCCTGCGGTCTGGAACTGTCAAAACCGTCGTTGACGGCGATGAAGCGAACGCCCAGGAACGGAAACACACGGCTGATGTAGTTACCGACCACGAGATAATCACGCCCGAAACGGGAAAGGTCTTTGACTACGATGCAATGGATTTGTCCCTGCTTGACCTGCTCCATCATTCGGAGAAAATCCGGTCTTTCAAAGTTCTTGCCACTCCAACCGTCGTCACAAAACTCGGAGATTTCCCAACCGCTGAACTCCGGTCGGCTGCTGATAAAGTTCTGCAGCAGACCTCGCTGATTGGATATACTTTCGGATTCGGCTTTGCCGGTATTCTTTAGGTCGCCGTCCTCGCTGGACAAGCGAAGATACATTGCTACTCTCACACAGCAGCCCTCCCTTCGATAAATTTCAGCAGTGCCATATATTCATCCCGATAACGCAGGCGAATATCAATGTTTCTGTCTGCATCCACATAGATGCGTTCTACAAGTGCGTTTGCCATTTCTTTTGTCAGCGTGTCCGTTCCCATAAAAGAACGGAACTCTGTAATAAATGGATTCTCAGCAGTATAGACCTTGCTTTCACGCTGTTCCTGCTCCAAAGCGGCGATAAGCTGTTCTGCTTTCTCTGCTTCGGCCTTGTACCTCGTTTTGAGAGTCACATATTCCTGCTCGGTCATAAGCTGTTCCACATAGTTCTGATACAGACTGTCATACAGAGATTGGCTTCGCTTCAAAGTGCGCCGTGCCGCTTCCAGTTTGGATGCCGCATCGGAACGCTGGCGGCGGTATTCCGGTTCTGCGTTCAACCGCTTGATAACCTCCTGCAAATCAGCGGCAATCTGTATTTGAGACTGAATTGCTGTGAACAGGACTTCGTTCAGCTCATCCTCTCGGATACTCACAAAGGAACAACGATTGGGGTCGTCTGCGTGACCAGGACAGATATAGGTGTACCACAGCTTTTTGCCGTGGCTCACATTCTTGTATCGTACCAACGGTCTTTGGCAATTCGGACACCACACAAGCCCTTGCAGGATATTCTCGGTATGCTCCAAATGAGAGAATTTACCGAGGCGTTCGTGGTACTCACTTTTTCTCTGATTGGCGATTTGCTGAACCTTTTCAAAGGTCTCCTCGTCAACAATCGGTTCGTGAGTGTTCCGAACGATAATCCAGTTTTCTTTGTCCACATAGGTCTGTCGCTTTCCCTCATAGAAGGATTGCTTTTTTCTGCCTTGAACCATATGACCTATGTAAACGGGGTGTGCCAGTATGCTCTTTATAATCTGCGTATGCCACAGCACACCCTTGTATTTCTCTGTTTTGACCTCACCGGTCTCGTAGAGATATGCGGAGGGAGAAAGGATACCGGCATCGTTGAGCCTGCGACCAATCTGCACCACGCTGATACCCTTGGAACGCCACTCGAAAATCTTGTGAACGGTGGGAGCCGTTTCCTTATTGATAACAAGGTGGTGTTTATCATTAGGGTCTTTGCTGTACCCATACGGTGCCCATGCTCCGATAAACTCGCCACGCTGTTGCTTTACAGTTAAGGCAGCATCTATTTTCTTGGAGATGTCCTTGCTGTAAACCTCGTTGATGAGATTTTTCAGCGGAACAATATATCCATCCTGGGTTCTCTCTGCGGTCAGCGTATCGAAGTTATCGTTGACTGCAATGAAGCGAACGCCGAGGAATGGGAAGAT
>JAKPUQ010000195.1 GCA_029572815.1 Bacillota bacterium | reverse complement strand
ATGATGAAGTATCTCCAGAACGATCTCCTTGAGGAAACAGGCTTAAAGCACTTCGATATGTGGGCTGCGAACTTTGCGGAGACTGTAACTGAAAGTCAGCTGTCACCAGAGGGCAACAGTTATCAGATGAAAACAAGGTTTGCAAGGTTCAATAATATGCCTGAGCTTATGGCGTTATTCAAGGAGTGCGCTGATATTAAGACAACCGATCAGCTCGGACTTAAAATACCTGAGTGCGAAATGCATACCGTTGTTGCACAGCCGTCCGAAATACAGAAAAAGCTCATAGAAAACCTCAGTGAAAGAGCAAAGCGTATCAGATTAAGGCAGGTAAAGCCAACAGAGGATAATATGCCGATGATAACCAATGACGGCAGAAAGATAGGTCTTGATGTAAGGCTTATGAATCCTGACTTACCCGATGACGAGAATTCAAAGCTCAATGTCTGCATTAATAACGTCTATAACATCTGGGAAAGAACAGCAGAGCAGAAGTCAACACAGGTAATATTCTGTGATCTCGGTGTACCTCAGAGCAGCACCGATGAAAAGAAAAACGGCAAGAAATTCAGCGTTTACGATGATATTAAGGAAAAGCTCATACAAAAGGGCGTTCCTGCCGAAGAAATAGCATTTATCCATAGTGCTAAGACCGAGGAAGCAAAGGATAAGCTCTTTGCAAAGGTCCGCAAAGGCGAGATAAGAGTGCTTATAGGCTCAACGCAGAAAATGGGCGCAGGAACAAACATACAGGATAAGCTCATAGCTTCACATGACTTGGACGCACCGTGGAAGCCCTCTGATATGGAGCAGCGCCGTGGACGTATGGTAAGACAGGGCAACGAAAATGAAAAGGTTGACCTGTACAGATATGTTACTGAAGGTACATTTGACGCATATCTCTATCAAATGCTTGAAAATAAGCAGAAGTTCATCAGTCAGATAATGACAAGCAAATCTCCTGTGCGTTCGTGTCAGGATTTAGATGAAGTATCTTTGTCGTATGCAGAAATAAAGGCATTATCCGCAGGGAATCCGCTTATAAAGGAAAAAATGGACTTGGATATAGAAGTAAGCAAGCTGAAAATGCTGAAAGCAAGTCACATGAACGCTTTATATGATTTGCAAGACAAGGTAATGACAGACCTTCCTGCAAAAATTAAATTCAGCGAACTTCTCATATCCAACATCGAAAAGGATATAAAGGCTTATAATGAACGCCCGATAGTCCTTGACGATAAGGGAAAGCCTGTATTTCCGTCTATTGAGCTTTTCGGCAAGGTATATACAGATAAGGACGAGGCAGGAAAAGCTCTCATAGAAGCTTGTAAACAGGCTGCAAGGGCTGATATTACAAGAAATGTAGAGGTCGGCAGCTATCAGGGCTTTAAGTTGAACATAGGCTATGAGCCTATGAACAGAGTGTATGTTGCAACTCTGTCTGGATCAGCAACATATAAGACTGAGCTCGGCGGCAGCGAAAGCGGTAACTTTACAAGGCTCGATAATGCTCTAAATGGCATGGAGGATAAGCTGACAGCTGCAAAGCAGCAGCTTGAAAGGCTGCAAAATCAACTTGAAGAAGCAATGGCGCAGCTTGATACTCCGTTCCCACATGAGCAAGAGCTGCAAGAGAAGTCGCAGCGGCT
>JAKPUQ010000140.1 GCA_029572815.1 Bacillota bacterium | reverse complement strand
CCTGGGCGCAGACCCCGAGACTATCCACAAGGCTGAGGACAGACAGGCTTTCAAGGATACCATGGAAAAGATCGGCGAGCCCGTTATTCCCTCAAAGGTAGTTGAGAACGTTGAGGACGCTGTGGACTTCGCCCAGGTCATACACTATCCCGTTATCGTCCGCCCTGCATTCACTCTCGGCGGAACAGGCGGCGGTATCGCACAGAACGAGGAGGAGCTCCGCGACATAGCTACAAACGGACTTCGTCTTTCACCTATCACACAGATACTTGTTGAAAAGTGCATAAGCGGCTGGAAGGAAATAGAGTTTGAAGTTATCCGTGATGCAAAGGGCAATGTCATCACAGTCTGCTCAATGGAGAACTTCGATCCCGTGGGCGTCCATACAGGCGACAGTATCGTTATCGCACCTGCGGTAACTCTCAGCGACAGGGAGTACCAGATGCTCCGTACAGCAGCTATCAACATCATCAAGGAACTGAAGGTGGAGGGCGGCTGCAACTGCCAGTTCGCACTTCATCCCACAAGCTTCAAGTATGCGGTCATCGAGGTAAACCCCAGAGTTTCACGTTCTTCCGCACTGGCTTCAAAGGCTACGGGCTATCCTATCGCAAAGACAGCGGCAAAAATAGCTATCGGCTATACTCTCGACGAGATAATCAATCAGGTAACAGGCAAGACCTATGCCTGCTTTGAGCCTGCACTGGACTATGTTGTCATCAAGTTCCCCAAGTGGGCATTCGATAAATTCGTATATGCAAAGCGTACCCTGGGCACTCAGATGAAGGCTACGGGCGAGGTAATGGCTATCGGCACAAGCTTTGAGCAGGCAATGATGAAGGCTGTCCGCTCAATAGAGCTGGGTCTTGACACCATGAACCTTAAAAAGCTGGCAAAGCTTTCAACAGAGGAGATACGTGAGAAGCTCCACGTTATCGACGACGAGCGCTCATTCTGCGTATTTGAGGCGCTCAAGCGCGGCATAACTCCCGAGGAGATACACGAGATAACCATGATAGACAACTGGTTCCTCTACAAGCTCCTTAACCTTGTGGAGCTGGAGAAATGGCTGGCTGAGGGCGAGCTCACTGAGGAGAAGTACGACATCGCAAAGCAGTACGGATATCTCGACAGCACTATCGAGCGCCTTTCGGGACAGAAGTGCCCCAAGCACAAGAGCGCTGTCTACAAAATGGTAGATACCTGCGCAGGCGAGTTCAAGGCTGAGACCCCCTATTTCTATTCCACCTTCGATGAGGAGAACGAGGCAAAGCAGTTCATCGAGCGCACCGACAAGGGCAAGAAGAAGGTCATCGTATTCGGAAGCGGTCCTATCCGTATCGGACAGGGCATCGAGTTCGACTACTGCTCCGTACACTGCGTATGGACACTGAAGGAGCTTGGCTACGAGGCTGTTATCTGCAACAACAACCCCGAGACCGTCTCCACCGACTTTGATACAGGCGACCGTCTGTGCTTTGACCCCCTCACCAAGGAGGACGTTCAGTCCATTATCGAGACCGAGCAGCCCTACGGCGTTGTGGTACAGTTCGGCGGACAGACCGCTATCAAGCTGACACGCTATCTCTCTGATATGGGTGTGCGTATCCTCGGTACCTCCGCGGATATGATAGATGCCGCAGAGGACAGAGAGCGCTTCGACGAGGTACTTGAAAAGTGCGGTATCCCCAGACCTGCGGGACACACAGTCATGAACACAGAGGAGGCTCTTGCGGCTGCCAATGACCTTGGCTATCCCGTGCTGCTCCGTCCCTCTTATGTTCTTGGCGGTCAGAACATGATAATCGCTCACTCCGACGCAGACGTAAATGAGTACATGGGCATCATCATGAGCCATAACATCGAGAACCCCGTCCTCATAGACAAGTACATGATGGGAACCGAGGTAGAGGTTGACGCTATCTGCGACGGCGAGGACTTCCTTATCCCCGGTATCATGGAGCATATCGAGCGTGCAGGCGTTCACTCCGGCGACTCTATCTCCATCTATCCCGCACAGCACCTCTCAGAGCGTATCAAGCGCATAATCGTTGAGTACACAAGGCTTCTCGCCAAGGAGCTCAATGTTATCGGACTTGTGAATATACAGTACGTTGTTTACAACCACGAGGTATTCGTTATCGAGGTAAATCCCCGTTCATCGAGAACAGTTCCCTACATCAGCAAGGTAACGGGCATACCCATGGTGGATATCGCTACAAAGATAATGTTCGGCGCTAAATTAAAGGAAATGGGCTACGAGAGCGGTCTTTATCCCGCAGGCGACTACGTTGCCGTAAAGGTGCCCGTATTCTCCTTTGAGAAGCTCACCGACGTTGACACTATGCTGGGACCCGAGATGAAGTCCACAGGCGAGTGCCTCGGTATCGGCAGAAATCTTGAGGACGCTCTCCTCAAGGGACTTATCGCCGCAGGCTTTGACCTCAAGCGCGAGGGCGGAGTTCTCATCTCAGTCCGCGACAGCGACAAGAGAGAGATACTTCCCATTGCAGACAAGTTTGAGCAGATGGGCTTTGAGCTCTACGCCACATCGGGCACACAGAGCGTTCTCCACAGGAACATGATCGCAGCAAACCTTGTCCGCAAGATATCCGACGGCGAGCCCAACGTAGAGACTCTCCTTGACAGCGGCAAGATACACTATGTTATCTCCACCTCCGCAAAGGGCAGACTTCCCGAGCGCGACAGCGTTAAGATGAGAAGAAAGTCCATCGAGCGCTCAATATGCAGCCTTACAGCCGTAGATACGGCGAAATCACTGGTAAAGGTGCTTGAATCGGGCAGGACTATCAACGATGTTGAATTAGTTGACATCACCAAGATATAAGCCGTCAGCCTTTAGCCTTTAGCCGTTAGCTTGTAGGGGTGCGCATTGCGCGCCCGCAGTTTCAGATATGCAGCAAGATATATGAGATGGCGGCAAGGGGCGTTACAACACAAAAGAATACTTGAAACTTACGGGGCGATGCAGTCATCGCCCCATACATTTTCTATTTTGTGGGACACCGTCCCATACACTCTCAACTTTCAACTCTAAACTCTCAACTTCCAAAGGGGGAACTTTATGGATCACTTCAAGCTATGTTCAAACTATGCTCCCGCAGGCGACCAGCCGCAGGCTATCGACAAGCTCGTAAGCGGCATACAGTCGGGCCAAAAGGAGCAGATACTCCTCGGTGTCACAGGTTCGGGAAAGACCTTCACCATGGCGAATGTCATCGCCCGTGTGAACAAGCCCACTCTCGTCCTTGCACACAACAAGATACTTGCGGCACAGCTCTGCTCGGAGTTCCGCGAATTCTTCCCCGAAAATGCTGTGGAATACTTCGTGTCCTACTATGACTACTACCAGCCCGAGGCTTATGTTCCAAGCACCGACAGCTACATCGAAAAGGACTCCTCTATAAATGACGAGATAGATAAGCTCCGCCACTCTGCCACAACTGCTCTTGCGGAGCGCCGCGACGTTATAATCGTTGCCAGCGTGTCCTGCATCTACTCCCTCGGAAGCCCCGAGGAGTATCGCTCCATGTGCGTTTCCATACGTCAGGGCGCCGAAAAGCCCCGTGACCAGCTCATTAACGAGCTTGTGAAGATACGCTATGAGCGAAATGATATTGCCTTTGAGCGTAACAGGTTCAGAGTCCGCGGCGACGTTGTGGAGATATTCCCCGCAATGTCATCGGATACGGCAGTCCGCGTTGAATACTTCGGCGACGAGATAGACCGTATCTCCGAGATAAACGTGGTCACAGGCGAGGTGAAGGCAGTTGTGTCCCACGCAGCTATTTTTCCTGCCTCCCACTATGTTGTGGGCGACGACAAGCTTGAGTCCGCCCTTCAGGAGCTTGACCGCGAGCTTGCGGAGCGTGTAGATTATTTCCGGCAGAACAACAAGCTAATAGAGGCTCAGCGCATAGAGCAGAGGACTCACTACGACATGGAGATGCTCCGTGAGGTGGGCTATTGCAGCGGCGTCGAGAACTACTCCCGTGTCCTTGCAGGAAGACCTGCGGGAAGCACTCCCCAGACCCTTCTGGACCACTTCCCCGAGGACTTTCTCCTCATCGTGGACGAGAGCCATGTGACACTGCCGCAGGTAAGAGCTATGTACGCAGGCGACCGCGCCAGAAAGACCACCCTTGTGGACTACGGCTTCCGTCTGCCAAGTGCTATGGACAACCGTCCGCTGAACTTTGATGAGTTCAACGCACATATACATCAGGCTATTTATGTCAGCGCTACTCCGGGTCAGATAGAGCGTGAAAAGACCGACACCATAGTGGAGCAGGTGATACGTCCCACGGGACTTGTTGACCCCGAGATAATTGTCAAGCCCACCCACGGACAGGTGGACGACCTGCTTTCGGAGATAAACGAGAGAGCTGCAAGGAATGAGCGCGTACTGGTGACAACTCTCACAAAGAAAATGGCTGAGGACCTTACTGCCTACTATGAGAAGCTGGGAGTAAAGGTGCGTTACCTCCACCATGACATCGACACCATTGAGCGTATGGAGATAATCAAGGACCTCCGCGAGGGCGTTTTCGATGTGCTGGTGGGAATAAACCTCCTCCGTGAGGGACTTGATATACCCGAGGTGAGCCTTATCGCCATTCTTGACGCCGACAAGGAGGGCTTCCTGAGAAGCGAGACCTCACTTATCCAGACCATAGGCAGAGCTGCCCGAAACGCCAAGGGACAGGTAATAATGTACGCCGATGCTGTTACGGGCTCAATGGAGAGGGCTATCACCGAGACCGAGCGCCGCCGCTCCCTCCAGATGGCATTCAACGAGGAGCACGGCATAGTTCCGAAGACCATAATCAAGGAGGTCAGGGACGTTCTGGAGATAACCTCAAAGAACAAGGTGGAGGAAAAGACGAAAAAGAAGAAGCTCTCCGCCTCCGAGAAGCAGCAGCTCATAGACAAGCTGACGGTGGAGATGAAGAACGCCGCAAAGCTGCTTGAGTTTGAACACGCAGCCTATCTCCGCGACAAGATAAGGGAGCTCCAGGGTAAGTGAGACTGCCCGGTACGGATAATGCCGCACCTGTGCTATGCAGGTGCGTTTTTTTGCGCCCTTGGGGCTTCCGTGTTGGTTTTGTGAAAACCGCAGAAACTATTGACATTTCGCCCTTGAAATGCTACAATATAGTTAATAATGGTACATTGGAAAAGTGTACTATGAGAGGGGAAATATAAAGATGAAAAAATTAGCACGTACTGCGGCTGCACTTGTGTCAGCAGCTGCGCTGGCTGTTACGGGAGCAGCACCCTGTTTCGGTCAGACAATGATGGCGGCAAACGCCGTTGACACAAACGGTGACGACTGGCTCCACGCAAAGGGCAGCCGTCTTTACGACATGAACGGAAACGAGGTATGGCTCACAGGCGCCAACTGGTTCGGCTTCAACTGTACCGAGAATTCGCCCCACTATCTCTGGAGCGGAGACATCGACGATATGGTGAGAGAGATCGCCGACCACGGCATAAATGTGCTCAGGCTTCCCGTTTCAACCGAGCTTCTCTACAACTGGATGATCGGTGACCCCGATGAGGTAGAGAGCATCAATCCCAACAATGACCCCAGCTATCCCTTCAACGTTGATCTTATCAAGGAAGACGGCAGCGTGGTCAACAGTCAGGAGCTTTTCGACATTCTTCTTGCAAAGTGCAAGAAGTACGGCGTAAAGTGCTTTATCGACATCCACAGCCCCGAGTCGAACAATTCGGGACATAACTACGGACTCTGGTACGGCAAGAGCTTTGAGGCTAATGACGGCAAGAACGTTGAGGTCACCACAGATGTGTGGATAGAGACTCTTGCATGGTGCGCAGACCACTATAAGGGCGATGATACCCTTATCGGCTTCGACCTGAAGAATGAGCCTCACAGCAAGTACGGCGGAGCTCCCATCGACGCTATCTGGGACGACTCAAACGCTCCCAACAACTGGAAGAAGGCTGCTCAGGACTGTGCAGACGCTATCCTTGAAAAGAACCCCAATGCACTCATTCTCATCGAGGGCGTTGAAGGTTTTGAGGGTCACGGCGCATGGTGGGGCGGAAACCTCCGCGGCGTTGCGAAGTATCCCGTTATGCCCAAGTCAGGCACCTCACAGATAGTTTACTCTCCTCACGACTACGGTCCTATTGTAAGCGACCAGACCTGGTTCCACAAGGACTTCACAGAGGAGACTCTCCTTAACGATTACTGGAGAGACACCTGGGCTTACCTTGTTGAGAAGGATATGTATCCTCTCCTCATAGGCGAGTGGGGCGGACGTCTTGACGGCGGCGACAACGAAAAGTGGCTGGGACTTCTCCGCGATTACATGATAAAAAATCACATCAATCATACATTCTGGTGCCTCAATGATGACTCCGGCGACACCGGCGGACTCTGGAAGAGCGTCCAGTTCGGCACATCACAGGGCGCTGACGGCAAGATAGTCGGCAAGACCACTGTGGACTGGGATCAGGTAAAGTATGATACCTACTATTATCCCGCTATCTGGAAGACCTCAAAGACCAAGAAGTTCATCGGTCTGGATCATCAGGTAGCACTGGGCAAGGACGGTATCTCGCTGAACGATTTCTACGCAAACTATGCTTCCTCAGAGGGAAGCAACCTTGACGGCGGCAAGACCTCAAGCGGCTCCACCGTTCCCGCAGATGACCCCAAGACGACCACATCAACATCTACAACTACAACCACTACGGTAACGACCACATCGACTACTTCCATCGAGGGCGTCAGTAATCGCCTTTACGGAGACTCTAACCTCGACGGCGAGGTCGACCTTTCAGACGCTATTCTCATAATGCAGTCACTGGCTAACCCCGACAAGTACGGAAAGACAGGCAGTGACAAGAAGCACCTCACTCAGGAGGGATCGCTCAACGGAGATGTTGACGGCGAGAAGGGTCTTACCTCAAATGATGCACTTACTATACAGATGAAGCTCCTCGGCTTCTATAACAAATTACCAATAGCTTAATGCCTATCGCCGCACGGCTTCAGGGGTCTGTGCGGAGAAAATAAATTTTAATGAGAGGGAAATTATTATGAAGAAGTTTTTACGCTCAGTGGCTGCTGTAGCCGCTGCAGCAGCTGTGACGGTGTCGGGCGCTGCCTACTATGCACCTACAGCTGCCCCCGACACTATCGCAAACGTAGCAGCTGCCGACGACAACAATGATGACTGGCTCCACGCAGAGGGAAGCCGTCTCTATGACATGAACGGCAAAGAGGTATGGATCACAGGTGCTAACTGGTTCGGCTTCAACTGCTCGGAGAACTGTGCTCACGGTCTCTATGCAAGAGATGTTGACGATATGCTCCAGAGCATAGCAGATCACGGTATCAATACCCTTCGTCTGCCTATATCCTCAGAGCTCCTTGTCTCCTGGATGAACGGCAAGCCCAATCCCGTAAGCTCTGTTCAGGCAAGCTACAATCCTCCCCAGGACGTTGTGGGCGAGGACGGCACTATCACTCCCGCAGGTAAGTACGGTGATATAAACAGAGATTTCGTTGAGTCTGACGGAAAGACCCTCAAGAACTCAATGGAGATATTCGATATTATCATGCAGAAGTGTAAGAAATACGGTATCAAGGTCTTCATCGACGTTCACAGCCCCGATGCCAATAACTCAGGTCATAACTATGAGCTCTGGTACGGCAAGGCAGGCGTTACTACAAAGGTGTGGATAGATTCACTCACATGGATCGCTGAGAAGTATTCAAACGATGATACTCTCATCGGCTATGACCTCAAGAACGAGCCTCACGGCAAGCGCGGCTACAAGGGAGATGAGTGTCCTTCCGATATTGCAAAGTGGGACGATTCAAAGGACGAGAACAACTGGGCTTATGCTGCAAAGCAGTGCGCAGATTCAATACTCAAGGTCAATCCTCACGCTCTTATCTTCATTGAAGGAATCGAGCAGTATCCTATGATCGATAAGGGATATACCTTTGATACCCCCGATGTATGGGAGCCCAAGACAGAGGACGAAAAGAGATGGTACGGTGCATGGTGGGGCGGAAACCTCCGCGGTGTAAGAAAGGATCCCGTTGTTCCCGAAAGCGGAACAAGCCAGATAGTTTACTCACCCCATGACTACGGTCCGTCAGTTTATGCACAGACATGGTTCGACAAGGATTTCACAACACAGACTCTCCTTGACGATTACTGGTACGACACATGGGCATACATCAATAAGGAAGAGATAGCTCCTCTGCTCATTGGTGAGTGGGGCGGCCACATGGATAAGGGCAAGAACCAGAAATGGATGGAGCTCCTCCGTGATTACATGATAGCAAACCACATCAACCACACATTCTGGTGTATCAATCCTAACTCGGGCGATACAGGCGGACTTCTTGATCCTACATTTATGAACTGGGATGACAATAAGTACAGCCTCTTTGAGAAGTCGCTCTGGCAGACAGATGCAGGCAAGTACATCGGTCTTGACCACCAGACAGCACTGGGCAAGAACGGTCTCTCACTGAGCGAGTTCTATGCATCGGGCGCAAAGAGCAACCTTGACGCAGGCGCAGGCTCAACTCCCGGTCACTCTGTAACAACACAGCCTCCCAAGGCTACAACAACAACTACTACATCAACTACCACATCGACCACTACGACCACTGCTCCCGTTACAACAACAACTACGACCACAGCTCCCGTTATTTCTACTCAGGAGTATTACATATTCAAGGATGTTGCAAGCTATCCCACAAAGACAGTCTACACAGAGGGTGAATCCCTTGACCTCAGCGGACTTGTATACAATGTTTCAAACAATTCCGGCACAGAGAACAAGAAGATCACAAAGACTGATCTGAATGACTGCACGATCATCGACAGCACTGGCGTTTCAAACAATGCAAATGACCTGTCCAAGCTGGGTGCAGGCAAGTATACCGTAAAGCTTTCAGAGCAGATCGGTTCTTACTATACAAACGATCTGATAAAGGGCGTTGACGTTTCCTTTGAGATAACTGTATCCTCCAAGGTGCCCGGAACTTCTGATCCCGGTACAGACAAACCTGCAGTAGTGTGGGGCGATACGAATGGTGACGGCAAGGTAGAGCTGGCTGATGCTATCCTTATCATGCAGGCACTTGCAAACCCTGACAAGTACGGTGAAAACGGCTCATACGAGAAGCACCTGACAGCTCAGGGCAAGCTCAACGGCGACGTTGACAAGGCTACTGAGGGTCTCACCTCAAATGACTCACTCTTCATTCAGGAGTTCCTTCTGAAGAAGAGATCAACTCTTGACCCTACAAGATAAGCTTAAACCAGAAGCACCACCGAAAAACGGTGGTGCTTCTCTTATAGTGATACAAAAACGGCAGCCTATGGAGAAGGACTGCCGTTTCTGCTGAAATATATAGAGATTATTATGGAAAGCTATATGTAAAGTCAGCTTCTTTCGCTGACGAGTATGGAAGCGCGGTTCTGAATCATTTTTGCGGCGTCCTCAGCGGACTTTTCGCCATGGAAGAAGGCGTCAGCCTCCTCCATGACAATGGAACGCACCTCGTAGTCCATTTCCCCTGAAAGTGTATCGCAGCTGAGCAGATAGCGCTCGAAGTCATCGCGCTCGGCTTTGGAAACAGGATAGATGGTCCTTCCTACTTTGCTGCCGCTGCTTGGTATCTCCACTTTTTCGCCGTTTTCTTTATATGAATAGACCTTTGAGGAAGCATCTATCATATCGGGAAGATTCTTTTTCAGAGCGGGGAAGCTGAAGTTTTCCTCGGGGTCCATGAGAGATTTGATGAATTCCCAGGCACCCTCCTTGACCTTGCTTTTCTCACAGATGGAGAACTGTGTCAACACGCTGAGCTTTCCGCCCTTGCCGTTTGATGAGGGATAGCCCACCATAGTGTAGTCATCGCCGCCGAAGGTATCGGACTTAATATAGCAAAGTCCGCTGTCGCCATATGGGTATACAGGCGTGAGGAGAGCCTTTTCGTCGGCGATCCAGTTAGCCTTGTCGGTGTAGTATTCCATGAAATCCTCGGTTTCAGTGGACTTGTCAGGCATTTCCTCCTCTAAAACGAATCGGTCACAGAACTTGAGGATATTGATAAAGTCGGGGGTGTCAAAATTGCAGGTGCCCTTTTCAACATCTATGAGCTCGGACTGACCCTCAATGAAGGTCCTGAGCATTTCTGCTTTTGTATCGCCGTCATAGAGGTGCTCGGCGTTGGAGTGGTCGAATAACTCGATCATATCGTCCACAGTCCAGTTTTCACGGTCGAAGAACTTCCTCTTTACAGCGAGAGTCCTGAGTTCAAAATTGGGTGAGAGACAGTAGAGTTTGCCGTCACTGCTTTCAAGAGCTGAGAGCAGATTGGGGAGAACGGTATCGCGGTTGATATCGGGATCGTTCTCCATAAAGGTGTAAAGGTCGGTAAGAACGCCTTTTTCTCCCAGGAGCCTTACGGAGTTGATATCGTATGAGATTATCATATCAGGAGCATTTCCCGAGATAATGTCCATCTGCATATATTTGAGCATCTCGGCGTCGCGGTTCTCCCAGTCATCCTTATCAGCCTCAGGATCGAGCTCGCCGTGCTCGGCGGCGTATCTCTCGGAGTAGTTGACTACCTTTATCCTGTACTTATCCTGGCTGCGGTTGAACTTGTTCACGTCCAGCGAGTGTGAATCATACATAGTGCCCAGGGTTATGACCTGAGTATTGGCAGCCTCAGCGGGATCGCGGGGCACAAGCTTCATTATCTGAAGGCTGTCATTGCTCATGTAGTCCCAGCAGTAGAATTCGTCATTGCCTGCGTACAGTACAGATAAAGGCTGGGTATCAGCGTCGCTCCAGTTGAGAATGGTCTCTGTGGTGCCGTCAGCCTTTATGCCAATGAGGTCGGTGTAGTTTGAGCCGATGAGCACATAGTCATCGTAGCCGGGGATAGCCATATCAATATCGTTGATTTCTGAAGCGTCAGAGCTGTATATGGTGTCACCGTAGGTCTTGTTCTCGATGTCAATGTACTTTATGGTCTGCTTACGGCTGTTGTAGTCGCCGTTATAGTAATATGAATAGGAAACAGCAACAGAGCCGTCACCTGTGTAGACAAGGTTTATGTAATCCTTCTCGGCGCCCTCCTCAATGACAGGGAACTTCTCGGTAGTGCTGCCGTCGGTGAGAATGACAGTGCCGTCGTAATAGGCAGCCAGTATCCTTCCGCCGCCGATGTTGATATAGCCGGTCATATAGATCATATCATCATTGCTTGAAAACTCGCTGTCATCGAATTCATGGCTGCTGATAAGGCTGCCGTCGCTTTTATAGAAGCACAGCAGCTTTGACTCGGTGGTGTTGGCGTAGAAGCTGTCATAGTCAAAGTTTTCATCGTATTCCTCGGGGAGTTCGATCCCGTGGTGGTCGAGCAGGGTGTATAAAACGGAGATCTCGCCTCCGGGAGTTACGGACAGATCGCTGTAGAACTCGTCCGCAGCTTCGACCTCATCGGGAGCGCTGAGACTGAACTCATTTATCTCCGAGAAATCGCTGTTGATCTTAAACATAAAATCCGTTTCGGAGGAACCGTTAAAGCTTGAGACTATGTATCCTCCCTCATTCAGCGGAAAGATCCTGTCGATATAATCGAATTCGTCAATGGTCTTGTAGTTTACCAGCTTATATGAGCCTTCAAGGAGCTCGGACGCCATAGCGGGTATATCACTGATAGCGGATGCGATAGATGTGCTGTTGTCGGAGCTTGTCTTTTTCTTCTCGGCACAGGATGTCATGGAAACGCATACTGCTGCGGAGAAAGCTAATGTGCGAAGAATACTGTTTTTCATTTTGTATCGTCCTTTCCCTATATATGTATCATTTCTTTTGTTGAGGGGCGTGATTAACAGGGCACAAAAAGACGAGTTCATCTCCGTATAGTGTTATTGCATAAGAATACGCCGGAGAAGTTGTGCAGTCCGCTGAAAATCCTCGCGGTTTCGTCTTTTTGTACCGTCCGAAATCACTTCTTAATGAAAGGAATATTATTTTGTCCCCCATATAAAGAAACGTCCGCAAACCTGATTTTGTGACAAATAAAAAAATTTTTTTCGGAAAATTTTTTGAGGGGCGGTGAAAGCGCCGATAAGCACAGACAAGGAGGAATTAAAATGAAAAGAAGGCTTATATTATTGACTGCGGCAGTACTGCTTCTGACAGCTGTGTCCTGCGGCAGAGACAAAAAGAGCAGCTCTGTGATACAGCCAGACGGCGACACTCATGAGGAAAACGCGGCTGCGGAAGTGAAATTGGCTTTTATCGGTGGGGAAACGGGAAAGCTGAGTACAGCACTTGCGGAGTATGACCGTGCAAACAAGGATATAACTCTTGATATCCACCGCTATGACAGTTCGGATATTGAGTACACGGAAGCCTTCAATCAGCTTACAAGGGATATGCTTGCAGGAGATACCCTGGATATTATCATAGCTCCGCCTGACGGCATGAGAAACTTACAGCGCAGCGGCTATCTCACCGATCTTACCCCATTTATGGAAAGCTCCGAAACAGTGACTCCCGATGATCTGCTGCCAAATGTTCGCGAAGCCGTGGACTGCGGCGGCACTATACCCTATATCTTTCCATGTTTCAGCTATGAGACCTATCTTGCAAGTACGGACTTTATAGGCGCAGAGAACGAAAACTGGAGCTATGATGCAGCAATGGAGGCTTACAGAAGCTCTCCCGACAAGGAGGGCTTTCCCGAGGGACCAACCCTGTGGCACTTTTTCCTCAGACAGGCAGGGCGTGAGTCCATTGATTTTGAGAGCGGCACCTGTGATTTCGGCGGTGATTTCCGCCGTGTTATTGATTTCCTTCAGGAGTATCCCTTTGACCTTAATGATTATGAGTATAAGGATAGCAGCGCTGATTATATGAGATCGCTGAATATCGCAGGTATCAGCGGTATAAACCTTTTCTCTGCGTCCTATGTATATTCTATGTATGGCGGCGAAACTGTGACCTATGTGGGATATCCCTCAGCGGAATGCGAAGGTGACTTTGTGACAGTGCCTCATCTTTGGGCAGTTCCCGAAAACAGCGGAAATAAAGAAAAGGGCTGGGCACTGATAGAGAACTTTCTGAGACTGAGCGAGCAGAAGAAGATGTCTCTTGAATATGTTTCGGGAGTTCCCGTCACCGAGGAGGCATTGCAGGCTCTTGCGTATGATACGCCAAGCTATATAGCAATGTCGGCGCGTGCGGCTCTTACACCTCCCGACGGCGGAGCCGAGTCTTTATATATAACCGATGAGTCTGTGGAGAAACTCCTTGATCACAGCCGCAGGGTGAAAATTGATCTGGATTACGGCAGTGTTCTTGACAATATGATACGGAATGAGTGGCTTGAGGTCATGAGGGGAGCGCAGACCGCAGATGAGTGCGTTGAGTCATTGAACAACAGAGTGGGACTTTACCTCAGCGAGCGTGAATAAAAAGAGAGCCGCCGACGCTATTGCGCCGACGGCCTATTTCTCTTTCCGAAAGGTGTGTTCAGAGGACGGTGGTGTGCGGCACCGTCATATTTGTTTTGCGCCGGGAGGTATGATCGGCGCAGAAACGAGGAACAATGAAGGTTGTGTTTTTTCTTTTCCTTTACTGTCTATATTATACCTTATGAGGGCAGAATATGCAATAACAGAGCGTTATCGGTTTGAATACAGTTCGGAAATGAATTGCTTACGGAATGTATCACAGCGGTTACATAATGCTGACAAAGGTGACAACAATATTGACGGGGAGCATGAGTATATCTGTAAGAATTTTCATTGTACCTTTTCGTGATTTCTGCATAATATAATGTAAGCGGCAATAAGGGCACGCCGTCAGGAGGTGGAGCATAGCTCCCGCGGATAGCTTCCTGGGAGTGGTGTGTATCTGACGGCTGCTTTGATATAAAAAGAGCTGCCTGAGTAAGTCTCAGGCAGCTTTTGCTGTTTATTATTTATATGCCGAAGTGATACCCAGGTACTCCTCAAGGCAGAGACCGCTGTTGTAGACAGCAGTTGCAGTGTCAACGCCAAGGAATCTTATATGCCATGGCTCATAGCTGTAGCCTGTAACAGCCTCCTTGCCCTTGGGATAGCGGATAATGAAGCCGAACTTATGGGCGTTCTTAGCCAGCCATTCGCACTCGGGAGTGTCCAGGAAGGTATAGTCGATAGAGTTAACATCGATTGCCAGACCTGTCTGGTGCTCTGAGTGACCGGGGCGTGCGGAGTATGTATCAGCCTTTACGATGCCGTCGATGGCAACGTAGTTGTTGTATATCTTCTCCTGGTCGCTGTATGAGCGGTAGCCCGATGAGCACTTGATGCTGAGGCCCAGCTTTGCAGCCTCCTGTGTCAGCTTGTTGAACTGAGCAAGGGCGTTGGCATTGAGTGAAGGTGTGCCGTAATCGGCAGGGAGACCGTAGGTCTTGTTTACCACCAGAATACCGTCCACGAAGGTAGCTCCGTTAATGTTCTGGATAAGGTGAGTAGATGTAACGGGAGCGGCAGTAGTTGTTGTGGTAGTGGTGGTGGTATTTGTTGAGGTAGTTGTGGTGGTTGTGGTAGTAGTGGTTGCAGATGTGACCACAGGCTTGCTGCGGACAGTTACCTTTATATCAGCCTTAACGGCGGGGTTAGCCTTGCTGATGACGGAGACTGTACAGCTTCCCTCTGCCAGGGCGTAAACGTTGCCCCAGCTGTCAACGCTGGCGATTGCAGGATTTGAGCTTGTCCATACCTCGTCGATGTTGGTAGCTGTCCTGGGTAGCATAGTAACGTATGATATGTCATGAGTACCGATGATGAGGTCCATCTCGTACTTGCTGAGCTTTATCTCTGACACCTTTGAGGGATCGGTGACAGTTACGTTTATATTAGCGCTCACATTTGGGTTGGACTTGCTGTATACAGTTACGATACAGGTGCCCTCATTGATGCCTGAGATCCAGCCCTCGTCGGAAACTGTAGCCACGGAATTGTCTGAGCTTACCCAGATCTCTGCTTTATTGGTAGCGTCAGCAGGGAGCATTGTAACATAAGAGATATCACCGCCGCCGATAGGTATTCTTATATCGGTCTTGGTAAGTCTTATGCTTGACACCTTGTGAGGATCCTTGACAGTGACCTTGATCTCTGCCTTTACCTCAGGATTGTTGAAGCTTGTGACGGTGACTGTGCACTGACCCTCTGACTTGCCCACTATCCAGCCCTCATTGTCGACTACTGCCACATTCTCGTCTGAGCAGCTCCAGATCTCGCGCTTGTCAGCAGTTGCAGGGAGCATTGTCACATAGGAAAGGTCTCCGTTGCCCACATTGAGCTCTATCTCAGTTTTGCTGAGCTTTATGGCGGACACCTTGTAGGGGTCTGTGGTAGTTGTTGACACAGGCTGAGCAGTTGTGGTAGTAGTCAGCACTGTGGTAGTTGTAGTTGTTGTGGGCTCAGATGTGGTTGAGGTAGTCACAGGAGCCGTTGTAGTTGATGAAGCAGGCACAGGTGCAGTGGTTGATGATACGGGTGCTGCCGGTGTAGTAGTAACAGGCGCCTTAGTTGTGGTTGAGGTAACAGCAGCCTTTGTGGTAGTTGTAGTAGTAACAGGAGTTGCTGTTGTTGTAGTTGTCACAGGGGGCTTCTTCATGTTATTGGTGATGAAATCCTCAATGGACGAGGTACCCTGTGTAGCGGTGTATGCGTAATAGGCAAGTACGCATGAAGCGTCAACGGCGTCAGTCCTTCCGTCCATATTGACATCTGCGGCAACGGCCTGTGCAGGAGTGAAACCTGTTGCACCGTTATTGCTGGACATTCTTGCATAGGCGGCAAGAATAGAGGAAGCGTCCACAGCGTCGATCCTGTTGTCGCTGTTGACATCGCCCAGCCTGATGGTAACTACCGAGACGCTGCCCGTAGCGGTGGTAGTCGTTACTGCGGGAGCAGCCTTTGCAGTTGTAGTCGCTGCGGCAGCACCCACGTTGTTGCTTGCGTCTGTAATATTGCTGTTCACCCCCACAGTGACAGCAGCCGAACCGCTCTCAGCTCCGCAAACGGGGAGCACAGGCATAACACCTGCACAGAGGGCGCATGACAGCACAGACGCGATCAGTCTTTTTGCTCTCATTTTATTCTCCTTCTATTTTTTGTATTGCGAACCTTTTACCCCTTCGCAATAATACATTATGTGATGCGCACTGTCATTTGCATGATAGTGCAAATACGCTTAATAATTATAACACATCACCGCAATAAATGAAAGGATTTTCGCAAAAAAATACCAACATTTGGCTTTTTTTCGGTGTTTTTCATAAAAAGAGCCGTCCGGAAGAGGGCGGCTATATTGAAATTTAAGCCCGACAGCAGAAAATCCACCTGCTGTCGGGCTTTTCGCATTTTTTATTCAGTTATATCAGCGACTTATTTTTCAGGTTCGAGAGAAGCTCTCTTCCTGAGGAGAAATTCCTGAATGAACAGAGCGTCGTTAGAGGTAAGACCCTCTGTGCCCTTGTCAACATCGCCGTTAACCTTGCCGGGTTTTGTAAGGTGCTTTTCATAAGTACCTGTCTCGCCGTACTTGTCGGGGTTAGCCAGAGCCTGCATGATGAGGATAGCGTCAGCCAGCTCAACCTTGCTGTCGCAGTTGGTGTCGCCGTACTTAATGTTCTGAACGGGAGCAGTAGTAGTTGTGGTAGTTGTAGTTGTGGTGGTAGTGGTTGTGGTAGTCTCGGGGAGATAGTAGTAGACCTCAACGTTGTCAACACTGATGGTGTCAGACTCGCCGTAGTAATAGCCGAATACAACGTTTCCGTCGGGATTTACGATGTTGTCGGCAGCTTCCTTGCCCACTACCTCATCGGGCATGATCCACATGATCTCTGACTTCTTGCCTGCGTCAAGGATAACTGAGTTAACGGGCTCCTGATACCAGTACTTGTCGGAAGCATCGGTAGTGCCCGTACCTGTGCCGAATACCAGCTTCTTGACGTCCTTGCTTGCAGAAACGTCGAAGCGTACAGCGTATACCTTCATATCAGACTCCACACCCAGATCCTCATAGGCTACCTCAAAGTTTTTCTTTGAGTCTGAGGAAGCTGTGCAGTCCAGAGTAGCGGACTGTGACTTCTTTACAGAGCCGGTATAGGGAACAGTCCTTGTGACTGTATATGTGAGAGCAGCGCTTGTAATAGTAACGGGATCAGAAGAAGTGATCTCGGTGTACTTTGAAGCGTCCTTGGTGCCGTACCAGAACTGGAAGCCGATAGAGTCATAGGAGTTATGGGTCTGGTCCTTCTGTACCTCAGCGGGAACATCCCAGATACACTCGATGTACTTGCCGGCGCCCTCGAGGGTAGTGCCCTCGCCGATCTCCTTGAGACCAAACTCAACGCCTGCGTCCTCGAACTCCTCTCTGGAGTCGGCGCCCATTTCGTTGTACCAGTAGCCGGCGTTGTCCTTGCCTTCTATAATATCTCTCTTGGCGTACTCAGTATCGGAGGGAGAGCCCATTTTAACGTTTGTACCGCAGCCGTACATGAACTTGTCAACGTCGTAGTCTGCCTCAACAACGACATAAAGTGACTCGATGGTGACGCCGTCGCCCTCGGGAACACCGAAGTCAGAGTACTTGAACTTGTGGCTGTTTATGGGATCGCCTTCCTCAGCGGTAACGCCCTTCTTCTCGTAGTAATCCTCGTCATAGCCGATGGTCAGCTCATAGTCCAGGTCGTCCAGCTGCTTGGTAACAGTTGAGCTGATGGTAGCAGTACCGTCCTTATTATCCTTGAAGCTCCATGAGCCGCTCTTTGCGTTCTTTGAGGTGGTGCTTCCAGATGATGAGCTGCCTGAAGATGAGGAGCTTCCGCCGCCGAATTCAACGCCTGTGAGCTTTACGGAGTTGTCCACCATATCGCCCTTTGAGTTGTCCCAGTGAGCGGAGTAGTAGCATCTGAACTCAAACTTTCCGCCGGGCTTAGCGCCTGCCTTTGAGAGGTCGATGGTGATGGTGCTTGAGGCCTTATCCAGCTTGCAGGCTGAGCCCTCAGCCTCAGAGCCGTCTACCCATTTGCCGCTCTTGTCAAGCTCCAGCCAGTAGGGAGACTCAGCAGTGGAGACGCCGAAGCCGTAGGAGAAGCTCTGACCTGCATAGCTTGTGTCCAGGGTGAAGGTAACGGACTTTGCGCCGCTCTCCGGGATAGTGCCCTCATAGACTGAGTCCACCTTCATAGTCTGTGAAACACCCACAGTTGCTGACAGTGGCAGGACGGGAGAGGGAGATACTGCATTGACGGGAGCCGCGTATGCAGGGACCATAGCAGCTGCCATAGCGAGGCTTACGACAGAAGCTCTGATCCTTCTTGAGAGGTTGTTTTTCATTGCTAATCATCCTTTCAGATAAAAATAAAATAATAAGGGTGTGCAAATAATTGTACAGGGTCATTATATCACGTTTGGCAGTACTAAATGTTAATAAACTGTTAAAATATGGTCAAAATCGGTATAAACAATAAATATGTTATTAAATATTTGTGAATAATAACAATATATGAGCCGTATATAAGTGCATAAAAAAGGACACCTCCGCCTGAGAAAGGCAGAAGTGTCCGTTTGGGTATTATCCTGCTGTGGTGGTAGTCATGGTGGGACCGCTCTCGGAAGCCTGTGTTGTCATGCCTTCCTTGAGAGTTTTCTTGACATTCACTGTGTTGCTGGTGACAGACCATATATTGTCATATTTGCTGCATGATACCTTGACTGAATAGGGGAACTGATCCATTGAGTCGTCAGCGCCCAGCAGGTCAACAACTACGTCCAGGTCGGCAGCGGTCACATCATTGACCGCCTCAGAGGGACCTACTATTTTTACAATGAAGGTAGGATTGAGTATGACATAGTCATAATTCTTGCTCGGGGTATTGAGTATGGGTATATTGCTGCTGGTAATGGTTATATCTCTTGAAGCAAGCCCCTCGCTGTCAAGGGAGATATTCACCGTATCCGTATCGGACATATTGGTGATATTGGTTCCCATGAGCAGATTTGAGATGAGCCTGTCGGTTGAGAAGCCGATATCCAGCTCGCTCAGCCTCAGCTTCAGCTCCAGCTTGTCGGGGAGCTTTGTTTCGGTATTGTTTGTAGCGATAGTGATGGTCTCGGGATCAATTTTGAATTTGAGACAGTCTGTATCGAAGCCCGAAGGCGCGTCCACTATCTGTGGAACGAACTTTACGGTCTTCTGTGTGAGCGCGGGGATCGTCATGTTGACGAGAGGCGGATCGAAGGTGAGCTTATCAGAGCTTATCTCGGTGCCGTCCTCGGAGAAGAGCTGGTACTCGTCGCTGTTGAGGCTGTAGGAGCTGTCCAGTGTCTTTTCCTGATTTGATACCGCATAGCACTCCGCGATGCTTGCCAGCTTGGAAGCGGGACCCTTGATATTGACCTCGCCGGGCTCACAGGTGATATCCGCGCTGTTGATAGCCTTGTTCTCGCCGCCGGAGATATTGGGCACCTTTGCCTTGAGCACGAATGCCTTGGTCTCATACTGGTCAAGCTCGACCCTGACGGTCGCGGGGCTTATTACCAGATTGGAGATCTCCGCATCGTTGGTGGACTCCACCTTGACATTAAGGGTATAGGTACCGGGGACGGTGATGTTTTTGAAGTCTATGGTAGCCTTCAGTGAATCCGCGCTGATACGGTTGTAGTCGGTACGGCTGCAATCCAGGCTGACGCTGACGCTGCCGACGCTGCATTCGATTATTGAGAGACCGCTGTCAGCCGCGGCGGTACCGCTTATATCCCTTGAAAGCGGGATATTCGATACGTGCTTTGAGTCGGAGGGGTACTTAGTCATAGCGATGATGAACCAGCTTGCGATGGCACAGACAAAGGCTATGAGCAGGAGCATGGCATTGCTCCGTGCCTCCTTGATATTACGCTTGGTGATATTTTTTAGTATGCTCATTTTTTCTTCCTCCTTTCGGAGCGTGAAGAAAACAGCTTCTTTTTGCCGATAGATATCTCGGTCTTGTCATTATATATCTGCTCCTCAAGAAGAGCCTTGAGCTTGTCGTGGGTATAGTCTCTGGTGAGTTCGCCGTTTAAGGCTACGGAGATCTGTCCCGTCTCCTCGGAGACAACTATGACTATGGCGTCTGAGTTCTCGCTCATACCGATGGCGGCTCTGTGGCGTGAGCCCAGCTTCTTGTTTATGAGGGCGTCCTTAGCGGGCTTGGGAAGGAAGCAGGCGGCGGCGAGGATTATGCCGTCGCGCATTATTACAGCTCCGTCGTGAAGGGGAGTCTTGGGGTAGAAGATATTGCCGAAGATCTCCTTGCTTGGAATCGCATTGAGGATCGTGCCTGTTTCTATCTGTTCGCCGAGACGGACCTGTCTCTCGACGACTATGAGAGCGCCTGTGCAGGTAGCGGAAAGCTCCACACAGGAGTCACAGATAGCGTCGATAGCGGGCACCCATTTCTGCTTCAGCTCGTCGCTGTTCTGACCGAGACCAAAAAGACGGATACCGAATTTGCTTCGTCCTGCCTTTTCGAGAGCGCGTCTCAGCTCGGGCTGGAAGAGGACTATCATTGCAAGAACTCCCATGCTCAGCGCATTCTGGAGCAGGTAGCTGACTACCTTGAGACCGATGGCTCTGCTGACGAAATAGCCTGCCACCAGGAATATTATACCTTTTACGAGCTGACCTGCGCGGGTCTCACGTATAAGCTTCAGCAGCAGGTAGATGACATAGGTGAGGATAAGAACGTCCAGGACGTCAATGGGCTTGAACGTAGATATGACGCTGAGAAAAGCGTCCAGCACCTGCTGTGGTGAAGAATGGAACATATACTGCACCCCCTCGGGGAAGAATTACACACATTTACTTTAAACGTTTATCTATGATATGTATGAGGACAGCCGTCCTCATAGCAGACTGCGCAATACTGCATACTAATATTGTACCACAAATTCAGATAATTTCAATAGTTTTTTACGAATTTGGTAAATTTTTCAATATTTTAACATTATATACAAGCTTTCTGACCTCCTCCTCAGTATTGAAAACCGAGGGGGCAAAGCGTACAGTGCCGCCTTTTGTGCCTATGGTGGCGTGTGCAAGGGCTGCACAGTGGTAGCCTGCGCGGAGACAGAATCCGCGCTCCGCCAGCAGCTCCGCCGCCTGCTCCGAGGTGCAGCCTTCGATGTTGAATGAGACTATGGGAGCATATTCCGCGGCAGGGTCACGATAGAACGTTATGCCTTCAGTGCTCTCAAGCTCCTCGATGAAGAGCCTGCAAAGCCGCTCCTCATGGCTTCGGAGCCTTGCCATGCCGTAGGAGCTGATGAAGCCTATGCCTGCCCCCACGGTGACAGCGCCGATGATGTTGGGGGTACCGCTCTCAAGGCTGTCAGGGAGCATTTCAGGCTGGAAAAGGCTCAGTGAGCTGCTGCCCGTGCCGCCCTGAATTATAGGTGTAATAGGAAATGCCCCGTCGGTGAGCAGCAGTCCCGTGCCTGTGATTCCGTAGAGTCCCTTGTGCCCCGCGGTGCAGAGTATATTTATGCCCTGTGAGAGCTTTATATCATAAATGCCGCAGGCCTGGGCGCCGTCGGCGATGAAGCAGATACCCTTCTCACGGCAGAGCTGCCCTATCTCCCTGTAGGGGAGGAGCTGGCCCGTGACGTTGGAGGCTATGGTGCAGACCACCGCTTTTGTGTCGCTGCGTATGAGCCTGCGAAAGCTGTCCAGAGTACGCCCGCTGTCGGGAAAGACCTCCGCCACGGACAGTGAGACCTGCTTTTTCATGGCGAGAGCCGCCGCAGGACGGGCGGCGGAGTTGTGCTCCATGCTGCTGATAATGAGATGACCGCCCTGTGACATGACTCCCTGTATCGCCATGTTGAGAGCGTGGGTGCAGTTCAGTGTGAATACAGTATTTTCGGGAGCAGCCCCGAAGAAGTCCGCGGCGGTCTCTCTTGCGGAATAAAGCGCCTCGGAGGTCCTCATTGCCAGCTCATGGCCGCCTCTGCCCGCATTGCCGCCGAAGGATTTTATTGCCTCCGCAGCAGCTCGCCGCACGGCTATGGGCTTGGGAAAGGTTGTGGCAGCGTTGTCAAAGTTTATCATCGTCCGCACCTCCGTCCCTGACGGTATAGGGGACAGCATAGCCCGAGAGCACAGCCTCTGCGCCGCGGCAGCTGCCGCTGACATGGACAGAGAAGCCGCAGCCCTCAGATGAGGTCTTTTCGCGGCGTCTTATCCTGCACGGGAAGCCCCTTGCCCTCAGAAGGCGCTGAGCCTTTACCGCATAGGTGTAGGAGGGCATATCAAGAATGCAAATTTTCAGAAGTATCACCCCTTGTGTCTGCATACTGCGCAGCCGCCCTCTCTGCGGTACTCTATATTATATGTAGGGGAGCTGTCAGTGGTTAGTCTCAGGGAAGTCCTGCCATAATTACCATATTGCATTATTCCGGCTGCTGTGCTATAATGTAAAATATAAAGCAAACAGGAGGAAAGCCATGAAAAAGAGATACAGCATACCTCTCATAATAATAGCCGCCATGGTGCTGCTGAACGTCATCGCGCGTTTCTGCCGTCCCTTTGCGGACTTCTATGTCGCCCACATCTTTCCCGTAATATCAACAGCAGTGTCCTTCCTTACGGGGCTTCTGCCCTTCTCTCTGGGAGAGATGCTGACAGTGGGAGCTGTCATACTGGTGATATTCGGCATCCCCCTTTTCCTGATACTGCTCATATTCAGAAAGGGCAAACGCCGCGCCACAGCTGCATTTGCAGGCACATTTGCTCTGTGGATACTCTGCTACATAACTACAACCGAGACCATGAACTGCTTCATAATGTACCAGTGTACGCCCCTTTCCGAAAAGTACTTCCCCGATGCTCCCGACCACACCGACGAGGAGATAACGGAGCTCTACGCCATGCTCATAGACAAGTGCAATGAGCTGGCAATGCAGGTGCACCGTGATGAGAAGGGCTGCTTCGACATCACCTGCGACTTCAAGGAGGAAGCAAAAAAGGCGATGAAGAAGGCAGGGGAGGAATACCCTCAGCTCAGCGGCTTCTATCCCGACCCCAAGCCCATACAGTTTTCCTATTTCATGAGCCAGTCTCACCTGACGGGAATATATCTGCCCTACACCATAGAGGCAAACTACAACGATGACATGGTACGTGCAAATCTGCCTGCCACGGTCTGCCACGAGCTCTCTCACCTGAAGGGCTTCATACAGGAGGACGAGGCTAATTTCCTTGCCTTTGTGGCAGCAACAGGCAGCGACAATGTGGAGTTTCAGTATGCAGGCTATCTTGACGCCCTTGAGTACGTCCACAACGCTGTCTGGGACAACGAGGTGGAGCAGGCGCTGCCGCTGTCGGACACTATCTCCGACGAGGTGCTCCGTGACTGGTTCAGGTTCATGCCCGAGAATTACTGGGAGGACAACGCAGCCAAGGAGGTCATCTCCACGGAGACTGTCAGCGAGGCTTCCACGGCAGCCATAGACACTAACATAAAAATGAACGGCAGAGATGACGGCATCAGAGCCTATGATATGGTGGTAGAGCTTCTGCTGGACTATTATTTCAGTTGAAAAACGGAGGAAAAATATGAAAAAGACTATTGCAGGAATTGCAGCACTTACCATTGCACTTAGTGCATTCACGGGCTGCACGGACAAGAAAAACGACAAGAGCACAGGGGGGCTTTCTGAGGCGGTGACCACAGCTGCTCAGCAGGATACGACCGTGGAAAAGACAACCGCTCAGGATACTACTGCTGCGGAGAAGACCACAGCCTCATCGGACAAGCCCTCAGTTTCCGCAGAGGGATATGAGAAGGTGCTCAGGGAGTTCATAGACGCCTACAACAATGAGGACTACAAAAAGACCTTTGAGCTCACCATGCCCGACGGTGCAGAGAATGTAATGAAGATTCTGGCTTCATCGGAGACCATGCAGAGCGAGTACGGCGGTATCTCTGAGGAGGAGATGATAAAGGAGTCACAGGAATCGCTGTTCCTCGGCAAGAAGGACGGCACCCTTGTGCCGGGTGAAATAAAGAAGACCGAGCCCCTTACCGAAGAGGAGACCTTCGATCTCAGGTCCGGCATTGCAATGATCACCCTGTGTCTGGACTATATAGACAGCCACGGCGGAGCTGAGGGCGTTGACACCGAGGCTATGTTAAACGAAATAATGGATTATGATCTCGAAGCTGCGGCGGCAGAGGTGGAGCTGGACGAGGCATATTACATCACCTTCGGTCTGGAGAACGAAAAGTGGGACTGGAGCGGTGACGGCAACGCCATTGTCTACCGTGTCAGGGGTGGCAGCTGGAAGATCTCCGCAGATGACTTTATCGGAACGCTTTCAAGAGGCAAAGAACGAAGACTCGATACGGCGGCGCTGAATGTATTGAGGGCTGCCAATACCGCCCTTGTGGAAATAGACGAAATGCAGGGCGTTCCGGAAATCAGTGAAGCATATATCGTATGTTCGGACAGCAGCAGGGACTTCAATGTGCCTGCGGACTTTGATGCGGATCTGCTTCGCAGCCGTATGAAGAACTACTTTGAATATGACGGAGACTGGTTCGTGGAGATACAGGACGGCTGTGCGAAGGAGACAGCAGTATATGACTCTGAAAACCCACGCAATGTGGGCACTTATCCGCCGTCTGACTCCTCTGATTTTGCATACGAGGGTATGAGCTATGACGAGATATACGATAAAGTCTGCGAGGACATAGGCGGCTGATCCCGCATATACGGCAAAGCCTGCGAATATACTTGACTATCAAGTATTTCGGAGGTAAGACCATGCAGGACAAGACCGCAGGAAAAAACCAGAACATCATACTCGAGAACCGCAGGAGCCTGTCTATATCGGGGATAACCGACGTTGACAGCTTCGATGAAAAGGAGATAAGCCTTTATACTCAGCTGGGAGAGCTGTCCGTTCAGGGAAGGGAGCTCCACATCGACTCCATGAGCGTCGAGACGGGAGATATGACCATAACCGGCGAGGTTTGGGCGATAGTATACGGCGACGGCGACAAAAAGGGCCCCCTCTCTGCACTGGGCAGGCTGTTCAGATGAGAGTGACAGAAAATTTTCTCTCCGTCAGCGAGGAGCTGCGGCTCTTCGGCATTTCCTGCCTTGTGGGAGCGGCTCTGGGCATAGTTTTTGACCTGTTCCGCGCCCTGAGGCTGCTGATACCGCACAATAGCTTTCTGACCGCCCTTGAGGACATCGCCTTTCTTGGACTTTACGCCCTTGTGTTTTCGGTCTTCTCTGCAGTTTTTGCAGGGGGCAGCACAAGGCTTTACTGCGTTATAGGTAATCTTCTGGGGTTCGCGGTCTACATGGCTTCCGTGGGAAGTGTGGTAATGGGAACTCTTCGCAGGCTCCTTGCCCTTATCGGAGCGGTTCTGGGCTTTATAGTCCGGCCGCTGAGAGCCTTTTATACACCACTTCGTGCAAAACTAAAGTTTATTTTTGTTGGTTTCTTCCAAATTATTGTCAAACCATTTAAAAAATCAAAAATAGTATTGCTAAACAGGCGGCTTCTGATGTATAATAAAATGGAAAATAAAAAGAGAAAGAACGTGAAAAGCGTTGTCGAAAAAAAATGAGACATGAAAAGCAGAAGAAAAAAGGTCTGTTCAATCGCGGACTTGTCAGGCTTGCGGCTGTGGCTGTAGTCATCGGCTGTGGAGTTCTTATCGCGACTACGCTCAAGGACTGCGCCGACAAAGAGGAGCAGGTGGAGCTCATACAGACTAAGATAGATTCATACGAGACCGAAAATGCCGAGCTGCAGCGTGTCCTTGACAGTGATGACCTCAATGCCTACATGGAAAAGGTAGCACTGGAGGAGAGAGGCTATGCCTATCCCGACGAGCGCAGATTCTACGACACTACGAGGGATTAATCTTGTTCCGCGGAGACGGATACAAAAAAGGAGTTATAAATAAGTATGCAGCTGGAAATAGGTAAGATCTACAATGGCAAGGTCAAGGGAATAACACAGTACGGAGCTTTCGTCGATATTGACGGCGGAGGTACGGGAATGGTGCATATTTCCGAGATCGCCAATACATACGTAAGCGACATCCGTGAGCACCTCACCGAGGAGCAGGAGGTCCAGGTCAAGGTAATCGGCATCAACGAGCAGGGAAAGGTGAGCCTTTCCATAAAGAAGGTGTCTGACAACGGCGACTCACAGCCCCGCCAGAGACGTTTCGACAAGGGTCAGGGCAGACCCGACCGCGGCTTTGACAAGGGCGGCGACAGGGGTGCAGACAGAGGTGCAGACAGGGGTGCAGACAGAGGCGACAGGGGTGCAGACAGAGGGGCTGACAGAGGCGACCGCTCCGATAAGGGCGGAGACCGCGGTGAGCGCCGCAGCAAGCCCAATATCTGGGAGCCCAAGAAGCAGATACCTCAGTCTGAAATGACCTTCGAGGACATGATGTCCCGCTTCAAGCAGACCAGTGAGGAGCGTATGTGCGACCTCAAGCGCAGTACCGACAGAAAAAACGGTACCAGAAGAAAGTAATACAGAGCCGTCCGTAAGGGCGGCTTTTCTGCTGCCCCCCCATTATAATATCTGAGCTTACTCCCGCATCGCCCTTCTACGACCCTCTTTACATCAGGAGAAAAAAGTGGTATAATAATATAGATTATCTTTTTATGGCGGAGAACATTATGGAATTCAAGAAAAATGAGGAGCTGGCGGAAAAGCCCGACCACCTCC
>JAKPUQ010000112.1 GCA_029572815.1 Bacillota bacterium | reverse complement strand
TCTATTGCCTTTCTTTGAGCAATAGTGCCGATAAGGCTCTTGATGTCGTTTTCAGATGACAGGTCAAACTGACACTTCATGAAAAGAGCAGCAAAAACATCACTGACACATTCCTCTATATCTTCTTTGGTACCGCATCCTCTGAGCTTGTTGTAAACGATAGCATAAACATATCTGCCATACTCCCTGACGAGAGCTCTATGACAGTCGGCAGGTGATTCTTTCATCATTGCCGCCAGTTCTCTGCTTGTCATTTTCATTCCTCCTCGCGATCTATTTAATAAGGTCGGCCTTTCACAAACAACAATCGGGATAAACTTATCAGCTGTTACATATCTGACGTATTTTTTTAATCTTCTGTCAGCAGCAATGCCCCGAAGCGGAGAGATAAACGCTTCGGGGCTGATATTGGTTATTAGGTTCGTGAGCTCAATCCATAGCGGCAAGGAGCTCGATGTCCTTTGTTGAGGGATTTACCTTTCCCTCCACGATCTGAGCGCCGGGAGCGCTTAATGTCAGGTTCTGTACTGCCTTTCCGAATCCGCTTCCTCCCGAGGTTGCAAAGAGTATTATCTTCTTGCCCGAGAAATCATAGCTCTCAAGGAAGGAGTTGATGATAGTGGGAGCAATGTACCACCAGACAGGAAATCCGATATATATGGTATCGTATGCCGAAACATTTGCCATGGTGTCTGCCAGTGCGGGACGTGAGCTGTGATCGCTCATCTCAACGCTGCTCCTTGACTGCTTGTTCTGCCAGTTAAGATCCTCCCTTGTATAGGAAACTGCGGGCTTTATCTCATAGAGATCGGCTCCTGCCGCCTTTGCCAGCTTCTCAGCCAGAGCTGCTGTGTTTCCGCTTGCTGAAAAATATGCTACTAATTTCTTACTCATGATATTACCTCCGTTTTATAAAGATCTTCCTAATTTATATGCCATTTCAGGGTACTTCCCTGCCATTGTCATTGAGGGAGTACCGCAGCCGTAGCCCAGTACCATGCCCATATCCTCAAAATTGATATAACGCACAAGGGTTTTATAGTGGGCTTCCAGGGCTTCAAAGGTCCAGTCCTGGGAATTCCATGCCACAGTAAGCAGTGCCGACTTTAGATGCCTGCGGTTGATGCTGCTGTTATATGCGCAGAACCTGTCCACCACGGTCTTGAGCTGAGCCGACATACCATAATAGTAAAGTGGCGTGGCAAAGACCACCATATCGCAGGAGAGCAGCTTTCTGCGGATAAGCTCATTGTCATCATGCTGAACGCAGTCCCCCTCGTATCCGCAGGCTACACAGCCCGTACAGGGAGCTATATCCAGCTTACAGACGTCTACGATCTCAACCGAATGACCGCCTTCCTCTGCGCCCCTTGCAAAGCTGTCTGCAAGAACGCTTGTGGAACCGTCAGTATTTGGGCTCGCCATAAGTACAACTATTTTCATACCGCACCTCATTTCGTTCTGACACTGTGTCACTACCAATATTATAGCACCATGCTGACACTGTGTCAATATATTTGGGGCAAAAAAATAATTTTCAGCATATCGCACTGATGAAGCGTTCTTCCTTAGTGATAACTGCACAAACAAAAGCAAAAGACCTCCGCACATAAGAGCAGAGGTCTTCCGTATGTACACTATTTATGCCGCAGTTACAGCTGCGTATCTCTTTGAGTTTATCACTCTGTTCATCACAGCCTCGGGGGATATCTCTCCGCCCATGACCATGTCGAATACAGAGGGTGAGTAGCCCGATACCAGCGCCGCTCCTGTTTCGGAGCGTGTCACCGGCATATTGCCGCAGCGTCCGCTCACGTTCCAGAACACCACCTCAGGCAGCACATAGCCATACTGACGGTAGAGCTCTCTTACGGCGCGGAACAGCACCTCGTTGTTTCCGCCTGTTACGCAGTAATCGAACTGCATATCGGATATTATGTATATCTTGGTGGGCAGCTCAGACTGAGGAACACGGTTGTTTATGGCCGTCTTCAGTATCAGCTTGAAAACCGCCTCCAGGTTTGTATTTGCTATCTCGTTGAAGGTACGGCAGTAATTCGCCTTTGCGACTATGTCCTTGCCCTTTATCTCCACCAGCTGAGGTGTCTCGGAGAAGGTTATGAAGTGGTTGGCGAATGCACCTGTGTTGTGCTCTGCAAAGTATATTCCCAGAGACAGCGCTGCATCTATGGGGCGTATGCCTCCGCAGTTGCAGGTCATGGAGCCCGAGCCGTCCACTACTGCTATGGCGTTCTCGCGCCTTGCCACAGTCAGGTCGGGCAGTGACTTCCACGCAGCGTCCAGAGACATTCTCTCTGCCGCGGAGTTCTTTCCTGTCAGAGCCGCTCTTATGATGTCATAGGGGTACAGTCTGTCGGCATTGAGCCTTGCCTCGCCGCTGTGCACCTTGCTCAGGAAGGTGGTGTAGCGCTCATTGTCATTACGTATGAACGCACCTCTGTACTTGAACATTGCGCATGAGGGCTGTACCTCATAGTCGAAGGTGTAGTCTCTCTCGCGGAGACGGTTCTCGATGATGTCGGTGTATCTTCTCAGAGCAGACAGTGTCTTTCTGTACTCAGCCTCGGACATTCCCAGCAGTGCTGCCAGGCGTCTGCCCTTGTTCCTTGTCTCCTTTGAGGAGGTGTTCACGGAGGGCAGCCACTTTGCCAGCAGGGAAGCCTGTCCCTTTCGGGTCATTGCTGCTATATCCGCATTGAGCTGTGTTCTTATGACGCTTACAGCCTCAGACTCCAGGGGAGTTCCCAGCAGTACGCACAGGTCATCAAATCTGCCGTACTCGGCAAACAGGTGTACATTCCTTCTTACAGCCTCGGGAGCTGTCTTTACCAGTGCAGAGACTGCTGTACGGAAGAATCGTCTCTCACCCAGACCGCCTCTTGCGTCACGGGCGAAGAAAACTATCTTCATAGTCTTCACGGGGTCTTCTGCGTATGCACGGTTAACCAGTGCGGCTATCTCCCCGGCGGAGGCACTTCTCATGGCGCCTGCCTTGAAGAACATATCCAGGCAGAAGGACTCAGTCGAACGGTAAGCCAGAGCGCCGTTCTCAGTATATGTGTTATTTGCTTCCTTCTTCAGAAAATTCAGCATAGTTATTCTCCTTTCAGCGGGGAGCCCCCGCGGGCTTCCACGTTGACGCTCGCAAGCTCGCTCACTTCTTGTAAAAATCAAAGTCTGCTTTCGCTTACGGTGATCGAAATGCAACGGTAGTTTTCAAGTCAGCATTTTATACCATACGTTTCCGCAGGGCAGGATTTGAACCTGCATTTGCCAATTTTCCATGCTGTTGCTGACTTAGTGTAAAATAAAACATTCGCCGCCCGTCACGGCTCGTCTTTTACGCACAGTGCTTTGACCCGAAGGAAAGCTCTCTGTGTCCCTTAATCTATTGCTGTGAGAGCCGTGGACGGCTGAAAACAAGACGCATTCTTTTTCATTGACAGATGAAAATAAAAACTGCTGTATGCGTCTTTGCAAGGCACTGCATTTATCTTTTCATGATAAAAAAACTATTGCTGTAAGTGCCTTTATATCCTTTTTTACTGCGGCAGGAGGCAAGCTCCCGCCGCTTTTATCAACCCTTGATGACGCCTACCGTGAACAGTCTCTTGACTGGCTCGGTAAGGTCGGTCTGGTTTGCCATGACATCGCCGATGTCCTTGTATGCGAAACGTGATTCCTCAGCCACATCGGACTTGTTGTTCTTGGCAAGAACTACGTCCTGCGCCTTTAAGTCCACCATTACGGACTCCACCGAGAACTTGTCCAGTGCAGCTGTACGCGAGTAAGCTCTGCCTGCGCCGTGGGACGAGGACATGAAGCTGTCGGGGTTGCCCTTTCCGCGGACTATGTAGCTGTATGAGCCCATAGCACCGGGGATAATTCCCATATCTCCCTCACGGGCGCGTATTGCACCCTTTCTGTGTACCCACACATTCCTGCCGAAGTGGTTCTCCTGTGCGGCATAGTTGTGGTGGCAGTTAATCTCACCCGAAAACTCAGGAACGATGCCTGTATACTTGGTTATGTGCTTTACGAATATGTCCTTGACCTTTGAGAGCATTATTGCGCGGTTTTCATAGGCGAAGTCCATACACAGCTGCATCCATGCCAGATAGCGCTGTCCCTCGTCGGTATCAACGGGCAGGAACGGCAGGTTCCATTCCGACGGAACCTCTGAGAACCATCTGTCGTTGAGCTCATGGGCTATCTTATTGAAGTACTGCCCCACGATATTTCCAAAGTGACGGCTTCCCGAGTGTAGCATGATACCGCACATTCCATCGTCGTCCTGCTGGATCTCGATGAAGTGGTTTCCGCCGCCAAGGGTGCCTGCCTGGAAGTAGCCCTCCTCTATCTGGGGATAAGCTCCCTATCAGCTTCAAAGCGGCTCATCTCAGCCTTGGCGCGATCCAGAACCTCCGAGTGCTGAGCTGTCTTGTAGTGTGCAAAGCCTGTGGGGATATTTCTCAGAACATCGCCGCATATGGTCTGCACAAGATTTCCGCTGCCTGTCATTGTCTCACGGAGCAGCGACACGGGGATATCGGTCTGAACATATGCCATTCCGCAGCCGATATCAACTCCCACCGCATTGGGGATCACCACATTCTCGCAGGCGATGACGCCGCCTATGGGCATTCCCTTTCCTGCGTGGGTGTCGGGCATAAGTGCTATCCACTTATGTGCGAAGGGCAGCTTCGCAAGGTGCTCCGCCTGTTCGATACACTTCTCGCCGACAGCTTCGGCATTGGTCTGCCATATCTTTATGGGGAGCATTTCTGAATTCTTCTTGTAATGTACGAACATTTTCTTCACTTCTTTCCTTTAGCTTGACTCCAGTATACCACAGGAAATGGAAATAATCATATAAAATTTTCTGCACACACTCTTTTTCATATTGCAAACGAGGAGTTTTTCTGTTAATATATAAATGTGAAAGGAGTGGGAAAATATGGCAGGATTTTCAGAGCTTATCAAGAATTTCGACAAGACCCGTGACTATGTTCGGGACTTTTTCATATACGGCTGCAAGGTACGCAGCGACTTTGACCGCAAAAGCGTCCGCACCTACGGTGACGAGAAGCGCCGCGTCGAGAGCTGGATGGGGGACTGTATGCGCTATGACGATTCGGTACGCGGCAGAAGCGTATCTATTTCCGTAGACAGCGGACATATCCCAGAAAATCCGCTGTACAGTGCCTATTACTCCAAGAGCTTCACGGATAACGATATACGTCTGCACTTCCTTATCACAGATATACTTGAGGACGGCAGCAGCCGCATTCTCAGGGAGATAACGGATATTCTCAACACCGATTACGGACAGCTCTTTGATGAGCAGACCGTCCGCAACAAGCTGAAGGAATACACCGATGAGGGCATAATTGTCTCCGAAAAGCAGGGCAAGACCCTTTACTACTCACTCTCAAAGGACAGGGCTGATGACTATATTAGTGAGTTCAAAGGACTCGCCGACGCTCTGGCATTCTTCTCCGAGACCCAGCACTTCGGAATAATCGGCAACAGCATACTGAAAATGCTGGGACTGAAAAACGAACACTTTTTTATCAAGCACAATTATATGATGCACACCCTCGAGGACGTGCTGGTGCCCGAGATACTCACTGCCATGAATGAGAAGCGGTATATCTCCTTCCACACCTTTTCGGTGAAAAGGCGCAAGGATGGCGATGACATCGGCACCGAAAATCAGGTGGTACCTATGAGGATACTTATCTCGGTGCAGACGGGCAGACGCTATCTGGCAGGATATATCCGCAGTCTGAAAAGGTTCGCCGCATTCCGTCTGGACTACATGAAGACCGTGAAAAAGGGTGATATATGCGAGAACTATGACTCAATGAAGGAAAAGTTCGACCGCAATATGAGCCGCTGCTTCGGCGTTTCCTTCGGTATGCGCCGTGAGACGGGCACGGTCACTCCCATGAAGATAACCTTCTTCGCCGACGAGGAGAAGGAGCCATATATAATCGAACGACTTCAGCGCGAAAAGCGATGCTGCACTCTTGAAAAGGAAGGCGACCACCTCTATACTCTCATCGCCGATGTCTTTGACCCCAACGAGCTCATGCACTGGGCCAAGACCTTCATCGGGCGGATAGTCCGCATAGAGGGCGGCGCAGACAGCGTCCGCCAGCGCTTTTACGATGATATTTCAAGAATGAACAGAATGTACGGCGGTGATAATGATGAACATATTCAGTGAGATATACGGCACATATTTCCGTATCGCAGCTAAGCTGCTGGAAAAACAGGTCACCGACGAAAAGACCGTCCGTGAGACCGTCCGGCGCGAGGGCTTCCGGGATTCGGTGCTGTTCCTGCCCCAGAAGCTCATACCCGGGGACGAGGACTGGGGGCTTTTCCACCGCCTGCCCGACAACAGTCTGGAGCGGATAACAAAAAACGCACCTGTGAAGGTGCTGACAAGGCTGCAGAAAATGTGGCTGAGGGCAAAGCTGTCGGACCCAAGGATAAGGCTTTTCATGGACGATGACACGCTGGCTGCCCTTGAAAAAAGGCTTGCAGACGTGCCACCTCTTTACAGGCGGGAGCAGTTCGGCTTTATCGACCGCTTCTCGGACTGTGACGACTTTCTCAGTCAGCGCTACACAGAGGTTTTCCGCACCGCTCTTACGGCGGTCAAGCGCAGGAGCATAGTCTATATCGAGTTCACCTCGGGACACGGCAAGCGCATGGGAGGCAAGTTCGTACTGCTGAAAATGGAGTACTCTCCCAAGAACGACAAATTCCGCGCCTACTGCTATCTGCTGCGCAATGACAGAGTCAAAAGCAGCGGCATAATCAACATCGGGCGCATAAACAAAATAGCTGATACGGGACGTGTTTTCCGCACTCCCGTGTCAATGGAGTCCTATTTCCTGAGCCGCAAGTGCAGCTCTCCCGCAGTAATAAGGGTCACACCCGAAAGAAACGGCGTGGAGCGCTTCATGCTGGAGTTCGCCTCCTATGAGAAGCACACCGTCCGCGACCTTGAAACGGGCGAATACACCGTGGAGCTGTGGTATGACAGGCAGGACGAGACAGAGCTGCTGATACAGCTGCTTAGCTTTGGTCCCGTTGTGGATATAACGGGTCCCAAACATCTGCGTGAACAGGCAAGGCTACGCGTACAAAAGCAGTATGAGCTGCTTGAAAAATACAGAGAGGAGGGATAATATGACCGATCAGGAAGCCGCAGTGCTCATCGCCGAAAAAGCGGCTGAGCTTGGCGGAACGGTGTATTTCGTGGGCGGCTGCGTCCGCGACGGTATACTGGGCATGGAAAACAAGGACATCGACATAGAGATACACGGTCTCACCGCTGAACAGGCTGAAAATGTGCTGGACTCAGTGGGCAGCCGCCAGGAATACGGAAAAAGCTTCGGTATCTACAGTCTGAAAGGACTTGGACTTGACATATCACTGCCAAGGTCGGGGCGCTCAGTCGAGGACGCAGATCCGTTCATGGGGACTTATGAAGCTGCAAGACGCCGTGACTTCACCATAAACGGACTTATGAAAAATGTGCTCACGGAAGAGATCACCGACCACTTCGGCGGAATGAAGGACATAGAGTCCCGAACTATACGTCACATAGATGACAGCACCTTTACTGAGGATCCACTGAGGGTGCTCCGTGCAGCGCAGTTCTCAGCCCGTTTCGGCTTTGACATAGCTGCTGAGACAGTCAGTCTCTGCTGCGGTCTTGACATTTCGGGACTGCCCTCAGAGCGCATATTGCTTGAGACGGAAAAGGCGCTGCTCAGGTCGGAAAAGCCCTCGGTGTTCTTTGAGCAGCTCCGCAGAATGGAGCAGCTCAGCTTCTGGTTCCCCGAGGCAAAGGCTCTTATCGGCGTGCCCCAGAACCGCGAATATCACCTTGAGGGAGATGCCTGGACCCACACCATGATGGTGCTGGACGAGGCTGCAAAAAGGCGTGATATAGTAAAATACCCTCTTGGGTTCATGCTCTCCGCACTCTGCCACGACTTTGGCAAGGCGGTGAGCACAACTATCGACGAGGACGGCACCGTCCACTCCTATGAGCACGAAGCCCTGGGACTGCCGCTGGTACAGACCTTTCTTGAAAGGCTGACCTCGGAAAGCGGACTTATCAGATACGTTCTGAACATGACAGAGCTCCACATGGAGCCCAATATAATGGCACGGGCAAGGTCAAAACTGAAAAGGACCAACAGGCTCTTTGACAGGTCTGCGGAGCCCTTTGACCTGATACAGCTTTCAGTCTGCGACGGACTGGGAAAGCTGCCGAAATGCGATGATACCGAGGAATTTCTCATGGAGAGATACCACAGCTTCAACGAGATAATGTCCCGTCCCTATCTTATGGGCGGGGACCTCATAGAGGCAGGTCTTGCACCCTCGGAGGACTTTGCGGAGATACTCGGATATGCACACAAGCTGAGACTTGCAGGTCTTGACAAGGATAACCAGCTCCGCCAGAGCCTTGCCTACGCCAGAAGCGTACTGAAAATAAAGGGGTGAAAGCAATGAAGCTTGAAGAAATAAAGGAAAAGCTTGCAGGGAGCGAATATGACTTTCTGCGCAATAACCAACATCTGGGCAAAAACATAATACTCCTCGGACTCGGCGGCTCACACGCCTACGGTACGGAGACCGAGACCTCCGACCTTGACGTCAGGGGCTGCGCACTGAGCAGCAGGGAGGAGATACTCTGCGGCGAGAACTTTGAACAGGTCATGGATATACCTACAGACACCACCGTTTACTCCTTCACCAAGCTGATACAGCTCCTTACGGACTGCAACCCCAATACCATTGAGATACTGGGGCTCAGACCCGACCATTACCTCTATCTGTCGGATATAGGAAGGGAGCTTCTTGACAATCGGAAGATGTTCCTGTCAAGAAAGGCAATAAACTCCTTCAGCGGCTATGCAACAGCACAGTTCAGACGGCTCGACAACAAATCCGCCCGTCTTGCTGACCAGTCCGTACAGGAGCAGCATATACTAAACAGCATACAAATGGCCTCCGAGAGCTTCCGCGAGATGTATTTTCAGTATCCCGGGGACGCTGTAAAGCTTTATATCGACAAGGCGGTGAATAACAGCCTTGATACGGAGATATTTATGGATATAAGCCTGAAGCACTATCCTCTCCGCGACTATAAGGATATGTGGAACCGGATGTCGGATATAGTCCGGGACTATGCGAAGGTGGGCAAACGCAACCAGAACGCCATAAGCCACAACAAGCTGGGCAAGCACATGATGCACCTCATAAGGCTGTATATCATGTGCACAGATATACCGGAAAAGGGCGAGATAATCACCTACAGAGAGGCTGAGCATGACCTGCTCATGAGTATAAGGAACGGCGCTTTTCTGGACGGAAACAGACAGCCTACCGATGAGTTCTTTGAGCTTGTGGAGGACTACAAAAATCGCCTCGACTACGCAAAAAAGAATACCGATCTCCCCGAGCAGCCCGACTATGAAGCAATAAGAGAGTTCACCATCTATGCAAACGGAAGAGCAGTAAATAGAGATATATGAAAAAAGCTCACCTTTATAGGTGAGCTTTTCCTTATTTCAGTTTATTGTAGTCCTCATCGGAGACAGGCTCGCACCACTCTGTGCTTGCTTCCTCGCCTGCTATCTCAAGTGCAAGATGCGAGAACCAGCTGTCGGGAGCTGCTCCGTGCCAGTGCTTTACGTTTGCGGGGATATTGATGACTGTTCCGGGAGTAAGCTCCGCTGCCTCCTTGCCCCACTCCTGATAATAGCCTCTGCCGCCTACGCAGATAAGCATCTGTCCGCCGCCGCTCTTTGCATGGTGGATATGCCAGTTATTGCGGCAGGCAGGCTCGAATGTAACGTTATATACAGGCACCTGCTCTGTGGTAAGAGGCGCAAGATAGCTCTGTCCCACGAAGAACTGTCCGTAGGGATTTTTCTCACCTATGGGGAAGAATATGGTATTCTGGTATCTGTCCCTGTCTGTGAGCTCCGGACCAGCCTCGTTCCAGACCTCCTTTGCAAGCCTGAAAACTGCCCAGCCCTTAGGCCAGCCAACGTACATGGTAGCGTGGGTGATTATAGCAGCTATCTCCTCTTTTGTGACTCCGTGAGCCTTGGCGTTCTGCAAATGATAGCTGAGGGAGCTGTCGGTGATACCCGATGCCATGAGGGATACCACAGTTATGATACACTTGGTCTTTACGTCGATAGCCTTCTCGTTCCAGACCTCTCCGAAGAGTACATCATCATTGAGGTGGGCAAATGCGGGAGCGAAATCCCCAAGCTGTTCCCTGCCTGCTGTCTGTACTATTTTTTCACTCATGATATATCCTCCTTTATATTTTCTGGCTTCCCGTGGACCAGACGTGCTTATCGTTCTTATTGGCGGGCTTGTTCTGAGCCATTACTCCTGCCAGCGCATGAGGAACATAGGGCTCCTCAAGATATGCAGTCTCCTCATCAGTGAGCTCCAGCTCTACTGCCTTGGCTGCGCCCTCGATGTGGTGGAGCTTAGTTGCTCCCACAACAGGAGCTGTGACCTTGGTGAGCAGCCATGCAAGCGAGACCTCTGTCATGGAGACATCATGCTTTTCCGCAAGCTCAGCCACACGTCTGATGATGACTTCGTCCTGCTCCTTTGTGGCGTCATACTTGAACTTAGCGTAGCTGTCCTCCTCGGCGCGCTTTGAGCTCTCACCGGGAAGCCTTGCAAGCCTTCCGCTGGCAAGAGCACTGTAAGGAGTCATGGCAATGTTGTCCTCAGCACAGAGCATAGCCATTTCCCGTTCCTCCTCGCGGAAGATGAGATTATAGTGTCCCTGAACGCTTACGAACTTTGCAAAGCCCTCCTTCTCCGCAAGGGCGTTTGCCTTTGCAAGCTGCCAGGCGTAGCAGTTGGAAATACCGATATAGCGCACCTTTCCTGCCTGTACAGCCCTGTTGAGGCCGTCGAGTATATCGTATACGGGCGTGTTCCAGTCCCACATATGATAGATGTAGAGGTCAACGTAGTCCATGCCCAGGTTTTCCAGGCTCTTGTTTATCATGCGCTCGATATGCTGCTGACCTGTTATGCCTGCTTCTATATCAGCGGGAGTTCTGGGAAGGAACTTTGTAGCCACTACCACTTCGTCACGCTTTGCAAAGTCGCGGAGAGCTCTGCCCACATACTGTTCGCTGGTACCTGACTGATAACCGATAGCAGTGTCATAGAAATTGACGCCCAGGTCAAGACCCTTCTTTATGATCTCACGGGAATGCTCCTCGTCAAGAGTCCATGAATGCTGTCCGTTCTTCGAGTCTCCGAAGCCCATGCAGCCCATACAGATACGGGAAACATTCAGGTCGGAATTGCCAAGTTTCGTGTATTTCATTTTTTACCTCCCAACAGCTGCATTACGCAGGAATATATCATTTCATAAATGCTGTGCATTTTAAAATCAAGCTTCGCTTCACGCATGGCAGTAAGCTGCTTTTCCGTCGCTACGGCATAGGGATAAACTCCGAAAAGGAAGGGGAAAAACACGAATATGAAGCTTTCGGTGTTTACATCGGGAAAGAACTTACTGACACAGGCTCTCATGGCATCAAGGGACGCACCGTAAGCCGCCTTGAAATCCGTAAGCCTTTCCTCACGGGAATTCTCCTCCATATCGTAGTGATTCATGGCGAGGAGCTTGAGAAGCTGTGCCCGCTTTTCCAGGGATATTGCTATAGCATCTGCAAAATCCTCCGCTGACATGGCATTATTCCTCACGGAAACAGCACTGAGCTCCTCAGCCCACTGCTCATATTCCCGCTGCATCAGCGCCAGGAATATCTCCTCCTTGGTCTGGAAATAGTTGTATATGGAAGTCCTTGTAAAGGACGTAACAGCACCTATCTCCTTTATAGTTATCTCCTTGAAGCTCATGTTCTCATAGAGCTTCTCACAGGCGTTTATTATCTCTTCGCGGCGTGAAGCCGTCAGCTCGGGCGAACCCTTCGGCATAGCATTGCCCCCTTAATTTGATTCTGACACAGTGTCATTATAGATATTATAGCACTGTCCTGACACAGTGTCAACAAGTTTGCAGAGCTTTTTTTATTTTCGGCAATTCGCACTGCAAAACCATCTTCCTTTAGTGATAAATGCACAAAGCCTGCGGATAAAACCAACAGCCGCCCAAAGGCGGCTGTCGCTGCTTTATTATTTTTTCCCGCGCAGTTCCGGAGGCTTTTTCTCAGCTTATGCTCCAGTTTTCAGCGTGCTGACGGATACCGATAAATCTGCGGTAAACGCCCTCCTGCTCCATGAGCTCTGCGTGTGTGCCCTTCTGGATCAGTCTGCCGTCGTCTATGACCAGTATCTGGTCTGCATTTTCGATGGTAGCAAGTCTGTGGGCAATGGTGATTATGGTTTTTCCGTGAGTCAGCTCCGAGATGGCATTCTGGATAAGATGCTCATTTTCGGGGTCTATGCTGGCTGTCGCCTCGTCAAGAATGATAATGGGAGAGTCCTTCAGTATCGCTCTGGCAATTGATATTCTCTGCTTCTCGCCGCCCGAAAGAGTTCCTCCTCCTTCACCTATGACAGTGTCATAGCCATCGGGAAGTGCCATTATGAAGTCGTGGCAGCACGCCTTCTTCGCAGCTGAGATCATGTCCTCCTCTGAGGCATCTGGATTGCCGAACATGATATTATTCCTTATGGTATCATTGAACAGATAGACGTTCTGGAACACCATAGAGATGTTCTTCAGCAGGCTGTCGCAGGTCATCTCCTTTATATCTGTACCGCCGACGGATATGCTTCCGCTGTCAACGTCATAGAAACGCGCCAGAAGACTGCATATGGTGGTCTTTCCCGAACCTGACGGTCCCACTATGGCAGTACTGGTCTTTTCGGGAATACTGAAGCTGACATTTTTAAGTATCTTTCTAGTATCATAGCCGAAATCCACATTATCGAAGCATATGTCAAAATGCTCAAGGGGAATGTCCCTTCCGTCACTGTCTATCATATTTTCCTCCCTGAGAGCGTCAAGCTGCTCAAAGGCGTCGGAGATGACTCCCAGTACATGAGCACTGTCACTGATGGGCTCAAGACTTGAGAATATTCCGAAGGAAAAGAAGATGAACATGAGCATATAGGAAAAATCCAGCTTTCCTGCAAGGCAGAACAGGCAGGAGCCGAGTGCAAGTCCCACGGTACCGCATTTGAGTGCGAAAAGATGCATACAGTTTGAAGGTATGAAGCCCCACTCGATCCTGAGGTGGATCTTCTTGCTGTCGGCTATGGCATTGTCCATTGCTGAGATAGAGGCTCCTCCCTGACCGAATGACTTTACCACAGAGAGACCTCTTGCATATTCAAGGGCAGCTCCTGTAAGGTCCTTGTTTGCCTGTGTCTCAACAGGCGCGTTGCGGGTGCTGTAGCGTGAGATGAGAGAGAGGAATATGAATGACACCAGAGCTGCTGCCACCGCTATAAGAGCTATTGCAGGCTTAACGAACAGCAGGCAGAGCAGTACACAGATAAAGTTCAGATATCCGCCGATAAATGTATCCGTCATTCTTATGCCCATATTCTCCAGAGTATTCAGCCCTGTAGTTATCGAGGAAAGAATGCTTCCCGTGTTCTTCTGCTGAAAATATCCCAGGGATACTCTTTTCAGCGCGTCGCCCACGGCTATCCTGTCTCGTGCTACCAGCTCATAGCTTATGGTCTCCTGGAACCTTGCCCTGCAATAGTCGAATAAAAATCTGAGCAATACAAGAAGGATAAGGGCGGCAAGACTGAGCCATATCCATTTGGTGTCGAACTCAGTACCGTTTTTCTCCTTATCCACCAGCATACCTATGGTATATGCAGCCACCATTACGGGCATTGCAGCGAACCAGTGTGAGAAAAAGGAAAAGGCAAATCCTATATACAGTCTCTTTTTAAAGTCTCCGCACCAGTCGATTATTCGTTTAAGCGTTCTGAACATTGATATTACCCTCCTTTTCGGCTGAGGACACAGACCAGCTCTTTGAACCGATATGCGCCTGCCACATCGACCTGTAAAGCGGGCTCTTTTCAAGCAGCTCCTCCTGAGTGCCCTCGGCGACTATACCGCCCTTCTTCAGAAGCACGATGTTATCGGCACTGCGTATGGTCGAAAGTCTGTGGGCAATGACAAGGAGAGTCTTGCCCTTTGTGAGCGCAGCTATGCTCTGCTGTATCTTATCCTCATTTTCCGGATCTGTAAAGGCAGTAGCCTCGTCCAGGATAACTATAGGAGCATTTTTCAGTATCATTCTTGCAATAGCGATACGCTGCTTCTCACCTCCTGAGAGCCGCTTTCCTGCTTCGCCTGCGGGGGTGTCATAGCCGTTTGGGAGCTTCCTGATGAATTCCTCACACTGAGCAGCTCTTGCCGCTGCTATGACCTCCTCGTCAGAAGCTTTTGGATCGCCGAGACGGATATTCTCAAGTATAGATGTCCTGAAGAGGAAATTATCCTGCGCCACGAAGCTTACAAGGCCCGCAAGCTGTGAAAGGGGCATATCCCTGACGTTCACGCCGCCTATGGTTATGCTGCCGCTGGTAACGTCCCAGAATCTGGCGATGAGCTTGGCAACAGTGGATTTGCCGCCTCCGGAGGGGCCTACCACCGCAGTAAAGCTTCCCTGGGGCAGTGTCAGGTCTACTCCGTGCAGCACCTCGTCCTTCTCATCACCTGTATAGGAAAAGCGTACTCCTTCAAGCTTTACGTCATAGCTGCTTACAGAAGCTCTCTCCGCAGGCTCGGGGAGTTCTTCCATTTCCAGATATGTCTGGAGCTCGCCAACATTGTTCTTGAGCTGTCGCATACTCTCGGAGAACACCTCAAGCTTTGCCAGTGAGCCTACCATTGAGATGGAGAGCATTACTGCCAGAGCTGCCTCTGCGGAGGTTATGGTGCCGCCGTTGCAGAGCACCAGCGCCACAGGAAGTATACCCACCATAGTTGACGGGAAGAGAGCGAATGCCAGCTTCATGGTCACCCATGTGGATCTGAGCCACTTTATGACGAACTTCTTGTATTGTGTTATGGCTCCCGCATACTTTTCATAGGAAACACCTGCTCTGCCAAATGCCTTGATGACCTCGATACCCTCGATATATTCAACTATGGTACTGTTCATATGGGCGTTTGAGCGGTTGTATATGTCGAAATTCTCACCGCTTATCTTAAATGTCAGTCCCATGCATACAAGTGCTATGGGGAATGTGGCAATAGAAGCCAGTGCAAGCCTCCAGTCGATAATGAGCAGGGATATTATGCTGACGACAGGCAGGACAAGGTGTCCTGCGCCCTCAGGCACCATGTGTGCAAGGGGCGGCTCCATATTCTCGATCTTGTCAACGATGATGTTCTTTATCTCACCGATAGAATGATCCTGTACCGTACCAAGCGGAGCGTGCATGAATCTGTCCGCCACTCTCTTTCTGAGACCGGCAAGCACTTCATATGCTGCCCAGTGGGAAAGTCCTGTGGACAAACCAAAGCAGAGCACCTTTACTGCGAATGCGACCAGCGCTGCAATGCACCAACCGACCACATATCCCTTTGTGACCGTGTCCTGTACAAAGGCATCTATGATCCTGTACATACAGTAAAACGGATATATACCACTGGTTATACTGATTATTGAGAGAATAACCGCTCCGATAAGCTTTGATCTGCTGTTCTCAGCGTATCCAAGCATCAGTCTGAACCAGTTTTTTTCACTTTTCATTTGGATTCACCTCAGTCTGAATTGCGTATTTACGGTAATCAAGAGGATTTTTCCCCATCTCCTTGCGGAAAGCCATGGAGAACTTGCTCGCACTCTCATAGCCGACAGCCATTGCTATATCAGCCACCTTCATGGAAGGCTCGTTCTTCAGCAGTGCCGCAGCACGGTCAAGGCGGTAATTCTTCATATATGAGAATATAGGACTGCCGTACACGCTGCTGAAGCACTTCTTCAGCGCTGTGGGAGCAATATCGAATTTACGGGATAATTCCTCTATAGTGTATGTTCTTGTCAGGTCGGACACCATCAGCTCGCGGACCGCGTGTATCTTTTCCACCTGACCCTTGTAAAAATATGGTTTGTCTGTTTTGTATCTGTCTATCTCAAGAGCGTCAAGGTAAAGAAGGAGCTCAAGCACCTTTATGCGGCAGTAATCCCGTCTTATCTTTGAGGGAACGTTGTAGAGCTCCGAGAAGATATGAGTTATCTCGGGTGATGAGGACAGTACATAGGGAATCTTCTGTGTGCAGTATTTCCGGGATATATCAGAAAGTCTCACTTTGAATTCGGTGATGTAGCCGTCAAGGGAGGCCTGTGCCTTATCAAGCTCAAAGGCTATAGTTAGCCCGTAGTAGTGATTGAGCGGAAATCTTGATATGCCGTGGTTGTGCATACCGTTATCTATCCTCAGCTCTCCCGCGGACAGGCAGCAGCAGGCATCGTCGGAAACTCCCGTTTCGATCCTGCCCTCTCTGCAATGGTCGATGCACAGAACATCGCCGCCTGCTGCAAAATCCGACCTGCAGCTCTCCATATGGAAATTATTATACATTATATACACGCCCTCAAAAACGTGGTATACAGTCATGATGCCCTCTCCTGCCTCAGTGGCAAGGCGCATCATCCTGCAGCCGTCCTTCTCGAAAACATCGGTCACATCAGCGCCGAAATCCATATTTCTAAGATCAAACTCCATCTCAGTTATCCTTTTCTCCTGTCACGCAGAAGCATCTGTCGCAGATATTGTTCAGCAGCTCATAATCATGAGACACCACAATAACTATGCGGTCATCGGAAGCGGTCTTCCTGATCATCTCGCTGACTGATTCCATTCTTCTGTAGTCAAGCCCGCTGGAGGGCTCATCGAATATGAGTATCTTTTTTCCCGAAAGTATGGCGGTAGCAACAGCCAGGCGCTGCTTCTGACCGCCGGAAAGCGCCATGGGGTGCTTATCCTTGAAGTCTGAAAGATCCAGGAGCGAAAGCGCCTTGTCTGCCTTCTCATCACTTACGTCCTCTGAGGACATATGGCACTCATTAGCCACGCTGTCGGAAAACAGCTGGTGGTTTACGTCCTGCATGACAAGGAAGCTCTGTCTGCGTCTTGTCCTGTCTTTCAGCCTTACGCCGTCAAGCAGTATCTCTCCACCGCTTTCCTTTATCAGTCCGCAGAGGCAGCGGCTTAGGGTGCTTTTTCCCGCACCGTTCCTGCCGATTATGCCGATTATCTCGCCGTAGCCCGCATTGAGATCAATCCCGCTGAACACCTTCTCCCTGCCGTAGCTGAAGCTGAGCCCCCTGACCTCAAGACCGCCGCGGAACTCCCTGTTCACGCCTTCGATCTGCGGGGAAAGCTCAGGCCTTTTCAGGGACCTGAGTCCCATAGATATGCGCTCATTCTCAGCAAGCGCCGAGAACTCTGCCCCTGTGAACTCCCTTACTATCCTGCCCTTTTCAAGGAATATGGCACGGTCGATGAGCTCTGTCAGGAAGTAGAGCCTGTGCTCGGCGATGATGACAGTCTTTCCGTCCGCCTTGCACTTTTTTATGAGCTGAGCAAGAAGGCCGATAGCCTCCTCGTCAAGATTAGCCGTAGGTTCATCAAGAACGAAAATATCCGCTCCCATTGCATAGACCGAAGCAAATGCCAGCATCTGCTTCTCTCCGCCGGACATGGAAAAAACGCTTCTTCCCAGCATTGAGCTGATACCGAGCTCCCTGACAGTATCGTCAAGGCGCTTTTTATGACAGCAGGCTCCACTCCTGAGTTTTCAAGCCCGAAAACTATCTCGCTCTCCGCATCGGTGTGGAAGAACTGGGATTTGGGATTTTGAAATACTGAGCCCACATGGCAGCTCAGCTCGTATAGCTCTGCCTTTGAAGTGTCAAGACCAGCCACGGTGACACCGCCCTTGAGCTCGCCCTGTTCCTCAAAATGAGGTATCAGACCGTTTATCAGCTTTGTGACAGTGGTCTTTCCGCAGCCGCTCTCGCCGCACAGGAGTATGCACTCTCCTTTTTTTATATTTATGCTTATATCGTCAAGAGTGCCCTGACCCTTGATATAATTGAAGCTGGCGTTTTTTATCTCTATCATAACCGACCTCCTCAGCGAAAAATCACAGCCAGAGCTATGAAAAGAACTCCCACAGCTATGCATACAAAGTCTGCGATACCGAACCTTATATCGATTATACTGGTCTTTTTGCAGGGATTTTCTATACCTCTGGTGACCGCAGCTGCCGAAAGCTCATCTGAGGTGGTGGTAGCCGACATCATTATCGGCACTATCATGCACTCAAATTTATCGGTGAACCTTATACTCCTCAGCTTCATAGCGTCGCGTATATATCCTATCTCCTCCTTGATGGCGGGGAAGTACCTTATAGATACCGACAGAGGTATGATTAGACTGTATGGCACCTTCCATTTCAGAAGCGCCGCCGTAAGCTCCCTGACCGTCACCGTCTTCATTGTGAGCGTACCCACAATGAGGCAGGGTATGACCTTTCTGGCGTAGGAGATCAGTATGAAGAATATGCTCACCACGCTTTTTGGCGCCACAGGGAAAACAAAGTACTGTATGACTATGCAGGCAGTGAATACTGCTGCAAGCTTTACCACAGAGCGGACTGCTCCGCAGATACAGAGCAGAAGAAGCAGCAGTCCCACCCATATTATCTCTATGGCGATATTACGCTGTATGAATATAACAGCATTGGCAATGACAAGAAGTATTATGCAGGTCCTCGGGTCAAGCTTCAGCATCACACGATTCCTGCCTTTTCAAAGTGTTTTCTGAACAGCACCTTTGCCACAGCGGCTCCGATAAAGGCGCATACGATAGTGAGTATTATCATTATCACCAGCATTTTTCCCGTTGCAAGGTCATCAAGGACCTGTACGTAGTGCTCACCTATTCCCTGCTCCTTTATCTGCGCAAGGAAATCATTTCTGAAGAGCCAGATAGGAAGGGGTGAGCCTATCATTCCCACCGAGAAAGCCACATAGGAAAGCAGATTTCCCACTGAGCTCCTGAATCCCGTCATATATCTTATAGCCTCTGCAAGTATGCAAGCCAGCAGGAAGGCTACCAGTATGACAACAGTGAATGTGCCTGTCGCAAAATAGATTATGCCTGTGATAAGTCCCATAAGCATTATCGCGCCTATCTTCGGGACCTTAGCGCAGAGGAGCATATAGGGTACCCCCGTAAAAAGCGCTATGAATGCAGGCATAAGTATCCAGATAATGGGATGGAGCCCTCCCAGCACCATGAAAACAAGATTGATTGCAAAATAGATCGCTGAGAATATTCCGACTGTGATAAGCTCCTTTCCCTTCATTTTACCGTTTGACGATCTCTGAACGTTCATATTTTTCCTCCATTTAAATTATGTTAGTAGCTGCTACCTAAGATATTATACATTATTGGTCATACATATTCAAGCACCAAAAAGACATAAATGCACCATTCAGCCAATGAATGTACATCTGTCAGCTCAGCTCTGCCGCCAGAAGGTCTGCAAGCTCGCTCTCGCCGAGGCTGTCAAGATCCTCTGCCTTTTCCTTTTGCCCGAAGAAGCGTTTATATATATATGAGGTGAACTTCTCAACAGTGTTATGATTGAATATGTCCGCAACGGCAAGCTCGATCTGAGGAACAGTGTTGATCTTGTTGACCATTTTCACCGACATTTCGGAGTTTATGCCCATCTGCATAAAGGGCATATTCACATTGATCTTCTCCGCAGAAATGCCGAGATATGAGGATATACCGTCAATTACAAGCTCCCTGATATCTGACTCCTCTGCAATATCGATTCCGCTGAGGTCCTTTTCCGCAGCACTCTCCGTCTGATAGAGTACCTTATCAAGGGCGTTGGCACGGAAAAGCTCACGGGTCTTCTTATGCTGGATCTTTCTGCTCTCGGTCCTCGGGATACTGTCCTCCCTGACAAGGACAACGTTCCTTACTGCCAGAGAAAAGGAAGCAAGAATTGTATTCCTGATGTTTTCCGCGATCTCGCTGAGCTCTGCCGAGGATACTGCTTCGTCTGATACCTCCTGCACTATAACAAGGCTGTCCTCGTCCTCATCTGATGCCGAGAAAGCGCAGGCTCCGTAGCTGAGTGCAGGATGGCTCTTTGCAGAGGTCTCCTCGATATCCGCTGGGTAATAATTGACACCGTGAATTACTATCATGTCCTTGAATCTTCCTGTGATATAAAGCTCTCCGTCCTCGCCCCAGAAGCCTGCATCACCTGAATGGAGCACTCTCTCACCCGATGAGTTCTTTACAAATACTGCGGCTGTCGCTTCGGGATCGTCCAGATAACCGTCTGCAAGAGTAATGCCGGAAACGCATATCTCTCCTATGGTCAGCGGTGGGAGCTCCTCGCCGTCGGAATCAAGTATCATCACCTTGTTATCGCCTATGGCAGTGCCGTTTCCGACAAGATAGGTGAAGTCCTCGGTATTCTCGTCGGCGGGGCTCATATCACCGCAGAGCCTGCCCTTATCGACTATCTCGACTCTGTTTGCAGAAAGCGCCTTCTTGTCCACCTTTATCCAGCCGATGGGAGCGTCAACATCGTTAAGGCTGACAACGAGTGTCGCCTCCGCCAGACCATAGCCGCTCCTGATTATATCATCTTTCATACCGTGTCTTCCCGCAGCCTCAAGGAAGCTCAGGAAGGTGTTGAACCTTACAGGCTCAGAGCCGCTTACTACAGCTCTCATTGTTGCAAGCGAGATGTTTTGCGGATTGCCCGCTTCAAGATTTTTACTGAGAAGGCCGCTCAGGAGCTCAAAGGCAAAATTCGGTGCAACGGTATGTGTTCCGCCAAATTCACTGATAGCCTCCATCCATGTCATGGGATCCTTTTTGAACAGCTGAGGAGCCATGAACACATTGGTGCAGCCGGAGAAAACACCTGTGAGCAGACCTGCTATCAGTCCCATATCATGATGATAGGGAAGCTAGCTCACCCAGCGGCTGCTGCCGTCGAGATGCAGCTTGTCCCTTATCTGCTTGATATTGTTCAGCAGAGCCCCATCGGATACCATTACGCCCTTGGGCTCGCTGGTGGAGCCTGAGGTGTATTGCAGGATGGCAATGTCTCCCATGACTATATCCTCCATCATGGAGCAGCCTGCGGACTGTCCCGCGGAATGAACGGGAACGCCTCCGAAGCTGTCAGCCGAGAGCTTCTCAAGATGCTCTCTTTCGCTGTCATTGGTGAGTATGCACTCCGCTCCGCACTTTGCAATTATGCGGCTCAGCCTTTCCGCGTTGCTGTCCTTTTCGGGAAACTCCACGGGGACAGCAGCGGCACCGAGGATATTGCAGGCGAAGAATGCGTACATCACCTCAATATTCTGCCTGAAAACAAGGACGCAGTGCGAATTTCTGCCGATGCCCTTACTGCTCAGGTATGAAGCATAAACAGCAGCTCTCTCATAGAACGCCCTGAAGCTGTAGGACTCTGAGCCGTTTTCATCAACATATATGTATACAGTATCATCAGGAGTCCTCTCTGCTCTGTCAGCCAGCATTCCGGCAATAGTTGCCGATCTTATCTCGTTATCCATCATATCTTTTTCCTTTCTGTCAGTTATGTGATCTCGTCATATCTCGCCGAATTCGGTATCATCATCTCCGTTTTCTGCAAGTCTTTCATCTATGGAAGCCGCAATGGACTCAAGTGTGGGATCGTTATACATCTCCTTCAGCGAAAGCTCTATATCGTATTCCTTCTTGACTATGGTGAGGAGATGTGTCGCAAGGAGACTGTCGCCGCCTGCCTTGAAGAAGCTCTGGTTTATTCCCACTTCCTTGACGCAAAGTATCTGCTTCCAGAGATCGGCTATCTTCTTTTCGGTCTCTGTTCTCGGTGGGATAAGCTCAGTTGCCTCTTCCTCGGATACAAGCTCCTCTATGCGTACTCTGTCGGGCTTGCCGTTCTTTGTTAGAGGGATCCTGTCAAGGAAAATGATCTTCTCCGGTACCATATACTCAGGCATCTGCTGACCGAGATAGTATCTTACAGCGTTCACAGACAATGCCTCAGTGATATTCTTCCCCTCAGCCTCGAGGAAGAAGAACAGTGAGCTCTCGATATTGCTCCACTCGACTCTTCTGAAGCCTGCCTGTGCGAAAAGCTCAGCCATTCTCTCTGCGGGGATAGTGGGATCCTGTGCCTTGGGACGGTTTTCGGCAGTAAAGTGGTCAAAGGCATTCTCTATGACTGCCGCTGTTATCCTTGACAGAGGCGGAAGCTCCTTGAGATCGGCAACAAATGCCTTTCCGTTCTTCTTCATGAGGTCTCGTATCAGGAATACACCATGAGCCTCATCAGGTCTTGTGTGGAGCTCGTTCACAGCGATGACCACATCGAATGAGTTCCTGAGCTCCTCTGGAACATAGTCCCTTACTATCTCAAAGCTGCAATCCTCATCAGCCATATAGTTTCTCGCCTGCTGAATGAAGAAATCCGAGGAATCAATGAGCGTGAGGTCGGCATCAGCGTCCCTTATCTTATCAAGCAGCGCCTTGGCAAGAACTCCCGTTCTCGCGCCCAGAACAGCAACTCTGATGTTCATGCCGTCCTCGTCGTACTGATCGTTGATCTTCTGCGCGATCATGCCGATGCTTGCAGCAACGCCGTTCTCGTTCATTGACATCTTCTCGGGAGAGAGCACCTCATCGCTGAACATATCGGCAGAGTTCCTCTTTCCGCGGAGAATGTCGCCGATAAAGCCGATACGGCTCATCATCTCGTTCATCATGTCACGCTCTGTCTTTGAAAGATCCTTGCCAAAGCCGCTTCCCGCAGCAAGCCTTCCCCCCTCTTCTGAAACTACTCCAAGGCTGACGAGAGTATTGATCCAATAGCTGAAAAGTCCGCGGTAGTCCTCGGTAAATCCAAGCTTTTCAAACAGCTCTCCGCTGCTTATGGGAAGGTGCTTTTCCAATTCAAGTATCCTTATGAGGAATGCCTCCACAACGTCATTCTGTGAAGCCACTATCTCATCTCTGTGATCGTCTGCGTCACCTGTCATCTGCGGAACGCACCTGCTGCCGTCATCTGCTTCCACGATGACCGAAGCAAGGAACTGCTTGGTGTTCTTCTGCACCATTATGGTATGAGCGTTTCTGATGTTCTCAAAGGAAATGAGTTTCCTTGTGATCTCTCCCAGCTCTACGCGGTAGCCGCCGAACTTCACCTGATCGTCAAGTCTGCCGAGAAACTCGATATTTCCGTCGGACCAGTACATACCCTTGTCACCTGTCCGGTACCAGCGCTCGCCTCCGTCAGTGATGAACCTCTCGGCAGTGAGCTCCGGCATATTCACATAGCCTCTTGCAAGACCCTTTCCGCCTATAAGTATCTCTCCCGGCTCATTGTCGGCGCAGTCCTTCATGTCCTTGTCCACTATCCTGTACTTCTGATTGTGGAGCGGAACGCCGTAGGGAACGGAGCTCCAGCTGCTGTCGGTATCCCTGCCCGCATTGAAGTAATTTGACCATATCGAAGCCTCGGTGGCTCCGCCCAGGGCTATCATCTCAGCACTGCTGTTCATTCCGCGTACCTTTTCCACCAGCGAGGGATATACCCAGTCTCCCGACACCATTATGAGCCTGAGACCGCTTACCGCTCTGTTGTCTGCGTCTGCGCAGAGAAGCATCTCAAGGAGCATCGGAACAGAGTTCCACACTGTCACACCCTCATGAGCCGCCACCTCTGTCCAGAGGCCTGCCTCCTTCTTCATGCCCTTGTCGGATATGACCACCTTTCCTCCCGCTGAAAGAAGTCCGAAAATGTCATAAACCGAAAGGTCAAAGTCTATCTCAGAGACTGCAAATGCGCTGTCATTCTCCGTAACGCCGAAGCGCTCATTGATATCCGCAATGGTGTTATGAGCAGCAAAGTGCTGTATCTCAACGCCCTTAGGCTGACCCGTTGTACCTGATGTGAATATGATATAGGCATCGCTGTCGGCGGAGATGTGCTTTATGCCCTCAGCTGCAGCAGCTCCCTCAGCAGCTTCGGGAGTGACCGTGTCCATTCCCAGGTCTTCAAAAAATGCGCAGTTCTCAGCATCTGTGATAACAAATCTTACCTGAGCCTTTTCACAGATATACTTTCTTCTCTCGTCGGGAACTGTAGAGCTCATGGGAAGGAAGGCACAGCCTGCGGCAAGTATGCCCATCACGGCACTGATGTACTCTGCACTTTTTTCAAGAGCTGCCGCGATAATACTGCCCTCTGCCGCTCCCTTTTCTGTCAGCGCTCTGCAGTATCTCAGAGCCCTGTCCGCTATCTGACCGTATGTGAAGCGCTCATATCCGCCCTTTTCATCGCGCTGAACTACCGCGCACCTTTCGGGCGACTCTGCGGCTATGCGGAAAAAGTCCTCATGAATGAGCTTTTCCACGATATCCTTTTCCGTCTGGTTTACCTTTATCCTTATTTCGCTTAGCATATTAATCCTCCAGTAAAGTTTCTACAGAATCTATGTCAAGATCTGCAAGTATATCATTTATTATCTCTGTGCTGTCAAAGGCATGGTCATAGAAGTCCTTGACGGTCTTCTTGCTGATAACGCCCTTTCTCACCTGCTCCGACAGCTCCTTGTCCACATAGTTGACGTTCTTGTTCCTGTAGGCAAGATATATCCACAGGTGAGCCAGCTTGCAGCCGGAGGCTATGTACACGCTCGACATGGTGTGCATGGGCTTCCAGTCCATTTCCTTTGTGATATAGTCTATCATCTCCATGGGCTTGTAGGGGAAATACTGATACATGAATACTCCCCTGACTCCCTCGGGAAAGAGCTCCATCGGGGAAGTAATCGATTATATCGGGAGCCTGCTCACCTGAGAGACCGCGGGCTTTCACCACGCTCTCCTTTATCATCTGGCGGAGAGCATCTCTTTTTACAATGCGCTTAGGGTCAGTCTCAAAGCTCTCGCCCATGCCGAATACCTGCTCGGGATTATGCCCCGAAAAGACCATGGGGACACCGTGCTCCTTCGCAAAATCTCCCGCCGCTCTTATCATAAATCTGCCGCAGTAATTGCAGATATGTCCGAAGCCGCTGTCACGGAGCTCCTTTGACATAAAGAGAAAGCGGAAGTATCTGCGCATGATGTCATCGTCGAATTTGTTCACATACAGCGGCATATCCAGCTTTTTGCATATATTTGCCGCCCCCTCAAAGGTCTGTGAGTATTCATAGTGTATGTCATTTATGAAGCCGATGAGCCTGAGACCGTACTTTTTCCTGAGAGTGCACGCAAGATAGGCGCTGTCCTTTCCGCCGCTCATCATGACTACTCCGTCATATTCCCTGCCGATGCCCCTGTACTTGTTTATGGTATCCTCGAAAACATTTTTCAGAAGCAGCCAGTCAGGCTCTCTTTCCTTCTGCGCCTGACGGCACAGCGAGCATATGCCTTTAGAGTCGAGAACTATGCCGCTTGCCTCATCTTCCTGTATGTAACAGCGCTTGCAGCGTCTGTCAGTGAAAAAATTCATATCATACCTCCATTGTTTCTGAAGTCCTGTATAAGATCGTTTATATGGCCGCTTCTGAGAGCGGTAAGTCTGACCTGTGAAAAAACTCCTGTACTGTATCTTCCTGCGGTGAAGGACTCTGTGAAGAGCTGCCCGTAAGCCGAGCTCTTCCACAGCAGTCCGCTGAAGTCAAGCTCCCTCATTGCCTCGGTAAGCCCTGTGCCCTCATACTTCAGATATGCCTCTTTAAGGCTCCACAGACCTGCGCACACCATAGCCTGATCCTCAGCCGAATATATCATCTTCCTCTCGCGGGGACTCATGGCAAAGCTGAGGATACTGTCCTTATCTCTTATGGGATCCTGTATATCCACACCTATCTCCCGGGACGAGACCCCGCAGCAGACTGCTCCGCTGCAATGGGACAGATTGAAACAGGGAGCTCCCCGGGCTGAGAAGTATGGCTTTCCCGTCGGTGAAACACCTACCCGCGGAAGCTCTCTGCTGCCGGCTTTTGACGTGATACTGCATATGAGCAGGAAATACGCCGCTATGCAGTTGTATCTGTCTGAGAGTCTTACATAGCTCCCAGCCTTTTCAAGCCTGTACCGCGGCATGATGCTCTCCATAAAGGCAGCATTTTCCGCAGTCAGCTCCTCCATCCCCCATGCACAGATGACCTCCGCGAAGCTCATGGGTGCAGGCTTACCTTACTGAGAGCCGCGCATATGCGCTTTTTCAGCATTGAAACATAAGGCCTTCCCAGATCGAACAGGAAGAAGTGATTGCCCTCGAATTCGCGCTTTTTAAGTCCGCAGGAGGTGACCTTCTCCCATTCGTCCATCATATCATAGGTGGCATCTGCATCCATAGTGCCTGCGTAGGCAAAGATGGGTATGCTCACCGTTTCCCCGCTGTAGGTAAATGACTCGTTCAGCCTGTAGTCATTTTTGATATGTGGGATAAGATACTCCATAAGCTCCCTGTTTTCCAGTATCTCTTTTGGAGTGCCTCCCATGACCGTGAGCTCATTTATCAGAGCCTCATCGTCCATATCGGTGGTGTACCTGTCAGTCATATGTATGCAGGGAGAATGTCTTCCCGACACTATCAGCACCTCGGGCTTGCAGGAGTGGTATTTCTCCAGCTCATAGGCGGTCCTGAACGCAACTGCCGAGCCCATGCTGTGCCCGTAGAATACAAATCTTCTGCCCTCTGCGAACCGCTCAACAGCCTCCGCAGCCATTTCCGTAAGCGCCTGCATATCTGCGATGTATCCCTCGTCCATGCGGCAGCCCTTTCCAGGCAGCTCCACAGGCACGAACTCCAGGGCATCATCGTTGAGCTCCTGCCATTTCCTGTAGCCCGACGCCGTCCCTCCTGCGTGGTGGAAGCAGAATACCAGCACCGTGTCCCTGCCTGCCTCCCCCGCCTTGTTGAAAGGGAACCAGTTCTCATAATTATCCATCATATCCGTCCTTTCAATATGCTATTCCCACAGCTCTCCGTCCCAGCTGTCGGCTTCCGCAAGCCTCTCAACAAAGGAAACATAGCTGCTGAACATCTTATCTATAATGTCCTTTTCAAACAGCTCCTCAACGTGATCCCAGATGAGCACCAGTTCTCCGTTTCTCACCAGAGCCTGATGATCCAGAGCCACCTGTGGAGTCTGACTGATGGAGAACACCTCCTCAGTCATGGTGAACACCTCACTGTCGTCCTCCTCGTCGAGATTGCCGAAGAGCTCGCTGGTGAACACCACAGGCATTACCGCCTTGAAGGGATCGTCTCCCGCGAAGTTCTTGAGCAGCTCGAGACCGTTGAAGGTCCTGTGCTCCACCGCACCAACAAGTGCCCTGCGAACCTCCTCTGCCTCGGCTATGAAGCTGCCCCTTCTGTGATAGGGAATGAGAGTTACATTGGTAAAATCTCCCAGCAGCTTTGGCACCTCCTTATTGATGGGAAGGCGGTTGTAAAGTGTCAGATCCAGTGAGAAGTCATCAGAGCCTCCGAATGCCGATATGGTCCGCATATAGGCTGTGCATATCACCGCAGAAGCCGTAGTGGAATATGACTTTATCCTCTCATTGAGCTTCATCGTCAGTTCCCTGCTGAGAGCTGCTCTCTTTCGCGCAAAATGAGGCGTTTTCATCTCCCTCAGCTCAACGCGGTACGGCATATGGGGAGCGGGTGGCAGCTTTGGTCCCTGCACTGCCCAGTATTCCTGTGCCGCAGTATAATAATCCTTGCTTTCCAGCCACTTATCCTTCTCCTCAACGTACTGTCTGAAGGTATAGTCCGGCTCATCGATATCCCTGCCGCTGCAGAGGCTGAATATCTCCCTTATCATCATATTCGCGCTCCAGCCGTCAAGGAGCATACAGTCAAAGCTGAAGTGAACGACAGTTGTACCGTCCTCCCTGCGGCTGACGAATACATCGAACATAGGCCATTTTCCCGCCTCATAGACATGAGCCTTCATGCGCTCTCTCAGCTCCATGAATTCCTTATCGTTGACCTTTCTGTCTGCCACCCTGTAAACGGGAACCTCATCAAGATCCGCCTGATTTCCGTCTGGGAGAATGACTGTCCGGAGTATATCGTGGATATCTATCATCCTGTTGACAGCTTCCTCCAGCTTTTCCGCGTCAAGTCCCTGCCATTTCAGTTCAGTGTAGTAGTGGGCACTGGTACCGCCCAGCTCATAATCTCCGGAGCGTCCCATAAGATATGCCTTCTGGATCGGAGTAAGGGGATATTTGTTTTCCGAGTAATATCTCTCAAGCTTTTCCGCCCGCTTTTTCTCCTCGTCCAGCCACGCCATGAGTTCCTGCTTCTCAGCCTTAAGCCTTTCCAGTACCTCTTTGGTGACCACGCCCTTTGCTGCACGGAATTTGAGCTTGCCGTCCTCGGCGTAGAGTTCAATGCCAAGCTCACGGTAATAGGCTGTGGGATCCTGCCTTTCCTCGGTTTCCGCAGAGATACGCTTTACCCTCTGCTTTCCCTGAGAAGCTGTCTCCGGAGCAGCAGCCGCAGCCTCCGCACCTGCAAAGAAGTCGATTATCTCGGATACTGTACGGCTGTTGAGCATTTTGCTGATAGAGGGCCTGATACCGTAAACGCTTTCAAGCTCGTCTGCAAGATGTATCATCTCCACCGATGAGACGCCATACTGTCCGAAGCTGTCGGAGGCTGTGATGCTGCTGATACCCAGTATCTTCCTGATCACGGCAAGTACGGGATCAACATCCTTCTCCTGCTCCGTAACGGAAGCAGACTGACGTGCAGAGAGCTGCTCCCACAGCTCTGTCAGCTTCTTGGCGTCGATCTTTCCGTTGCCTGTAACGGGAAGCTGCTCTATTGTGAAGATATGCTCGGGAATGAAATAATCAGGAAGATGCTCCCCAAGCTTCTTTTTCAGCGCCCGGGAGTCTACGTCAGCCACGGTCTCGATAAACACGGCAATTTTCTTCATTCTTCCGCCAACAGGGAGCACGTAGGTCCTGTCCCCGACTCCGCACTTTCTGAATGCCGAGGCTATCTCCGCAGTCTCTATACGATAGCCGTTTATCTTGACCTGACCGTCCTTTCTGCCCAGGAACTCTATAACGCCTCCGCCGATATACCTGCCGTAGTCACCTGTGTCGTAAACTCTTTCCCTTGCTGCTTCAGAGAAGTAAAACGCCTTATCGGTGAGCTCCTCCTCATTGTAATAGCACTCGGCAAGTCCGCTGCCTGCAATGTGGAGCCTTCCGCTTACACGGTCAGGGCATCTCCTTCCGAACTCATCAAGGATATAAAATCTCTGATTTGCCAGCGGATAGCCATATGGCACTGACCGCCAGCTCTCGTCCATGGTAACTACATCGTAGTAATTGGACCATATGGAAGCCTCCGTAGCTCCGCCCATGCTGGTGAGAGCACACTCCGGCATTACTTCCGCCAGCTTTTCGGGAAGGGTCATGGGTATCCAGTCACCCGATAGTATCACCCTGCGTATGCTGTCAGAGGAAAGTCCCTTTCTCACAAGGAGATCGGTGTATATGTCCATGAGGGCAGGAACGCTGTTCCATATGGTCACGCCGTATTCAGTGACCAGCTTGTACTGCTCTGCGGGGTCAATGCGCTGCTCTTCCGTGGGAAGCACAAGAGCGCCGCCTGCGGTGAGCATACCGAATATATCGTACACCGACAGGTCAAAGCTGAGAGCAGAAACGCCTATTGCGCGGTCCTGCCCGCCAACACTGTATCTGCGGTTCACATCGAGGATTGTATTCATCGCGGAGCCGTGTGCTATGAAAACGCCCTTGGGAACGCCTGTTGAGCCCGATGTGTAGATTATGTAGGCTCCGTCCGACGGTTTTATGACGGGGGCGGTGTACTGTCCGCTGCTGCGTGATATATCCGAGGGAGTGATAGTCCTTAGCTTCAGCTCAGGCTTGTCCTCATTGGCTATGATGGCAAAGGGCTGAGCTCTGCTGATAATGCTGAGTGTCCTTGCCGCAGGCTGACCATGAGTCAGAGGTACATATATGCACCCTGCCTTCAGTATGCCCAGAACACTGTATATCTGCTCAAATGACTTCGGCAGATCCACAAGCACTCTGTCCCCCTTTTTCGCGCCGCCGTCTATGAGAGCCGAGGCAGTCCTGTCCGACCATATGTCCAGCTCACCGTAGGTATAGGCTCTGCCGTCTGTTATGAGGGCAGTCCTTTCTGGGTGCGCCGCAGCGTTTTTCTCAAAGCCTGCGGTCATAACAGTCTCCTCAAAGGCATGAGAGGTCTCGTTTGCGGAAGCCTGTATAAGCTTCTGCTTTTCAGGGCGAAGGTCATACAGCGTCTCCCCGAAGAAGCGCCTCTCACCCACTGCCCTGTCGATAAGTCCGGAGTATACCCCGAACATGGCGTCCACAACGCCCTCAGCAAAGACCTCATCGGCTGTATCCCATGATATTACTATATCGCCGTTTTCATAGAACACCTGATGGTCAAGGCACACCTGTGGAGTTGATGAAACTATGCTCCTCAGGTTGCGCGCAAGTCCAAGGCCGCCCTTTTCGGGCTTCTCACCATGCTCCACGCCTACAGCGCTGGTGAAGATGACATTGTACATCCTGTCGTCATGGTGGAGCTTTCTAAGCTTGTCCGTAAACTCCACAGCCGAATACTCGGAATGAGAGATATTCTCAAGCATACGTCCCTGTATCTCTCTGGCATTCTCTGCGATGGAAACGTTCTTCCTGTACACCTCCACCGGTGCCAGCCTTGTGAAGTCACCGATGATACTGCCCACATCGGGAGAGATATCATGCCTTCTGAACACAGTCAGCATGACAGCGAAGCTGCTTCCTCCGCCGAATGCGGACAGCACCTCGGAATAGAGCCCGAAAAGTGCTCCCGAAGGAGTAAGTCCGTACTCTGCGGCATTATCCGAAAACTTCTTCCAGAGCTGCTGCGAAAGCCGCTTCTCACGTCTCACGAACCTTCTCTTTACACCGCTGATAAAGGCTGAGGGCTCATATGGAAGCTCCGGAGCCTTGGGGAAGCTCTCTGCCTTTGCCTCCCAGAAGCTCTCGTCAGCCCGTTTCGCCTCAGCGAGCTCCTCAGATGAGGAGGTATGCATGAAGTAGTCCCTGTATGTGATGCTGAGCGGGGCAAGGTCTGCGCCGTTATATAGGCTCTCCAGATCACGTATGAATATGTAAAGGCTTGCAGCGTCGGCTATCATAAAATCAATGTAGAAGTGTATCCTGTAGCTGCTTCCCAGAAGTCTTGTCATTCTTACCTGATAGAGAGGTCCTCCCAGCGGCAGGATCATATCCGACATCTCATTCCTTATGCTGTTGAGATGTGCCGGCAGCTTTTCCCGTGGGATATCACTGTACACTATGACCTGAGGTGCTGCCTCAGCCTCTGTATACTGCACGGCGTCCTCGGTTATCCTGCACCTGAGCATATCATGGCGCTCCTCAAGCTTTCTGAGGGCTTCGATAAATCTGTCAGGATCAACATTTTCAAGGTCTGCCTCAAAATACGCGCAGCACGCCTTCTGTGAAAGCAGCATATTCACGTTGTCCCTTCCTGCCCAGTAGGCATACTGTACATCGTTGAGGGGGAACGGTTCAAAGCGGTGTTCCTGATCCACAGATACCGTGGCTGACTGTGTTTTTTCCGCCTCTCCCGACATCTCCCTCACCAGTCTTTCGGCATCTCCGAAGGTGGGATGTTCAAAAAGGGCGGCAAGTGAGAGCTTTACTCCCAGAGCAGAGCGGATCCGTGATATGAGCCTTACTGCGCTGACAGAGTCTATTCCAAGTCTGATAAGATTAGTCCTTTCGTTTATCTCATCGGGAGCAACTCCCGCAAAATCAGCAATAACAGCTCTGAGAGCCTCGGCTTTATCTCCGTTTTCGGCAGCAGCCTCTCCGCTCTCGTCGGCGACAGCTGCCCCTATCGAGGCTCTGCCCGCAATTGTATGGATAAATGGTATGCGCTTTTTCTCAAAGGCATAATTAGGTATGGGGCAGTGTACCGCACCTGTCCCTGTATATGCAGCCCTCAGATCGGCAGCTGCGCCGCTAAGGAACAGAGAGCTCAGCGCAGACGGTATCATTTCGTCAGCAGTACGCTCCCTGTCGGCGGAGGGAATGCACACAGCATTTCCGTCTGATATCCTTCCGACTATGCCCGTGAGCACTGGTCTAACGCCCACCTCAAGGAACACCTTGTCGGACAGGTCGCCAAGTCCATTGATACTGTCACAGAATCGCACCTCTGACAGGATATGCTCCACCCAGTAATCCGCTGAGGCAAGCCTTTCCCTTTCGGCTCTGCCCGTAACATTGGAAATGATCCTGATAGTGGGCAGGCTGTACCTTACCTCCTGTGCTGCCTTCCGGAATTCCTCTGCCGCAGCCTTCATGAGGGGAGTATGGAAGGGACGTGTCGTAAGCAGGAGCTTATACCTTACGTCCTTGCTTTCGAGCTCCGCAAGCAGACTGTCCATTGCCTCCTCAGTACCCGCCACAACTGCCTGAGCCTGACTGTTTGAAAGCGAGATATAAACGCCCTCATGTCTCTCTATCAGCTTTGAAGCTCTTTCCCTGTCCGCAGATAAAGCTGCCATTTTTCCCTTGGGAGCCAGCTTGTGCAGTATCCTTCCTCTTGCAGTGACCAGCTTCATGGCATCGGCTGCCGACATAACTCCCGCTATGCAGGCAGCAGCGTACTCGCCTATGCTGTGACCGATGACAATATCGGGGCTGACGCCAAAGCTCTGCCACATTTTCGCCAGGGCATACTCGCAGGCAAACAGCGCAGGCTGTGTATAAACCGTCTTTTTCAGGTCATAGCTGTCTGAAAACACAACATCGTTGAGGCTCTTGCAGGTTATGCGGAAGTAGTATCCCGCACACTCGTCAAAGGCTTCCCTGAAGGCGGGGATATTGTCATAAAAGCTTCTGCACATATTGTTGTACTGAGAGCCCTGTCCCGTAAACAGGAAAACTGTTTTTGGAGCCGTCTCCACATCGGAAGTCATCATACTGCCTGTAAAGCCCTTCGATACTGCCTCTGTGAGCGTCTGCTCCAGCTCCCTGCGGTCTGATACGCTTATGCAGGCACGATGGCTAAGGGCTGCTCTTGTGGTGTTATATGAGCAGGAAAGTGATGTTAGGTCAGAGCATTCATGGCTGTTCAGATAATCAAGGAGAGCCTTCATGTTCCTTTTCAGCCCGTCACGGGTGGGAGCTGTGAACAGGAAGGGATAGCTTTTCATCTCCGCTGCCGCCGGGGATGGCTTCCTCTCGTACTCCTTCATGACTATATGGACATTTGTGCCCGAGAGTCCGAAGGAGCTGACGCCTGCCACATTCGGCGAGCCGTTCCGTTTCCACCTGCGGGAGGAGGAAGCCACCTTAACAGGTATCCTGTCCCAGTCAACATACTCAGAGGGGGTGTCAAAATGCAGACTTTCAGGCATCATTCCCTTTTCCAGCATGAGAGAGGTCTTGATGACACTGACTATGCCTGCCGCTCCCTCAAGATGGCCAAGATTGGTCTTGACAGAGCCGATATAAACCGGCGTCTTTCTTTGGCTTCCCAGGGCGTCGGTGATAGCCTTTATCTCGATAGGGTCACCGAGAGCAGTGCCTGTACCGTGGGTCTCGATATAGGTCAACTCCTCGGGGCCTATGCCGCTCTTTTCCCATGCTGTTTTCAGCAGCTCTGTCTGTGCTGCGCCGTTGGGTGCAGTAAGCCCCGAGCTTGCGCCGTCCCGATTTACGGCAGAGCCTATTATGAGACTGCTTATGCTGTCTCCGTCCCTTTCCGCATCACTGAGGCGCTTGAGAAGTATGGCAGCTATGCCCTCTCCGCGGACAGTACCAGTCGCATTCTTATCAAAAGCCCTTACCTCACCGTCAGCCGAAAGTATGCCCAGACCTGCAATCTTCTTTGTAGTCTCTGGCGAGAACATGATATTAACTCCGCATACCAGAGCCATATCGCAGTCATGGTCTCTCAGGTACTTTATAGCCGTATCTATGGCGACTGCCGAGGACGAGCAGGCTGTGTCTATGGACACGGAAGGACCGCTGAAGCCGAAGAAATAGGATATCCTTCCCGACAGGAACGAGAAATCGATACCTGTCAGGTTCACATCGTCATTGTTTTCATGCATATAGTTCTCATGGCCGAAATCGTTCTGGACAACGCCCACAAAGACGCCCACCTTTTTGCCCTTCAATGAGTCGGGAGCAATGCCCGCATTCTCCAGCAGCTCCCAGCACACCTCAAGTGCCAGCCTCTGCTGAGGGTCTATGGAGGCAGCCTCCACAGGCATCATGCGGAAAAGTCTGCTGTCAAAGTCCTCTATGCTCTCCGTGAGAAAGCCGCCCTTCCGCAGCCTCTCATCCTCAAGATATGCTGCCTTGTCATACTCATTCCACCTGTCTTCCGGCACCTCTGAGATAAGGTCTCTGCCCTCCCACAGCGCCTTCCAGCAGCTCTCGGTATCGGTTATCCCTCCCGGCAGTCTGCACGCCATTCCGACTATCGCCGCAGGCTCGCTGTGACTTGCCGCAACTCTTACGCGCTCCTTGAGGCTTCGTATCTCAAGGAGTGCTTTTTTCAATATATCCTTGTTATTCTGCATCGGTAAAACTCCTTATTGTGTTGGGTTCATAACAATTCCGCAATTGCTGAAGCATTTTCCGGGTCGGCGACGGAGGTGAAGTGACCGCCCTTAGCCTGTATAATCTCCATATCTCCTATGCAGATATCGCTCCAGTAGCTGATATTTTTGTCGCTTCCGAAGAAAAGTCCCTCGGTGTCGGCGGCGTTTATGTATCTGACATCTCCGAAATAGGGCTCCATATCGCCCTTGGTATAGCGTGTGGTAGAGCTGAAAAGTCCGTACAGGCTCATGAGCATATCCGCTGCGGGAGCACTTCCGCTGTTCTTCGCCCCGGAGGTATAGAACTCAAATCGTTCCTCCCTCGTCATTTTTTCCAGCCTTGCCATAAGTCCGCCGAAATCAGCGAAACTTTCGCTCTCTGCAAGTATCTCTGCTGCATTTTCAGGGATCCTTCCGCATTTTTCCGGCAGATAGGCAAAAGCTGCCTCCGCATCAGTGCCTGTTCCGTCTGTGGGGAGAGATATGCCCGCATTTGGCAGGAACATCATTTCTGTAATGAGCTCGTTGTCTATCTCCCAGGGCACAGTCTGAGGGTCTATGAGCACAAGGTCGCTTATCTCCTTTCCTGCCTCCACAAGCCTTACTGCACACTGCGTGGCAAGCCAGCCGCCGAAGCTGTAGCCGATGAGCTGTACGGCATCGCAGCCGCTGTTCATGATGAGCCCGGTATAATCGTCGGCAAGAGCACTGACTGCCGTCTTTTCATCAAGCGCGCAGTAGCGGCTGTAGTCTCCCACGGATATGGTCATTATATCGCCCTTTTTCTGCCCTGCCATCCTGCTTATGAGCTCCCTGAGCACGGACATATTTCCCATTGCAGGGTGGAATACCACTCTGAGAGGACCTTCTCCGGACTCAATTATCTGTGCAGCTCCGATATGGCTGTTCTCGGCTGCGTCTTCGGAAGATGCCGCCTCATGTTTTCCGTCTATAAAGTCCGCCAGTTCCCCCACATTGGGGTGATTTAGCATGAATCTGAGCAGCTCATCAAATGGGGTATCAGGCGCCAGTTCCTTTCTCAGCTTTCCCGTGATCTGCGCCATTATGAGCGAATCCGCACCGTGATCGAAGAAGTTGTCGGAGATGCCCAGACCGTTTATGCCCAGCTCTGACCACATCGAGATTATCCTGCTCTGTGTGTCTGTAACAGCTGCGGAGGAGCTGTCGATGCTGTGTGAAGCAGTCAGGTTTCGCTTCGCTGCCATTTCCTTCAGCTTTTTCATATCCACCTTGCCGTTTGCGGTAACAGGAAAGCTGTCAAGCATGGAGAAGGTCTGAGGGATCATATAATCCGTAAGGTCATTCTTTATAACATCGGTAATATCCTGACGGCTGACGAAAGAACGGTCAGTCTTTATACGGCAGATCACTGCTCCGCCGCCCTCAGCTCTGCTGCGGGGTGAAAGTCTGTCCGCTATAATGCTGTCGGCGTCCGCTGTCAGCACCACTATTCCTGCGGGACGTACCAGCTCCTTCAGACGTGCAGACGTACTTTCCGCATCGGCTCCGCTGTGTCCTATAACTGCTATATCGAAGGAATTCTCCTCAAACTCTGCCGAAAGCAGATCCTCTGCAAAGGTATATCCCTGACCGCTGTCAGAGAGAGCTCCGCAGGAAAGCACTCTGCAAAGCTTGTGTGATGAGGCGTAGGCATTGATGACAGCCTCTGCGCCATCTCCGATATCCTCAGCAAGCTCCGCGAACTCCCTGTCCCAGCGTGCAAGCTCGTTTTCGTCAGGACTGTCCGTAACATAGAAGCACACCAGTGACTTTTCACTTCCGCTGTCATTGAAAACCACCACGCTCCTGTTGACTCTGTCCACACCGTCCACAGCATGGGCGATCTCCTGAAGCTCTATCCTGTGACCGTTGAGCTTTATCTGCGAGTCCATTCTGCCGAGGAACTCTATCTCGCCGCTGCGGTGATACCTTCCCAGGTCACCTGTGCGGTACATCATCATTCCATCTGATGACCTTATGAACTGCTCTGCCGTTCTTTCAGGATCATTGCAGTAGCCCTCCGCCAGTCCCTTGCCGAGGATATAGAGCTCTCCCTTTACCCCCACAGGGCAGTTTCGCCTGCGGCTGTCAAGGACACGGAACTGCTGATTTGCCAGAGGCAGACCATAGGGTATGCTTGCAAAGCCCTTGGGGAGCCCGTGATACTCATGATAATTCGACCAGATGGAAGCCTCTGTAGCTCCGCCGAGGCTGACCACAAGAGCCTTGTCCGCCATGCTGAGAAGCTGGTCGGGAAGCTCAAGAGGTATCCAGTCTCCCGACAGCATAACAAGTCTGAGCGAGGAGATATCAGGGTGACTGCTTTCTGCTTCCATATAAAGCATGACCATTTTCAGCAGAGAGGGAACGCTGTTCCAGACGGTGACTCCGTGGTCTGCGATCAGCTCTGCGAGATACGAGGGCTCCTTCCTGCGGCTGTCCTCCGGATATACGAGAGTTCCGCCAACGGACAGCAGTCCGAATATATCATATACGGAAAGGTCAAAATTCAGCTGAGATACGCCGAGAACACTGTCATTGCTGTTCACGCCGTATCTTCTGTTTATATCCTCGATGGTATTCACAGCTGCACCGTGGCTTATGACTACGCCCTTGGGCTCGCCTGTGGAGCCCGATGTGAAGATTATATACGCAGGATCGGTCAGAGCAGTATCTGCGGATGGCTGCAGGACACCTCTGCCTGCCTCGTCCATATTTATCAGCACCGTTCCCTCCGGATAGGAGGTCCTGTCCTCAGAAACCGTCAGGAACACTTTTATCCCTGCGCGTTCAATGATACTGCTGATACGGTTTGCTCCCTGTTCCGCGGATATGGGAACATATACACCGCCCAGGGACAGCACGGCAACAGCTCCCGCAGGCTGATACACCGATTTTCCCGAGAGAATACCTACGGGCTCGCCCTTTCCGCAGCCTGCCTCCCTTAGCTTTGCTGCGATACCGCCTGCAATCGCCATGAGGTCACTGTATGTGTATACCTGACCGTCTGCGATAACGGCGGTCTTATCAGGCATTTTCTCTGCCGCCGCAAGTATCCTCTCATGAAGAAGATGCTCGGGAAGCTCAAGAGAAGTATCATTCGCTGATGAGAATATCTCGCTCTGATAAGCAGGATAGTCCTGAGAGACAGCGCTCTCAAGGTCGGCGCCATCTGCCACAGCCCTGAGTATATCGCCGAAAAGTCCGAACATATCCTCCGCTGTGCCGTCTTTGAAGACGTTTTTTCGTATATCCCAGTTCACCTGCATACCGAAGGGACCGTCCATAACCTGACAGTCTATGAAGACCTGGGGTGTCTGGCTTATGCCTATACCGCTGACCATTCCTTTCAGTGATTCCGCGTCCATTGAATTGAGGAGTCCGATCGCACTGGTGAAAACATAGGGCATAAATGCGGCGTCACTGCCCTTTTTCCTTGAGAGCTCGCGCATAAATGACACACCGCTGTATAGGCCGTGATCCATGTCCTCAAACAGCAGGGCATTTGTCCTCCTTGCTGCCTCTGAGAAGCTGCTGCTGTTTTCAAGGTCCACATCCAGAAGCACAAGGCTGGTAAAGTCTCCCACCACCTTATGTATATCGCGGTGGCAGTCCTGTCTGCCGAGGACTGTGAGATTAATGGCAAAGCGCTTGTTCTCGCTGTATCTCTCCAGCACAGCGCTGTATATCATCAGCACCAGAGCCGTAGGAGTGATCAAATTCTCAACTGCACAGCGCTTTACAGCTGCCCACTGCTCAGGGGTGAACTGAAGGAATTTTCTCTCAAAAGCCGCTGTCTCACCGGGATCGTATTTTTTGACATCAAGATGCGGACAGGTGGGGAAATCCTCAAGCTTCTCCAGCCAGTACTTCATATCGTTCTCATATGCCGCCCCAGCCTTGAGCTCTCTCTCGGCAATTACGTAGTCCCTGAAGCTGGCGTTTATCCCGGGAAGCTCGGTTATCCTGCCGAAATACATTCCCTCGAACTGGAGAAGAAGCAGCCATATACTTGTCCAGTCGGCAATGATGAACTCTATGGAAAGATGCATTACAGCGCTGTTCTCATAATTTGTGACCGCAACGGAGAAATACGGCCAGCCTCCCACCTGATAACAGCTGTGGCCCATTTTCTTCATTACCTCCTCGCCGCTCATATCTCCAAGGTCCATGACGGTAAAGTGAGGCGCCTTCTCCATTATTTGCTGATAGCCCTCCTCATGGATGACCGCCCTCAGCATCTCATGGTGAGCGATGAGCTTGTTCCATATCTCCTCAGCCCTTGCAGCGTCGATATGATCGTAGTTCAGCTGGAGATAGATATGGCAGGCAACTCCGCCATAGTCAAAAAGCTTCTTCCTGCCCATGAGATAGGACTGCTGAACATCTGTGAGCACAAATGGCTCATAGCGTCCCTTCTTGTCCTCCACAAGCCTTATCCTGCCCTTCATGGCACTGAGTACGTCAATAACCTCTGCCTTGTACTCCTTCAGAGCGGCGATATCCTCCCTGCCGAGTGCACCTGCTCCTGCCTTGTATTTTATCTTCTCGTCCTCTGTCCAGAGCTTTACGCCCTTTGCTGCCAGACTTGCTATAAGCTCCTCTGCAATACTGATCCTGTTTTTCATATTCTGCTCCTATCGTTATTTTTCCGAATATTTTTCTTTTATCTGCTGCATGATACTGTCCGTGTCGGGCTGAGGCGCCGTATCCGAGGATATGAGCGCGGGAAAGCCCGTCTCCGAGGTAAAGCTGTGCCACATTCTTGCAGCAGCAAGAGTCCTTGTATAGTATCTGTTCATGCTGCTGTTGTCTGACGCTCTTATGACACTGATAAAGCTGCGGATATCCTCGGCTATGGCAGGTATCCACTCCTCTGTGAACACTCTGCTGAAGCTCTTCTCCGCCGCCTTGCAGAGCTCTGTGCAGCTCATGGCGCTGAGCACATCACCGCTGCGGAGATCTGCTGCGTTTCCTCCGTGTACGGGCACAAACATCTTGTTGTACCAGCAGACACCTCCCATTACATCATCAAGCCTGAGCCTTCCGTGCTGAGTTATGAGCTCAAGCCTGAAAAGATAGTGCATGAAGTTGTCGGGATCATCAGGATTCACCTGATTCTGCACCGTAAAGCGGACAGGAAGTCCGCCGATCTCAGTATCAGCGTACTGATAGGGCTTATCGTTCTCCCCGGCTCTGACCGCAAATGGACGGCTGCTTTTCAGCACCTCCGAGATGATCTCGAATACAGGATACGAAACCTGCGAGGCACAGCCTATATCCATGCAGACAGGCGCTGAGACCTCGGTGATACGCCTTGCGGCTTCAATAAAGCAGCTGACGTTCCTGAGGCTTTTATACAGGTCTCCCACGCGGTAGAACAGCCCGTTTTTTCTTGCCAGCTTCGCGCACTCCTCAATATCCCTGTAATGAACGGGCTGCTCCTGTATGACATTTATTCCCCTGCCAAGGAGCTCCTTCGCCAGCTCAGTGCCGTTTCCGCCAAGCACTCCTGACCTTGTGACCACACAGGCAAGTCCGATGTCACCGGGGAGGTCGGCGGCGGAGGTGTACATCTTCACTCCGTACCTCTCGGCACATTCAGCCGAGCGTCTGCTGCCTGCTGCAAGTATGCCGCAGAACTCCGCCTCGTCCTTCAGCTCATTCATCGCCTCACAGTAAAACTGCCCGAATGTAGTACCGCATACTATGTTCTTTATTCTCTCCATCATATCTCACCACTGCTTTCTTCGCACAGCTCCTCCACGGACATATCAAAGCGCTCAAGCATGATGATATGTCTGTTTTTCCCGAGCTTTTCAATAAAATAAGGCATATATCGGCTGTATAGAGGAGTTTCGGCAAATTCAGAAAAGCTGAAAACTCCTGTGGAGTTCAGATTTTCCGCTGCCATCTCCGTACACAGACCTGCACATATACCCGTCAAAGACTGTGAGGAATCAGCCTTGAGAACCAGTGTCTCAGTCTTTACCCCGCCGTTCTTATATCCATTTATCTCAATGACAAACGCAAAATGCTCGTTTGCTTTTATACTGTACATACGGCTCATCTCAACCAGCTTTTTAGCAGAGCCGTTTTTGTCGCTGCCAAAGGTCATCGCCGCACGCTTGAGCAGAGACGAGGTCTCGCTTCCCCCGAAGGAGATATAGTGCGTTCCCTCCGCTCCGAGCCTTCTGCGCACATATTCCGTCTCTCTGTCAGAGTATGAGGTCATATCGCCTTCTCCCACAAATGGTATCTCAGCGCCGCGAAGCTGCCTTACATTTTCCTGTGATGAGGAACCTGCAACTCCCTCAAGATAGTCATAAGCCGCTCCGAATGAGAAAACTCCGCTCATAGAGGAGATATGGGTGAATGAGCTTATACTGTCGAAGCCCTCTGCTGCGTACACTGCAAGAGGTGCCGAAAATCCCGGGAGAGCTCCTGCGCTGTAGATGCAGTTCCCGCCTATTGCCTCATAGCCCTGAGCCGTTCCTGCGTCCACCAGGGGCGTTGACTTCTCCGCGCACAGCCTTGCTGTCTCTGTGCCGCTGAATACTGCCGCGGGCACCAGGTTGAGCACAATATCATTTCGCGAGATGAACTCCCCCAGGGCAGTTTTGTCATTCACATCAAGGTCGGTCAGGCTGACATTATCCATTCCGCAGCTGAACATACCGCAGGAAGCCGTTATACTGCGTGAAGCAGCTTCTATCGCGAATTTTTCCGTTTCCGCCAGATATCCGAGAGCATAGCGTCCCACGCTGCCCGCTCCTCCAAGCACTCCTATCCTTATCATCATTTATCCTCCTTTGTTAGTATAAACTAACATTTAATCAAAAAGATCCCGCATCTGCTCTGTAATAAAAGCATCTGCGGGATCCATAGATATACAGATAATTCTACTGTAAAGCCAGCTTATTGCTGTGTTAAAAATCCGAAAACTATACTGTTGATCCTGATACTTTTATTGCTTCATCAAAAAATTCCGACATTATTTTGTTAAACTCTTCCGTTACATCATAAAAGCACATATGTGAAGCCTTTTTTATGATGAAAAGCTTTTTCAAGGGTGCAGCTATACTGTCATAGCATTCCTCCATAAGCGCTGTGCGGCAGCATACGTCCTCATCGCCGTACACGAAGCACACGGGGACGGGGATATCTCCACCGGCTGCCAGATCATAGCTGAGCAGCGTCCTGTAAGTCCCCCTAAGCCTTGAGATGTCCGTTGAGAACATGGTCAGCTTCTCTCTTAGTGTCATAAATGGAGAAAGCATATATTTCCCCAGAGGAAAAGGCTTTCCATGGGGAGCCATGTACTTGTTCGCTATCTTCAGGCAGGACATCAGTCCCCTGAGGAACTCCTCTGTCATCACGGGCTTATCAGGGATACTTCTCCTGCATTTCTCAAGGAGCATAAGCTCCTTTTTGCTGCCCTTCCGCCTTACGGTATCAGTCAGCTCTTTGCAGGTAAGCTCAATGCCTCTGCGAAAATTCACAACCTGCCCCGCAGCGATATATCCCATGACCCTTTCGGGATGTCTCCGCGCGTACTCCGCCCCTATGACCGTCCCCCATGAAAAGCCGAGAATAAAGACCTTCTCAAAATTGAGAAAGCGGTGAAGATAGTCTATAACTCCGTCCACGTCGCCGATGTGATCCTCAATAGTTCCTGTTCTGCCGATCTCATCGGCTCTTTCACGTTCAGCCATATAGGTCTTGCAGGTACCGCGCTGATCGTAATTAACCACAACCAGATCCTGCTCCCAGCTTGTCTGCATAACATGGCACAGACCGGCCAGAGAGCTTCCGGGACCTCCGTGTATCACAAGCAGAACAGGAGCATTTCTGTTTCTGCCCCTTATCTGCACATAATGTCTTATGCCGTTTATTTTCGCGAGACCATAATGGCATATGCCCTCACTGCCGTAAGGATACATGATATTCTTCCTGTTCATTTCTCCTCCGCATCTTGTTTGTATGTACCAACTGATTGTTAATTATATATCAATCCTTCTTTTCCGTCAATATTTATTTTTTTGTTTTTTTATTTTATATATTTTATTTATTTGCTTTTTTTGGTAATTTAAGAACATCTTCTCCCCTGAACGCTCTCTGATCTCAGCCCATTCTGTCACCAGGCTCTTATTTCCCCTTTACGCAAATAAAACGGAGGGAATGCTCCGGACTGCTCTTAAAGAATCTGCCCTTTCGGAGCATATGTATCAGCTTCGGATAGTAACTTTTCTGCACCGTGAAAAAAGTGCCCCATATATATTTAATATTAACCTCGTCTTACAAAAAGCGGAGCACATTACTGTGCTCCGCTGAGTGGTTCAATCAAGCTTTGATAATTTCTTTATTTCTTTCGGATCTGCAGCCAGTCCCGTTCCGCTTATCTTCTTAAGGTATGTGCGTATCTCATCGCACTCCGACCAAGCCACATAGCCCCCTGTGGTAAAGATCTCAAGCCGGCAGGGATCGCCCTTTTCATCCTTTCCGATGAGGAAGGTATTTGTCTGACCCATATCAAAACCGAAAACATAGCCCTTTGATAATTCCTCGCCCATATGCTCTGCAAGCTCCGCTGTTATCTTTCTTGTGGGAGCTACCGCAGTATCGGGCATACAGGTCTTTTTGGCTTTTTCGTTCTTCATTACCGCCTTTATGTCCTCATACCAGCTGTCATTACTGAGATTTATAATAGTACCATATGTATTGCCATCCCTGGAAGCGTCTGCGGAGTAGACCATGTTGTATCCCGTTCCGTTCTGGTCATATACGGTTATACTCTGCTGAGGAGTCCATGCGAAGTTCTCACTGATGACCACCATCATAGGCTCGGGATCGTCAACGATACCCTCTCCCCAGAGAGGAGACTCCAGCAGCAGCTTTCTCAGCTGCATGAGGTCGAATACGTCAAGAACGCCGTCGCCGTCAATATCAGCGTTTTCGGGCTTTCTGAGACTGTCCCTGCCCAGGAGCCAGTTCTGAAGTGCCACAACATCGGCGACTCCCAGCATACCGTCATAATTGCAATCGCCCTTAACAAGGGGATCAAGTCCAGCATCGTCAACCAGACTGGCATTGAGATCAAGATTAAAGCTGACTGTCTGAACGGTCTTTGCCGGGGGCTCATACGGTCCCTTGCCGCCGCTGTAATCGAAGGTCATTATGTCCTTTCCCTGTCTCCAGCCCTGATAGAGCACCGCCTCTGCATATGGAGCTCCCAATGTGGTCACGATGGAAGGAGCTTCAAATCTGTATCTGAACGCCTCAGTTATCTCGGGGATACCCTCATAGGACATCTTCATATTGTAAGCATTTGAAATGACAGAGAACACAACATAGTCCTCATGAGCTGCCAGGTTGCCCTGCTCCGTTATCCACTCTCTCATCTCTGTCATTGAGTCGGGAAGCCAGCCAAAAATATCGGTTTCAGTGACGTTTCCGCTGTCATCGACAGCAAATTCAAGATCTATGTAGTCCTTTGGCTTGCCGTTTTCGTATGTGTACATATTATCCCAGAACACGGAAAGAGTGGTGTTCTTTTCGGGCTTGAACACCTCAACGGTATAGTATATTTCTTTATCGGCGTTCTGAACGTCCCTTTCGGTGAGACCGCACTTTTTCAGCATGGCAAGATAGCTCTCATATGCCTCGGTGTCGCTCTTGTCGGGCACATCAAGGGTGAAGGTCCTTTCATAGACCTTGCCTGGATCCGCATTTTTCTGCTGCTTGTCAAGGGCGTGAACGCCTGACTTCGTGTAGCTCCTGCCCTGTATCATTCTGCGGACGCAGCAGGCATAGCCGTCGGCTGCACGGGTAGCACCGTAGTTTCTGTCAAACTCCAGAGCCTCAGCAAAATCCGTGGGTACCCAATCGGGAACGTCCGTCCTGTTCTCAACTATCTCAAACCGTTCATTTGGCTTAGCAGTGATGGTAAAGCTGCCATTTACGCTATGCGGATCGCCTGCCCCCTGGACCTGTGAAGCTATATTGAACTCCAGGTCCACCTCGCCCTCTGCTGTGGGCTCGTAAACGATGACCGTCTTCACAGCGCTGCCGTCGCTTATTTCGGCCATATCTGCCTTTACATCTTTAACGGCGTACCTTGCAACCTCTTTGACCTCGCCCTTACCGCTCTGTGTCATGGTAACATCAAAGCCGGAAGCACGCTGAACGTCACCGCAAAAGATGATATACTTTCCTGCGGCTGCAAGATTTCCGTTTTCTTCTATGAAGCTGTTGTACTCGCCAACGCAGTCGGGAGCAAACTCATAGATGTCGCTCTGTCTCTTGTCGAAAATATCCGTTCCGATGCCGAAGAAATAGGGCTGCATATCCGTTTCAACAGGCTTGTCCCCGTCCATATAGCCCGAAATAAGACCGAACAGCAGATTTGGCGTCGAGGACATATAGACCTCTACTCTGAAATGGTTGTCAAGAGAGACTGTGTCCTCATCTATGCCGTATTTCTCCATAAGTGCGCGGAGCTTCTCCTGCTTCTCGGGAAAGCCCTCCTTGGGAATAATATCGGAAGAAAAGTACAGGTCATCGGAATAGATGCACCTGACCTTGGCGTCTGCTGCGTCAACACTTTTGCAGACAATATCGTAATAAGCGTCCTCTGCGTCTGAGCGCTGCTGAACTATGCAGATATCACCGTTGGCAATACAGCCGCTGCCGTAGGTATTGACGAAGTCCAGAGCCTCAAGGTAGTTTTTCGGGTAGGCTTTCGGCTGAGCAAGTGTCTGGTCTGCTGTAACTATGCTGACATCACCGACAGGCACAGTTACCGCAGTAACAGGCAGTGCAGAAGCTCCTGCCGACATCATGACCGAGCCTGCAAGGAATGATGTGAGAATTTGCTTGAATAGTTTCATAAAAATACCTCCTTTCGGAAAAACTTTCCGTTTTTACATATATTATAACGGATAGGGCGGCAAAATGTGCGGCTGAAATTGTAAACATTCTGTTAATTCGCACACAAGGTCGATATTTTCGGCTCTGTCTGCAAAAGCGGCACTCCGTTCTTGTATAAAATGTAAATTTTACGCTCCGTATCTTGAAAGATTTATGCAGAACTGATATAATTATAGTGACATCACCTATGGAGGCGCATACTATGAATATGAAGCGTTTTATGGCTGCGGCTTCTGCTGCGGCAGTATACCTGGCAAGTCTTTCCGCTGTACCCGCAAGGGCTGCACAGGAGGCTCCGCACCTGCTGGACGTAAGCTCCTTCACTATCCGCGATGAGAACTTCGTCCACCTCAGCAAGGGCACCTATCTCCGCGACGTGTCCTATCTTTTCGACGATCAGGACAAGGTCCCTGCAAGTCCCGATGATACCAAGGTGGACAAGGAGGTTTGGGAGGCTACCTCACGCTCCAACTGGACGCCAAATCAGCAGACGGAATACGGTGCGGCTTCCTTCTATATCGATATGGGAGCTAATTATGTAATCACGGGCATTGCCTTCCTGGATACCAACGGCACTCCCACATGGATTGTCTCCGCCGGAGAGCCCTTCAGCTGGCATGACATTGCCGAAGTGAATATGGACCGGTACAACTCCTGGAGGGCGGTCACCTTCGACAAGCCTCAGGCGACGCGATATCTCCATTTCAGCTCCGACTACTGCGACAGCGGCGTGAGCGAGCTCGCCATTTACGGCTATAAGTCCTCGGAGCTGACTGCCGCACAGAAGGCAAAGACCGCAGCTGTGCCGAAAAACGGCGGAGTTTCCGACAACGGTACCCCGGCAGGCAGCCGACTGGGCTTCAATGCCTTTATCGACGACCCTATGACTGCCATGATGTCCGCAGGTACTATCCGCGAATACCATAACCTGAGCTGGCTGCTGGACTCTGACTGCAAAGTGAAGTTCACACAGGGTACATGGGGCGATATGGACAGCTATTACTCCGCTCTCCATGACCGCGGTATCAATATCATCCCCTGCTTTCAGGGAGGCAGCACCGCTATTTCAGGGGGCGAAAAAGCCGCAGAGATTCCCGTTCCAAAGGACGCGGATACCCTTGACCCCAAGAGCTATGCTGTCCACGCTCAGGCAATGTATCAAGTAGCGGCGCGTTACGGCAGCAACAGGGATATTGCTCCCGAAACGATAAATATCACCGATGCTCAGGAGGTCAGAACGGGTATGGGGCTCCTTACGGCACTGGAAAACTCCAATGAACCCAACAAGAGCTGGGCAGGCAAGGCGAATTACTTTACTCCCTACGAGCTGGCAGCCATGTGCTCCGCCGATTATGACGGTCACGAGGGTACTATCCCCAATGCGGGAGTTCACACTGCCGACCCTGATTTCAAGCTTGCCATGGGCGGACTTGTGGGCTATTCCACCATGCTGCAATACCTTGACGAGATGAAGCTCTGGTTCGACTACAACCGCAGCGACGGCAAATTCGCGGTGGATATCATCAACGTACATATAGGTCCCGACGGTGACGATATCGAAAACGGAAGCTACTCAGAAAAACTTGAGGAGCTCAATGACTGGATAGAGAAAAATGCTCCCGGCACCGAACTGTGGGTATCGGAATTTGAGATTCCCATGAGTGACTGTGAAGTTGAGGGCGTTGATGACCATGAAAACGAGAACTATCAGCTGGTCTACGCTCAGCGTGTGGCGAGGACATATCTCCGCGCACTGTGTACTCCCTCACTGAACTACATAACCAAGTTCCAGCTCCGCGACGAGGGCGAGGGAGTGTACTACAACTCGGGACTGGTCACACAAAAAGGCAGCTGGAACAAAAAGCCCGCCTGGTACTATCTCTCCTGCATGACCAGCCTGCTGAAAAACGCAGACTTTTCCAAAATGGAAAACAGCGGCAGCCGCTATGTCTACACCTTCACCGACGGCAGCAGTATCATCAAATGCGCATACAATACCACAGGCTCAGAGAAGGTCAGCTTTGACGCCGAGGGCAGGTACGCCTATGTCACTGTTCCGCAGGAGGGCATTGCCGAGGGCTTCACAGAGGAACTGGAAATAAAGGACGGAAAGGTAACCGCCAAGATCAGTGGCTCTCCCCTGTTCATTACCTTCACGGACAAGCCCATGACTATCATCAACGGCAGGAGCTCTCAGCTGAGGCCCCGTGCGATATGTCTCACACAGGATAAGTCCACGGAGATATGTGACCTGAAAGCAGCGCCCAAGGACGGCGCTCTTGCGGCAATATACCGTATGTTCGACGAGCCCGATACGATGCCCGACCCTGTGTACGGCAATACAGGCGGCATGAAGGCTCCCGAGACCGCTGTGAACAAATCAGGTGTGACCGCATACGCCTTCTTTGACCAGCCCTGCGTTTTCAACAGCTTCGGAGTCTATGACACCTACGGCACGGGAGGTATCTCTGTCTATGACGCCCATACGGACCAGCTTCTCTGGAGCAGTAAACTTGACAGCTACATGAGCCGCTCGGTGTCTCTCACCGCTGACTCCTCTCCCACCGACTGTCTGAAGATAGTCAAGGAGAGCGGCGATCTGAATGAGCTTGCCTTCTACGGCTATGTCTCCCCATACAGGGACTGGGATGCAGACCGGGACGGCACTGTGGACGTTTTCGACCTTGTACTCATAAGGCAGAGCGTTATCGCAGGCGACGGCTACACCATTGCCGACCTTGTGGGAGTCACACGTTTCCTGCTGGGTAGGGACTGAGCTCATAACAGAATATTCACACAAGGCAGTCTCAGGGCTGCCTTTTTTCTGCGTAGAATTATCGACAGAAGGCTGTTTTTTGGCAAATGGGCAAAAAATGTATTGACAAATCAAATAAATTATGATAAAATAAACATTCAAAAGTGCATTTTTTTTACTATATGAAAATTATATTTTAAATCTGCACCATAATGTTGAACATAATACCGTCGCAAGCCGCGGTGACGGATCAAAAACAAAAGCGGCAGAAAAGGAGAGTATACCATGGATACCAGACACATCAGAAAAGCAGCTGCAGCCATTCTTGCTGTTGCGCTCATAGGAGGTGCGCTGCCATATAACGGCGGTTCTCCCCTGTTCGGAACGTCTGTAATCGCCCACGCTGAGAGCAATATCACATTTGACGAAGAATCAGGCTTACTCACACTCAGCGGAAACATCACCAAGGACGACCTCAGCAACTACAAGTACAACAACAAGGTCAAAATTGTTTTCGCTCTTGATGACACAGTTCTCCCCGTTGAAAGCGATTATCTTTTCTCATATTTCAAGGCGCAAATCATAGACCTTTCATCGGCTGATACCCGAAATGTACATAATATGAGCCATATGTTCTATAGCTGTGAAAATCTTACCGATCTTAATATAAGCAGCTTCGATACATCCCATGTAACCAATATGAGTGGTATGTTCCAATACTGCAACAAGCTTACTTTTCTTGACGTAAGCAGCTTTAATACCAATATTGTAACTGATATGTCATGGATGTTCCATAGCTGCCGAAGCCTCACTCATCTTGATGTTACAAACTTCAATACGGATCACGTCGTTTGCATGAACAATATGTTTTCAAGCTGTACAGGCCTTGACTTTCTTGATGTATCAGGCTTCCATACCGATAAAGTCAAGGGATTTGATTCTATGTTTGACAACTGTTCCAAGCTTAAATCCATTGACGTAAGCAGTTTTTATACAGTTTCTGCAACAAATATGTACTGTATGTTCCACAACTGCACTTCTCTTGAATTCCTGGATATATCCAATTTCAATACCTCAAATGTAACGAACATGGGGCATATGTTCTCAGCCTCCAAAAATCTCAAGTGGATCGAATTCGGAAATTTTGATACCTCCGCTGTCACCTCCATGGCTTATATGTTCAGCAATTGCAGCAGCCTTGAGGAACTTGACCTGCGCTTCAACACCTCAAATGTTACAAACATGGGAGATATGTTCAGCGGATGCAGAAATCTTCAGCAGCTTCGCCTCCACTCATTCGATACCTCAAATGTTACGGATATGGGCTATATGTTCAATGGCTGTTCTGCTCTTCATGAACTTGATCTGAATAATTTCAATACCGAAAAGGTCATGGATATGGATCGTATGTTCAACGGCTGCTCACAGCTCTATAAGCTTGATCTCAGCGGATTCAGCACTGGATCAGTTACATTAATGGACTATATGTTCAATGGCTGCACAAACCTTGAATATCTTGATATAAGCAGTTTTGACACTTCAAATGTCAAAAGCACAGATTCAATGTTCAAAAACTGCAATAAACTGGGATATATAGACTTATCAGGCTTTGACATGAGCAGTATTACCAACAATAGAAATATGTTTACAGGCTGTGATGCTATGAAGCCTTACATCGTTACTGCCGCGGCAAATAATGCCACACTGAACAGCAGTATCGGTCTCAACTTCTTCATAACACGCCCCGAACGCCTTGACAAGATAGTCATCAGCGGTCCCGACGGAGATGTGGAAACTGATCTCAGCGGCTGCGAGTGGATCAATGGCTATTACAAGATAACCTATCCCCTCAATGCTTCACAGGGCTACTCTGATGTTACTCTGAAGGCATACGATTACGATGGCAACAGACTCATCGTGGTAAACAGCAGCGATGGTCTCCTTGACCACTCCCAGTCCACAACGACACTCGATAATTATCTCGCAGCTGTTTTTTCAAATGAAACCCTTTCAGAGGAAGTCCGCGATCTTGCAAAACATCTCAGACACCTCTGCACTGCTGCTGACGGATACTTCAACGGAACAAGTGTCTACTACGCTCACCCCAATATCGCTCCCTCTGAGCGCGACTTCATATCCAACAAGAAGATGATCGACGAAACAGGCAAGTGCAAGATCTCGGTGGTACTCAACTCCGACACTGCTATCAGAATATACTACGACGGTGAAGAGAATACCGCTGACCTTGGCGGCAAGACCCTTACCTCAAAAACAGGAAAGTACGGCAAGTACTTCGAGATACCCGACATCGCTGCACATCAGCTCTTTGACGACTATACCATCACCATAGGCGGTAAGTCTGTAACATTCAGCACCATGTCCTACGTTCAGCGCGTTCTTGATAAAGGCGATATCGGCAGCGATCTCTACGGTGTTTGCGAGATGCTCTACGCTTACGGCAAGGCTGCTTATGACTACAACAAATCTTTAAAGGAGACCACATGATGAAGGAAAAATACACTGCTCCCGATATGGAGCTCATAGAGTTTGAGAACGAGGACGTAATCACCACCAGCGATCCCGAGCTCGAACCCCAGTAAAGTTCTGATACAGGCAGTCCTTATGGGCTGCCTGTTTTTCGCAGTTTACTTTCACAGCTTGCTATTCTCAAGCTTTTGTGTTATAATGTTCGTATAAATTTGAAGGAGTACATTATGAAAAGAACATTACCTGTATTATTCGCCGCAGCTCTTATGCTGACAGGCTGTAACGACGGCAAGGGCGGAAGCTCGAAGCCTGTCTCCTCATCGGAGGCATCTGCTGTTACAACTGCCGCAGATACCACCGCTGCAGCGGCCACAACAGCTGCCGGAACTACCGGATCAGCCCCCGAGGTGACCACTGCTGCTTCAACGGAAACGGCTGTTACTACAGCTGCCGCAAACAGCTCAGCCTCAGCAGACGATCCCGAAACATCTGCGCTTATCGAGGCGGGTATAATCCCTCCGGAGGCAGAGGAAGCCCCTGCACAGCCGGTCTCACCACTTCCCGACACAACATCGGACAGCGGCGTTATTGAGCTGCCCATTATCCCATCGACTGACAGAAAGGAGTTTTATCCATGAAACTTGACCCGGGATTTCTCACCCATGTATCAAGAGGTGAACACATCACAGTTTCCACCAGCGGTACTAAGTGGAGCGGTCTTATCCGCAGCAATCCCACTGCCGCTTTCATAATCGAGTGCCTCAAGTCGGATACCACCGAGACTGCTATCGTTGATAAGCTTCTCGAAAAGTATGACGTTGAACGCTCAGTGGCAGAGAGAGACACTGCCGCTGTCATCGCTAAGCTCCGCTCTATTGGAGCTGTCACAGAATGAACGATATCAAAAAGGATCTGATATATCTGCTCGCCTGTGCGGTGAACGATACAGCTCCGGACGCCGAAAAAGTAAAGGCTATGGATATTGAAAAGCTGTACAGTCTCTGCAAGGCTCATACCGTCAGGGCGGCAGTATATGTGCCCCTTGAGAAAGCAGGAGCCGCAGATGAAAAATTCATTCAGGCATACAACAAGGCTGTCAGGAAAAATATCCTCCTTGACTCAGAGCGTGAAGCCATAACCGCTGAGTTTGAATGCCACGGCATATGGTATCTGCCGCTTAAAGGCGTGATACTCAAGGAGCTCTATCCCCGCGGCGGTATGCGCGAGATGTCTGATAACGATATACTCTATGACCCTGCCTTCCAGAATGAAGTCAGGGATATAATGCTGGCAAGGGGCTATACTGCCGAGAGAGTGGGCAAGGCTGCCGACGACATCTATATGAAGCCGCCCGTAATGAATTTCGAGATGCACACCCGTCTGTTCAGCTATGACACAAAGAAGCTCTATGACTACTATCAGGATCCCGGACGTCTGCTGAAGCCGGACGAGGGCAGAAAATACGGCTGCCGCCTGTCCGATGAGGACTTCTATGTGTATGTGACCGCCCATGAGTACAAGCACTACAGCTGCGGCGGAACAGGTATACGCTCGCTGCTTGACTGTTACGTTTTCATGAAGGCAAAGGGCAGCAGCATCGACCGCGGCTATATCTCCGAACAGATGAAGGAGCTGGGCATTGAGGAATACGAACAGGAGCGCCTTGCTCTTGCAATGAAGCTCTTCTCCTCACCCGGGGGTCCCCGACCTGACGGAAACCGAGGAGAAGCTGCTGGACAGCTTCCTTGACTACGGCACCTACGGCACAAGAAGCAACGCTGCCGACAATGCTTTGAAAAAATACGAAAGACAGTCGGGAAAGAGCTCAAAGGCAGGCTTTGTCCGCGCAAGACTGTTCCCCGACCATGATTATATGAAACACATATATCCCCGCCTTTGCAGGTACAAGGCATTTGTCCCCGTAGGATATGTATGCCGCTGGGTCAAAGGGATCATCGTCAATCACCAGAAGATCGCCGCAGAGGTAAAGGCACTGAAAAAACATGATAAAGAATAACTACATGATAGCCGACAGAGTAGTCTGTGTGGACTCACTCTATGACGAGGTACACGATTATTGCAGGGACTACCTAACAGATAAGGAAGCGGAATACACCGTAATCACTGACAAGTCCGATATTGACTCTGAGCGTCAGCGCTCCGCCAATGAAGACAGATTTGAGGGACGCCCTGTACAGGTATACAGCGACAGCTACCTTGAGGAGCTGGCGGTCTACCGCAAGATCGCAGAAAAAATGCCTGACTTTGACACCGTTCTCTTCCACGGCTCTGTTGTGGCAGTTGACGGAGTGGGCTATCTTTTCACGGCTAAATCGGGAACGGGAAAATCCACCCACACAAGGCTGTGGAGAGAATACTTCGGCAGCCGCGCCGTTATGGTCAACGATGACAAGCCTCTTCTGAGGATAAGCGAAAGCGGAGTCACAGCATTCGGCACCCCATATAACGGCAAGCACAGGCTGGGAGCTAACATATCCGTACCGCTGAAGGCGATATGCATACTCACAAGAGCCGCGGAAAACAGCATAGTCCCCATATCCGCCGCGGAGGCTTATCCTATGCTTATACAGCAGATATACCGTCCCTCGGATATGGCGAAAATGCAGAAGACACTGACCCTTGCGGATATGCTGGCAGAGCAGACCGCTCTCTACCGCCTGGGCTGCAACATGGATATTTCGGCGGCAGTGACCGCATATGAGGGCATGAGATGACTTACGAAGAATACCTTGAAAAAAACGGTGAGATGACCTACACCAACCGCGGAGTGAGTATGCTGCCCCTGCTGAAACAGGACAGGGATATGTTCACTGTAAGACGAAAGGGCGAGGAGAGGTGCAGGAAGTATGACGTTATACTCTACAGGCGCCCCCCGAGAGCTATGTGCTCCATCGCGTGGTGAAGGTCTGCAGCGGCAGCTATGTCACCCTGGGCGACAACTGTCTCAACAAGGAGAATAACATCATGGAGGAGAACGTCATCGGCGTTATGACGGGCTTCGTCCGCAAGGGCAGGGAGCATTCCGTCAATGAGCTCCCCTACCGCCTTTACAGCCGATTCATCGTTTTCACCTATCCCCTGAGAAAGTGCTTCAAGAAGGCAAAAATAAAACTAAGGCAGATATTGAAAAAATGAAGAACGATCCGATAAAACGGCTTTATTCCGTCCCCGGAGGAAAGAAGCTGTACATACTGGCTCTGGTAATAATACAGGCGCTCCACGGCGCCAGCGGAGTCCTGTACGCTTTGCTGCTGAGGAATATAGTAGACTCCGCGGCAGCCCGTGACAGGGACGGTTTTTTCAGATATACCCTCCTTACGGTAATACTGATCCTTGTTCAGATAGGTCTGAGGGCAATGGTGAGGTGGCTCAATGAGCTCTCCCGCGCCACCTTCGAGAACCTGTTCAAGGCACGGCTCATGGACAATATCCTCCGCAAGGACTTCGCCACTGTCAGCGCCGTACACTCGGGAGAATGGCTGAACCGCCTCACCAGCGACACCGTGGTGGTGGCAGACAGCTATGTGGAGATACTCCCGGGGCTGGCAGGCATGATAGTCAAGATGATAAGCGCCGTCATAATGATGATAGTGCTGGACCGACGGTTCGCGCTTATACTTCTCCCCTGCGCGGTGGTGATGCTGCTTTTCACCTACGGCTTCCGCAAGGTGCTGAAACGGCTCCACAAGCAGGTACAGGAAAAAGACGGCAGGCTGAGGGTGTTCCTGCAGGAGCGCATCGGCAGCATGATGATGATACGCTCATTCGCCGCCGAGAATCAGACAGAGAAGGACGCCGCAGACAGAATGAACGCCCATAAGTCCGCCAGACTGAAGAAGAACCGCTTCTCCAATCTCTGCAATATAGGCTTTGCCGCCGCCATGAACGGTATGTACCTTTTCGGCGTCTGCTACTGCGGCTACGGCATACTCATGGGCACCATAAGCTACGGCACCCTCACCGCCATTACCCAGCTCATCTCACAGATACAGACTCCATTTGCCAATATCACAGGCTATCTCCCCAAATTCTACGCCATGACCGCCAGTGCGGAAAGGCTTATGGAGATAGAGAGCTTTGACGATGACAGCGACCTTGCTCCCCTCAGCACCGAAGAGGTTGGAAGGTATTACTCACAGGAGCTGAGCTCCTTCGGTATACGCAATGCAAGCTTCACCTACTACCCTGCTGCCGACAGTATAAAGAAGCTGTCCAAAGATGATATGCCTGAGGTGCTCAGTGATATCAGTATCGACATAAAGAAGGGTGAGTATGTGGCGTTCACGGGACACAGCGGCTGCGGAAAATCCACAGTGCTGAAGCTTCTCATGAGCATTTACAGGCTGGACGGCGGCAAGCGCTATCTCACTGATACAAAGGGCAATGAGACTGAGCTGACGCCTCAGTGGCACAGGCTTTTCGCCTACGTCCCACAGGGCAATCAGCTCATGAGCGGAACTATCCGCGAGGTGGTGGCATTCAGCGACAAGGCTGATATGGACAACAGCGAGCGGCTGAACAAATCCCTGGAAATAGCCTGCGCCGACGGCTTTGTTGCGGAGCTTGAGGCAGGCGCGGACACTCTCCTTGGCGAGCGCGGAACAGGTCTCTCGGAAGGACAGATGCAGAGGATAGCCATTGCAAGGGCAGTGTTCTCGGAAAGTCCCGTACTGCTTCTGGACGAAGCCACCAGCGCCCTTGATGAGGGCACAGAAAGGCAGCTCCTTGAAAACCTCCGCAGCATGACTGACAAGACCGTGGTCATAGTAACACACAGACCTGCGGCTCTGGAGATTTGCGACAGGGTCATTGATTTCACCGATAATACAGACGGCTCACAGTAAGACTGTGAGCCGTTTTCTCAGTTATATGCACGTTCTGCAAAGCCGCGGGACTTACGCTCCCGAAGGACTATAACTGCAACGCATACCGCCGCAGCTGCGGCGCAGAGCAGCTGGTTGAGGGAGATGACCTTTCCCGTGTGGGAAACCCTGAGGAAGTCCAGAACGAATTTAGCCCCTGCGGAGAGAAGGAACACCGCTGGAACTGCGCTCCTGCTGCGTCTGAGATACATCATCATACCCATGATGAATATGGCGAAAAAGGCTGCGGACTCAGCTATCTGAACGGGGAATGCGCAGAGATGCCCCATACGCTCGCCGCTGTACTCAACGCACATGACGCCGCTGTAATCCACACCGCGGCAGCAGCCTCCCAGCAGGCAGCCTATCTTTGATATGCTGTACATCAGTGGAAGAGAAAGGGTGCAGCTGCGGAGCATGACTCCGAAGCTCTCACGTCTGCGGGAGATAGCTGCCATGGTGAGAGCGGAGGCGTACATTCCGGCAGCTCCGCCGATGGAGGAAATACCGAAAGCCTTTCCTCCTGTGGAGATATAAGTGAGGAGCAGTGCAAAGAAAATGCTCATGGGCATTGCAAGGAGAATACTGTAAGCTGCGATATTGCGCTTTATTCCGCCTCTGATATTCAGTAAGAACTGCAGCACAAGTCCTGCTGCAAAAGACAGCATTAGCATTATGGCATAGGGCGGTATGAGACCGTGGTCTGTACAGATATGTATATTCATATTTTCTCTCCTTTCAGGCAATGTGACTGCACTGGTTCAGAATATCATAGCAGGCTGCCATGAGAAGCAGCAGGGCGATGAAACCTACGACAAAAGCAACGATGTGAAGTATCAGAAGAACTGTGCCGAATACATTCTTAGGATAAGTGGCTTTGACGATTATCATAAGCACCAGTGAAGCTATCCAGCCCAGCATCGAGATGCCCGGATTTACCAGTATCAATAAGGGGCTTATCAGGAACAGTGCCAGGCTGATGATACACATTACAGTGCCGCCCTCGGAGCGGTTTACAGGCGGCGGCGGTGCGTACTGTGACCGGTAATACTGAGTTATCATGTAGTGGGTAGCCTGATCGAATACCACCCTTCCGTTCACCTCATTGTTTATTATGTGGAAGTATTCCTGCTGGTCCAGGAAGTGGATGTATCTTCCGTCGGGAAGCCTTGCGAAGCCGTAGCCTGCCAGCATAGCCTCATCTGCGCCCTCGGGAGCAAACAGCGCAGGTCTGCCGCAGTACATATCATAGGTACAATTATCCATTCCGTAGTAATCAACTCTCATAGTGATCCCCCTTCCGTGTTTCTATGCTCTGATTATACCGCAAATGTTACATTTCCGCAAGATGACAGGAATAACTTTCGCAGTGACATTTGTAACAAAAAACGGAGAAGGCTCACTCATTGCCTTCTCCGTATGGGATACTTATTTTTTATCGGCTTCTCTTTTCAGTCTGAAGTCAACAGAGCGCTTGAGGTACTCAAGGTACTCCTCATCGCGGCACATTGCCTTGCCAACAGCGTCGGACAGCTTCGCCACGGGTCTGCCGTTGACGAACTGGAGCTTTATAACGATGTTGAGAGCCTCCTCCTCGGTATCGTTGGAGCAGAATGTTCCTATACCGAAGGAAACCTTGGTCTTGTCGCAGAAATGATCGTAAAGCTTCTGTGCGCGGTCGAAGTCCAGGCTGTCGCTGAACAGCAGCAGCTTCGTCCTGGGATCAACGCCGTACTTCTTATAGTGAGCGATCATCTTCTCGCCCCACTCATAGGGATCTCCGCTGTCGTGGCGGACACCTGTGTAGTTGTTGACCATTGAGCGGTTGAAGTCCAGCAGGAACAGGTCTGTTGTGATAGTATCCGTAAGAGCCGTTCCGTTATCGCCGTCATACTCGTCATACCAGTCCTTCATGGCATAGTGGTTGGTGTATGCAAGGGGTATTGAGTCAATTCCCTGATACATCTGCACGAACTCGTGAGCATAGGTGCCGATGGGAGTTACGTTGTACTTCATGGCAAGGTAAACATTTGAAGTACCCACGCACTTGTCGGTCTCTGTGCAGAGGCGCTTTACCACAACGTCCTCCCACTCGCGTGACAGTCTTCTGCGGCAGCCGAACTCTGCGAATTTGAATGTATACGTTCCGTCGTTCAGAGCCTTTATCTTGGCGTCAAGGCGCTCCTCGGCAGACTTTCTCAGCTTTTCGTAATCGTACTTCATGCGGAAGTACACCTCGTTGACTATCTCAAGGAGATATATCTCGAACTGCATTGCCGAGAACAGCGGACCGTCCACAACGATCTCAAGCTCGCCGTCAGCATTGAGCTCAGCAGTAACGTAGTCCCTGATGGGGTGCCAGAGTCTGAGGAACTCAACATAGTCGTTCTTGATGAAGCGGATAGAGCGAAGGTAGTCCAGCTCCTCATTTTTGAAGCTGAGAGTGCACAGGTGGTCGATCTGAGCGTTTATCTCCTGCACCATCTCGTCAGTGAAAACTATGCCCTTATTGCGGCATTTGAAGTAATACTGTCCGCAGAGGTCTGTGTGCTTGTGGAAGATGACCTGGTCCATGTTGAACTTGTACAGGTCAGTGTCAAGGAGTGAAACAACAATGGGTTCAAGCTTCATAATATCAAATCCTTTCTGTTATATAACGTCTATCTGGCAGCTTCTCATGGTCTCAAGGGCTGCATCGTGCTTAAGAGGTGTAACTCCTGCGCAGCAGGCTGCGTCCACGGCTATGGGAGCCTCGGGGAAGCTCGCCTTTATGAGCAGGGCGTTGCTTACAACGCATATATCCGTGCAGAGACCGATGAGCTCAACAGTGAACTCCTCATTGCCCGCTGCCTTTTTTATGAGCTTCGGAAGATCAACAGAGCCGAAGGTCTTTTTCTCAACGGGAGTAAAGTTCTTTCCCTTGAGAGCCTCTGCAATATCCTTGTCCAGCTCCCAGCCCTCTGTGCCCTTTATGCAGTGAGGAACGGGAAGCTTCTTCCCCTCGGCTGTCTCCAGATAATTCTCAGAATGAGTGTCGAAGGTAACGAATATCTCACCCTCGAATGCGGCTATCTTCTTTGCAGCCGCAGGAACTATAGCACAGGCCTCAGCAGAGCCCAGGGCTCCGTCCACAAAGTCCTTCTGCATATCAACTACAACCAGAATATTTTTCATGATGATCTCCTCCTTAATCATTGTTTTTGCGTCTGTAGAGCTTGGCGGGACGATGTCCCTCGCCCCTTACTATCTCCCCTGTCTCCTCCACATACCTGCTGACCATTCGTCTGAAATTTGCAGACAGGAAGGAAACGTTCAGTATGGTCTCCTGCACCTTCTGGAAGGCGGTGAGAGTAAACGCCTCAGGCAGGAAGTCAAAAATGGTATCGTAGCTTCTCGCCGCTCTCCTGAGAGCTGTAACGGCAGAAGCTATCATGGCTGCGTGGTCAAAGGCAAGGGTACCGCTGTCCTTTATGGCGAATGAGGTACGTCCGAAGCCCGAGCTCTCCTCGGTGAGGACAGCCCTCAGCACCACATCTCCGCAGCTGAGAGTCAGGTGATATTCACCGCCCTCGCCCCTGTCGAAGTCCACATCGAACCACTGTGCGTCGGAGGCGTCGTCCATAGCGACCTGCTTCACGGACTCGTCCCCGATGACGGAAACATAGGCGTGTGAGATTATCCAGCCTCTCGGGTCACGGCCGGGGCGGCTGAAAACTCCCACAGGCATGATGGAAACGGGAAGGACATTGGTCTCCTCCTTTATCTCCCTGAGAGCACATTCCTCGATCGTCTCATTTGAGTTGAGAAAGCCCCCCGGCAGCGCCCACATATCCTTATAGGGATGACCGCCCCTCTTTATCAGCAGCAATGTGAGCCTGTTCTCGGGATTGCGGCGGTAGCTGGTCTTTTCCTCGGACCTTATCATGAACGCCGCCACATCGGCTGTGACGGAAGGTCTCTCATAGTCGCTGAGCTTATATGCCGACAGGAACTCCTTTTCTGTTGCCACCAGCATCACCTCCTCTGTTATTTCTATTATGATAATATCATAAAAATAATAAGATGTCAAGTACTTTTTCAAAAAAACTTTTCTTTTTTCTGAAAAGCCTGTGTTTTCTGCATTTTATACAAGTCAAGCTGCCTTGGATTGTGTACTGTTACAAATAGCTATATCAATTGTTGAAAATTTACAGAATATTATCATTTCAAATGTTATTATATGTTATCATATACATAAAGAATAAAACTTTTCCGGCATGATACGCCGTGAGAAGCTGAACTATACAGCTTTTAGGGGGACTGAACGTGAATACCGACAACATCAACGAGATCACTCTCGAGGAGGCAATGCGCTATGCAGGCGAAAACGTTGACGCAGTAGTCATTGCCGACGGCAAAAAGGACGTCTACAGAACGCTCATAAGACGTGGAGTCTTTGAGACCTTTCTTGAAAAAGACGGCAGCTACCACGACCTTATAGAAAAGCTCTGGTACCACCTGAACAACAGCTCAGATACCGTCATAGAGGGCTACCGCGTATTTATCCCCACTGCCGGCAAATTCGTAGGCAAATACAGCAAGAGGATAAACATAAATGTGGACAGCATTACCCATATAGTCCAGATGACCGTTTATCCCTTAGTAAGCCAGGAGGTATACCTCATATTACTGGACGAGCTGGACGGAAGCCAGTATATCGACGAGACTCTCACTACCAAGAAGGTTGACACCATTCAGGATACCTATCTTTTCTCAATGTATGTGGATCTGATCAAGGACACCACCAACAGTATCAGCATCACCGAAATATCTGACGAAGTCATGAACCAGCAGCTTAAATACTCGGACTGGCGGCTTATGATCGTCAACATGATCTGGCCCGAGGATCAGGACATATTCCTTGAACGCACCGATCCCGAGTACCTGAAGAAAAACCTGTCCGTGGGACGCACCTCCTCCTATGACTGCCTCATGATGAACCTTGAGGGCAAGTACATATGGGTAAAGCTCATATTCAGACGTGCCGAGACCGCTAATCCCGATGATTTTCGCTTCGTATTCATGGTGCAGGATATCCACGAGAGTGCTGAAAAGCTTATGACTACACTGAAAACCTATGAGGATCTGGCATTGAAGGATCCGCTGACAGGCATATACAACCACAGACAGATCGAGACCGAAATGGACAACGCCATCGAGGGTATCAGAAAAGACGGCGGCAGCGCTGCCATTATGATACTGGATATAGACTTCTTCAAGCGGGTAAATGACCTATATGGTCACTCCGCAGGCGATGCCACTCTGGTACACTTTGCACAGGTCATCGACGGCTTTGTGTCGGGCATGAAGGCTGTTGCAGGACGCTGGGGCGGCGAGGAGTTCGTAGTTGTGCTCTACAATTCGGACGCCGACAAAGCTGTCTCTACCGCCGAGGCTCTCCGAGAGAGAGTTGCCGCCGAGCAATTCGACAAGATCGGCAATATCACCTGTAGTATAGGGGTAACGACAATATCCGCCGATGACAGCATATCATCTGCCTTTGACCGTATGGACAAAGCTGTATACGAAGCAAAGTCCGTGGGAAGAAACTGCGTAAAGGCGGTATTTCGCTGAATTATGACATACAGTCAAGCTTGTGTAAAGCCTCTCTTAAAAAACCGCTCCCGAAAAAACTCGGGAGCGGGCTTTTTATACTTGACTAACATAAAACAATAGTATATAATAGATATATATTCGCGGATATAAGTTAAAATGATTGTTATTTTTTACAACAATTATTACCGCGGATATGATAAATAATATGCCGTAAAAACGGCAAACATATCAGGGAGGGAACAATCATGAAACACAGGTCACCCAAAAAAATCATTCAGAGACTAATGGCAGCTTCAATAGCTGCGGTAAGCACTGCCGCATTTGCACCATTTACAGCTAATGCTGATTGTCTCGGACAGAATGACTTCAACGACGGGATAGTGCTGCCATGGACAGCATATTCCATTCGCCCCGCAGAGCAGCGCTTCGACACCAAGGACGGCAGCTTTAATATCACTATCGTCAATCCCGGCGGATATCAGCGCGGCGGCGACTCAAGATGGGATCTGGGTATACGCCACAGAAATCTCCATATTGAGCAGGGGCACAAGTACAAGGTACACTGGGAGTTAGAAGCCTCTGCCGAAGGAGAGCTGCACACTCATATCGCAGGTACTGACTATAACGGCGTAGGCGTATGGCAGAACAATGCCAGCAACTGGGATCAGGGCTGGGACAACGTCAAAATAATTCAAGGCAAGAACAGCTTCGACAGTGAATTTACTGCCACAAAAACTATCGAAGTGGCTGAATGGTCATTCCAGTACGGCGGCGCAGGCTCTTACCAGCCTATGGACTGCTTCCCCGAGGGAACAGTGCTGAAGTTCGATAATCTCACACTTGAGTGCGAGACCTGCGGCGAGGAATACAAGGACGCACAGTCCACCCCCCCTGCCTCTGGGATCCCACAAATGAAATGGGAATCATTACCCCCAGAAGCGATGTAAGAGTGAACCAGATGGGCTATTACACAGCCAATGACAAAAAGGCTACATACGCCACAAGCAAGGAGATAAAGGAACCCGTAAGCTTCACAGTCAAGAAAAACGGCGAGACCGTATACACAGGCAAGGGTACTCCCATAGGATATGACGAAACAGCAGGCGATTACTGCCAGATACTCGATTTCTCAACTGTTTCCGAGCCCGGTACATACACAATTGAGGTGGACGACAAGGACAACATATACACAAATTCCCGCACAGGCGAGACCTATAAGAAATACATCAGCCATGAGTTCAAGATAGGTAATGATGTTTACAGTGGTATCCTCAAAGACACCCTGAACTACTACTATCAGAACCGTTCCGACGAGGATATTGAGGAATCAAAGATAACCTCATCAAACCCAAAGGACAAGAAGTCCAAGCTTGCTCATTCTGCAATGCACAAGAACGATACCGCATATATCCAGTCAGAATGGATAAAAACCTACGGCAGAGAATTTGACGGCGATAAGAGGGATTCTATCGACGTAACAGGCGGCTGGTACACAGGCTCCGACAGCACAAAGAACGTCATCACAGGCGCTAACGCTGTATGGCTCCTCCAGAATATGTACGAAATGGACAAGTCAAGGGGCGATGCCTCCGAGGAGTCCCTCAGAGAAGCAAGATATGAGCTTGAGTGGATGTTCAAGATGATCGTTGATGCTGACAAGGACTCAGTATGGGGCAAGGATCACGCAAACTTCGTATACCACCAGGCAGGCGACTACAGGCCCAACAGTTTTGCAGGAAAAACCTACATATATGACGAAGAATATATGCCTGTCCGTATCGTAAGACCTCCTACGTATGCAGCTACATTCAATATGATAGCCTGCGCAGCCCAGGCTGCACGTCTCTGGGAGGGCATAGACGATGATTTCGCAAAGGAGTGCCTCAAACACGCAGAGGATTCCTGGAAGGCTGTAATGGCATACAAGGAAAAATGGGATGTCAGCGGTGTCAGCAGCGGACATTATTGGGTGGATCCTCAGTTTGCTCCCATAGGCTCATATGTGGGCACAGGCATATACGAGGACAGCTGCGTCAAGGACGAAGCATACTGGGCTGCCTGCGAGCTCTTCGCAACCACAGGTGCTGAGGAGTACTATGACGAGCTGAAGAACTATGAAAACAAATACAGCAGAGCTGGAGTCACAAAGGCGTTTGACATAGAGCTGTCCCAATTAGATGGTGTTACCTACTCAGCCTTCAATAACAGTGATACTACTACTCTGGGAACACTTTCGCTTTACCTCAGCGATAAGACAGCTGCGAGGGACAAGGAAATCATCGAGTATAATATCATACAAGCCGCAGAATCTATGCTTGAAATTGAAAACAGCTCTAAAAACGGAATGGGTATACCATTCAAAGGAGCCGAAGTCATGGAGCGTATCGGTATGCCCGGTGATGATACTCATGCAGGATATGAGGCCGGTTCAAATGCTTGTATAACTAATAACGCCATGATCATGGCTTATGCTTATGAAGCATCAAACGCAGATATGAAGTATCTCAACGGCATGACTCAGGCTATGGACTACATTTTCGGAAGAAACGGTCTCGGCATATCCTATGTCACAGGCTACGGTACATACCACTCAAATAATCCCTCAAACAGATACTGGATATATGAGCTGGACCACGATTTCCCCATGGCTCCCTCAGGAGTAATGGTCAGCGGTCCCGCCTCAGGAATTCAGGATGACTATGTAAAGAGTCTGGGAATGGAGCGCGGAAAGGTACCTGCTCAGAAATGCTACGCCGATTCCGTAAGCTCATGGAGCACAAACGATTCAGCTGTAGACTGGCAGGCTTCCTTCGCATGGAACATCAACTTTGCCGAGAACGCATGGGATGTTCCCGGACCTCTGCCGACCACAACCACAACTACCACAACACCTCCTACTACCACTACAACTACCACAACAACACCTGACCCCGGCAAGACCACTACCACAACTGATATTGCTGTCACAAAGTCAGGCGACGCAAACTGCGATGATACAGTTGAGCTTGCAGACGCTATCCTCATTATGCAGTCACTGGCTAACCCCGACAAGTACGGTCTCAGCGGCACAGCGCCCAAGCACCTTACTCCTCAGGGCAAGGCAAATGCAGATGTTGACAAGTCCACAAAGGGCATAACCTCAGGAGACGCTCTCCGCATTCAGGAGCATCTCCTCCACCTGGTCGAATCACTGGACTGATAAGCAAACAGCTGACAACTGAATAAAACAGAAACGCCCCTGAGTGTTCATTCACTCAGGGGCTTGTTTTATATATCACCTGTTATTTACACTCTCGGGATACATATCATGGTGTGCGAGCCTGTCCCAGGCAAGCTGTTCCCACTTTGTACCGGGAATGCCGTAGTTGCAGTAGGGGTCTATGGAGATGCCGCCGCGGGGCAGAAACTTTCCCCATACCTCAATATACTTGGGCTCCATAAGCTTTATAAGGTCCTTCATGATGATGTTCACGCAGTCCTCATGGAAGTCGCCGTGGTTGCGGAAGCTGAACAGATACAGCTTCAGCGACTTGCTCTCTACCATTCTCTCTCCCGGAATATAGGATATGTAGATTGAGGCAAAGTCGGGCTGACCCGTAATAGGACACAGGCTTGTGAACTCGGGACAGTTGAACTTTACGAAATAATCATTATCGGGGTGCTTGTTGGGAAAGGTCTCCAGCACCGACGGGTCGTAATCCGATGAATACTTGGTATTGTTATTGCCAAGGAGAGTTATGCTCCCCTTTTCATTTTCGGTTCTTCCGCTCATATTATTCTCCTTTCATAGCAGGGTCTTCCATGCCGTTGGCTCTGAATGCGGCTATCCTGTCGCGGCAGGTTCCGCAGACTCCGCAGGGCTTGTTGCCGCCCTCATAGCAGCTCCAGGTGAGCTCATAGGGCACGCCCAGCTCCAGTCCCTTTGCGATGACCTGAGCCTTGTTCATGCCTATAAACGGAGCCGTTACCTTCAGCTCACAGCCGCTTCCCAAGTAGATAGCGCGGTTGATAGCGTCATTGAAGTCGCTGCTGCAATCGGGGTAGGCATTGCCTGCGGCGTCATCGCTGTGAGCGCCGTAGTATATCTCCTCACAGCCGTTTGACAGGGCAATACTTGCCGCAGAAGCCAGGAAAAGTCCGTTTCTGAAGGGGACATAGGTTGAGACAGGCTTGCCGTCGGTCTTTTCAAGCTGCTCCGCATAGCTCTCCTTGGGTATCTCCCCATCGGAGCCTTTAAGCAGAGTGCAGTCACTGTCAGCGAATATCAGTGCCAGATCGAGCTCCTTGTGCTTTACGCCGTAATGGGCAGCTATCTTCCTTGCCGCCTCAAGCTCGCGGCTGTGCTTCTGTCCGTAGTAAAGGGACAGTGCAAGCACCTCATCTGCTCCGTATTTATCAGCAGCGATGGCGAGACAGGTGGTGCTGTCAACGCCGCCGCTGAAAAGTACCAATGCTTTCATAATATCCTCCTCAGTCAAACTTCACCAGGGATTTCAGCTCCGCACTGTCCCTGAAAGCGCCCATGAACGTACCCGTCACCGTCTTTGCGCCGGCATTTCGGATACCTCTGGCAGTCATGCAGCTGTGACTGCCCCTTATCATTACGCCCACATCGGGAGTACCTGCCGCCTCGGAGATTATCTCTGCGATGTCCCTGCCGAGACGCTCCTGAAGCTGCAAACGCTTCGCCGCCATATCGCAGATACGGGCTATCTTGCTGAGTCCAAGCACTCTGCCGTGGGGAATGTACGCCACATTCACGCTCATATCGTACATAAGTGCCAGATGGTGCTCGCAGTAGCTGAAAACGGTAATATCCTTCATGACCACAGCGCTGTCCATATCGGGATCATTCTCAGTCTCAAAGGTCTTGCCGAACATCTCGGCTATCTGGTGATTTGTATATGCAGTTCCCTCAAGGACCTCCTCAAGCATACGCGCCACACGGGCAGGAGTCTCCCTGAGTCCCTCGCGGTTCGGGTCCTCTCCTATAGCTTCGAGAAGTCCGAGAACGTGATATTCTATTTTTTCTCTGTCCATCAGACGCCCCTCCTTGTAGGCTCCCATATAAACTTGTGGAGCTGGAGCTGGAGCCTTACCCCGTTCATATTCCGCTCCTCCATGAACTCAACTATGTCAGCAGGCTCTATCTCGCCGAAAACGGGACTGATGTAAACATGGCAGCGCTCCGTGAGCCTGTACTCCTCTATTATCTCCGCAGCTCTTTCCAGGTCCTCCATGCTGCCCGAAACGAACTTCACCGTGTCATGGCTGCCCAGCAGGCGGAAATTGCTCCTGCACATAAACTCCTCCATGCCGCTGGAGGGCAGCTTGTAGTCCATGGTAAAAACGGGGCGGCGGTCAGCCTCAGCATAATTATCAAGTGCAATGCTGCCGTTGGTCTCTATCTCCACGCGGCAGCCCCTCTCCATGAGAAGGCTTATTACCTCCGCGCACTCCTTGTGCAGCAGGGGCTCTCCCCCTGTCAGGGTAACGTTGCGGACGCCTGTTTCGCTTACCCAGTCGGCTATCTCCCCGGGAGTCTCAAACTCCGCAGGAGCATTGCCGCTGTTTGCCCAGCTGGTATCGCAGTAAGAGCAGTTAAGATTGCAGCCGCGGAAGCGCACGAACACCGCAAGCTCGCCTGCGTGAGCGCCCTCACCGTTTATGCTGACAAATTTTTCAACTACGGGCAGCATTATATCTCCTCCTCATATACAGCGCAGTTTTCGGGAGTCTCATAGACCGTGACAGTCTTGATGGGAAGTCCCTTTTCTCTCAGTATGCCGAAGAAGCCCTTTGCGAAGTTTTCGGCTGTGGGGCGGTAAGCCACCTCAATAAGGCGGAAATCCTCATCGCGGAGAGCCGCAAGTGTGTTCTCCTTCAGTGAGCCGCTTTCATATATAAGTGCGTGGTCGAAGCTGTCTGCAAGAGCCCTTACCTCGTGCTTCAAGTCGCCGAAGTCGATGACCATTCCTCTTTTCTCGCCGCTTTCAATAAGAGCGTCCGCAGCCACAGTCACCTCTACCTTCCAGCGATGGCCGTGGATATTGGCACACTTACCCTTATAGCCTGCAAGGAAGTGTGCGCTGTCGAACTCAGCGGAAGTTTTCAGATAATACATTTCTTCACCTCATGATAATATCAACAAAAAAGCGCCTGCCACCGGCAGACGCATCTGTATCACATTAAGAGCGCATTATCCCTGCACTCACAGATGCCCTGGTTTTGTTTAACGACAGGATGGCGCAAACGAACTGTCGGGAGCGTTGTCCGAGAGATATTATAACACTATTTCTCCCCCCGTGTCAAGTGTTATCTGCGTATTATCGCGGCTATTTTCCTTACGGAAGCAAACGGTCTCTCACCGAAGAACAGGAACACCGCTGCGGTAAGTATCGCATAGCCTGCGGTCAGCTCGAAGGGGAACTTCAGCAGTGCTGCCTCAGGGATTATGAATGGCAGCGTGGCAGCCGCTCCGCAAGGCGGAAAATAGAGCTTTGCAGCGTTTACTGCGCTGAGTATGGCTCCGCATGAGATCGCAGCCGCCAATGCAAGCGGAAGTCCCATTGTAACGCACAGGAGATAGCGTGAAGCACAGCCTGCTGCCGCAGCAAGTGCGATAAGCCCCACAGTGGCAGGCGCCTTTTCCCTCAGCTTTGAACCCGGCTTGCTCATCTCCGCAAATCCTACTATAAGAGGCGGAGCTATGAAGAATATCTCGTGGAACAGCGCAGGGATAAGGCGTATCAGCGACGCGCATACTATCTGCTTTCCGCGGAGCAGCAACAGCTCGCGGTCAGGCTCTACGGGACAAAAGGCGTATTTCTCTCTCATGCCTGTCTTCTCAAGAAGCAGCTGTACTCCCAGTATCAGGGTGGTCATCACAACGACGGAGAGTATGTATATGGGGCTCCTTGTGCCCAGCAGCACAGGCAGCACACAGGCTGACACCGCAGGCAGGAACTCCGTACCCGAAAGGGTTATAAGCCCGAAAGCGACAACAAGTCCTATGGGTATCTGCGCCGCAAGAGGCAGGGGCATCAGATAAACTATGCCCACTCCTGCCGCAGCACAGGCTGATATGGTCAGCAGCAGCCTCAGCCTTGAGGTGTTCCACACCTGCCGCGGAGCCGCAAGTGCTCCGATAGCTATTGCGGTTATCTCGGGGAATATCATTTCTTTTTCATGTGCAAGCTCTGCCGCCGCCACCATAAGTACCGCAAGTACAAGGGATATGACCGAGGGCAGGGCTTTTCTGAATTTTTGCAAACAGGTCACCTTTTCTGTAAATAGTCTTTTACAATTATAGCACAGACGCCGCGCCAAATCAAGTCTGCGGCTTGCAAAAATCTTCCTCTGATGTTATAATAGTTAAAACGGCAGGAGGCGGACACATGGCAGTTATAATGATAATCGACGACGATATACATATAAATGATATGCTCAGCGAGGTGCTGACAGGCGAGGGATATGCCGTAAAAAGGGCTTATTCCGGCACAGAGGCTCTGCTCATATTGCAGCAGACCACTCCCGACCTTATACTCCTTGACCTTATGCTCCCGGGACTCAGCGGAGAGAAACTGCTCCCGCAGATAAAGGACATTCCCGTTATCGTGCTCAGTGCCAAGTCCGACCGTGCAGGCAAGGTGAATATGCTTCTCGGCGGTGCTGCCGACTACATCACCAAGCCCTTCGACACGGAGGAGCTCCTTGCAAGAATAGTGGTGCAGCTGCGCAGGAACGCTTCCGCTTCGGAAAAGGAGCTGCTCACCTGCGGCAGTCTCAGCCTTGACACCGACTCACATATCGTGACCTGCCGGGGCGGTGAGATAAGGCTCACAAGGACGGAATACGCCATACTCAAGCTCCTCATGCAGAATAAGGGGCAGGTGGTGGCGAAGCTGACCATACTCGACCGCATAAGCGATGATACCCCCGACTGCACCGAGGACTCACTGAAAATCCATGTCCACAATCTACGCCGCAAGCTGAAAGCTGCAATGGGAAGCGACTGTATCTCAGCAGTGTGGGGTATAGGCTATATGCTTTCCGAGAATAATTAACCAAATCTTAACTCTTTTCTTAACCGATTTCTTAACCTTCCTGTGATATACTCATATCAGAAAGAAAGAAGGAGGTTCTTATATGGACTATGTACTCAGAACAAATGCGCTTACCAAGCAATACAAGGACTTCAAAGCCCTGAACGGTCTCACCATGAACGTTCCCAAGGGCTCCATATACGGCTTTGTAGGCAGGAACAGCGCAGGAAAGACCACTCTCATACGCATGGTGTGCGGGATACAGTTCCCCACGGACGGCAGCTTCGAGCTCTACGGCGTCAAAAACAATGACCCCGATATCTCCGAGACCAGAAGGAGAATGGGGGCAGTTGTGGAGACCCCGTCAATACTCCCCTATCTCTCCGCAAGGAAAAACCTGGAAATGCAGTATGACATCATGGGAATGCCCGACTATAATGGCATCGATGAGCTCCTTGAACTTGTGGGACTGAAAAACACAGGCAATAAACACGCCAGAGACTTCTCGCTGGGAATGCGCCAGCGTCTCGGCATAGCTGTGGCACTCTGCGGAAAGCCGGATTTTCTCGTCCTTGACGAGCCCATAAACGGTCTTGACCCCCAGGGCATCATCGAAATGCGCGAGCTCATACTCAAGCTCAACCGCGAAAACAACATCACCATTCTTATCTCCAGCCATATCCTTGACGAACTGGCAAAGGTAGCCACACATTACGGCTTCATCAACGGCGGGCAGATAGTCCGCGAAATGAGCGCTGAGGAGCTGGAAAACGAGTGCCGCAAGTGTGTGAGGGTAAGGGTCACCGACACGGCTACCCTTGCAAGAGTGCTTGACGGAATGGGCACCGATTACAGAATGATCGACAAGGAAACGGCTGACATCTTCGCCTCTCCGAATATCACAAAGCTGGCATTCAGCCTGTGGGAGGAGAAGTGTGAGATACTCTCCGCCTCCGAGCACGATGAGAACCTTGAAGGCTTCTTTATCTCACTGGTAGGAGGTGGCAGCAATGAATAAACTCCTGAAAGTAAACCTGAAGCTCATGCTCCGCAGAAAGGATACGATGATATGCGTCATCATGTCGGCAGTGCTCGCCCTGCTGGAGGTCCTCATAGGCAAGCTCAACGGCAGCCTTGACTGGTTCGGTATGTTTGAGATACCACTGATAATGATGATGTTCATGTCGGCTGTGGGAGGTCTCTTCATAAGCCGCGACTACACTCAGAACACCATACGCAACAAGCTCACTGTGGGGCATAAGCGCTCCCACATCTACCTTGCAAATCAGATAGCGGAGACAGTATTTTTCGGCGTGTGCCTCATACTTTTCTTTGCGGTATCATCTGCCGCTGACCTTATAGTCATCGGTGCAAAGGGTGCAGCTGCATCTGATGTGCTGAAAAACATGACCGTTTGCTTCTTTGCGGTGGTGGCTGTATCCGCTCTCACCACATTTCTCGCCATGACCGTAAAAAGCGCCGCAGGTGGAGTTCTCCCCATAATAATCATGTATCCCCTGCTGATGTTCGCTGTTATGTCTCAGGAATTCGGCGATTCAAAGTGGATGCAGGTGATGAATGACATCATTCCCCTGAGCCAGATGACTGTACTTGCAGTGCCTGACAAACGCGCCGCCATTCACATAGTATATTCACTGATACTCACCGTATTTTTCATAACAGCGGGAGTGGTAAACTTCCGCAAAGCCGACCTTAAATAACCACACAGGAGGAAAAAATGGTTTACTGTCTGTTATGCGCCGCAGTTGTGATAATACTGCTCTGCGTCAAGATATATCTGCTGAAAAAGTCGGCACGGGAAATATCCGCGCAGTTTGCTGACAGACTAAAAAATGACACCAATAACACCATTTATGTTTCCTCCGGAGATAAGGATATACGCAGTCTGGCTGAGAGCCTTGACTCTCAGCTTTCCGTCCTCCGCAGGGAGAAGCTGTCCTGTATACAGGGCAACAGAGAGCTGAAAAACGCAGTAACAAATATCTCCCATGACCTGCGGACACCTCTCACGGCAATACGCGGCTACCTTGACCTTGCGGAAAAGACCGATGATCCGCAGAAGCTCCGCCGCTATATCTCGGTGATCTCCCAGCGCACAGACGCCATGCAGCAGCTGACAGAGGAGCTTTTCAGCTACTCCGTCATCATATCAAAGGACGAGCCCGGGGATACGGAGGAGATATACATAAATCAGCTCCTTGCGGAGTGTATAAGCAGCTATTATCCCGTTCTTACCGAGAGCGGGATAAGTCCCGATATAGACCTGACCGAAGAAAAGGTCATACGCACCGCCAACAGGTCGGAGCTCTCCAGAGTGTTCTCCAATCTGCTGACCAACGCCGCCAAGTACAGCAGCGGCGACCTTGAGATAAGGCTGACCGCCGATGGTGTCATCACCTTTGCCAATACAGCTGATAACATGACATCAGTGCAGGCAGCGCAGCTATTCGACCGTTTCTACACAGTTGAGACTGCAAGAAGCTCCACGGGTCTTGGGCTCTCCATAGCGCGGACCCTTGCCGAAAGGGCAGGCGGAAGCCTGACCGCGGAGCTTACAGAGGGAAGACTCGTTATGACCATGAAGATATAAAACAAGCCCTGAGGCAGCTTTTACGCCGTCTCAGGGCTCTGTTGTTTTTATCAGAGGAGCTTGTTCTTTCTTCTTCTCCTCAGAAGGAATGCGCCTGCTCCTGCAAGAGCGATGGCAGAGATACCTGTTACCTTTACCCAGGTCTTTCGGATAAGGAGTCTTGCCACGTTTGTAGTAACGAGAACGTTCCTGTAGTTGTACTCTATCTCGTTGTCAGCCATATCCGTGAGTATGACTCTGATGTCCTGAGAGCGCGACGAATTGGGGATATCGAATGTGCACTCGTCATTATCAAGTCTTGTGCCTGTCTTGTCACCATTGATGTATACCTCAACATTCTTGAGGTCGATATTGTCGGTGACAGAAAGATGAGCGGTATAGCTCTCCCCCTTGTATGCGCTGTTTTCACTGATATTCAGCGGTATGCACAGAGGCTTTGTCTTGTCCACGAAGAATGAGAGCTCAGCCTTCTTCTTGTCGGAGTCGCTTATGTTGATATTGCCTGCCTCGTCCACAGTGTGAACAGAAACGGTATATTTGGCGTCGGTGTCGAAGTTGCTGGCATATATGATATACTTATACTCGGACCACTCTCCGCTGCCGCCGCTGTGCTCTACGGAGTAGTCCCTGCCCTCGGTAAGCTCTATCATCTCGGAGTCCCTGGTAATGAACACACCGCACTTTTCAGCGTGCTTATCAACGTTATACTCCATGAGCACTATATCCTGCGCCTTGGAGATATACTTGTCAGCCAGCATCCTTGAGTCCTTGTCGAACTCAAAGGTGGAGCCGAATCTGTTTACTGAAAATCTCAGTTCCTTGTCCAGCTGATTGTCAGCGCTGTCCTTTACGCTTGCCTTGATGGTATAGATGTCATCGTATGCCTTGCGTGCGGGGAAGTTGTCGAAAACATAATCAAGTCCCTCGGGAGTCTCATTGAACTGACCGTCAAAAGGAAGATCCTTGCCTCGCTTTGCACCCTCAAGGGTAATGCTTATGCTGTCCCTGTCAAGGTTGGTGTCGTTGAAAAGGATATGGGGACGTATCTCAGCACCGCCGTTAGCCTTTTCCACCTCTCCTATGCTGATAGAGGGAGCGGTGGTGTCGATACAGAACTTTGTGTTGTATGGATCAAGAGCATTTCCCGCCTTGTCGCTTCCCGACACGCTTACGGAATACTCTCCGTCCCTGCCGAATTTAATGGTAGAAAAGTAATCCTTGCCCACTCTGCTCCAGTCGGAAGCCTTGGGGAAGCTCTCGGCGCTTCCGTTATAGGTTCCCGAAATATTGATCCTGGAGGGCTCGAAATTCTCGTCGCTGACCTTGAAGGTCATGGTCATGTTATCATGGTAGAAATGGTCATTCTCAAGGGTCTTGTCGAAGCCCACGTTTAAAGCGGGAGCGGTCTTGTCGATGGTGAAGCTGTCGGAGGTGTAGTCACCTGCGCTTCTGCCTGCCATATCCGTGCACTTTACCGAGAGAGTATATGTGCCGTCATCATCGAAGGGCACCTCGCCGCGGTACTGAGCCGTATCCGTGCCTGCTGTGCCGCCTGTCAGCGGGAAGTCCACTCTCTGCCTTGTGCCGTTTACCGTAACCTCGACCAGATCGGGATCGAAATTGCGCTCGGTTATAGTGATGACCGCACGCCTCGAATTCTTGTATACGTCCCTGAACTCCTGATCTCCGCCGCTGTTCTGGTCGGTAAATGATACCTCTACCCTCGGGTCTGTCTTGTCTATGCTGAAGCTCTCTGAAGCAGCTGCCTCCTCATAGTAGCCTGCATTGTCCAGATAGCCCAGAGAAACGCTGCTTCCGTTCACATTGTCTGAGATGCGGATAGAACCGTTCATAGCGGTAACAAGATTTTCGTACTTGCCAGCCACACTCCAGTTGCCTGTCTCAGCGTTCTCGATATTTCCGTCATCACTTACATATGCGTTGCCGCCGCCTGCTCCCGAGGAGGTAAGATATACCTGAGAAATTCCCGAAAATCCGTCGCGGACACTGAGCTTTACGTCAACGTCGCCGCTGTAGAGAGGAAGTCCCTGTGCATCATGGTGCTGTGCAGCGGGAAGCTCAACAGCTGCCGATGAATTCTGCTCATGTATCTGAGCGCTCTCAGTTATGATACCGTAGGTATTCACTGTATCAGAGCGCCTGTGAACGTCGCTCTCAACATATGCGGAAACCTTTCCCCTGAAACCTGCGGGAATGGTGAACCTCCATTCCTTGTCGGGAACGGTGTTTCTCACCTCTATTTCACCCTTGTAGGGAGTGCCGTCCGCGTTAACAAGGCTCACGTTCATGCTCTCAATTCCCGAAACAGGCAGGTTATCGCCTGCTTTGACGGTAAATTCAGCCTCTGATCCTGCAAATACGGAATATTTCACAACTCCGTCCCTGTTTATGATATTTCTGCCGCCGTATTCTATCCTTGAAACACTTGGCTTTTCAAGGTCAAGAAAAGCTTTCTCGCGGCCTGAGTCAGTGCTGTGCCCTGCAAAGTCAACAGCACTTACCTTTACAGAAACTGCACCCTTGTCGGGAATATCCTCATAGCTTCCGTCGAAGCTGCGTCCAATACGGTAGTAATTTCCGCCCAGTGATACCTCAAAGCCCTGATCTGCGCTGCTTCTCAGCGAAGCCTTAAAGCTGTCGGGAGCCTGATCCGCCTCAAAGGTGATATAGTAGCCGCCCTTGCTGAGAGCCGTGGGATCGATACCGGATGAGGCGATATTTACCTCGTTGTCCCTGCCATTAATGTTTATGACGAGCTTCTCGATGCCGGAGCTCTTTGCAGGATCGCTGTCATCTGCGCTGACCTGCATTTTTATACCGCTGTAGGAGCTGAACCACTTCTTGTTATGCTCCTCGTCAGCATAAGCCACCGAGGGATCGGATATATCCGTTATCTCGCAGGAGGGAGCAGTATTGTCGATGATAACGCGGAATTTGTCCTTTGCAGAGCCTGAACCCAGCTTTGTCTCGTTGCCCACCCGGTCAACTGCATAGAATGTTATCTCGGAATTAACATCGTTTCCGCCAACATCTTCTGCGTTAAGACGTGCACTGTAGCTGTCGCCGTAGCCGTTCATTCTGTGACGGACACCGTCAAGCTCCCATACCACGCTGTCAACACCTGTGCCCTGCTTCTCGCTGCTGCCTGAGCGGAGCACATCGTCCACCTTTGCACTGAGCTCTGTGCCGTCCCTGAGAACGTACTGCTTTACGCCGTTCTTCTCGCCTATGAGCACCGCATTCTCTATGCGGATATCGTTATCGGCGATGACGGGAGCTGCTCCGTCATAGTTGAATACTATCTCATCAGACTTTTCGCCTATGCCGCTGTTATTGCTGTTATCCACGGCAAAAACGGGGATAGTCTCTGTAAATATGCTGTTTGCGCTTGCAGCATTTGCCTTCAGACTGATCACAAATCTCTTGTTCTCCGTATCATACGAGAGCGAAGGAACAGCCTTATATGCAGTCTTTGCTGCTGCCAGAGCTTTTCTGTAATCGCTTACAGCTGCCCTGAAAGCTGTCAATCTCTCATCAGCCTTCTGAGACTGAGAAATTACTTCCGCGGGAACGTCCTCTTCATTTTCCGCATATGCCTTTATAAGGTGTTCTGCCTCATCAAGTTCATTGCTGAGCTCAGTCTCGATACGTTCACAGATGCCGTTCCTGAGCAGGGTCTTATAGTAAAAATATTCCCTGTCACGGGCTATATGTACTGTATCAGCGTCTGCAAGGCTGTTGCTCATGAGGTATTCAACAGCCTTCTGCTCTCCTGCACGGACAGCGTCATTTTCAATATAGCTTACTATATTTGCGGTGTCGGTCCAGCCGTTTGCGGGTCTGTCAAAGCGGTGATCGCCTATGACTACCGAGCGTATCTCGCTGCCGTCATCTGAGACTGCATTGATATATCTGTCGTATACGTCCCTTACAGTGCGCTCCTCATAGGACGAGGAATTTCCGCTGAGAGGACAGGCCTCGGTATCATCGATATCGAGAGCAACTGTGAGCCCGCTCTTCCCCGACCATTTGCCGCTGTCGGGAGCTCCGCCTGTTTCCGTATCCTTAACGGAAGACACCGGTGTATTCCTGTCCACATAGAAGCATACATCCGAGCCGAGACCGGTTGCAGTTTCTTCGCCGTTTTTCAGTACGTCCTTTGCAAAGAAGAAGTGTGAATTCTCGATCTGGCTCCTTGTTACGGTATAAGCGTTCTTACGGCTGTTGATGATAAATCCAGAGGAGCTGAAGCCCGAAGCATTCTCACCGCTGAAGCTGTCATACACAAAGGCAGAGCCGAACTGCTCTGAGGTAAATGTCATCAGTGCAGTATTGCTGTTCCTTCCGTCAATGGTATAGCAGTTCTGATTTCTTTTGCTGATTCCGTCAGCAGGCTTGTATGTATAGCTTCCGAATGTGGGAAGCTTCTTGTAGTTGAGAGTTATCTCAGCCTCACCGGGCTGGGCAGGGATATTGAAGAACCTCTCGTTGGTGCTTACATCAGAATAAAGCTGGCTCTGCGGCACGGTGACCTCTCCGCGGTAGTCATAACTGTATAGGTAATACCCGCCGTTTTCCAGATAAGGCACACGATAGAAGAGCTCATCGTCCAGATTCTGTACCTTGAGGAGCTGATTTGCGCCTGAGCGCTCTTCATCCCCCTCGTAATTGAGTACGGCATTGATAGTATTCGGCACAGCCCTGAGGCCTATCTTTGCATTCTGCTTGTAGCCTACGCCCTCCTTCTCAAGCACTTCGCTCATCCTGAATCTTGAGTTGCTTACGTTGAAGATATACTTGTTTCCGTCGCAGGATACCTCCATAGCACTGCTGGAGGAAGGTATAACTATAATAGAGGCTGCATCCTTCCATCTGAAAGTCCTTTCCTCGGGGACCACATAAACGCTGTTGAGGAATACGGATATATCCGTATTTTCTCTTTCAATGGTAAAGGTCCTGGGCGCAACACGGAGCACATTGCCTGCAACGTTCATCTCATAGGTATCAGCCTCTGTGTCCTCATTCTGTCTGTAGATATAGAAGTTATCTCCAACAGAAAAGGTCATTCCCTCGACCTCACCCCTGAGTATATACTCGTTCTTGGGAGTGATAGTTAGGTCGAAGCCGACGCGGACATATTTACCATCAACTACTCCCATAAAATCCAGCTCGTCGAAGGAAGGGATACTATCCACCGCTACAAAACGGCTTATGACTATTTTTCTGTTGTCTGTGTCAGAGAACTCATCATCGACCCTGTAAAGTCTTCCGTTAACATAGATATCGTTTTTCTGGAGCACAGCGTCATCACTGACACTGATAGCTCCCGTATTTGTACCGGCAGAGAAAACAGTAGTTTTCTCTGTGCTGAAAAGCTGGTCTGACAGTTGCTTGAATTCGTCTTCATTTAAGGTACAGTTAGTGAAGGTCACTGTATATGTGACGGTCTCTGTTTCACCGTCATTCTCATCAGCGTCGTCACCGCCATCATTATCAGCCGCTGTGGGCTGAAAATCACTTATCTGTACTACTGATGCCGCTTTTCCCTCTGAAACAGGCATACCGCAGAGAGTGTGTGAAACAAAGACAAGGGCGGCCACAGCAGCTATTCTTTTTCTGAAATCAAAGATGCCGTTATTCATCCTGATTACCTCCTTTTACTTGTTTCAAGACCAGAAGCCGCATCGTCACAGCCTTAGCCGCCGCTTCATTACAGCCGAGAAGTCCGAAGAGGGAACTTCGGACTCTCTGACCTCCGCTGTATGCAGCAGCGGCGGGCTGTTCCGAGCTTATTACAGTGCCCACAGTCCTCATAGCTGTGAGAGACAGGCTTCATCATGAAGCTGCCAGATGCGGGATAACTCACTGTGTCTTGAAATTGCTCCCCGTAAGGGCGCATACAAAATAATACGTATAATGTCCTTTTCTCCTGCCTCAGCGGGAGGAGGTCAGTCATTTTCATCTGTCTCTGCCGTGATCGTCAATTGCCTCAACATCGGCATTTATAAGCAGTACATTTCTTACTATCCTGAAATCGCTGCCGCTGTCGGTCTTGGTACCCACTACGACGGTATCGCTGATATTTTCCTTTTTCTTATGTCCGACTACCACGGTTATTATGTCGCCGTCCTTGTTATCGTCAGACTGATCGTCAAAAGCCATATTCTCGGAAGCTCTGAGAGACCTGCTTACAGACGGTGACTGTGAAGCGGGCTCGGCTCTGCCGCCCTTTGAAGTCAGCTCAGAGACCAGATTTGATATCACCCTGAACCTGACTGCGATCACCAGTGCCGCAAGGAGCAGCACCAGTCCGATGCCCAGAGATATTTGAGATACCACCTGCCAGTCGAATGAACTCATGCCGCACCTCCTTATTCTGCGCCGTCGATGCTCTCGACGACTCTGTCATAGAAGCCCAGGATATATTCCTTGGCCTCAGCCGCCCGTTCTTCGGCAGCGGTCATATTCTCTGTCTTTGCCTTTATATTGTCAAGGAACCTCCTCTGCTCATCATAGGAGATACCGGCCTTGGCAAAGTCGTTCATATTGGAATTTTCCAGATTTACCAGGGTCTTGTAGGTCTCAAGTATGATGATCTCAGAGCCTGCATTTGCCTCATCGACCAGTGTATCCAGTTCATTCATGCTTTTCCACAGGTCAGCGGAGAAGTTTTTCTTGAGTAGCTCGTTCTCCTTCTTCTGTGTCTGTGAGTAGAAATCGCCGATAGCGCAGTACACCCTGGCGATATCGTATTTATCCTGGTCATACTTCCTGAAGTTCTCGGTCTGTGCCTCACTGAACCACTTCACCGAGGCTATCTTGCCTGTGGTGCTTCCGTTCTGCCTGGAGCTGTCACCGTCATTGCCGTAGAAGTAGTAATACCAGTATAGTATACCCAGCTCATAGGCGACCTCCTCATACTGAGGATCACGCTTGAGCTCGTTGATATTTTCATTTATAAGAGTCAGTATCTGACTTGTCTCCTTCTCATCAAAGACCATATCCGTCTTGTACAGCTCTATGAGCTTGAGATAGGCGTCTGAATAGGAACCGTCAGCGTTGATTACCTCCTCGAAGGCGACGGATCTTTCACCGTATTCTGTGGAGTTCTCAGCCCTTTCCACCAGCTTGTTGAAGTCCTCGCTCCTGCTCTTGTTAGCCATAGTTCCCGCGAAGAACGAAAAGCCCAGGAACACTGCCGCAAGACCTGCAAGTATGCCGGTAGCTCTCGCGTAGGTGTGGTTCTCAGCCTTATAGAGGGCATCGTAGAGCTCATCACAGCTGCGGTATCTTTTGCTCCTGTCCTCGTTGACGCACTTCTTGATTATCCTGACAAGAGCCGAGTTCATGCCCTTGCCGAAGATGAACCTATCGGCGGAGCTTACCAGCTTTCCGTCAGCGGAAACATTAAGGGGCTTTTTTACCCGTAAGCATATGATACAGAGTGGCGCCGATATTGAAAATATCCGTCCTCTCGTCCAGTTCCTCCTTGTTGAACTGTTCTGGGGCGGCGTAGGCAGGGGTATAGGCAAAGGTACCCTGTCTTCTTTCGATAACTGAGCCGAAGTCGATGAATTTGAGCTTCCCGTACTTGTCGGGGCGCTTCATATTCTCAAAGTCATCGAAGCTTCTTACCACCATGATGTTGTCGGGCTTCATATCACTGTGTATCATTCCGCACTTATGAATGAATGACATTACCGAACAGATATCCTTGGCATACCTGAGAACGGTCTTGTGGCGGAATGGATCGTATGCAAGAAGCTTCTCCATGGATACACCGTCGATATAATCCTGAACTATATACAGAGCCTCGGGCTTATTGTCGATTATCTCGATGATATTGGGGAAGTAGGAGTTTTTTACGTCCTTCTCGCAGAATTCCTTGATAAGGAGCGACTCCTGTCTGGCGTTATAGGCATCGGCGCCGTTGGTCTTCATGACCTCCTTCACCGCACGCTGAGCGTTGTTGGCTTTCAGGTCGACAGCCCTGTAAACAACGGAAGTGCCGCCCTTTCCCGCAATGTTGACGATCTTGTATCTGTTTTCAAGGACGAAACCTTTATTGAGCAAATAGATCTCCTCGCTTTCAGCAGAGCTTGACCATAAGAGCGGTTATGTTATCCTTCTCCCCGCCCTTGATGACCTTGTTTTTCAGCTTTTCAAGATGTCCCGACATTATCTTCTCGTCCTCGTTGATGGAGGGCTTCAGCAGGAACTGCATCTCGTCAGCCGTGATCTTTTTCCTGAAGCCGTCGGTGCAGAGCATATAGCACTCATTCTCACCGTAGGCTCCTATGCTGTAATCGTAGGAGGTATCGTCGAGACCTGCTCCGATACAGTTGGTGAGCTGGTTCTGGCGGGGATCGGTCTCAGCCATCTCCGCTGTGATGACCCCCTCCCTGACTTCCTGTCCCACTACCGAATGGTCGGAGGTCAGCACCTTTATCTCCTCGTCTGTGATCTTATACAGACGGGAGTCGCCCACATGTGCGGTGAGCATACGCTTCAGCTGAGGGATAATAAGTATCCCCGTGAAGGTAGTCGCCATATCGGAAGCGTGCTTTTCCGCATAGGCGTTTATCCTGTCATTGAGCTCATGGAGCCTGTCATCGATAGACTCCCTTATCTTCAGTATCGAGGCTCCCCTTCTCATGAGGTCGGCGAAGTCCTCAGCAAACCATTCGTTCATTCGCTTGCAGACATAGCCGCTGGCTCTCTCGCCCGAGGAGAGACCGCCTACACCGTCGCAGACAGCGGCGAAGAAGATGTTCTCGCCCCTGAACTCTGCCTCAGCAGCAAAGAGAGAGTCCTGATTGACCTTTCTCACTGCGCCCTCGGTAGTCACATAAGAAAACATATATTTCATTCACGTTCACCGTCAGTTCTCTTCGTAGAATGTATATGATATGCCGTGATACAGGAAATTACAGCCTGAGAATATCACGGTCTTCTCTCCTGCGGGAATATCGCTTCCCTCCACGCTGAGGGAGTTGCAGGAGATATTCTCGATGCAGATATTATGCCTGCTTCCGTTGCTCTCACGGTCAATGACCACGCCCGAGAGCTCCGCACAGGTAAAGGGATACACGAAAACAGGTATCCTCTCATTGCTTGAGCCGTTTATGAAGTAGGCTATCTTCTTCACCTTGTTCTTCGGAGGCTGCTGCTTGGCGCCTGCCGCACCAACGATGACAGTAGCTGCATCACCTGCGTTCACAGTGAACACAAAGGGAACGTCATAGATATAGATGACATCGCCGCTATTGAGGGGCTCCTTTGTAATCCTGCGTGCATTCTCCGCAAAGTCATTGAGGAAGGTGCCGTTGGCTGAGCCCTTGTCCTCCACGAACCACTCTCCGTCCTCGAAGCCCACTACCGCGTGGACCTTTGACACCGTACCCTTGTCTGTAAGTGACAGGTCATTGTCGGGACGTCTGCCTATGGTAAAGGGCACATGGTCTATCGGGAACTCCCTGTTGTTCTCGTCCTTGAGGAAGGCAAGGCAGTCCGAGCTTCTTCTGCTGACGAGGATAGTATGGTCGCCGTCATCATCTATCGGAGCGTCGGCAGCACCTGCCGCAGGGGAAGGAGCCTCCGCCGCAGTATCAGCCGCAGGGACGGGGCCCTCCACAGGTATGGACAGCACCTCATGAAGGAGCGTATAGAGCTGGGCATAGGAAAGGCCGCCGTTTTTCGGTGTCTTGCTGTTCTGCTTGCCCATAAGGTCCTCCAGGAAGAAGCTGTACTTCTGCATGACCGTGCCGTTGGTTATGGTAATGCTTGCATTCTTGTTCAGCTTAGTGAGGAACTTCACCACGTTGGCGCACTTGTAGATGTTCTCTGAAAGAGGCAGATAAGCCACGAACACCCTCTGTCTCTCCACATCGTAGTACACGTTCTTCAAGTCGCTGAGAAGAAGATTGTCTGCGGAAAGGCCCTCTGTCCTTGCGCAGAACTCATATATCTTCTGGAACTGATTTATGATACTGAAATACTTTTCCTGAGACATCGTCTGTTTGATGTACTCGGAAAGTGCCGTCATATTGCTGACGTTATATTTAAAGACATTTCTCGTGGCGGTCTTTTCCCACCTTATACCGAGAAATCCCACATCTCTCCTGCTGTTGATCAGCTGAAGCTGATCCTCGTCTATCCTGTCCTTCTTTTTCAGCCCCGCCTGCATAAAAGTATCGCAGTTCTGATAGAGAAGCTTGGTATTGACGCTGCCTGCCATATACTCACCCCTTGAAACCCGCCGAAACGCCATAACACCGTACTTCGGCAAACTTAAAAAAAATAAATATCTCTATACTGTGGTCCTGAAGATGTCAAAAATATACATATACGTTTATTATAGCACTTTTCACTACTTTTGTCAATAATTTGAATAAGTTTACAACAAAACAAATAGATTTTTACAAAAAAATGCTCCCCACAGAATGCCGCTGTGAGGAGCCTGTTCTCAATATAATATGGGAGGATAAAAATGATCGGGTAATGTGTATCAGTATTTGCCTGTGAGGAGGCCGTTCTGAATGGTCAGAGCGTCATTTGCGGTAATACCGCCGCCTGTTTCGCATACGTCGCCGTTGAACCTGCCTGCGGTCCCCAGCCTGTACTTATCTGGATTAGCAATGCTCTGCATGATGAAGATAGCGTCTGCAAGATCTGTATTGCCGTCGCAGTTTGAGTCGCCGCTGCGCTCTATTGTAGTGTCCTGTAAAGCCTTGCTTACGTTGCTCTCGACCATCACGGGAGCGGGCTGCACATCGACCTTGCGGCCCGCCTTCTGCTCTGCGAGCTCCATGCGGTAATCCGCTATATAATCATAATAGTCCTTGTCCTCGCCGAAGAGAGGGGCCTCTTCGCCCAGCACGGACTCTCTGTAGACGTACACGGAAAACTGATACATGGTAACATCATTGAGGTCTCCGTATATGCCGTTCTCGTTAAGGTCAAGTTCATACATAAAACGGGTCCAGACATCGGAAGGAATACATGACTCTTCATGCGGTATCTTATTCTTGTAATCATAGAGAAACATATCCGAGATGAGAACATCCTTGTAATCAATGGAGCCGTCTTCGTTTATGTCAACAGGCTCTTTTCTGCCTGCTGCTATATCATCGAGATACTCGCTCATAGTACAGTGGATATTGGTATTATCGTATGTCAGCCTTTCATCCACCTGGTATATCTGGCTGTAGCTCATTCTTACACGCTCTCCGAAGCGGAACCTTTCGCCCAGCGGGAACAGCGCGTCATAATGCTCGTTGTCAAAATATTTCGCATCAGGCTCACCATCTCTCTCAAAGAGATAATACATAGCGATCCCTACTGTATTATTTATGCCAAGAGTTTCAGTAAACAAGCTGTAATTTTCAGCGCACTTGTCCCACTGTGCCTCAGTGAGAGAAGTAACGTTTTGCAGTATTTTTTCTTCAAGCGGTTCATCCTCTGACTGATCTGTAAAGGCACTGAAGTCAAAAAAAGGATCATCTGATCTGTAACGGTTAGTGTTGTATCTCTGATGCTCATAAAGGTGATATCTCGCCAGATCATCGAATGTGAAGCTGCCGTCGCCGTCGATGTCCATGTCCATGTCGCCGTCCTCAAGGCAGTTGCGGAAGAGACCGGAGCCGCCGAAAACATCGCCCATATAGGATCTGAGATTGGAGACAAAAATGTCGGAAAATCTGCTCTCCACCTGCTCATAACCCACGATGACCGGATCATTCATCTGCTCATTGTACTGCTCCATGAGTTCATTGTACTCAGCCTCGATCTCCTCAAGCTCTTCATAAGTATGCTTTGACTTGTCATATTCCAGCTCAAGGGCATCTATCTTTTCCTTCAGCTCCGGGTCAGCAGGTCCGTATATGGGCTTGCCGTTCTCATTGTAAACTATATCGAAGTCCGCATAATAATCTGTAAAGAGGTGTTCCTTCTTCACTTTTCTCTCGCCGATAAAATACTTCAGCAGCACATCGGCATCGTTGTGCCCCACCTTGCCGTCTCTGTCATAATCGGCTATTTCGAGGATATTGTTCCTGACAGCTTCGTCCGGCTCATGTCTGTAGTCGAATGCCATGAGATAGAAGCAGTCCTTTACAGTGAACTCACCGTCTTTATCAATATCTATATCAAGATCCCCGTTATCCATTTCCGTCATTATAGTATAATCATTATAGGTCTCAGCAGCCGCCGCACCGGAGGGGGCAGCCGCATTAGCCATCATAACAAGCGAAGCCGTAAACGGCATAAGCCTTTTCATGTCAACACTCCTTTCGGGATTTATCATGGTCGTTGTAACGGTTGTGACCACAGCAGGAGCAGCAGCAGTCGTCCGAGGGATAGACGACGATACCGCAGCCGCTGCAGTTCCGTTTTGTGATTTCGTACTATGGATAGCTGTACCGACTGTGTTTGCAGCAGCTGTTGTTGCTGCCGCTTTGACTGATACGGGTGCAGATGTTACCGTATCCTTCACCGATGTGACCGTCGTACCTGCAGCAGCGGTCCCGTAGGTGGTGACTGCGGAGGCAGTAACGTACGTACTTACGGGTGGAGCAGTAGTTTCCGCAACGATGATACCGCCGTCATCGGGAAGTTCGATATCCTTGCTGTTCATTCTGAAAACTCCGATACCGACCACCGCCGCAGCACATACTGACAGTGCTGCAACACCGCTTCTTTTCAGGATGAGCCCACGTCTTCTGTCCCTTGCGATCAGTTCGTCCCGACGCCTCAGTACGGTCTGAGTAACTTCGTCATAATCCCGCATACGTTATTCCCTCCTTTTCCAGCTCTGACCTCAGAGCTTTTTTAGCCTGATACAGCAGATTAGTTATCTGCCGGTTATTCTTGTGCATTATCTGTGCAGTTTCTGAATTTGAAAAGCCCTCGATGTATATCAGACATATCACCTGTCGGTATTCGTCCTTCAGCTTCCGCATCAGCTTATGAATGATCGCCTTTCGTTCCTCCAGCAAGTAATCCTCCTCGATGTTCTGCTCTGATGGTACATCATACATCTCCTCAGATGATACAGCCGCCGCACGTTTTCTTTTCCTCAGATAGTCTATCGCCAGATTTCTCGCGATAGCGTAAAGCCACGTCCTGAAGGAGCTTTTTCCTGAGTATTTAGGTTTTTTGTACGCCAGTCTGAGGAAGGTCTCTTCCATGAGCTCTTCCGCATCAAAAAAGATCATTGGTAAAACTATTGAGAAACAGAGTAAGACCGTCCTTGTATTCTCGGACGAGATCACCCATAGCCGAGTCATCACCGGCAAGATAACGGCCGTAGCTACTTGAACCATTATCCATAGACAAGGCTCCTTTCCGGAAATTTTGCCTTTCAATATATTAGACGGAAGTTTTTTTCGATTATCTTAGTAAATTCTGAAAAATTTTTCAGCAGGCAGTGCGTAGTGCATAGCATGGGCAGATATTATCCAACCATGCCTCATGTTACAGATGTCCGGGACCACTGTAGGAAACGCCGCCACCTTTTCACGATACAGTCTCGAAAACAGAACTTTCTCTCCGCGCATCTTGCTATTAAAACGCTTTTATGCTATAATGAATGTAGAACATTCATTATAAATTATCTGAAAGCCCTTGCAGATGCACAGATCAGAGATCTGCTCCCTGCAATCGGGAAATTATAGCATAACGCTTCGCTTATATGCTATAATATAAGCAACGAAACCAGAGGAGAGATGACCATGCACCACTGCGGCACCCGTACCATTGATACTCCCCGTCTGCTGCTTCGCAGATTTGAAGCAGGCGACCTCAGGGATATGCTGGAAAACTGGGCTTCCGACCCTGCCGTTCAGACCGAATACGGCGAGCCCGTGTACTCCACCATGCAGGAGGCTGAGGGACTTCTCAACAAGTACATCAGCGGCTACGCCTCCGACAGCTTCTACCGCTGGGCAGTCATCGAAAAGGAAAGCGGACGCAACATCGGTCAGATAGCCTTCTGCCGCGTATATGAGGAGCTCCGCACCGCCGAGATAGAATACTGCATCGGCACCGCCTTTCAGGGCAGGGGCTATGCGGGAGAGGCTCTATCCGCAGTCATCGGTCACATCTTCGCAAGCACTGATTTTCAGCGGCTTGAAGCCTATCACCGCGCCGAGAATACCAGATCGGGACGGGTGCTTGAAAAGTCCGCAATGCATATAACCGATAACATTGAACGCTTCCGACAGCAGGGCATTCTCCCCGAGGGAGAGGTGTGCTACTGCATCGAGAGAAGCTGAAAGGAGGAACGCCATGAAACTCAGCTTCACCAAGCTCAAGCCAAATTCCCCCGATTTCCGCAAAATTAAGCAGCTCTACATGAGAGCCTTCCCCGATGACGAGAGGGCGCCATTCCTCATGCTGGTTCTCAAAGCCAAGAAAAAAGGAGTGGACTTCTGGAGCATAACCTGCGACGGACAGTGGGCAGGTATGCTCTATATCGTCAACTACCGCGACCTTTCCTATGTGTTCTACCTTGCTGTCTCAGAGGAACTGAGAGGCAGAGGCATCGGCAGCGCCATACTCAGGTCCGCACAGGAGATATACAAGGACCGCAGGCTGTTCCTCGCCATTGAGGAGCTTGACGAGAGCGCCGAGAATTACAGCCAGCGCGTCAGCCGCAGAGACTTCTATCTCCGCAGCGGCTTTGAGGAGCTGAGAAGAAAGCTCCGCGAGGGCAATGTCATATACGATATACTCGGCGTAGGCGGCGATGTAAAGGCATCGGAGTACAAAGCCCTCATGAACAGCTACGCAGGCAGTATCCTGTCAAAGCTTTTCACCATGGAATTCGTGGACTGACCGTTCATACAATGCAAATCAAACGCCCCTGAGTGTTCCTGTGACCGCTCGGGGGCGTATCTTTATACATAAAGGTCTATCTCGCTGCTATCGGGGACTTCAAATATACCGGCAAACTTTTTAGCCAGCCCCTCGTCAATGAAATAGGCGTCGCTCCTGCCTGCGGCTACCTCAGCATTGCGCTTGTCCACACGGCGCTGCCACTCCTCATCGTCAACGGAGATGAAGTGTATCTCGTTTGCAATGCCCCGTGAGCGATAGAACTCCCTTGCGAAGTCCCTGCCCTTACGGGTCCAGAAGCCCCAGTCGAGGATAACGTCGGTGCCTGCGGAGACTATCTCCGCCGACTTTTTATACAGATACTGCTCGGTGCGGCGGACGTATTCATCGTGGCGGTCTCCCGTATCGCTGCCGAGAATGTCCAGCATGAGCTCGTCTATGGAGAGAATGACTGCTCCCAGCTCGTTTTTCAGTTTCTGCGCATAGGTGCTCTTTCCCGAGCATATCCTGCCGCAGGTCATTATGACTTTAGCCATTTATTTCTCCCTCCGTATCATCTTGGTAAATCCCGGACCGCTGTGCTCATGAGGGTGGGCGGTATAGCCGCACTTGCGGTAAAACTCCTCCTTATCCCTGGCACTGATAAGCTGGAAACGACACTCCCAGCCCTCCTCCAGCTCCCCGCGGATGTAATCCTCGATATGGCACATGAGCTCCCTGCCCACGCCCTTTCCCTGATATTCGGGAGAAACTATGAGGTCCTTGAGGAAGAACGCCATGCCGCCGTCACCGATAAGTCTCGCCATTGCTATGACCTTATCCCCCTCCGTAACGGAAAATGTAACGTAGCTGTTTTTCAGTGACTTCTCCACCAGTCCGCGGTCGGGCTCGCCCCAGCCTGCGGAGCTGAAAAGCTTTATATAATCATCTGTACTGAGTTTGTCGTGAAGTATCGTGTATTCCATACCTGTCCCCTCCTTTTTCTAAAGTATACCACATAAAACTCGCCTTTTCAATACGGACTGAGCTTTTTGTACAAATACTTCACCCACTGTTTTTGTGCAAAAATGGCTTTGAAAATATCCGTGAAAAAATGCTATAATTATATCACAGCATTGCTGAATAATAACGGAGATGATACACATGAAAAGAATACAATCAGCCTGCATTATGCAGACACTCAGGTTTCAGCAGAAGGACGGCACAGGTCTTCCCAGGGAAGCTCTGCTCCGTATGAACAGGGACGAGGTCACACGCTACAAGGCTCAGCTTGAGAAAAGCCGCACCCGCCACAGGATAGACTCCGAGGAGGAACAGCCTGACGGAGCTATAATACTCCGTGTCCGCAAGGAGTATAACGCAAGTGCTCCCGTGGGAGACTATTTTGACTGATATGACCGAAAAAGCCGCTTTCTGCGGCTTTTTTTATTAACAAAATATCTGTTGCAATCATCGACAAAAGGTGATATAATATTAACATAAAGGATTTTAATCGTTAAAATAAAAAAATATATGACATCATGTGACACTGTCACCTCTGAGTACGATTACTTAATTGAAAGCAACACCTCTAAGGAAAAAAAGGAGAATAAAAATGAAAAGGAATATCATCATCGCAGCTGCACTTGCAGCCGTATTATCGTGTACAGCCTGCGGCAAGGACATAGTGGGCAAGAGCGACGAGTCTCCCCTGACTCCCGCGACAACAGCTGCTTCAACAGAATCACCCGAGACTACCACAACCGCAAAGGCAACAACTGCCGTTACCACTACTGCCGAGGGCGAGTCTGAGGAGACTACCACCACTGAAGCTGCCGCAAATACCGATACACCCGCTGCTTCAGCAGACCAGGGCTCCGCAGCAGGCGGCAGCGGACAGAGCAATTCCGGAAGTTCAGGCAATGCAGGCGGCTCAGGAAATTCAGGAAGCACCGCACAGGAGGCAGCACCTGCAAACCGCGACTATGCTCCCTCCCCCGAGGACTACAACTACGGATCTGCTCCCGCACAGTACAGCAATGACGGTCTCACCTATATCCAGGGCGTGCTCATCGCCAACAAGAGCTACAGTCTCCCTGCTGACTTCAATCCCGGACTTGACCCCACCTGTCAGAGCCAGTTCAACAAGCTCCAGAGCGATGCAGCGGCACAGGGTCTGAACATCTGGCTCTCATCGGGCTTCCGCTCATATGACTACCAGAACCAGATCTACAACAACTACGTTGCCCGCGACGGACAGGCTGCGGCTGATACATACTCCGCACGTCCCGGTCACTCCGAGCACCAGTCGGGTCTGGCTATCGACGTAAACCAGATAGACGACTCATTCATCGGAACTCCCGAGGCTATCTGGCTTGAGAACCACTGCCATGAGTACGGATTTATCCTCCGCTATCCTCAGGGCAAGCAGGACATCACAGGCTACAAGTACGAGTCATGGCACATCCGCTATGTGGGCACGGATATGTCCTATCCTATCCATGACAGCGGACTCACTCTTGAGGAATACTTCGGTATCGACTCATACTATCATTGATGATATAAAAACTGTAATAACAGAAGCTCCCCGAACCGTGAAAGACGATTCGGGGAGCTTTTTATTTATCCTTTTGTTCCTTGGTATCCTCAGCATATTCCAGTGCCGAGATAACGGCGCACAGCTTTTTTGTGGAGCCGCTGTCAAATTCTATGGTAACGACGGTATCGTCACCTAAGGGAAGGGTGTCCGTGACGGTGCCTGTCCCGAAAAGACGATGACGGAGCCTGTCGCCCTTTCTGATGAGCCTGTGGTCCAGCATAGCATCACTGTCCTGAGTTATAGATAACGTTTTCAGAGCCTACGCCGCTGTCGATAGTGAGACTGTACTTTCCGCTTCCCTTGTAGAAATCAGAAGCAGGATTTGTAAGACGGAAGGTAATGTCGCCCACGCCGCCGTCAGCATCAACATTGCCGTTCATGGTGCCTGTATAGTCGAAGTCTCCTACGCCCTGATCGAGATCCATACCGCCTGCAACAGCGTCCCTGATGGTAATATCGCCTGCACCGCCGTCTATGTCCATAATGCCTGAGCAGTCTATTCCTGTTATATTCAGGTCGCCTGCGCCGCAGTCTATCTCAACCTTGCTGCATTCGATGCCGCTGAAGTTCACATCACCTGCTCCGCAGTCAACGTCCAGGAATGAACATTTTACAGAGTTTATTTTGGCATCTCCTGCACCCATGCCAAGTACAAAGCGGTCATATTCATTATCGGGGAGCATGAGCTTAACGACCGGGTTATAATTCATGGGGCGTAAAACAAGTCCAAAGGGGATAGCACGTTCCTTCTTTGAATCGTAGCCCATGGTGAACTTGCTTCCCGATACCTTTGCCTCAAAGTGCTCGGAAACATCGGTAGCGTCCACATGGATACTATCGTCGCTGCTCTTTTCGATAATGAGGTCGCCCCAGTCCAGACTCAGCTCAAGCTCTGTCACCTTTGCGCCGTCAAAGACCTCATTGTAGTCCTTGACTTTATAATACTTGTCCTTGTCGCTGTGTATGTAAAGAATATATCCTGTGATGAGAAGGATAAGTCCGAGAGCTATTGCGATAACAGCTGCCCAGAGAGCTCCGCCTCCCTTTTTCTCCTTAGCAGGAGCAGTCTGCTGCTCCTGTACATTGATGTTGTTTTCAGACATTTTCTTTTCCTCCTTTTTTGAAAAGACCAACTATCCAGCCGCAAAAGCCCTTTATACCTCTGCCGATAGCAGGGATAGCTGCGCTGAATGCAGGCTTGCAGACCAGTATTGCGATACCTGTGAGTATGAGTCCTGCGCCAAGGAACATCATTCCTACTGCGGGGAACTCTGTGAGTGCTACCACACCTCCGAAAAGAAGTCCGATAGCTGCTGCGAAGAATGCGATAACAAGTGAGATGAGAACGACGATGAGTGCGAATAACAGTGAAACTACCACACATACGATGGGGAACCAGATGGGGAATGTAACTATGCCAAGTATTATGCCCAGAGCGATGGTGCCGCCGGAAGCCTTCTTTTTAGGAGGAACATATCCGCCCATCATGGGTCCCTGCTGCTGTCCCTGAGGAGCACCTGTCCTCTGGGGAGGCATAATGGGAGCTCCGCCCACATGGATACCGCTCTCACGGAGTATGTTCACAGCCACGTCCTCGGGAGAACCCATGGAAGCGGCAGTCTCCTCTTCCTTTCCGAAGCCTGCGTCGAGGAATACCTCCTCATAATACGAAAGCGCATCATTGATATCATCTGAAGGCAGACCGCCTCTTTCGAGGTTATTTCTCAGCCTTGTAAGGAATTCAAGTTTGTTCATTGTATCCAGCTCCCTCATTCAATAAAATACTGTCGATTTTTTTCTTATGGCTGCGCCACTCTTCTCTGTACTCCTCAAGGGAATCGTTACCCTTGGTGGTTATACGGTAATACCTTCGGTTCCTGCCCATAAATTCCTTGTCATAGGTCTCGAGCATTTCGCCCTTCTGCAATCGTCTCAGCACGGGGTAGAGGGTGGATTCGGAAATATCCACAGCCTTACGCAAATACTGAGTGATCTCATATCCGTAGGTGTCATTATTCTGAACGATGGAAAGCACCATGGCGTCCAGCAGACCTGCGTTTATAGAAAATCCCATAGTGTAGCTCCTTTCTGAAACCATATAGTATTTTGCGAACTGTAATATCTGGTTTCTGATAATATTATACGTCGTATAATATTACTTGTCAATACAATATTGCAAGTTTTATAAAATATCGTGACTTTTCACATCAGCACACCTTATTCGCGCCAGTTCGATTGTATGTATTTCACAAAGCGCTTCCCTCTTTTCAGGGCTACGGACATGAAAAAGGCTCCCCGAGAGCTGTCGGGAAGCCTTTTTCGTTATCTATTTAAAATCATGTTTCCTCAATTGTTATGTAAGAGACGGTTCTGTATCTCAAGTGCATCGTCTGCGGTAACGCCGTGACCGGGCTCGCTGATATCGGCATTGAATCTGCCTCTCTGCGAGAGCTGATACTTGTCGGGGTTAGCCATGGACTGCATAATGAAGATAGCGTCTGCAAGGTCTGTATCGCCGTCGCAGTTTGCATCGCCGCTGCGGTCTATCTCTGCTGTGCTGAGCATACTGAGACCGCTGTTGTATCTGTATGAGGCCACTGTGTTGGCGGAATCGGGAGCTTCTTCATTGATCGCAGCATAAGCCGATATGAAGAAAAGATCATAAATATCACCGCTGGTACCATTCTGATTCAAATCAAAATCATTTTTCAGTGCCGACCACTCGGTCTGTGACATTTTTGCGGGAGCGTCGGTATGTCCGCCAAGTATCTCACCAATGTATTCAAAAGCGATGTCTGAATCCACGGAGTTCACCACGCCGTCCTTATTTACATCAGGAGCGGGCTGCTTACCGCTGAGCACGTTATTGTAATACTTTGTAAAGCCTTCCGCGAATACGTCGTTGTCGATATTAAAGAAGCTGCTGTCTTCGCCTGAAGGAATAATGTCCATTCGCATTGCTCCGTTTCTGAGATTTCTGCCGAGATAATATGTATCGCTGCCTTCAATAATACTTTCATAGTAATCGTCATCGAAATACTCGGGAATAAGAGTCAGATGAGATGCAAAATACTCATCAAGCGCCGTTAAAAAGTGAGCTATTTCGCTGTTCCTGTTTGATTTTTTCAGGTACATCAAGGGCTTTGCAAGATAAACGTTATCGCAGTTGGCCTGGATGTTTGCGGGCGGTTCCAGATAATAGGGGCGCTCACTGATACCTATTCCGTCCTCTACGGGGAATGTATATGTATCATGATAATTCTGACCGTCTATTGAGATATAGGTGTAGTCCATAATGTCAACTCTTCCATTTTCATCAACATCAAGATCAAGCAGACCGTCATCTATCAGCTCGTCAATGAGATAATAGGTCAGAAGCAGCTGACTGATCTCGTTATTTACCTTCTCGGTAAAGCTTGCATCAACACTGCATGAATCAAGATGATAGCCATGAATAGAACCGCTGTATGAGGGATCATAGGTAGTTGGGAGTATATCCTTATAGGATACCTTGTTATGGATAAAGTAATAGCATATCAGTATGTCCACATCATTATAGTCAATAGCGCCGTTTTTGTCATAATCGGCATTCTGAGCGATATATTCGTTGATCTCATCAGAAACATTATTGATGCTCCACGGTCTGAACTCCTCGGGGACATCATCGAAATCGGTCTGCTCAAGAATCATATATCTGTAAAGTATACAGCCGTCCATCAGATCAAATTTGCCGTCCTGATTGAGATCTATAGCCATGTCATACTTATCGATATTGTTTATTCCCTGCTTTTCCTGGGGATATCTGTCCTTTGCAACCGAATAGGCAGCATGTGAATCAGTGGCGATAGCTGAGACTGAAAGTGTAAACGCCGATAAAAATGCAGCTAATTTTTTCATTTCAAAACTCCTTTCGATTTCATTATTAACAGTTGTAGTAGTTGTGTTATTTCCCGGGACTGCGGCAGCGGTCCTGCCTGTGCCCGACGGACGAACTGCGGAAGTCAGCGTGTGCGCTCCCAGTGCAGGAAAAGCGCTTGTTATTACTGCTCCCTGAGCGTTTGTGGCAGCAGTAAATGTAGTCACAGCCGTTTCATTATCATGTGCAGTAACGGTGGTGACGGGCTTTGCGGAGCTTCCGTCAGCTGTTGTGGTCACGGCAGATACGGTATTTTCAGCGGTGGTCACTATAACAGAGCCGCCGCGGAAGTCCTTCCCGCCCGGGTCGGGTCTTGTTCTGAGGTTGGTCCACAGTCCTATGGCGATCGCAGCCGCCGCAGCAGCGGCAGTAACTCTGAACACCAAGGGTACGGGGATTTTCCGCTTTTTGTCCTGAGCAGAAGCGACCTCAGCCTGCATAAGAAATTCATACTTGTGCTTTGCATCAGGGAAATTGAAGGAATCCCTGATATCCTGTTTCATTTTTTTATTCAAGCTTCAGCCCTCCTCTCGATCAAGGTCTTTTTTGAGGTGCTGGAGGATACTTCTGATACGCCTGCTCATTCTGAACCTTGACATACCGAAAAGGTCTCCAAGAACACCTATGGGAACATCGTTTATGTATCGAAGGATCACGATCTCCTTGTCTTCCTCGGAAAGTTTTTTATTGCACTTCCAAGGGCAACATTGGTGAGGATAAAGTCCTCGTAATCCTTGTCATCAGCGAGGTTTTCGTCAAGCTCCTCGGTCTGTCTGCGATGAAAAGCGTCCCTGCATAGGTTGGCTGCGATGGTGTATAGGTATCGCAGTTCCTTGCCCATATCGCGATAATGCGGACTTTCGAGGAACCGAAGGAAGGTCTCCTGTGTCAGGTCTTCTGCAATATCTCGATCATGGATCTTGTAGTAGCAATAGCGGAATATTTTGTCGTATTGGTCATTGATATCAACTGACACATTCAAACCTCCCTTCACTAATGATTAACTGAAAAGTCAGTGCCGATGTGCAGAAATAATTGTAAACATTCTGTGAACAAATCACTGCTCTACAGCTATACCATAAGATTATATCATATTTTCAACTTTATTTCCAAGCGGAAATACATATCCGCCTTGTAAACTCAGTGCAATAATCCTTGCAGCGTGAGGGAAAACATGATATAATCATTTTGTTATCTCAAACTAACATAAGGAGATGTAATTATGTCTGATAAAATACATATTGAAGCAAACACGGTCATGGAGACCCTTGTTATGCCGCTCTACGGCAGGGCGACCTGCTCGAAGAAGTTCCCCGACGCTTTTCCCGACAAGGTGGCTGAAGAGATCATCGACAAGATCGACTACGATTTCAGCAAGCTCCATTACGCCGATATCACAACCCTTTCATGGGCAGTGAGAAAGTACGTTTTCTGCCGACTTGCAAGAAAGTATCTGAAAAAGCACCCTAACGCAACTATCATCAATCTTGGCTGCGGAGCTGATGACAGCTTTCCCGAGGTGGATAACGGCAGGTGCAGGTGGATAAACCTGGACCTTCCCGACATCATCTCTGCCCGCGAGAAGCTTTTCACGCTGCGTGAAAGGGAAAAGAACGTGGCTATGAGCGCCTTTGACACCAAGTGGTTCGATGAGATAGAGACCTCGCCGGAAGACGGACTTTTCGCCATATGCGGCGGTGTGCTCTACTACTTTGACAAGGCTGAGAACAAAAAGCTCCTTACAGCCATGGCACAGCGCTTCCCAAAGGGCGGCATATGCTTTGACGCCGTGAACAGTATGGGTATGAAGAAATCCAATGACGTGGTAAAGAAAAGCGGAAATTCCGATTCCATGCTGGTATTCCCCATTGAGGACGCCGAAAAGGAACTCCTTCCCTGGTCGGACAGATTTGAAAGTGTGGTGAACCACAAGCTGCCCGATGTGCTTCTGAAGTCAAAGCGCATATCATGGATCACAAAGCTGATACTAAAAATGGGCGTAAAGATGAAGACCATGCAGCTTGTTGAACTGTCATTCCGATAAAAAATACCGCATAGTAAAAGCTCTGCGGTATTTTTCTATTTCAATCGGGAACAGTGAGCTTGCCCACTTTCCATGAGCCGTCGGGCTGTACCACAACGGAGAATTCTGTCTGTTCTGTCCAGGGGGGAGTTTCATCCACATTACCGCCGCCGTAGCTGTTTTCAACGGCGAAGAATATCTCGTCGTCAGTTCTGCGGAGTATTCCAAGGACCTCTGTGCCAAGGTAGTATATATGGCTTCCCTTTCCTCCGGCATACCAGTATACCTTGCCGTCCCTTTCAAAATAAGGGCTTCCGTCGATAAAGCTGTTCTCGGGGTAGCGGTCGCTGAAGGTCTGATGGTACATTTCGTTTATCTCGTTTATGCTGCTGACATTTCTAACAAGGTATCCGCTGAATCCGTCACCAAAGTCACGGTATCCCTCAGAGCTTGTGTCAATATCCAGCAGATCGGGTGCTCCGCCGTTGAACTTTCCATTTGTTTCGAGGGCGTTCTGATAGGCTTCCTTTCCGCGTTCAAGAGTGTCAGGAGCTTCGTTCTCCAACTGACTGTGAGGTTCAGCTCTTTTCCATGCATAGTCCGAGAGAGACTTTATTGTGTCTGTCAGCTCGGGAGAAACGCTGTATTTCTTTTTTTCGTATCCGATAACTGCAACATTATTGTCGTAAAAATAGTATGTCTGCAAATACAGGTTTTCGTTGATTCTCAAACGGCAGACTTCCTCACCGCACTCGGCATCGTCGGGAAGAGCTTCCCATGAAGCAGCCTTCAAAGCATCAGCAGCAGCAGTATTCATGGCATTATCATACAGATTTAAAAGCTTTGATGTGTCGTCGGTGCGGCTTATCTGCATAAGCAAAGGTTTGCAATGCTTTATTTCTTCAGCCGGATCCATATTATCCAACTGTGCAAAAGCTGCACCTACGAAAGCGGCCTGCAGGTTTCCGCGGTCCTGAGATTTAAGCATATATATGCACGATCCTGCCTCTCCTGTTGATTTATCGCTGTATTCAGCATAAGCATATCCATTGGAGTATACATTGAGCGAGTAATTAAAGAGGCCGTCATTGTTAGAGCATCTGAAAGAAAAGAAGCAGATATCATCAACAAAATTAGGCTCGCAGTCTGCCTCTTTCCATTCCAGCTCCGTGAATATGCTCATCGCTTCGGGAGCGCCCTCACAGCTGAAAGCTGCCTCGGCATCCCATTTTTCATTTATACAGAACCGGCAGTTCTTTGCAGGAACTGTGAAGATCTTACCGGCAGGAGGAATATAAACGTCTGCATAATCGGGATTGAGCGAGGATGTGGTAAGCCATACTGAGTTGATATTGTTTAAATCATTGACGTCGAGATAGATGAGCTCATCGCCTGCTTCGGGGGCATACTTTATAGCCTCGCGGACTGCATTTTCGGTATCAATGTCTATCTCATACCTCTCCTTGGAGGAGTTATCCTCGTAACAGATGGTGTGGTCGCCGTAGAGGGTGAGCCGGCAGGGCTTGGTGCCGTTCATGAGGTAAATGAGCTCAGTTTCTCCGTCGGGGAGAGGAGTATCGGGCGATATCTTGTTCCAGTCGCCCTCATTGAGAGCGGTGAGGAGAGCTGTCCTGTTCTCCTCATTTGGTTCAAATACCGCAGGAGCTATGGCGGCATTGGTGAGCCTTACACGGCAGCCGCTGAGGTCGCCGAAGGGAGACATTGCCCGTTCTTCTATTTCCGAGCTGTCCACCTTGGGCTGAGTGCGGTGCCTTTTCAGGAGTATACCGCCTCCTGTTATTGCACCTGCTGCGATGGCAACGGCAGCTGCCGCTGCTGCAAACTTGAGCCATACGGGTCTCTTATAGACGTCAACGCCCGAGACCTCCATATCATTTTTATATTCGCTTTCCCTGGTTCTTTCTTTGTATATCTTTCTGCTCATTGCAAACGTTCTCTCCTTCTCTTCATCGGAAGCAGGACAGTCCGCCGCAATTTTCTTTATTGTATCTTCGTCGGCGTTTTCAAGCACGTCAAGGTTCAATTCCTTATCGTTCATAACTGTACCTCCTTTAAAGTGAAATGTTCATAGCGGTGAGCGTTTCCCTGAGCTTTTTCAGCGCACGGCTGCATCGGACGCGGACAGCTTCGGGAGTCAGTGACACAAGCTTTGATATCTCGGCGGAGCTGCGCATGAAAAAGTATTTCTGTATAATTATAGTTGAATCGGGTTCACCAAGCTGCTCCACACATTTTATCAGCGAGCCTCTCAGCTCTTTTTTCTCAACGGTATCTTCGGTATCGTCGGGAGCCTCTATCTCAGCGGCTTCCTCATCGTCGATGGACACCATTCCCTGCCTTTTCTTTGTGAGCCTGTTGTACATATCGGCAGCCTTGCGCCTTGCAACAGTCCCCACAAAGCCCGTAGGATCTCCATTGAATGCCTTACGTTCATCAAACTGCATATATACGTCCGCAAAGACGTCCCCCACACATTCCTCTATATCCTCGCGGCTTGCGCAGCTGCGCAGGCGGCTGAAAACGATAGTGTAAACGTAATTGAAATATTCATCGAACAGGGAGCGCTGAGCGTTCTCCTCGGACAGAGCCGCAGCCTTACGGTATTCTTTCTGTGTCATGATCTCACCTTCTTTCAAAGCGTCCGACGCGTCATCGGCTTTCATAATATCTATTCTGTACTTATACCGTAACCGTAACGGCCTCAGAATTATTTTTTTATTTTAATTATATTATACAGCTTTTTCCAATGCAATGCAAGTAAAAAAAGCAATCAGTTGTTAGTGCATAGCGCTTAGTAGGGACGGCGTTCTCTCATTATGTAAAAAATGCCGTCGGTATATGGGGTACCGACGGCATTGTGCTTATTCAGTTTGCTTTAAGGTCTGTTGCTGCACCGATGAATACGGGAACATCGTTCTTGTCAAGTATCATATAGATGAAGGGTCTGTCAAGGTCGATGTGTACTTCTTTCTTCGGCTGAGGCTGTGCGGCAGAAGCTGCTATCATCATAACAGCAGTAACTGCGGCTGCCTTTGTGCCCTTTTCTCCCATCTCTATCCTGGTCTTGTGAAGGACATCGCCGATATAGAGTTTTGCTGCGTCATCTACAGAGAGATCGTTGATCTTCGAGAAGTCAGCATTTAAACGGTCAAAGGCATCTCCCATACCCAGGTCGATAAGTACGTCCTTGAGCTTTGACTCATAGTTGTACTTGAACTTGGGGATCTTAACGTAAAGCTCAACGCTGTCGGGATCCTCGTACTCCTTGAGGCTCTCCAGAAGCTTGTCGGTGTCAAGGTTTTCAACGTAGCTAACTATGTCATTATCCTTGGGAAGGATACCTACGAAGCTGTAATCCCTGTTCTTGTAGTACTTTCTGAATGCGTCAGCGTCGCCCAGGTCATAGTAGTACTTCTCACGGCTGCACATGAGCTTGATGTCATTCTTATCGCCGTTGAAGTTTGTGAACTTTACATCGGCGACCTGCTGCTCCTCATATATACTTTCCCACTCAGCCTCGAAATAGAGAGTGTTGATAAGCGTCATCATTGGCTTTACATCATTCTTTTCGTCAAGGTCGCCGTGGTTAAGGAGCTTGGGTATCATGCTTTTTGTGTTTTTGTTTACCCAGCTGTTTATATCGTCAACAGTGGTGTTATCAAAAGGTGTCTTGTATATCTCTGAGTCATAGAACTTCTTGTTGGTCTCAAGGAAGCTGTCCTGTACCTTGAGTGTGGGATCGTCTCTGAACCAGATAGAGTTTGCTAAATAGAGCTTCTCCTTTTCCATATCGGGGAGGTTGTTCTTGTAGTAAGCCATGTACTCGTTGAGCTGGTCAAGAGTGAGACCGCTTCCCAGAAGCTGCTCCATCTGATCACGTGTATTGCCGTCAGCGCCGTTTGCTGTCATGGCAAGGGCAGTCGAGATGGAAACGGGAGAGATAAGGAGATTCTCCTTGTCAGGCTTTGTGGGATTGAAGGACTTCTTCAGTATATTCACGCCAAGGTTCATCTCAGCCTTTGCGAAATCCTCGTCGATAGCCTGACCCTCGGAAGCCAGTATATCCACTGTATTGTCAAGACGCACGCTTCCGATAGCAGCAGCGCCGTTGAACTCTGTGGTCTTGCCGATAGTGAAGTCAATGACCTGCTGGAGGTCTTCCTCGTCTATCTCCAGATTTTTGTTGATATCGGCGTTGGTGAACTGAGCCTCTGAAAGGGGTTCAGCCAGCTTGTCTGTGAGAGCCTTTCTGTATGTGATGACATCGAAGCTGTCGATAACGCCGTCATCGTTTATATCGCCGTAATAATGGATATTCGCGGACTTGATCCCTGTTATCTCATAGATGCTGTAATAATCCGTTCTGTGGCCATTGTTCTCAGAGTTTCCGGACATTAATTCGGGATAATACTCAAATGAGGTGAACTTCAGAGTGACTACCGAGTTGTCTTCCACCTGATCCATCAGCGCGATATTTTTCTCGCGTACAGCATCGGGATCTCCCCACTGAGGATCCCAGTAATCCCAGTAATCATAGTGACCGTATTCAAACTCTTTCCTGAACGCATAATCATAAACGTACCAGTTAGACTCAGGCGGCTTTACAAGAGCTTCAATCTTATAATCGTCTTTGTCCCAGATCAGCAGGTCCTTTACCTCGTATTCGAACAAATGCGGTGTGTCCGCGGCAGCCGCACTGCCTTGCGGTGTGCTGAATGGTGCGGTGCCTACAGCGCTGAGAGCCAGTGCAAAGCTCATTACGCCTGCGGTCACCTTGGTGAGTTTCTTCATGTTTTCCATAGTGATTACTCCTTTCGTAGTAAAATAGTTTGATGGACAGTTATCCATATTAACAGTATAGCGCTGTTTCTGTGCAGTGTCAACAAAGCATCTTCATTTCATGCACAAAATGGGCAAAAAGTGTCGATAGTGCATTGACCTTGGTCATAATGACGAATATTATTCCTCAGAAAAGCTCGTCCAGAAGACGGAAATACTCCATTTTCTTCCTGTCGGGCTCTATGCCGAGACGCTCAAAGAGCATATCCTCGCTGTAGCCCTCATAGGCTCTTCCGCCGTATTCTCCGCGGAAATTGCTCCTGAGACTGCGGCAGAGTATTGCGATGTCGTTCCACTTGTCGCCGACTCCGCAGCGTCCCAGATCAATGAAGCAGCTGAGCCTGCCGTCCTTCACAAAAATATTGGGCAGACACAGGTCTCCGTGGGAGAGTACGGTCTCCTCCTCCGGGATATTGTCCCTGAGCCAGTCAAGAAGCTGTCGGGGATCTCTGAAGCCGTTCCTGCCGAATGTATCTGGATCACACTCAGTCACGTCCACAAGTCCGTGCTCCACGCGGTACTCCGCAAGCTCAAGCCTTCTCTGTGCACTGTTTGAGCAGGGACAGTCCGAGACGTCAACGCTCCACAGAAGCCTGAGAGCCTCCGCCATAATATCCGTCAGCAGTTCGGGGCGGAGCATATACTCCTCGCTGCAGGACATCTGTCCCTCAGCCCTTGACACGAGAAGATAGTCTGTGCCGTTTTCGCTTTCGGAAGCAAGAACCTTCGGCACGGGAAGCTTCCCCTGAAGCCATTTCATCATTGTGTGCACCTGCTCCGATTCGGGGCTGTGCTTTTCAACCTTCAACACCATATCATCAAAGGTGAACACCCTTGAATCGGACATTCCCACTGTATTTTCATCAAAGCTGCGGTCTTTCACCAGCTCTGCTATGTTATGCGGTAAATACATATATACGCCTCCTTTTTAACCATTATAGCATATAAGCGAAGCGTTATGCTATAATCGCCCGATTGCAGGGAGCAGATCTTTGATCTGCGTATCTGCAAGGGCATTTTGATCGTTTATAATGAATGCTTTGCATTCATTATAGCATAGAATATCAAAAACAGC
>JAKPUQ010000208.1 GCA_029572815.1 Bacillota bacterium | reverse complement strand
CAACGCTCCTGAGATCAGAAAAGGAGCGTGATAACGATGTTCGATCCTGAATTTCAGAGAAAAGCTCTTAGCCTGATCATGGGCTTTATCATGCAGTTTTCAGAAACTCCGGCAGAACCTGAAGTGCAGGAGCTTTCGGTCAATGACCTGAATGTATCGACGATCTCTGTTTCCTGCCTGAAAGTGGCTTGGAATGGTGAGCCTGACCGTGATTATTATGTGAGCTGCACGGCTCACGATGATGATTATGCTTATGCGGATAATATGTATTTTGAGTTCAAGTCCAATGAGCTTTGTTACATAACAGGTCTGCGTGAGGGTACGGAGTACACGGTAACGGTCGAGCCTATTCTTTCAGATGATGAAAAGGACGGTTATACCGCAGTTTACGCAAGTGCTGACGGCAAGACGGAAACGGTAGAGGTCATTTATGAGTTCCCCTATGAGGACGGTTGGACAAACTGTTTTGCAGGAGAACGAGCTTCGGGCTTGACGGCAATGCCAAGCTCAGGAGCAATATATGGCTCAAAGGTCGATACCATAACAGGCACGGGCATTCGCCGTGATGATTATGGTGATTACTGCTGTGCTATGGGCGTATGGTATGGCTACTGCAATGACAGATTTTTAATCGAGCTTGAGAATGGCACTCAGTTCACTACGAAAATCTGCGACAGCAAAGGCTATGCCGACGATGGCGATGGCAAGTATCACAACTTCGGCGGCAGCGGTAAGTGTATCGTGGAGTTTATCTACGATGATTATAATTTACCGTCCTGCGTGGCTTTCTCAGGCTCTTGGGGTTATTACAACTGGAACGGTCTTGACCTCGGAGCAAACATCAAATCAATCAAGAAGATCAACTACGGTGAACCCGTAGACTACTAAATTTGGAGGTTACTATTATGAACGTAAAGAAGATCATCAAGGGTATTATCGGACTCGGTGCAATCGGTGGCGTTGCCTACGCAGCTTATAAGCTCGGTGAATCCGACGGAAGATTTAACGAGATTCACCGCCGTATGACTGAGAACGGAGATGAGGACGATGAGGACATTGAGGTCGAGGAGGACGATGATTACAGGTTCTACGACAATTACGATGAGCCTGACGATGGCTGCATCGCTCCCATTGACTTCGGCAAGATGAACGATGCACCTGCTGAGAAGTATGAGGACAGCAAGTGTTGTTCTGCGGATAAGGACACATTTGCACCTTTCTCCTCTGTTCAGGTGAACGGCATTTCGGAGAGTGACTTCCTGTCTCTGCTCTATCAGATCTCTGCAAGAAAGTACATCTCCAACAAGGCGATCAGAGAGTACCTCGATGTTGATACCGACAAGGCGGCTGAGGTGCTGTCGGTTCTGTATCATGCCGGCTACATCGCTTCGGAGACTGGCAAGCGTATTCCCGTCCGCCTGACTATCTCTGACTATTTTTCCCTTATCAGAGGTGATCGCAAGTGAGTATTCTGATCGTGGGCGAAAAGCCCAGCGTTTCCCGTGCGATCAGTGCGGTGGTCGGTGCTTCATCTGCACACAAAGGCTACACCGAGGGTAACGGCTATGTGGTTTCGTGGTGTGTCGGACACCTTGTCGGTTTGAAGTTCCCGAACGAATACGGCAACGGCTGGGACCAGAGGTGGAGCTTTTCACAGCTTCCGATGCTCCCCGAAAAGTGGCAGTTCCGTGTGACTGACAGCACAAAGGCACAGTATGAGCTGCTGAAAAAACTTATGAACAGAGTCGATGTTTCGGAGATCATCTGTGCAACGGACGCTGACCGTGAGGGCGAGTGTATTTTCCGCTATGTGTATAACATGGCGAACTGCAAAAAGCCTGTGAAGCGGTTGTGGGTATCAAGCCTTGAAGAGTCGGCTATCCGCAAGGCTCTCACAACGATGAAGCCTATGTCCGCATACGATAATCTGTTCAATGCAGGCTATGCCCGTGCAAGGGCTGACTGGCTTGTGGGAATGAACAGTTCTCGTCTGTTTTCCGTTCGTTACGGCGGTAAGCTCAACATTGGCAGAGTGCAGACACCGACGCTCGCAATGATCGTTCAGCGTGATGCTGAGGTCAATGGGTTTATCAAGCAGAAGTATTACACGGCAGACCTGAACTGCGGTAAGTTCATTCTTTCTTCTGCAAGAATTGACGATGAAAATGTCGCTGAATCACTTGTTTCTGCCTGTGACGGCAACACAGTCACAATCAGCTCGGTCAAGGGTGAGGTCAAGACCGACAAAGCGCCGAAGCTATATGACCTGACCACGCTCCAAAGAGAAGCAAACAAGGCTTTCGGCTATACGGCACAGCAGACGCTCGACTATACGCAGTCGCTCTATGAGGGCAAGCTCGTTACATATCCTCGCACAGATAGTCAATTCCTGTCCGATGATATGGCGCAGACGGCACTTGATGTGGCAAAGCTCTGTGATACCTATTTCGGGTTCGGTATCTCGCATACACCTGATATTTCAAAGGTCATCAACAATGCTAAGGTTTCGGGGCATCATGCAATTATCCCCACAAGCGGTATCGCAACGGCTGACCTTTCTTCTCTGCCGTCCGGCGAGAGAAATATCCTCACGCTGATCGCAACAAAGCTGATCTGTGCAACGGCTCCGGCGCACAAGTATGAAGCTGTTAAGCTCACAGGTATCTGCAATGGTACGGAGTTCATGGCAACGGGCCGCACGGTGCTTGAAATGGGTTGGAAAGCCTATGCCAAGCAGTCCGACAAAAAGAATGAGGAAAAGTCTCTGCCTGCGGTATCTGAGGGACAGACCTTCACGGTTGCTGCAAGCAAGGGCGAACACTTCACTTCTCCTCCGAAGCCGTATACCGAGGACACACTTCTCTCCGCTATGGAGAGAGCCGGAAATGAGGACTACGACGAGGACATCGAAAAGAAGGGACTCGGCACTCCTGCCACAAGAGCTGCGACTATCGAAGCACTTGTAAAGAATGGCTATATGGAGCGTGTCGGCAAACAGCTCAGGGCAACGGATAAGGGCAAGGAGCTTGTGACTGTTGTTCCCGATGAAGTGAAGTCCGCAAAGTTGACCGCAGAATGGGAGTCCAAGCTCCAGCAGATCGAACACGGCAGCCTGCCCGAAGCGGTCTTTATGTCGGGTATTCAACAGTTTATCACTGAGATGTGCAGTAAATACGGCTCTGTGGATAAGTCTGTTTCTCTTTCTGACGGCGGTAATGAGCCTGTCGGCAAATGCCCGAAGTGCGGTGCTGAGGTGGTCAAGGGTAAATTCGGTTACTACTGCAAGGGCAAGTGCGGTATGAATATCGCAAAGGTGTACGGCGTGGAGCTTTCCGATACCCAGGTCAAGGGACTTCTTGACGGCAAGTCCACAAGCTACACATCTAAGGGCAAAAAGACGATCGTCCGCCCTGAGATCGTGGAGAATCCGTATAACGGCAAGATGTACTATCAGTGGAAAACAGAAAGGGGTAACAAGAATGGATAACAAACAGCTTGCGGAAGTCGCAAAGATCCTCGGTGTCTCCGAGGACAGTATTTCCGCTATGGACGATGAGATCAAGAACAGTATGACAGCGGTCTTTGAACAGGTCGCCGTCAAAAACGATGAGGACAAAAAGGCTGTCTTTGAAGCCCTCGACAATCTATGGCAGAAAGGCTCTATCTACATTGAGCTGAGTGAAGTCGCAAAGTCCACGGGTATCACCACCGAAACGCTCCGCAGTCTTGACTATGAGACTCAGCAGACTATCGTCTATGAGTTCATGATGGACAGTTCGCAGACCGCCCGTTTCTATGACCTTGTGAACAAGTCACTTGCGGTCGCTGACCTCCCGAATGTGGCGAAGCTCATTGGCACTCCCGTTCGTGAGCTGAGGTCGCTCCCTCGCCGTATTCAGGAGAATGTATGCGGTGCGTATGCAATGGAGTACGATGCCGACAGCACCAATACTGACCTTATCGACACGATCAGGGAGATGATCGCACCGTGACAGATTTCCCGTATATCGGCGGTATCGAAGTCTCCGCTATCCAGAACCGTGAGTTTATCCGCATTGAAACGGACAAGGCGCAGGCTATCGTGGTGGCTCTCGACAAGAGCAATATTCCTTTTTCTGCCCGATTCGGTGATGCCGAAATGGTGCTGACCTATGACGGCAGCTACAAGGAACAGGTCGAGGAGATCATCGCAAAGGCACAGTCCGGCGACTATGAAGCATTGCTCCGTGAGCTGCAAGTTTACGGAGTGCCTGACGGCTATTATCGGCTGCTCGGTGAAGTAGCGGAGCTTCTGAACACAACTGTGAGCTTTTTGCAGTCCCGTCCCGATGAAGTTCAGCTATTGCTCTGTAAGTTCTATGTTGACCTGTGGCTCTGCGACAAGGCTACACTTCAGCGTGAGCTTGACCGTATTATCACGGTCAACGGCAGAACGCTCTCGGATATTTCGGAGTATGAACGAAAAAAGGTTCAGGAGAAAACTCCTGCCGAACCTGTGCAGACGGCAGACAAAGTTCCCACATTTGAGGAGCTTTATGATGCTTATCAGCGCCGTCATGTCAATGACCACTTTACAAGAGAAGCCCATAAACATCTGGCTGAGATCGCCCGACGCAGACAGCGTGACGAACAGGAGCGTATCATTCAGACAGAAGAAAGAGAAAGGAAGAACAGACCATGAAGAAGTTTATCATCATCGGAAGTGCCGTTGTTACGGCTGTGACCACAGCGGTTATCATCATCGTGAGAAAGAGAAAGTGAGGTAGCCTATGCCCGTACAGGACAATGACGATAAGAGAACCGCCGACCAGCCTGCGGTCGATGCGGAGGAAGAACTGAGAAGAAAACAGGCGCAGGCGCAGGAACAGCAGCAGGAGGAGTCCGGCGCTCAGAAGTCGGGAAAACTTCTTCCTTTTCTGAACGCAAAGGCGGAGCATCATCAGAGCCGTATCGACTCTATTGACGAAAAGATTGCCAATCAGACGGACAGGATCGACCGCAACAAGGCGAAGATCGAAGCATTGTCTGCAAAAGCTGACAAGCTCGAAGATACGAACCGTATGCTGAAAGCCACTATCGGCAATCTGCCAGGTATCCGCACTCTCATCGCTAACAACGAGAAGCGTATTCAGGCTATCCGTGAGGTGAAAATTCCGAAGCGGCAGGAGAAGATAGATCAGGGTTGGAAGAAAATCGACACCCTGACCGCAAAGCGTGACCGTATCGAACACAAGCTGAACCGTGTGATCGCTCTCAATGACACGATCAAGAGCTTCGGTATCCACTTCAACAAGGAGCGCCGTGAAGCCTTTGCCGATGCAATGACAAGGCTGAACAGCTCGACCGTGGACTGCCTGAGCGACAAGAAAGCAACGCTTGAAGCGAAAAGACAGGATATTCTTGACACTTATAACGCTCCTGAAACAAGTGCCGTTGACAAGCTCAAACTTGGTGAACAGCTCAAGGGCGTGAATGAGCGTATCGGCGCACTGGAAAGCAAGATCATGAAGCTCGCCCGTCCCGAAGCGCACTACGAGGAGCAGACCAATGACCAGCTCGATGCTTCTATGGTTCTCACTGGAGAAAAGCTCGGTGAAATGGTGCAGAACGGCACAATGGATATGCCTTCTCTTGCTGAGGGTGCTGTGCAGGCGGCACAGGAAGTTGAAACGCTCGACAGGTCAAAGGTTGCTGAACTTGCCGACCAGCTTGGTATCCAGCCGCTTGCCAATGCAGAAATGCAGATGGAAGATGATTACAACATGAT
>JAKPUQ010000097.1 GCA_029572815.1 Bacillota bacterium | reverse complement strand
ACTGTTGGCAGCTCCTACTCAGAGAAGTAGAAGCTCCCGACGGCACATCGACCGTCGTTCAAAACAAGGAGGTGTGTGTGAAGCACCATAGGCAGTACCCGATGAACGGATACTCCCGACAGCGTTTCAGCTATCGTCCTGCTCTATGAGGGGCAGGATACCCTCTTTCTTCAACTGTTCGTAAATGAACATTCTTCCGCGCTGCGTCCACTGTGTATTCGGCTTGGCAATGGAATCACCGTTTTCGTCCAAGACAGTAAAAGTCTTTGACTTAACATAGCCACGATCGGCATACTTCTGATACAGAAGCCATACTTTACCGAGCTTGTACTGTATGCCGTGTTCGTGAAGCCACTTGTTAAGCCACTTAGCGGACTTTCCGTAGTCCTTTGCGATAGTGGTTATGGGCATAAGCCCTGCGGATTGCAGAACCATATCGCAATATGTCGCCTTCGGCTTCATTTCCTCGATCTGCTTTGCCTGAACAGCGGTTGTCTCGATAAGACTGCCGTTCTGCTGTTTGGCAAGCTCCAGCTTCTGGTCTGCGATCTGTAACGCTCTCGCCATGACTGCATCAGGACTGTTCCATTGCTTTTCAAGGTTCAAGAAGTATTCACGGCAGCGCTTGCCAATCTCGGTACGCTGTATCATACAAAGCTCCTTTGCCATATCAATGGTGAGCTGATGATCTGTTACTTCTCTTGAAACGCTACGGCTTCCCTCAATTTGAACCCGGACATTTTTGTCCGAGTTGAAATCTATGCCCTCGGCAAAGCCGTATTCACACATTCTCGGAAACCATTTGTGATACGGTGTATCAATCATGAGTGCAGCGTGAAGTTCTCGTCCGCTGACGGTACGCATATCGTTGTTATATCTCACAGCTATCTTCCGGCGTTCACCGATCAGGCGGTGTATCTTGTCCAAGTTTTCTAAAAGATCAAGCGTTGACGGACAGCGTTCATTCAGAACGATACGGCTAATAAGCTGCCTGATCTCAGTGTCGGAACACATACCCTCAAACTTTTTGATCAGTTTCTGTTTCTGGTATGCGCTAAGGAACTTGTTGATTGAGATTGAATCCACAATGAAACGTATCTCGTTGAATGAGAAGCCTTTGTCGATCAGAGCATAGTATGCCGTATTATGCTCACCTCTATATTTGACGATGTGATTGCCTGCACTGGTGAGTCTGTCAAGGTCACGACGTATGGTCACATCATTCACCCTGGACAGGTTGCAGACATTTGCAAGGTGATGCTGTATATCTTTTATGGTTACAGCCTTGTTCTCATCGGTATACCTTGACAGATAATCGAGTATGAATATAATCCTCTCCTGGTCCATAGAAAATACCTCCGCATACAATCAAATGCCCCGTCCCGAATGACTATCCGGACAGGGAACATACCGCTAACAGACCTCACTATTCTGAACGCTCAGAACGGTGAGGTTTTCTTCATTTATATTTTACCATATCGGACAGGTTTCATCAATCAGGTTCGGAATATTACATTATGATGTTCGGTAAGTCGAAGTATATGGACTTTTAATTGTAAACTTTCTGTGAACATTTGCGTTTTTCTTTCCCGAAAATCTCATTTTCTTATTAGGTAAGTGAGGGGGTATGCGCACTCAGTCGCACAGCTCCAATTCCCATACAAAGTGGGAAAAATCCGAGAGCCGCAGGCTCAATTTGAAAAACGCCCGATCAGGGCGGTTTCAAAACCAGCAAGCACGGCATTGATGCACTACAAATTGAGATTTGAGTGACTTTCAATGCAGATGCTTGTCAGAGGGCTCTGCCCCTAAAACCCCGAATAGAAAGGAGAGAGAATGGAAGAAAAAATCAAGCGAACACGGAGCGTTCAGGTTAGGTTGACACAGGAAGAATACGACTTCCTTGAGCAGAAGTTTCAGCTCAGCGGTTACAAGTCCAAGAGTGAGTTTATGCGTATCGCATTCTTTGATACACTTATCGTGAAATTCAGCACTGAGGATATGCAGGAACTTCTACGGCTTGTCCGCAGTATTTCCAACAACGTGAATCAGATAGCAGTCCGTGTAAACAGTACCGACAAAGTGTATGTTGAGGATATGAACAACATCAAGGACGGAGTGGAGAAGATTTGGCAACAACTAAGATATTTCCAATCACAGCTACGGTCAGTCAAGCAATAGCCTACATTGCTGCCTCTGTTAAGACCGACAACGGCAGACTGATCAGCACCTATTTGTGCAGTCGTATCCCCGATAAAGCTGCTAAGGAATTTGCTGAGGTCACGGCAACAGGTACAGGCAGAAGCAAAGTCCTTGCACAGCACTTCATTATGGCGTTCAAGCCCGGTGAAGTTACTCCCGAAAGGGCTATGGAGATCGGCAAGGAAATGTGTGAGAAGTACCTGAAAGACCAGTACCAATACTTTCTTGCCGTCCATACGGATAAAGGTCATGTACATCTTCATTGTATCTTCAATAATACGAACATCATCAACGGACTAACTTTCGAGACATTAGAGAACCGCAGATATACCGAGAAAGACAGGTCATACAACAAGCTCCGCACTCTTGCTGACGAGGTATGCAAGCGGCACCATCTCTCCGTTGTCGAGCGTCCCGAAATGGGCAAAGGAAAATCTCATTGGGAGTGGGATATGAACCGTCAGGGACTATCGTGGAAGGCAAAGCTGAAATACACGATAGATCAGGTCATAAAGGAGAGCGAGGACTTCGATGATTTTCTGCGAAAGTGCGCTGATTTCAGAGTGCTTGTCGAGTACAATCCCGACCACAAGATCGACCTGAAATTTATGCTTGCTGAGCAGAAAGAACGCAATCCGA
>JAKPUQ010000096.1 GCA_029572815.1 Bacillota bacterium | reverse complement strand
CGATTTTATATGCTATACTCATTTTAAGGTCACTCGCTTTCTTTGTTGTGTGCCAACTTCATTTTAGCATTTTGTGACCCTAAGAGCAACTGTTTTTTCAGCTGCTCTTTTTCTTTGCCTACTTTTATTTTACACTAAGGGAGAAAAAGTTTCATTCTGCAAAGTTTTGCAGTCAAACAGGGACTGGACTCCGCTTATACCATAAAATGCAGATAGTTTTTCATAGCTTTTTCCATCTCTTCGGGAAGTATCATCTCCGCAGCATGGTGAGAGTTGCAGAATTTCCTGCACAGCTCTATCTGTTCGGCAGTTCCTCCGTAGTCGATGAGAAGGATATTTTCCGCAAGAACGCTTCCCTCCTCCACAAGGGAGCCTATGTAGTCAAGACGCTGAGGCAGCTCGTTGTCTCCTGCAAAAACAGGCATGACTACACACAGCGGATAGCTTCTTCCGCGGAGCTTTGATATAACAAAAAAGCAGCATATCTCCACAGCGGCGATAAAGAATACAACGGTCAGTGCAGTTATCTCGGCAGTTTCCACAGAACCACTCCTTTCCCCTTATTATATGCTGTGGAGGCTCTGAGTGTTATTCCGCCCTTTTTATCATAACGCAGGAAGCCGTTTTTACAAATCCCAGCTTCTCCGCAGTGTGCGCCGAGCCCTTGTTGGACTGATGACAGCCCCAGACGGGACGTCTTTGCGGCAGGACTTCTCCCATGACTGCCGCAGCCGCTGCAAGGGCAAGTCCGCGGCGGCGATGAGTCTCAGCTGTCTCTATGCCGATATCGGCTTCGGAGCTGCTGACAGCTGACGTAAAAGCCCAGGAAACAGGCTCGCCGCCGTACATCACGCACATTCCCCTGCCGTTTGCGCTGAACTGCTCATAGTCAGCCCAGAAGTCAGCCGGAACTACTCTGCCGCTCAGTCTGCCCCAAAGTTCCTCGTCTATACTTCTCAGCTCATAGCCCACAGGAAGGGCATAGTCGGGAGCCTTATCATATGGAAAACTATAGTTATCCCGCAGGAACGATCCAACTCCGCCCATAGCGGAAAGAGCTTCACAGAGTGAGCTGTTGTCGGTAAGGAGCTTTGCGCCCTCGTTTGTTATAAGCCTGTGAAGCTCCGCCGTATCCTCACTGTCGGGGACTCCCCTCACAAATGTGAAACCGTTGTGGCAGCGGAACACAGTGCAGCTGCTTCCTTTATATATGTGCCCACTCTGTATCCCCTCTGCAACAGCTGTGGGATAGACTGTGCAGAAGGCTATGCTCTGCGCTTCTGCTATGTACGAGCGGTATTCTTCTTCGGGTATCTCTTTCATGTAATCACCTCATTATAAGTGTGTAACGGAAAAAGCTCCCCGAAGGGAGCTTCTGTTTCATATTATCTTCTTTATACAGGGCACCAGCTTGAGCAGTCTTGTTATCACATAGGATACTGCCAGTGTAACTATACATACGCCGATGACTGCTATAGTACCGCCGTGCTCAAAGGGATTGAACTTGAGGACTGCATAGATGAACTTCAGCACCGCCATATGTATGAGGTAGATGCCGAATGAGCAGCTGTCAAGCTCTGCCGCCAGAGTGTCAAGAACAGGCACAGCCTTGTTCTTTGTCTTGCGGAAGTAACCGTATGCCCCCACTGCCGCTGCGATATACACGGGGAAGGAATAAACCGAAAGAAGCGAGTTTATCTTTCCTGCAGTCTCGGGAGACTCCGAAACTGCATTGCAGCTGTAGACCGTAAGCATTGCGATGATGCCGAGGCTTATGAGAAACATAAGTCCCGAAGCATTTTTCGGCAGCCTTACGGCTCCCGTATGCAGAGCATGACCGAGGAACAGGTAAAGCGGATATATAGTGAACGCACAAATGTAAAAAGGAAGCTTTTTACCTGAAACAGTCTCTATAAAGGGAAGCATCGCAAGTCCCACGCAGTAGACAGCGAGAAGATACTTCAGATCCTTTGGCTCGGCATTTGCACTTATGATCTTGTATATGGGAAGCATAAGGTAAATGGCGATCATCAGGTACAGATACCACATATGCGGCCACCCCGTACCGAGGAATATATCGCTGAGAGTATCCTTTATGGTCTCTCCTGCCGATCGTTTTGCAGTGGTGAAGGTATCGAATACCGAGAACAGCACCGAAAATACCACCAGAGCAATGACCATGCGGAAAATGTATTTGCCGAACAGCTTCTTTGGAGTCAGTGTTCTTTTTCTGTCAAGGAGCAGTGCTCCCGATGCCATTACAAAACAGGGCACCGCCCACATCATGGCATTTCTCACCGATAGCATAACGCTCTGGGCTCCCACGTTGGTCGAGTAGTTGTTGGCTGTATAGAATGTATGCAGTATTACAACTGCGATACAAGCAAGAGCTTTTATGCGGCTCAGATAGAGCACACGGTCCTTTACCATGTCAGTCCACCGCCGCTGCCGCTAAGGCAGCCGCCGTTGGGATCTTCCGCCTGAGCCTGAGTAGGTGCATCAGTTAGAGCAACATAAACAGTTGTGGGCTCTACATAAGGTGCCTGAGTATAAACGGGCTCCTCATATGCAGGCTGAGTGTATACGGGCTCTTCATAATACTGAGCGTCGATATTGTTGTTAGCATCGGGGTTTACCTCGGATACTGCCTCTGTAGCGCTTTCTGCAGCAAGCTCTGCGGCAGCCTTCTCAGCTTCCTTAGTGCTTACCTTGTCGCCTGTTTCCTTTGATGTATATTCGAGATATGCAATGTCCTTTTCGAGCTTTATCTCTCCCTCGTCCAGATCTCCGAAGGGGAAGCTGTGAAGCTCTGCGGACTTGTTGTCTGTAAATTCGATCTTTACTGTGTAGCCTACAGTTGCGATCTCATCGCTGTCACCGTAGGTAACATCGCTTACCTTGTTTGGAACGTAGTAGAGAAGACGTCTCTCGTCCTTGACATAGGGATCCTTCTCGTCGATCATATTGGAGGGATACTCCTCCTCTGTATCAGCCTTTACAGTGAAGCTCTTTATGTCCTTGCCTGTCTTGTTGTCAAGAGTAAGAACATAGACTGAGTCGCCTGCGGCTCTGTCGCCGATGAGCTTCATCATATCTGTTGAAGTTGTAGGCTCTGTAGATACCTGTGCAGTAGTTGTTGCCTCTGTAGTAGCAGGCGTTGACACCTCAGCAGCAGGTGTTACATTTCCGCAGCTTACCAGTGCAAGTGCACAGGCAAAAGTGATGGTCGCAAATACTTTTCTCATCTTTATTATCTCCTTTTTTTAGCTCATAACTGATATTTTCTGATACATCCATGTACCTGACTGGCGGTACTGTATCATATAACCGTTTTTCTTTGTTTCATTCTGGAAGTCGGGGTCACATACATAAAGTGTTCCGTTGATAGTTACCTCTACCCAGGAATGAGGACCATAGCCGCCCTTTGCAAGAGGCACCTGACCGGAGATCATATGTGCGTCATAGCCGAGGAGCTTAGCCATCTCGCAGAACATAGCTGCCATTACATAGCAGTTGCCCTTTCTGTTCTTGAAGCCGTAGTCCGCATACCACTCCATGGTGGTCTTGTCGTCCTGAGGCATATCAGCTGTATGTCCGTAATATGTGATGCTTGCGGCATCATTGAATGCCTTCTTCAGATCCTTGCCGATAACATTGAGTCTTGCCTGGGCAAGGGGATACGGACAAGCTGTAGTTGTCGTAGTCGTTGTGGTAGTAGTAGTGGTGGTAGTTGTTGATGTAGCCACATTCCACTTTGCTTCCTCAGCGTAATATTCCTTCTTTGGAACTATTACCTGAGCTACCTCGGCAGGAACGAACTTGTCTGTGGTGGAAACTACCTCTCTTGCAGTAACCGTTACCTTTCCTCCCGAACACTTTACAGAGTCGATGGAAAGTGTCTGACCTGCCTTTGGTGTCTGGGCAACAGGTGCTGTTGAGGACACCTTGGTGACGAAGTTCATATTTACATAGCCTGAGATACCATTATATGTAACGTGTGCCCAGCCTGTGCTTCCGTAAGTAACATTGAACTTGGCTCCTGCCGGGATAATACCCAGAGACTCGGAGTTATAATCATGCTCCTTGCGGATATTGAGTCCGATGTCAACTGTGGGACCGGGAGTATAAACTCCAGCGTAGGAGGAGTCACAGCCGCAGGAAAGCTTCTGTATGGCGGGCGAACCGCCGTACTTTGCTGCGTCGTAGTACATGGGCTTCAGAAGGAGTACCGACTCCTCAAAGAATTTATCGTCATACTTTGTGAGCAGATTATTTATCACCTCTGCTGTGAAGTACTTTGAAAGCTCAGCCTTGAGCTCCTTTGTAGATGTGACTACCACATCGCCCTTATCGGCTGCAAGCTGCTTCAGCTCGTCCTTGAATGAGTTCTCGTCAAGTCTGTTTATATCCTTCTGGAAATCAAGGACTCTGTCTGTAGCGAGTATGAGCTTTCTGAGCTCAGCCATATCATGAGCATCAACAGCTCCGTCTCCGTTTATATCAACAAGCTTTGCCTGAGCCTCTGTGAGTGCCTTTTTTCCAAGTACATGATCCTGAAGCATAGCAAGATCATCTGCGGTGATAACTCCGCTGCTGTCAATGTCTCCCTTGGCAGCTGCGCATACGCCCACCGCAGGGATAACTCCTGTGACTGCTATCACGCTTGCCATCATAAGGCTAAGCATTTTTGGATGTTTCATATATTTATCTTCCTTTCAGTTTTATCTGACGTCATCTATATAAACATAACGAAGCGACAGATGAAAATGTGACACGAAAACAGAAATTTTTTAAAAACTTAGTAATATATGATACAAATACTGCGATCCCAATTGTTATCCCTTCGTAAAAAATACGCATGAAAACAGGGCTCCGTGCTTATCGTGCAAGCTCCGGGAGCTGTTCCTCTCTGAACCTGAGACTTCTGTCTCCCAGCGAGACGTATTCATCGTTTCTCTTTATGAATACCGAGTCATAATTTTTTTCAGCAGGAGCAAATGCTCCCTCGGGAAGTCTCCGTCTGCTGTCAGAGATGAAGAACACACAAACGCCCCCTTCCTCCAAAGGCTCCTCACAGCCGCCGCTGACGTATACCGAGTATTCCTCGGCATTTTCCATGGGCTCTGTCATGTGAAACTCTATATACTCCTCGGCAGGCATATAGCCGCCATCAAGGAACAGTGTGAGCCTGTCTCTCTCAGCCAGATCTCCGCTGAAGACCTTCTCAACAGTGATGTTATGTGCGGTCACAGCTTCCCTATCAATAGAAGTATACACTATTTTATCAACTTTTGCAAGTACCACCGCGTAGGAAATATCAAACATATGTTGAATTTTTTGGTCAATTGGCGAACCGACGCCGTCCGGACCGCCGTCTTCCCCTTTTGCAATAGGGTCCACATGCGTTTCCAGCTCATCTGAGGATATGGTCTTATCCCTGACTGTATATGTTATCCCGGGAGAGACTGTCAGGTCACGTCCGGGAGCTGTGACAGGAATGATCTCGGAAGCACGTTCCGACGTGGTAGTCACGGGCTCAGGCAGCTCCGCGGCAGTTGTTCTTGTCACGTTACTGTTACCCGTAGTTCTCGCAGCAGTAGTCCTTGCAGCCATAGTAGGACGGAGCGAATGCTCCCCGTCGGTGCTGCCCCGGACAGTGGTGACGGCATTCTCCTTTTTGTCCGTGGTCTTTGCCGTGACAGTGGTAACTATGACACCGTTCTCACCTTCAGTGGTTACATGAGTAGTCCCTGCCGCTATGGCTCCGTCCACCTGCTCCGATGCGGAAACAGTGGTCTCGGTTATCTCGATGTTATCATCACCGCCGAAATCGGTCTTGTGCCTCGGGAACAAGGTTATAGCACCTATGCAGACCGCAAGCATTGCCGCAGCTGCAGTGATACGCATTACAATGGGCATTACCGGCTTTTTCTTTGTTTCCTCGGAACGCCTTCTGAATTCTTCCGCGAACTCTTTCTTTCTGTCCGGCTCGGGGATACCCAGGGCTTCCGTTATCTTTCTTTTTTCCTTGTCGGTCATATAAGCTCCTCCTTTCCCAGATGTTCCCTCAGCGAGCCGAGGATACGGTTCAGCCTGCGGTTAAGGGCAAAACGCGAAATGTTGTACAGCTTCGCAATGACGTTCACGGGTACCTCATTGACAAATCTCAGGAGAACTATCTCCCTGTCCTCGTCGCTGAGGCTGTCAAGGACCTGTTTCAGCTGCACATCAGACAGGATATTGTCCTCCATGTCCTTGCCGTCGGAGGCGGTCTCAGGCAGCTCCGATGGCTTTATCTTGCGGAATTCATCAGTGCACAGATTGCCTGCGATAGTGTAGAGAAGCTGGAGCGTTTTGTCTTCGCTGTGGTACTGTGGGTGTTCGAGGTAACGGAGAAAGGTCTCCTGTGTCAGATCCTCTGCGGTCTCCTTGTGACGGACGCGCAGAAAGCAATAACGATATATCTTGTCGTACTGCTCGTTTATATCAAGGGACACAGAGCCACCTCCTCCGAAGTCTTATAGCAATTATTATAACATAAAAGCACTATAATAGCAAGAGACGCGGCGAAAAAGTTCCCGTGCGACGTATTATAACGCGAAAAAGGGGGCGCAGGCTCTGCGCTTATAACATATTATTTATAAAATAGCAAGATACGCGGAGAAATCCGCGTTTCAATACGATCCGCAGCTGCAAAAAAGAGGGGACACAGTGCAGGTCCCCCGGAATATCCCCCTTACAGGATATGTTTTATTGAATATTATGTGCAGACAGGTGCGGTTCAGGAAAGTGAATTAACTGCTCCGATAAATACGGGAACATAGGTCTGTGTATCAAAAATACAGTATACGAAGGGACGGTCAAAGTTTACTTCCCTTATTTCATCTATCATGGCTTCTCCGTCTGCCATTGCAACCATTGTTGCGACAGCAGCCTTTGTGCCGTTCTCGTCAAGATCAATGAAGGTCTTGTGAACAACACGGTCAATGTGTATCGGGTGTCTGTCGGCGATGGATGACATATTGGTAAAGTCTGCCTTGCCTGTGAAGGCTGTGGGCATTCCCATTGACTTGAGCTCATCGGAGAGCTCGTTCTCGTATTCGTAGCTGAACTTGGGAAGCTTTATGTCGGCGGTTATTTCATAGTTTTTCTGCGTGAGGAGACCATTCAGCTTCTCGGAAGTCAGCTCCCCGATATACTGATCAACTGTCATGCTCTCGTCGGGGAGAAGCGCTGCAAATGCGTATCTTCCGCCGCTGTAGGACTTCACCATGCCGTTGGTGTTCTCGTCGCCGATATAGCGCTCCCAGCCGCAGAGCATATCAGCCTGCTGAACATCGCCGTTGGCGTTTGTGAACTCGCCCTTATTTATCTGATACTCCGTAAAGGGCTCCTCCCATTCAGCCTCGAAAGCAACAGCGTTGACCAGATACATAACATCGTCTTTGCCTATACGTTCAAGGATACTTGGTATCATTTCGTGGGTCTTGTCGTTTACCCAGCCGTTTACGTCATCAAGCGTGGTTTTATCAAATGGAGCAATGTAGAACTCGCTGTCGTAATAGTCCACACAGTTCTGGATGAACTCAGGACGGACGTCGATACGGCTTTTGTCGTCTATTGCCCATATCGAGTTGGCGGTGCTCATCTGCCACTTGTTGTAATCACTATACTTCGTGTTGACAGAACGCTTGCGCTGAGCAAGGAGATAACCGTTGAGGTCCTCCATGGGCATTCCTCCGCCCAGGACCTTCTCCATTTCTGTGCGGGTATCACCGCCTGCTCCGTTGGCTGTCATGGCAAGAGCCTGCATAACGGAATAAGGCGAAACAAGTGCATTTTCGCGTTCCGTGTTCTCCGCATAGGACTTCTTGAACAGGTCAACTGTGAAAGCGGTCTGGCTGTTTATGAACTTCTCATCTGCCTGCAACTCATTAGTCTTTGAAGGCGCTATCCCTGCGCAGAGATTTTTAGCCTTCGGCGCAAAGTTTGGCTCGGGAGCCTTTACTATACAATCGATAAGGAGCTTCTCATGGCACTGAGATCCAGAACATCACAGGTACCGTCGCCGTTGACGTCCCCGTTAGTCTCGGCGATAAGCTTTCCTGCACCCTTGAGCCAGCGCTGATACATTACCATGTCGGCAAGATTGAAAGTGAAGTCGGAATTCACATCTCCTACGACGGGAGCAAGTGTGAGAGCGCCTGCCTGACCTGCTATAGTTACAGGTACCGCGATACATAATGCAGCTAAAGCTGCCAGCATTTTTCTGATTTTCATAAATGATTCCTCCCTGTAAATAAGATAAATTTAAGCTGAGCGAATGCACTTCTGTGCGTTTTCATATACATTAACGGATAAGCGCGCTGAAATGTGCGGCTAAATTTGTAAACATTCCGTGAACAAAAATCGCGTTCCACATTAAGTGAAACGCGAAAATGCCTGCGGGGGCTCCCCATATGCGTATGTGTTACAATTTAGATACGTCTTAATGCGCGGAATAAAAATCGCACTCCACAAGAAGTGAAGCGCGAAAATGCCTGCGAGGGCTCCCCGCCTGCGTACGTGTTACAATTTATATACGGCTTAATGCGCGGAATAAAAATCGCGCTCCACAAGAAGTGAAGCGCGAAAATGCCTGCGGGGGCTCCCCGCCTGGAGCAGATAACGGGGTCGAACCCGCCTCCTCAGTTTGGGAAACTGAAGTAATAACCGCTATACTATATCTGCATGATCTTATTTTAACATATCTTTACCGAAAATGCAAGTGCGAAAAATCAGAAATTGTAAGATATTGATGTTTTTCCTGCTGAACAGCCACAGAAAAAGGACTGCCGAAGCAGTCCTTCCGTACTATTATAATGAAGCTATCTTCTCGGCAGCATCTGTGAGCCACTCGCCCTCGAACAGCTCTATCGTGCCCTGGTCGCAGAGCTTCGCAAGCTGAGGATCAATGGGAAGCTTTGCCAGCACCGGGATTTCGTACTGAGCAGCGATCTCCTCGATATGGCTCTCGCCGTAGATGCTGTGGCGCTTGCCGCAGTCGGGACATTCGTAATAGCTCATATTCTCGATAATACCGAGAATAGGTATATTCATGAGCTTAGCCATCTTTACCGCCTTCTCAACTATCATGGAGACAAGCTCCTGAGGAGAAGTAACTATAACTATTCCGTCAACGGGCAGGGACTGGAATACAGTCAGCGGAACATCGCCTGTTCCCGGAGGCATATCAACTACCAGACAATCAATATCCTTCCAGATAACGTCTGTCCAGAACTGCTTTACAACTCCGGCGATAACGGGACCTCTCCAGACAACGGGGTCGGACTCGTTCTCAAGAAGAAGATTTATCGACATTATATCGAGACCCATCTTGCTCTTTGCGGGGATAATACCGAATTCGCAGGCATCTGCCTTCTGATGTATACCGAAAGCCTTGGGGATAGAGGGACCTGTGATGTCAGCGTCCATGATACCCACGTTCTTGCCAAGTCTCTGGAGGGAAACTGCCAGAAGTGAGGATACCAGTGTTTTGCCGACGCCGCCCTTACCGCTGACAACGCCGATGACCTTGCCGATATTGCTCATGGCATTGGGCTTTTCGAGAAGGCTCTGGGGCTCAGTTCTGCTGCCGCAATCGCTTCCGCAGCTTGAGCAGTCATGTGTACATTCGCTCATTGAAAAACACTCCTTATGATGTAATGATACTATTATACCCCTTTTTCAAGATTTAGTCAATAGCATATTGACAAATGTATAACACAGTGATATAATAACAGTTGAGAGTTAAGAGTTGAAAATTGAGAGTTAATGTGTCTGCTTCGCAGACTTATTTAAATAACATCGCCGTCATGTGATACAATATCTTTCAACTCTAAACTGTCAACTCTAAACTATAACGATTATCTTCGGGGCAGGGTGTGATTCCCTACCGGCAGGCGGAGAGCCTCCGCTCCCGGCATACGCTGCCGAAGAATAACTGAACATCTACAATTATCTTCGGGGCAGGGTGTGATTCCCTACCGGCAGTATAGCCTGCGAGCCTTTTGGTTGATTCGGTGTGATTCCGAAGCCGACGGTAAAGTCCGGATGAAAGAAGATAAACCGCACACAAAGTGCAGTATAAAAAGCTACGCCCCGATTTACGGGGCTTTTTCTATTTTTACACGGGAGGCTGACATGAAGAACAGATTACACCACGTTTTTCTCACAGTGGGACTTGGAACACTTATATTCGTCCCCATGCTCATTATCGACAACGGTCTCAACGACTCCATGAAGTCCGTGCTTATATGGCTGGGAGCGTCGGTGCTCTATGGTCTTTCTTTCATAATACTTGAGCTGAAGACCATTTTCCGCATACCGCTCCACTTTGCAGCATGTTTTGCCATTACTTTCGCAGTAAGACTGGGCTACAACTACCTGATGAACGGCGAGGTACGCCTGAAAAAACTATTTATGGTGACTCTGCCTGTATTTATCGTTATATATGCAGTGCTGCTCCTCTATATGAGGTACTTCGGCAATATCGAGTTACTCAGGAAGTCAGATGAATAATACAGGAGGAAATATGACTCACGAAGATTATATGCGTGAAGCTCTTTCACTGGCAAAAAAAGGCATGGGCTTCACCTCTCCCAACCCTATGGTGGGAGCAGTCATCGTCCGCGGCGGTGAGATAATAGGCAGAGGTTATCACAAAAAGTACGGCGACCTCCATGCGGAGCGAACCGCCTTTACATACTGCGACGAGAACGGCATAGACTGCAAAGGCGCTGATATGTACGTTACGCTTGAGCCCTGCTGTCATCACGGCAAGCAGCCACCCTGCACGGAAGCAGTCATCGCTCACGGCATAAAGCGAGTTTTCGTAGGCTCCTCAGACCCCAATCCCCTTGTTGCAGGAAAAGGCACTCGGATACTCCGTGACCACGGAATAGAGGTGACAGAGGGAGTACTGAAAGAGGAATGTGACGCTCTCAACGAGATATTCTTCCACTTCATCACTACAGGGCTCCCCTTTGTTACAATGAAGTACGCCATGACTCTTGACGGCAAGATAGCCTGTTATACAGGCGAGTCCAAGTGGATAACGGGAGAAGCTGCCCGTGCTCATGTCCAGCAGGAAAGACTGCGTCACAGCGCTATAATGGCAGGCGCGGGAACTGTCCTTGCGGACGACCCGCTGCTCACCTGCCGGCTGGAAAACGGCAGAGACCCCCTACGCATAATTTGTGACAGCTCCCTGCGTACTCCCCTTGACAGCAATATCGTCAGGACGGCTGAGCAGGTGCCTACCATAATAGCTACCATATCCGGGGACAGCGCAAGGGCAGCTGAATATGAAGCCGCAGGCTGCAGGATAGTAAGGACAGCTGCAAAGGACGGACACGTTGACCTGTCGGAGCTTATGAAGCTTCTCGGCAGCGAAAAGATAGACAGCATACTCCTTGAGGGCGGCGGTGAGATGAACTGGTCGGCGCTCAGGGAAGGCATAGTCAGCAAGGTGCAGGCATATATTGCTCCAAAGCTATTCGGCGGCAGCGGAAAAAATCCCGTAGGCGGAACAGGTGTCCCCTTCCCCTCGGAGGCTTTCATGCTTGAAACGTGCAGCGTTTCCGCCATAGGCGAGGATATTCTCATAGAAAGCAGGGTGAAAAATGTTCACGGGAATAATTGAGGAGGTGGGCACAGTCAGCCGCGTTCAGCGGTCGGGCAGCTCCTCATTCATTGAGATACAGGCAAAAAGGGTGCTTGAGGACGTTCATCTTGGCGACAGTATCGCCGTCAACGGCGTTTGCCTTACGGTCACCCACTTTGACAGTGGTACATTCAGGGCTGACGTCATGAACGAGACCCTCAGCCGCTCGTCACTGGGCTCCCTCACATCGGGAAGTCTCGTCAATCTGGAGCGTGCAATGGCGGCAGGCGGACGCTTCGGCGGACACATTGTCTCGGGACACATCGACGGCACAGGCACTGTTTCTGAAATAAAAAATGACGGTATCGCCGTCTGGTACACCATAAGCGCCTCCGCCGAACTTCTGCGGTATATCGTTGAAAAAGGCTCCATCGCCATTGACGGCATAAGCCTTACGGTGGCAAAGGTCACGGAGAACTCATTCAGTGTCTCCATTATCCCCCACACCGCCGCACAGACCATTCTCGGCACAAAGAAGGTCGGGGACGTTGTAAATCTTGAAAATGACATAATCGGCAAGTATGTGGAAAAACTCATGAAGCCAGCTGATAATACTCCAAAGCAAAGCAATATTACAATGGACTTTTTAATGAAAAACGGATTTTAACAAGGAGCATACCATGAAAGCAGCAATTATAAATCTCACTTCAGCATTTCTTGCAGCTGCCCTTCTCACAGGCTGCAGCAAAGAGCTAATCGTAAAAGTAGAAAACGATCAGTACAGAAACTACCACAGCGATAACAGGACTGTCAGTATAGACCTTTCAGGAGATATATCCGAAGCGGATATAAACCTTGGCACCGGCGGCATCACCGTAGTTACCACCGATGAGTCAAATCCCTCGGTGTACCTTGATTATACTGTCCGCAGCAATGACGAGGATCTCTGCAAGAAGGTCGCTGACCACATCGACGCTCTCAGCGAGGAGAAAGATGACAGGCTCATCATTAACATCGCAGAAAAGGACACAGGCGATGACATTCAGAAGTGGGCACATGACAAGGGGTACAAGTGTCAGGTCGAGATAAATGCAGAGATCAGGCTGCCGAAAAGCATAGACACTGTCTCGGCTGAGTCTGACACCGGAAGCGTCAACTTCAGGGACATGAAAGGCTGCTTCATCGGTGAAGTCGACACAGGCAGCATCACCTGCATCAACACCGAGTTCACGGACAGTTCTTCCATGAACTGCGACACGGGCAATATCACCATGAGAAACTGCACTTATACGGAGGATATGACCATTTCAGTTGACACAGGACAATTGCTTTTCGGGCTCCCCACAAACGGCTCAGCAGCAGACATCGACCTGTCCGTTGATACAGGCTCTATGGAATTATGGGACGCACAGTCCTATGAGATAACAGACGGCTCACCCGACAAGGGAAAAGTCACACTGAAGAATGGAGACACATCTGTCTCGGCTTCGGTAAAAACAGGCAATATCAGTATAGATAAGGAGTAATCAAATGTTCCGTTACAACACAGTTGAGGAAGCCGCAGAGGCTCTCCGAAACGGCGAGATAATCCTCGTCACAGACGATGAAGACCGTGAAAATGAGGGCGATATGATATGCGCCGCTCAGTTTGCCACCACGGAGAATGTCAACTTCATGGCAGCTCACGCAAAGGGGCTCATCTGTATGCCCATGAGTATTGAGCTGTGCCAGAAACTCCACCTTCATCAGATGGTGGACTTCAACACAGATAACCACTCAACGGCGTTCACTGTCTCCATCGACCACGTAGACACCACCACAGGTATTTCCGCCGCAGAGCGCGGCTACACCGCCCGAATGGCTGTATCTCCCGACGCAAAGCCCGAGGACTTCCGCAAGCCGGGGCATATGTTCCCTCTTATGGCTAAGAAGAACGGCGTCCTTGAGCGCGAGGGACACACAGAAGCAACCGTTGACCTCATGCGTATCGCAGGTCTTGAAGAGTGCGGTCTCTGCTGCGAGATAATGCGCGATGACGGCACCATGATGAGGTCCGCTGAGCTCCAGGAAAAGGCTCAGGAATGGGGCATGAAGTTCATAACCATTCAGGCGCTGAAGGAGTACAGAAAGGTACATGACAAGCTGGTGGAATGCGTTGCAAATACAAAGCTCCCCACCAAATACGGCGAGTTCAGAGCTCTCGGCTACGTCAACAAGCTCAACGGCGAGCACCATGTGGCACTTGTAAAGGGCGACATCGGCGACGGACAGGATATTTTCTGCCGCGTACATTCCGAGTGCCTCACAGGCGACGCCTTCGGCTCTCTCAAATGCGACTGCGGACAGCAGTTTGCCGCGGCAATGTCCCAGATCGAAAAGGAAGGCAGAGGCATACTCCTCTACATGAGGCAGGAGGGACGCGGTATCGGTCTCATCAACAAGCTCCGCGCCTACGAGCTTCAGGACAAGGGCATGGACACCCTTGAGGCTAACCTTGCACTGGGCTTTCCGGGAGATATGCGCGAATACTACATCGGTGCACAGATACTCCGCGACCTGGGCTGCAAGACTCTTCGCCTGCTGACCAACAACCCCGACAAGGTATACGGTCTCAGCGGCTTCGGACTGGAAATAAAGGAGCGTGTGCCCATTCAGGTAGACGCTACCGCCTACGACCTGTTCTATCTCAAGACAAAGCGCGATAAGATGGGTCACATTCTTGATTATTGAGGTGATTTATAATGAGTATCTGGTGGTATTTTGCGACCATAGTACTTTCCGTGGGAGTTCTTCTTATGGTGCTCAACACCATAAACCTGCTCCGCGGTATGCTTAAATTCAAGGACAAGGTCATTGTCATGAACCTTCCCGCACTGCTGCTCTACATAATCGCTATTGCAGTAGGTATCGCACTTGTCATATTCAACAAGGGCTTCCGTGTTCCCTGGATACTTATGGAAGTCATACTCCTCCTTTCCATATTCAGTCTTTGCGTCCCTATTACGCCGCAGGGAGTTGTCAACGAAGGCCCCTTCGGCTGCAAGCTTCTTCCCCGTGAGGATTACAGCTATGAATTCGGCAAGGACAAAATGGGCGAATGTATGAAGCTCTACCGCAAGGGCGTGGAAAAGCCTGCGGTATTCCATCTTGGCATAAAGAACATGAAGACCGTAAAGATGCTGGCTGACTGGTACGGCAAGCACGGATACGAAAATCCGCTGACCAAATAAGGAGGAGCTGAAATGCTGAAAATATTCTCAATATGCGTCCTCTGTTTCATGTCAGCACTGTTCATTGCTGCGATCATCGGCTACTTCGTGTTCCGTTCAAGGACATCAACAAAGAAGACCGCCATAAAGCTGAAAAGGGACCGTAAAAAGGACGCCCTCTGGTGGTCCTGCTGCTGGGCAGCCTGGCTGGTCATCGGCTTCCTGGAATGGAACGGCGCAAGGCAGATGGACGACACCTATCACATGAACTGCTACGGACTTCTCTTTCTCTCGGGCATAATACTGACCATCCTTATCCTGCTGGACTTCTTTATCGGAAAGTACGCCTATATCACCACGCAGAGAGTGTACTTCCCCGATAACTTCGGACTTGCAAGACAAAAGAAAAACGTCAGCTATCAGCTTTCGGGAGATACACTGAGCCTGTGGTTCAACAACGGTATCATGCCGAAAAAATTCACAGTCATAGAAAAAAAGGACGAGCTTGCAAAGCTCCTGAAGGACAATTACAAGCTCAACAGAAATAAATAAAAAGGAGTATTTATTATGAAGACATATGAAGGAAAACTTGTATCAAAGGACATCAGAGTAGGAATAGTAGTAGCCCGTTTCAACGAGTTCATCACATCCAAGCTTCTTGGCGGAGCCATCGACACTCTCAAGCGTCATGACGTAAGCGACGGAGCCATCGACGTAGCATGGGTCCCCGGAGCATTTGAGATCCCGCTCATTGCTTCAAAAATGGCTAAGTCAGGCAAGTATGACGCCGTTATCTGTCTCGGTGCCATCATCAGAGGAAGCACGTCACACTATGACCTTGTCTGCAACGAAGCTGCAAAGGGCATTGCGCAGGTATCTCTCCAGAGCGATATTCCTGTAATGTTCGGTGTTATCACTACCGAGAACATCGAGCAGGCTATCGAGCGTGCTGGCTCAAAAGCCGGCAACAAGGGCAGCGAGTGTGCTGAGGGTGCTATCGAGATGATAAATCTCATCAGAGAGATCGAGGCATAATGACCAACCTCATTTTCGATTACGACGGTACTATCCATAACTCTATGCTGACCTATGCCCCTGCCTTCCGCGGCACCATGAAATGGCTGTCCGACAGGGGCTATATCGCAGACAGAGAATACACCGACAAGGAGATAAGCTACTGGCTGGGCTTCAACTCCACGGAGATGTGGGGACAGTTCCACCCCGAGCTTGACCCGGAGATACGTGAAAAAGCCCGCGTTATGCTGGGCGAGGACATGGCAAGACGCGTGGACGGCGGTGAGGGAGCATTATATGACGGAGCCGAGGAGGTCCTTGCAGACCTGAGAGAAAAGGGCTTCACCCTTATCTTCCTCAGCAACTGCCGCTTTCACTACCTTGAACGTCACAAGCGTGTCTTCGGTCTTGACCGTTTCTTCCACTATTTCTACTGCTGCGAGGCTTTCGATTTTATACCCAAATATGAGATATTCCGCAGGATAGCTCCGCTCCATGAGGGAGACTTTATCGTCATCGGCGACCGCTTCCACGATATTGAGACCGCCGCTGCAAACGGACTCCCCTCCATAGGCTGCGGCTATGGCTTCGGAAGCAGAGAGGAGCTCTCAAAGGCTGACATCATCGTTGACAATATAAGTCAGATACCATCGGCTGTGGAAAAGCTCCTCAGCTGACGCGAAAGGAGTATGTATGAAACTCTCCCGCATTGCCGCGCTCCTCACCGCAGGAGCGCTCACTATTTCACTTTTATCATGTACTGACAACGATCCCCAAGACAGTCAAGAGTCAGGGATACCTCACGCGAATACGCCATCGGTCAGTCAGGTGTAAATGAACAGTCAGGCGAAACTGAACCTGATATAAGATATCCTGATCTTGATACTGTGGAAGCTGCAGTCGGCAAGCTGATCGATGACATTGACAAGGACAGGGAAAGCTCTCTCAATGATGATATAGACTCGCTCCTCAGCCTCTATGATGAGATATATGAGGCAAACAGCATTAAGGAGATACAGTTCTACGCAAATTACTCCGATAAGAATCTTGAGGATGAATTCAATCAGGTATACCGTGTACTCTATGTTGCAAGCGATATGATCAGATTTGGTCTTGTCCGCGGCTTCTACAGCGATCACAAAGCCTATTTCACGGACTATGTCACCAAGGACGATTTAAAAATGTACGAGGACATGACCGATCTGTTTGACCTGGAGACAGCACGCAAGGAATCCGAGGCAAGCTTTGACGATGTGGCAGACAGTCTCAGTGAGTACTATGATGTCATCGCCGACGAAGATCTCAACGATGATGAAAAGGATCTGAGATGCGCCGGGATACTCATTGATATACTTCAGGACTATAACACAGACAGCCTTTACTCACAATATGACAGGGACTATACAGGTGAGGAGATCCTCGCTCTCGGAGACACTATAAAAGATGAGCTCATTCCCGTTATGGACGAGCTGATAGACGTATATATCGACAACTTTTCCTGGGAAGATGACAATCTGAGCGCTGACTGTAACAGCGCCCCCTTTGACACCATAAGGGAATACGCTCCCCTGCTCTCGAAGGATATCGGCAAAAGCGCTGACCTTATATGTGAAGAGAAGCTATACAGATTATGCAATTACGACGGAGCCTTTGAAGGCGCCTTCGCCGATGAGCTTCCCGTGGAGGATAAAGCCATTGTGTTCATCGGCAATGTGGGAGAGGACTCGGCGCTGTCCACTGCGATACACGAATTCGGACACTTCCATGCAACCTTCTACGATACTACTCCCACATATCTTTCATGCAACAATCTTGATATCGCCGAGGTGCAGTCACAGGGACTTGAGCTTATCTTCACGCGCTTCTATGATGACATCTACGGCAAGGAAAGCACAACTCAGAAGCTGATGCAGACCATAGATCTGCTTGACTCGGTAATAAGCGGCTATCTTATCGGCGAGTTCGAGTACAAAGCAGTTGAGGACATAGACAATATGACACCCGAAAAGCTTGTGGAGCTTTTCAACGATACCCTTGGCTATTACGATGGTGCGTGCCGCCTCAATATGGTCTCTCACCTGTTTGAGAGCCCGGGATACTATATAAGCTACTGCACCTCTGCACTTGCAGCCTTCGACCTGTTCGATGATGCCTATAACGCTCCTGACAAGGCGCTTGAGCGATATGAAAAAATTGCCCGGATATCCTGCAATTCAGGTGAATACAGCTTCCGGCAGGCTCTCCGTCAGTGCGGCTTCAGCGATGTGCTCACCCGCGATCACATCACTGAGCTTGCAGATGAGATCCGTGCTTTTTCAGACAGCTACAAAAAATAAGTATAAAAAAGGACTGCAAGGGGAGCCCCCTCTGGCGGAACGTGGCATAAAATTACCGAGCCCATACTATCAGGCTCGGTAACCCACTTTTTCCGCTAAGGGAAGCTGACTAAATGCAGTCCTTTTTGTTATGTTGTTATTCTGTTCTCAGTGCCTCAACAGGATCCTTTCTTGCAGCAACACCCGCAGGTATAAGACCCGCTATAAGTGTCAGTATCATGCTTATGAGCACCAGCACCACAGCTCCCACAACAGGAACGCGAGCGCGGAGATCGTCCAGACTTGTAACACTGTGAATGATAGCATTTATTGGTATGGTAAGCAGTACCGAAACACCGATACCTATAAGACCTGCCGCAAGTCCGACCAGCAGAGTCTCTGCATTGAATACAGTCTTGACATTGTGCTTTGAAGCACCGATAGCCCTGAGGATACCGATCTCTCGTGTACGCTCAAGAACCGAGATATATGTGATGATACCGATCATGATGGAAGAAACCACCAGAGAGATACCAACGAAAGCGATAAGCAGGTAGGAAATACCGCTTATGATGCCTGTGATAGATGACATAAGAAGTGCAACCATGTCGGTATAGTGGATTTCGTCAGCCTCCTTGGCACCCTTGTTGTAGCGCTTGATAGCGTCTGCGATGTCGTCCTTGTCCTCGAAGCTCTTTACATAGATACGGATGCGTGAGGGATCGGACTCATCAGCAACGCCGAAGAGCTTCAGGTTATCCTCATAAGTAGACTTTGAGATCTCCTCGGGAGTATACTTCTCAAAGACAACTCCGTAGTTTTCAGTGCTTACAGGAGTTGAATCGAGCATTTTTGCAAGCTCGGCATTGGTAAGTGAGCCAAGCTGTTCCTGTGCCATCTGAGCGTACTGCTCAGTTACCTGCTGACGGATAGCCTCCTCAGCGTAGCTCTTGATATCCTCGTCGCTCATCTGATCAACGAAGGCAGTTATCTGAGAACTATCCACACCCAGCTCATCGGAGTACATGGAAGTGATCTGCTCCACGAACTGCTTTCTGTCAAAGTCCTTCATGGCAGCCTCTACCTGAGCGTCAAGCTGCTTGGGATCGGGCTGTGAAACTATAAGGCGGTAGATATCAGCCTTTGTATCAGTATCAGCCTTTTCGATGAATGCCTTGGCAGTTTCTGCCTTCTCCTCGGGAGTAGGCTCAACATAGTCATCAGTCATGAACTTTGTGCCTGTAATGAGATCGTTATCCTTGTCAGCGATCTGATCCTTTACGAGAGCGCTGTCATTTGTCTTGTTGATAACGTACTCCGTAAGCTTGCTGGTATAGCACATATATCCCTGAAGCATGGGAGCCTTTACGCCGTCCTTGGGGCGGATAAGACCCACTATCTTGATATCGGTACCGATATCATCTGAATTGTAAAGATACTCTATACCTGTCTTGTTAGCAGTGAGGTCAACGCAGCCCTTGCCTGCTTCGTTCTTCTGGTAGTACTCACAGGGAAGTATCATCTTGAACTTCTTGTTCATGATATCGTCCATGGTCCATTCCATCTGACCATAGTCTGTGATCTCCTCATTGCTCATGGCAGCCTTGAGCTTGTCGTTGAAGCCCTCCTGATCCTTCAGTCCCATAGCATAGGTGATGATATCGGGCAGCTCATTATTCTGTCTGAGTACCAGAACTACCTCGTTGTAATCCCTTGGCCAGTCGCCCTTTACAAGCTCATACTGCTCCTTGATGAGGTCACTGACGTACTCGCCGTCCTCACCGGGGAGAAGCTCCTCCATAACATTGAGACCGAATGCTGACATTTCCATGCCTGCCATAGGATTGTTCATAGTGGCAGCCATAACGTCTGACTCGCCCATTCCCATAGCCTTGCTGTACATATCCATGAAGTCGACCTTTACGATCTCGCCCGAGGGAGACTCGGTGAACACAGGCATCTTCACATCGTATGAATAGCCGATGGAAGTAGCCTTATCGGCAACAACGCTGTCGTTTTCGAGGAATGTACGGAAGTCCTTCATATTGTTGATCTGCTTTGCAGAGGAATTGAAGGAGTTGAACATATCGTAGACCTGAGTATTTGAATAGACTTTATCTTTCTCAAATGTACGGGAATTGTATTCCTCCTGACTCTTCATGAGAGCCTCGATCATACCCTGAGTATCGGTATTTTCCCTCATGATCTCCAGCGGGTAGGACGAAAGAGTCTCCTCCTGAATATTATCGATATACTCATTGATACCCGTTGCAAGGGAGAGGATAAGAGCAATACCGATGATACCGATAGAGCCTGCAAAAGCGGTGAGAAGTGTCCTTCCCTTTTTGGTCATAAGATTGTTAAGTGACAGTGAGACCGCGGTACCAAAGGACATTGATACCTTCTTTTTCTTGCCGTCAGCGCTCTTCTCAGTCTTTTCCGGCTTATCAGCCTTGGACTTATTTGTCTTTGTCTTTGACTTTTTCTTCTTGTCCCTGCTCTCAGCCTTTGAAGGATCAAAGGGATCGCTGTCATCTGTGAGCTCGCCGTCCTTTATCCTGACGATACGGGTAGCGTACTGCTCAGCCAGCTCAGGGTTATGAGTAACCATGATTACCAGCTTATCCTTGGCGATCTCCTTGAGGAGCTCCATTACCTGAATGGAGGTCTCCGAGTCAAGAGCACCTGTGGGCTCGTCGGCAAGAAGGATATCGGGATCGTTGATGAGAGCACGGGCAATAGCCACACGCTGCATCTGTCCGCCCGACATCTGGTTGGGCTTTTTGTGGAGCTGATCACCCAGTCCCACCTTTTCGAGAGCTTCCTTGGCGCGCTTGCGTCTTTCGGACTTTGAAACGCCCGAGATAGTAAGAGCCAGTTCAACATTTGAGAGAACAGTCTGATGAGGAATAAGGTTGTAGCTCTGGAAGATGAAGCCTATGGAATGGTTTCTGTAGGCGTCCCAGTCCCTGTCCTTATACTGCTTTGTAGATGTGCCGTTGATAATGAGGTCTCCCGAGGTATAATGATCAAGACCTCCGATTATGTTTAGCAGTGTGGTCTTTCCACAGCCTGAATGTCCGAGAATAGCGACAAATTCGTTCTCACGGAACGTAATGCTTACCCCGTTCAGAGCCGTTACGACGTTATCCCCGACGCCGTATTTTTTGACGATGTCTTTCAGCTGAAGCATTTAATCTCCCCTTCATAAATCATTTGACAGTAAATAACTGCCGCAAATTAAAATTTGCAAGTATCATTATAGCACTTTGACGAATATTTGTCAATATTCTTGTAGGCTTTAAACAATGGTTTCACGCAATTTTCACAAAAGAAAAAGGCACTGTTTGTTAACAGTGCCTTAATATTTATATTACTTCATGCCGTACTTCTTGAGCAGATTCTCGATCTTTGTATGAGGATCGATGATCTTGCTGATAGAAACGTCGTGATTGATTGCTTCAATGAAGTAAGCGATGTACTTGGAAACATCGACCTCGTGGAACCAGGGTCTGCTGAGGAGCTCAGGCGTCCTGTATGTGAGGTTTGTACCGAACACGCCGTCAAGAGTGCCCTCCTCATAAGCCTTGTCGAACTTCTCAAGACCGTTTGTGAAGATAGCATATGTAGCGTAAGCGAAGATCCTGCCTGCCTTCTTCTCCTTGAGGGCATAAGCAAGGTCCAGCATGGACTCACCTGATGAGATGATATCGTCGGAAACGAAGATATCCTTGCCCTCAACAGGGTTGCCCAGGTATTCGTGTGCAACGATGGGATTGCGTCCGTTAACGATAGTGGAGTAGTCTCTTCTCTTGTAGAACATACCCATCTCAACGCCGAGAACAGAAGCATAATACATATTTCTGTTGAGAGCGCCTTCGTCAGGGCTTACTACCATGAACTTGTCCTTATTGAAGTCAAGATCCTTTATATCCTTGAGCATTGCCTTGAGTACCTGATATGTAGGCATTACATTGTCAAAGCCCATGAGCGGGATAGCGTTCTGGACTCTGGGGTCGTGAGCATCGAAGCATACGATATTTGATACGCCCATTGCCTCAAGCTCCTGAAGAGCGCAGGCACAGTCAAGTGACTCGCGGTAGCTTCTTCTGTGCTGGCGTCCGCCGTAAAGAGTAGGCATTATAACAGTTATGCGGTGAGCCTTACCGCTTGCAGCCTGGATTATCCTCTTGAGATCCTGGAAATGATCGTCGGGAGACATTGCATTCTTCATTCCGAAGTAGTCATACTTGATGCTGTAGTTTCCTACATCAACGATGATAAAGAGATCCTTGCCGCGGATAGTGGACTTGATGAGTCCCTTGCCGTCGCCCGAAGAAAAACGGGGGCATTCGCTCTCTACCAGGAAGGAATCGACATTTATGCCGCCCTTTCCTGCCCAGTCAACGAGGTAATCGTCGATCTTCTTGCCAAGCTCGGTAACGCTGTTCATAGCGATGATACCGATAGGTGCGACATTTGAATCGCTGCCGAATAAAATTTCACTTGAAGCTGTCATAAAACTGTTTTCGCACGTTTTTACGCGCGATACTCCTTTCGCTTTTTAGTCATTTTCGGTACGAGCATTGCTTACTTGCAGAAGCTGTCGATATAGCGTTCGATATCTCCGCTTATGATCTCCTTTGCAATATCTGCATGATCGACCTCGTTAACGGCTGTTGTTTTGTTTTCAAGTTCCTTGTAGACTGTGAAGAAATGTGTCATCTCATCGAAAACGTGCTTCGGAAGCTCCTCGATATCCTTGTACATATTGTAGTTCGGATCGTCAAAGGGTATCGCAATGATCTTGTCGTCGCGGTGACCGTTGTCAAGCATTCTGATAACGCCGATGGGGTAGCATCTTACCAGTGTAAGCGGCATGAGCTGCTCCGAGCAGAGCACCAGAACGTCGAGGGGGTCGTTATCGTCTGAATAAGTCCTTGGTATAAATCCGTAGTTCGCGGGATAGTGAGTGGAGGTATAGAGGATACGGTCCATTTTGATAAGGCCTGTTTCCTTGTCAAGCTCATACTTGATCTTGCTACCCTTGCCGATCTCGATGACCGCGATAAAATCTTCGGGATTTATTCTCTTTGGGCTGATCTTGTGCCAGATATTCATAAATTCCCTCCGCAGCATTTCCGCCTGTGCATCGGGCACAGTATCGGAATTATTTTGATAAAGCCATTAATTATGACGTTATCCCCTACTAATTATTATACAGTTTTTTAGCGATTTGTCAATATACAGCTTGATTTTCGGCATTTATTATAAATTATCCAAAAATCCGAGAAGTTTTTCGTCTTTTCGTCGTCACTGCATTTTTGTTAATAATCACAGGTATATTACTATAAGGATAATTTTGTTAACAAAAAGTGAATATATCTAATGAATATTATAATAAAAATCTATTGATTTTCCTCAAAAAATATAGTAAAATATATGTAGAGTTGTCTCTAATCAATACAAAAAGGGAGAAAGAGGGAAGTTAAATGGATGCAAAACGGATCGCTGTCATCATCGAGGAGATCGGGCAAAGCTATCAGAGCACTATACTCAGCGGAATATCCGCAGGTGCCGCCGAATTTGGTCTCAATATCGCTGCATTTGTGTCCTTCAGCGGTGAAATGAACAATCCGCGGCATGAAATAGGCGAGTTCACTATATTCAGTCTTACCGATTTCACTGACTTTGACGGAGCTATCCTCCTGACCAATACCCTCTCCTATCAGCCCGTGGTGAACGATATCATTGAAAAGATAAAACGGGCAGGTATCCCCACCGTCAGCATCGACAAGGATATCCCCTGCTTCTACCACATAGGCATAGACAACAAGACCGCCATGCGCAGTATAACCGAACACATGATAAATGTCCACGGATATAAGGACTTCGCCTATATCTCTGGTCCTGCCGATAATTCAGAGAGCTCCGACAGACTTGCAGCTTTCTGCAGCGTCCTCAGTGAGAACGGTCTTGATATAAGCGCGGACGCCATCTATTATGGAGACTTCCGTGCACCAACAGGAAAGACAGCAGTTGAGCACTTTATCGATTACCTCCCCAGAATGCCAAGAGCTATCATCTGCGCAAATGACGTAATGGCTGCCTCTGCTATAACCGCTCTCCGCGCCCATGGTCTCAGAGTACCTGAGGACGTGGCTGTAACAGGATTTGATAACACATATAACAGCCACAACTATCAGGTGGAGCTCACATCTGTTGAGCGTCCCCTTGCTATGTCAGGAAGACTCGCCTGCAAGATGCTCCATGAGCATTTCAGCGGACTTCAGCAGCAGAGAAATGTCATTCTCAATATGTCGCCTCGTTTTACCGAGAGCTGCGGTTGTCACCATAATGCACTTTCCGACGTCAGCAAGCTTAAGGAGCTCAACTTCCGCAATTACTCAAACTTTGAGAGCGTTCAGTCCTATATGTCAGTTCTCAACAGGATGTCCACACAGCTGGAAGCCTGCAACAATTACAATGACTACATCGCCACTCTGAAGCGCAACGCCGTAGAGATACACCCTGATGAATTCTACTTCTGTCTCTGCGACAACTGGGACTCCGAGCTTGCTGTGGACAGCTCCGCAACTATGGACGGCACCGACCTGTCTGTTCCCATGGCTTATACAGAGGACGTCACCGTTCCAATTGCCTACGTAAACGGCGAATTCATTGAGTGCGGAAAAATAAAGTCCCGGGACATATTCCCTCCAGAAGCCCAAACAGGAGAAAAGGGCAAATTCTATTATGTCACCCCCCTGCACTTCGGCGAGCGCTGCCTCGGCTACATGGCTATCAGGAGCTCAAGGATTCCCCTCCAAAACATAATGTTCGAGACCTTCTGCATAAATATATGCAATTCTCTTGAGAATCTGAGAAAGCTCATGTGCCTTGAATACGCAGTTGACCGCCTTGCTAACCTCTACACCAAGGACACATTTTCGGGTATATACAACCGAAACGGCTTTGTGCAGGCGACCAATGATATCTACCATGACTGCATGGAAAATCAGCGCGATATAATGCTCATGTTCATCGATCTGGACGGCCTCAAGATAATCAACGATACCTACGGTCACGATACCGGAGACCGTGCCATCTGCAATATTGCAGACGTGCTCCGTGATTCCTGCACAGGCGGCGAGATATTCTGCCGGTTCGGCGGAGACGAGTTCATAGTTTTCGGCGCTGATTATACCAAGGAACAGGCAAAGCAGCTAACCCAGCGTATCGAAGCACATATCGCAGAGATAAACGCAAGCGGCGAGAACCCGTTCACACTCAGTGCAAGCTCGGGATATACCATAGCAAAGCCTAAAAAAGGCGAAGACATCTTCTATTTCGTTACCGATGCCGATAACATGATGTACGCCGAGAAGCGCAAGAAAAAGCAGTCCAGACACCTGAAAAAGCTTTAAACACAGAAAAGCCCCGTGGTTCTTCCACGGGGCTTGTTTTTTACACCGGCGAATACGCCTTTATTATGTCAATGATATCGTTTTTGTATATGCTTCCGCCCAGAACTCCGCCGTCTGCATCAAAGCACAGGGCGCGGATATCATCTGGATAGTCCTCATAGGGGTCCGCAGGAACTTCATCAGCAGCGCCGCCAAGCAGCTCCACAGCCTTACCTTTGAGAAATATGATGTTTCCCTCAGAGACATGATAGCCCTTTTCGCGGAAGGCTTTCAGCAGTTCACGGGTTTTCCTGTCATACTCATTGTCAGCTTCCGGAGACCTGAGCCATGCAGGATGTATCTCAACAGGCACTCCCTCAGCTCTCACCCACTCTGCAAAGAGCTCCACAGGAGCCAGTGGTACAGTCTCCTGATGGAAGGCATCGACCGACAGCATAATGCGGTTCACGCCGCTTTCCGCGATCATATGTGCAACTTCTGCGATACGGCGGCTGTCCCTGCTGAAAAAGCCGTTGGTGATAATTTCACGCCTCGGGATCCCCGCCCTTTCTGCCGCGCTCTGTATAGCGCAGACAGTTTCGGGAAACAGCAGCGGCTCTCCGCCGAAGGTCATCAGCGACTTTATATCATAGTACCGGCATACCATTTCAACTGCCTCGGCAGCTTTTTCTCCGTCGATATGACCGCTGTAACCGTAATGGTCGCCCTGGCTGCAATGCCTGCACCTTCCTGTGCAGCACATGGTCACGCTGAATTCTATACGTTCAAGATTTTCAAGATAAATATTCATAAAACTGCTCCTTATAATTATATTTATTACTATAATGGTGCAGTACGGGAACATTTCTTACTCGGTGGGACGTTCCCTCTTGTTACTGCACCGAGCAGTTAATTCGTTTCATCATCACTGTCTTCTTCTTATTACATGGAAAGGACTATATCCTTGCCGCTGGGAACATACTCCTCAACGGAAACTCCGCACTTGTCAAAGAGTATGCATGAAGCCTTAACACTTTCAGTATCGGCATACTTGTTGCACTTGTAGACCACCCGCTTTATCCCCGACTGGATTATAGCCTTTGCACATTCATTGCATGGGAAAAGTGTCACATACAGCGTACAGCCGCCGAGACTGCCGAAGCTGCTGTTGAGAATGGCGTTCAGCTCAGCATGGCATACAAATGGATATTTTGTATCAAGAGCTGTATCGCCCTCGCGCTCCCAGGGCATATCGTCATCGTCACAGCCGGTAGGCATACCGTTATAGCCGACAGAAACTATCTTGTGCTTGTCATTTACGATGCAGGCGCCGACCTGAGTGGAATTGTCCTTGCTGCGCTGTGCCGAGAGCATAGCGATACCCATGAAATATTCGTCCCAGCTTATGTAATCTTTTCGTTTCATACTATTTCACCTCGTTTAACGTACTGATTAATAGAATTATAACATAAGCGGGTAACAGTGTCAAGAAAAAGGGACCGACCCGAAGGACGGTCCCTTTGATATTACTTTACAAGCTCGAGATACTTATTATTGCTGTCCCACTGGTAAAGTCCTGTATTGACCAGAAGCTGGAGGTTATCCTTTGTGATAACATAGGGAACCAGCAGATAGGACTGTACATACTTTACGCCGTTGTTGTAGGAATCAGTATCGAACACGCATTCGCAGTCAAGTGACTCAACAAGTCTTGCAGCAGGTATATCGCCGTCGAGAAGCTTCTTGCAGACCTCAAGAGCAACACCTGCCTCATCGTTGATATTCTTGTAAACTGTCATTGACTGTTTTCCGTCAACGATATTCTTAAGGTTGTTGATATCTCCGTCCTGACCGGTGATGATAGGCTGACCGCTTCCCTTATAGTCAGAAGCGATAGCTCTTGTAACGCCGAGAGCAGTGGAATCGTTGGAACAGAGAGCTACATCAAGGTTCTTATCCTTATAGTTAGCAGCAAGAGTGCCCTTCATATCCTTCTCCGCATTGTCAGATGCCCATTCAAAAGTAGCAACACGCTCAAAGGAAGTCTTTCCTGAGGGTACCACTACCTTGCCGGATTCGATATAAGGCTTGAGAGTCTCATAAGCGCCGTTGAAGAAATAGCGGGCATTGTTATCACCTGAATCACCTGCGACGAACTCAACATTATAAGGACCGCTTGTAGAGTCAAGGCTGAGCTGGTCTATAACATAGTCTGCCTGCATCTTGCCGACAGTATAGTTATCGAAGGAGATATAATATGTTATGGCGTCTGTATTCATGATAAGACGGTCATAAGCAACTATGGGGATATTCTTTGCCTTTGCTTCCTCAAGAGTTTTTGACATTTCGTTTCCGTCTACCGCTGCGATGAGGAGAAGATCAACATCGTGTGAGATAAGTCCCAGCACGTCATTGTTCTGCTTTGTAGCGTCATTCTTTGAGAATGTAAGCTCGACCTCATAACCAGCCTCCTCAAACTGCTTCTGAAGATAGAGTCCGTCATTGTTCCAGCGCTCAAGATCCTGTGTAGGCATTGCGATGCCTATCTTTTTCTTTGCCGAACCGTTGTCTGACTGATCCTTGCCGCAGGATACAAAGCTTGCCATCATGACAGCTGCTACAGCTGCCGCAAATAATTTCTTCATAGTAATACTACCCCCTGATAGTGGACGCTTCCTGTCGGAAGATGTTGTTAATTATATTTATAACATTATAATACACCCATTTCCCGGTTATGTCAATACAATTTCCAATTATTCGGGGATTTGTATAATATACGAGGCGTAAATATATGCAAAATACCAAACCACTCTTAAAGGAATATTCACATACTGCCGATTTTCGCTTATTTAAGCCGATTTCAGATATATAAAAAGTATATGCCATTTTACTATTTTCATTATTGCCCTCACCTTCCTCCTAAGCCATTGATTACGAAATGTAATATTTTTTGAAGCTATTACATTTTATTAATGTGTAATATAGTTTTTATATTATGCAAAATAGTCTTCTCCAAATTTAATTCTCAGAATATGCTCAATAAGCAGTTATTTATGCGCAGAATATCATTATTTTTTTATTTGTTCCACCGTCTGTCATTCTCCTTCTGCATAAAAAAACATCACCGTCCCTTAATCTCAGGCATCGGTGATGTTTCTCTTTATTTCAGCTCTGACGCTGTTTTATCGCTATGTCAGAAATTTACCTTCTCGAATGTAGTCGAACTCTTATCTACGATCACAGTGTAGTCAGGCTTTCTGATCTTATATTTTCCTGCGAATACTGTCATCTTTTTATTGCGGAAAAGGTTATAGTCAGAATCGTTTATAGTAACGATGCCGGCAACACTGTTTGTGTTAGGCAGATACAGCTTTGAACGGCAGGCAGGATCGAAGATACCTGTTGTCGTACCAAGCTTGATAGCATAGTATAAGTTGTTCTCTATATCCACTACCTCAAGCTTTGTGCATCCGATAAATGCATTATCGCCTACAAGCTTAAGCTTGCAGTTTCCGCTTGAATCAGTGTAGGTCCTGAAGCTGAGCATTTTATCGCAGTTTGCAAATGCTTCTTTTCCTACTGTTGTAAGGCTGTAAGGAGCGATGAAGTCGCGCAGTGATGAGCAGGATCTGAAAGCAGATTCTCCGATAGTTGTTAATGAAGTAGCGCTTGCAAAGGAGATCTGGTTGACCTTGCTCCATGCAAATGCCTCCTTGTCTATTGTGCGGAGCTTTGAGCCTGTGGGGATCGTAAGTCTTGAGATATTGCAGTTATACAGAGCCTTTTCTGCTATCTTTGTAACAGTCTTGGGAATAGTAAGAGACTCTATATCACGAATAAGTGATGTTCTCGGCTCTCTTGCACTTGCCAGGCCTATTTCTGTTACTGTGTATTCTGTACCGGTACTATTGTCCTTTACCTTTTCGGGAACTGTAACGTTTTTATTTGAAGCATCCATCGTACCTACAAAGGTTACTGAATTTGCTCCTGTCTTCTGGTAAAACAGACCGTTATAGCAGAATGAATCAGTTAAGCCGCAATCGCGCCAATCAGTGCGGACAGCCCTTGACTTATCAAAATAGTGAACATTGGAAGTATCTCTGTTTGCTATATAATAATAATCTGTCATGTCTACTTTACCATCATGTGATATATCATATAAGCCTAACGGGCAGCCATAATATGTTGATCCGTCAGCCATAATGGTATTCTTGAAGATCGTCTCGTCCTTATAGTTGATCTCACCGTCGATATTGAGATCGCCCTCCTTGACAGGACGTTCAAAATACGTTGCGTAGCAGCGAATATAGGTAAGATCAATATTCTCGTTTCTGGGGCCATAGGTAGTTGAATTCCATTCGATGGCACAGGTATCATGAGCATTGACCTGTCCGATAGTGAGAGTCTGATAATTGGAAGAAACACCTGTCACAAAGATGGAATGTCCGGGGAAACGCTCGGGATCAGAGTAATCTCTGTCAAATCTGATGATATCACCGGGCTCAGGGTAATACAGCATCTTTGTTCCGTCAGCAAGAGAGTAGATACCGTTTGAAAGGTTGTATCTTGCCGCATTCTTTGTCTTGAAAACATCACTCTGGACCTTTCTGGCAAATGCCATACAGCAGTTATAATCACCTGCAGTGGAATATTCGCCATAGCGTCCGACAGAAGTAGCATAATCCCTGTTCATGTGCATATCGCTGCTGTCAAGGAAGAGATCCTGCGGAATGGTATTGCAGTTTTCAAGATTAGGGTACAGATCGTGATCACACGCCGTCTGGGTATATGATTCGATATTATGCCCGTTCCAGTAGCACTGCTTGCCATTTTTCGTCTGGGGGTACTTCTGCTGTTCTGCTGAGATGATAGAGCTCCAATTGTCCTTGAAATACTGGACTGTCAGGTCTTCACCGGCAGCAGAACCGGAGATGCCGGTCGTCAACGTGCTTACAGCAGTTATTGCCGCTGACATTACTGTGGCTGTGAGTTTGATGAGTTTTTCATTTTTTGCACCATCGCTTTCTTAAATTATTATTTTGATCATAAAATGATCATTATTTATTATAACATTGTTCATATATGTTTGTCAATGACAAATAAAAAAATCAGAATTTCAGTATAAACATCAGCATAAAAGCCCATAAGCAGAACTCGCTTCCGCTATAATGGCTAACAAACAGAAGGCAGCTCTTTCCATATAATTTGCCATAAAAAAATCACGGATCAGAAAACTGAACCGCGAAACTTGTGCAGCATTACACTGTTGTGTTATCTGTACAAAATAGATGAAAGTGCTGTAAACGATGTACAACTTCACTTCCGATAGCGGTGAGCGAGCTTGCAAGCGACAACGTGGTCGCGGTCAAGCTGGCTCAGCTTGGTTGGGGCAGCGGGATTTGAACCCACGGGTGACAGAGTCAAAGTCTGTTGCCTTACCGCTTGGCTATGCCCCAGCACTCACTAAAATATTATAACAAAAATCCCACAATAAATCAATACTGTGGGATTTTTATTTTTATTTTAATTATTAATCTCTTACCACTCAAGAGCCTTCATAGCCCTGAATTCGTGCCTTGCCATAATAATAGCTACTATCGCTGAAAGTGCATCTGCGATAGGTGCTGCGTAAAGAATGCCGTTTATCTTGAAAAAGAGCGGCATGATAAGGAGAAGCGGTATAAAGAACAGTATCTGTCTCGTAAGTGAAAGGAATACGCCCTTGATAGGCTTTCCGATCGATGTGAAGAATGTTGCGGTTATGGGCTGAAGACAGTTTATCCATGTAAAGAAGAAGGATATGCGGAAGAACTTCGCTCCGAATTCGTAATAGCCCTCACTCGCCTCATTATTGGCAAATACTCCAAGGATCTGCCTGGGGAACAGCTGGAACACAACAAATGCAACCAGAGATATAGCCGCACCTGTCTTTACAGCCATCCAGAAAGCACTTCTTACTCTGTCATACTTCTGAGCGCCGTAGTTGAAGCTCTCGATAGGCTGAGTACCCTGTGCAAGTCCGATGACTATGGAGAATACTATCATATTGACCTTCATGACTATTCCGGCAACAGCTATTGGATCATTTGCGCCGTACTCTGAAAGCGCGCCATAATGTCTCAGCGAGTTGTTGAGAACGATCTGAACGATAGCAATAGCAAGCTGATTAAAACAGGAAGCCATTCCTATGGAGCATATTCTGCTGACTATGCCTGCCTTCGGGAACAGATGTCTGCCAAAGAGATAAACGGTCTTGAAGTTGAAGCAGTATACAATAACGATCACTGCTGAGATGACCTGTCCGATGACAGTCGCTATTGCGGCGCCCTTCATTCCCCAGTCCAGACCGATAACGAATACCGCATCAAGTATGGTGTTGACCACCGCTCCTGTGATATTGCATATCATTGTCATCTTAGGACTTCCGTCCGCTCGGATTATGTGTCCGCCGCCCGTTGTCAGTATCAGGAATGGGAAACCTAAAGCCGTATATTTTACGTACTCCTTAGCGTAGGGCATTACCGCGTCTGTAGCGCCGAAGCGTTTCAGCAGCGGTGTCAGGAACACAAGTGTTATCGCCGAAAGTATCACTCCGCAGCTCACCAGCAGAGAAAGTGCATTTCCTGCAAAATAAGGAGCTCTTTTCTTATCGCCCCTTCCCATAGTCAGGTTGAAGCAGGAAGCTCCGCCTATTCCGAGAAGCAGCGCTATCGCCATACAGCCAGTTGTAAACGGGAAAGCAATGGAGGTCGCCGTATTTCCGAGAGTACCTACTGCCTTTCCGATAAACAGCTGATCCACCATGTTGTACAGGGCGCTCACCAGCATACCTACGATACTCGGTATGGCAAACTTCAGCATCAGTGAACGTACCGGAGCTGTTCCCAGAGGACTTCCGCCCTGTGGAGGACCGCCCGCACCTGGGGGAGGACCGCCTGTTCCCTGAGGAGGACCGTTATAGCCGCGAGGTCCGCCGATCTCATTTTCATTCATATTATCCTAACCTTCTTTTCTTTTAAACAAATACTTTTTAATTATACATCATTTCATGTCAAAAAACAATAGTGACACAAAAATGACATAGTAAAAATTTTTCAAAAGTTTCGCTCAATACTGATACAAAATTTACAATGAGCGGAGCTTTTGCCTTGACATACATTAGCCTATGTGATAGAATTATTAATGGTATATTTTCCCGTTGCTGAGCGGGAAATATGGACAGTCACAGCAAAGGTCAGACAATAGCCGCAGACTCCACTTTTTAACTATCGCTGCCGTCATTCAAAGTGTCACATTTTCCGAAAAATTTTTCAACCCGAACAAAGGTCGTGAATCATGAAGATAATACTTGCATCTGCTTCGCCGAGACGGCGTGAGCTTATGAGATACATCACAGAGGACTTCGAGGCGGTATCGTTGGACTGCGACGAGACTCTCCCCGACGATATACCGCCCATGGAGGCTTCCGGGTACCTTGCAGTGCTGAAGGCAAAGGCTGCGGCGGAGAAGTTCCCCGACTGCGTCGTTATCGGCTGCGATACCACTGTCATCTGCGGCGGCGAGATACTGGGAAAGCCAAAGGACAGAGCACAGTGTATCGCCGATATATCAAAGCTTTCGGGACGCACTCATCAGGTGGTCACGGGCTGCTGCATTATCAGCGGCGGCAAAGTCAGCTCCTTCTCGGAGGTTACCGATGTTACCTTCCGTGAGCTTACCGCTGACGAGATAGAGTCCTACGCCGACACCGATGAGCCCTATGACAAGGCAGGCGGATACGGTATCCAAGGACTGGGCTCCGCGCTCATCTCCCACATCGACGGGGATTTCTTCAATGTGGTGGGACTTCCCGTGGGCAGGCTCTTTAATGAAATGAAAAAAGTTCAGATGTGAGAGTTGAGGTGTTACCTGACGGCGACGTATTCAAATAATGTGAGAGAAGCAAACACATTGACTTTCAATTCTCAACTCTGAACTCTTGGGGCGTACGCCCATACTAAGTACTAAGCACTAAAAACTAATAACTATAAAGGAGTATTTACCATGAACTCAACTGCTTTCCATTCTGCTGACATTCTCATCCCCAAGGACTGCGATATGCACAAGTGGTCCGTTATCGCCTGCGACCAGTACACCAGCGAGCCTGAGTACTGGGACGAGGTAAGCGCAACCGTCGGAAGCGCTCCTTCAACGCTGAACCTTATTCTCCCCGAGCTCTACCTTGAGCAGGACGGCGTTGCTCAGCGCATCGACAATATCCACTCCGCTATGGATAAGTACCTCGCTGACGGCATATTCACCGAGTATAAGGACGCTATGGTATACGTTGAGAGAGTCCAGAGCAACGGTATCCTCCGTCAGGGTATCGTGGGCGCTATTGACCTCGAAAAGTATGACTTCTCCAAGGGCAGCACCTCCGAGGTAAGAGCTACCGAGGCTACTGTCATCGAGCGTATACCTCCCCGTATAAAGGCAAGACAGGGCGCTCCCCTTGAGCTTCCCCACATCATGATACTTATCGATGACCCCAACAACACTGTTATCGAGCCCCTTGCAAAGAGCGTTTCCGACGACAGCAAGCTCTATGACTTCGAGCTCATGCAGAAGGGCGGCAGCATCAAGGGCTGGCTCATGGACAAGTCCGCACAGGAAGCTGTTGACAAGGCACTCTGCGCTCTGGCTGATCCCGATACTTTCTGTAAAAAGTACGGTCTCAGCGATACTCCCGTTCTCCTTTATGCTATGGGCGACGGAAACCACTCACTTGCTACCGCAAAGGAGTTCTACGAACAGCTGAAAAAGGCTGATCCCGATAAGGACTTCTCAAACCACCCTGCCCGCTATGCTCTGGCTGAAATTGTCAACCTCCACAGCGATGCTCTCAAGTTTGAGGCTATCCACCGCCTTGTTTACGATGTTGACTGCGACAAGCTCATGAATGAGCTCACTGCCGCTCTGGAGCTCTCAGAGACAAAGGAGTCAGACCAGTACGTTATCTGCTCATGCTGCGGCACTGAGAAGAAGCTCTACATCAACAAGAAGTCCTCAAACCTCTCCGTTGGTTCACTCCAGAACTTCCTTGACGGCTACATCAAGGCAAACGGCGGAAAGATCGACTATATCCACGGCGCTGACACTGTAAAGTCACTGGCTGATAAGCACAGCGGCCTTGCCTTCATTCTCCCTGATATGGACAAATCACAGCTCTTCCCCACTGTTATCAAGGACGGAGCTCTCCCAAGAAAGACATTCTCTATGGGACACGCCGAGGACAAGAGATTTTATATTGAGGCAAGAAAGATAACCGAATAATGGAACTGATCAAAAATATCGCCAAGCTCCACACCACGGAGCTTGGCGCAGTTCGTATAAGGCGCAATCTCAGTCTTGACTGCGGCGATGTGGTGGAATGGTGCAGGGAGCAGATATGCTCTCCCGAAGCCGTCATCGAGCGCCGCGGCAAGAACTGGTACGCAGCTGTCGGCGGTGCGGTCATCACTGTAAACGCATACAGCTATACTATTATCACTGCCCACAAAGCAGTTCCGAAAAAGGGAAAGTGTCATGAATAAAACAAGCTATCTAAAATTCTTTTTGCCTGCCCGATGTATATTATTTCTGCTGATATTTGCTGCCGGAGCTCTGATCACAGGCAGGGAATTCAGCGAAATAAGCTGCTGGTGGACCATAGTCGCCTCCGCAGTAAATATACTGACTATCCTTTTTCTTGTTATATCCGCCAAAAAAGCGGGCAGCAGCTATCGGGAGCTTATCGCCTATGAGAAGGGCAAAACTCCCGTAAAGAAAGCAATACTCCTTATAATAGGATTCATTTTCATCGGCACAGCAGGACTGTATGCCGCGGGCTATATCTGCTATGGAGTTTTACCGTATTCACCACCCATGATAGTTGAGCCGATACCGCTCATTCTCGCCATACTTAACATCGCTGTACTTCCTGTTACTACAGCATTGGCTGAGGACGGTCTGTACCTCGGCGGCGGCGTCAATCAGATAAAAAACAAGTTTACAGCAATACTTATCCCTGCCTTTTTCTACACACTTCAGCACTGCTTCATACCTACACTGTTTGATGCAAAGTACATGATCTACAGATTTATCTCATTTCTTCCGCTGACTGTTATATTCTGCATTCATTACTACAAAAAGCGCGATCCGCTGCCGATGATGATAAGCCACGCTATACTTGATCTCGCCACAGCAATGACTATTGTCGTAATGTCTGCCGACCATAGCCTGTACGAAAAAATGATAAATATGTAAAGGAGCTTGTATATGAACATAAGAAGATTTGAACAGCAGGACGCAGAAGCTGTGTCCGCTCTGGTCATAAAGACTTTAAGAATATCCAACGTCAAGGACTACCCTGCCGACCTCATGGAAGAGGTAGTCAAAAGCCAGCAGCCCGAGAATATACTTGAGCGTGCAGGCTGGACCCATATGTATGTAGTCGAAGATGAGGGAATGATCATCGGCGTCGGCGCAATCGGTCCCTACTGGGGCAAGGAGGACGAGAGCAGTCTGTTCACTATCTTCGTGCTTCCCGAGTATCAGGGCAAGGGCGTTGGCAGGCTCATCATGGAGACTCTCGAAAAGGACGAATACTTTCTCCGCGCAAAGCGTATAGAGATACCCTCCTCCATAACAGGCTGCCAGTTTTACAGGCATTTCGGCTATGACTACAAGGACGGTATAGCAGAGGTGGACGATGAACACGTTTACCGTCTGGAGAAGTTCAGGGGCATATGTAAGATAGGCAGAAACAGTATTCCCCAATGTGTAAATGTCATAAAGACAAGCTTCATGACCGTGGCGGACGAGTTCGGCTTCACTGTGGAAAATGCGCCGCGGTTCGTGGCTTTTGCAACTACCGACGAGAAGCTGTTTTCACAGTATGATAAGGAACAGCGCCCCATGTACGCATTTTACTCCGATGGCGGCAGAATTGTGGGATACTATTCATTGCTCCGTCTCGAAAATGGAGAGTGTGAGCTGAACAACCTCTGTGTTCTCCCCGAATACAGACACAGGAATATAGGAGAGAAGCTCCTCAAGGACGCCTGTGAGGAGGCAAGAGCTATGGGCTGCACAAAGCTGGTATTCAGCATCGTTGAGGAAAACAACGTCCTCCGCAAATGGTATGAAAAACACGGAGCAGTCCATGTGGGCACGAAAAAGTTCGACTTTTTCCCCTTTACCTGCGGCTACATGGAGATAAAACTGTAAAGGAGCAAGCTATGTCAGACAGACCGGAACTGAAAAAAGGACTGGACAGCAAGGTCTTCCGCAGCTATTACTACCTCAAGGAGGAGCTGCTCGGGTTCTGCCGCGAGAACGGTCTGCCCGTCTCAGGCAGCAAAATCCAGCTCACTGACAGGATAGCCCACTTCCTGGATACGGGAGAGGTGCTGCTGCCTGCTGCAAAGAGCAGAAAAAGAAGCGCTGCCGACTCCGCTCCCATAGCAATGGACGGAAAAATTGGCGAAAACTTCGTATGCTCGGAGGTCCACCGCGCTTTCTTCAAGGAGCATTTAGGCAAGAGCTTTTCCTTCAATGTGGCTTTCCAGAAATGGCTCAAAGTCAACGGCGGCAAGACCTTTGCCGACGCTATTGAAGCCTACCGCCTGATAATTGAGGAGAAAAAGCACAGCAAAACCAGCATTGACAGTCAGTTTGAGTACAACACCTATATCCGCGATTTCTTCGCCAATAACAAGGGAAGCTCCCTCGGCGACGCCATAAGGTGCTGGAAGTACAAAAAGAGTCTCAAGGGGCACAACCGCTATGAGCCTTCAGACCTGACTGCACTGGATAAGGAGTAAGATATGTCCGATATTTTTTCAAGAACTCAGCTCATCTTCGGCGAGGAAGCCATGGATATACTGGCAAATTCCCGCGTTGCCGTTTTCGGCGTAGGCGGTGTGGGCGGCTTCACCGTTGAAGCTCTGGCACGCTCGGGCGTGGGAGCTATCGACCTCATCGACGATGACAAGGTCTGCGTGACCAATATAAACCGCCAGATAATCGCTCTGGGCTCAACCGTGGGTATGTACAAGGTGGACGCGGCTGAAAAGCGCATACATGACATCAATCCCGAATGCAGGGTCACCTGCCACAAGATGTTCTATATGCCCGAAACCGCCCATAAGCTGGACTTTTCACAGTATGACTACGTTGTGGATGCCATCGACACCGTCACGGGCAAGATAGAGATAATCATGCAGGCAAACGCAGCGGGAGTTCCCGTTATCAGCTCCATGGGTGCAGGAAATAAAGTGGACCCCACCGCCTTTGAGGTGGCGGATATATACAAGACCTCCGTGTGCCCACTGGCAAGAGTAATGCGCTATCAGCTGAAACGCCGCGGCGTGAAGAAGCTGAAGGTGGTCTACTCAAAGGAGCAGCCCATTGCCCCTAAAGGCATAGCTGCCGAGGACGGCTCTGGCAATACCGATATGCGATCAGGCACCGCAAGGCGCTCCACTCCCGGTTCCAACGCATTTGTCCCCTCCGTGGCAGGACTCATCATCGGCGGAGAGGTCATCAAAGACCTGATAAAACTAAAGACAAAATAAAAAATGGCATTTGCATCTCTGCAAATGCCATTCGTTTTTTACTTTACCGAATCAAATCCGCGCTGGAGGTCTGCGATGATATCGTCGATATGCTCTGTACCTATGGAGAGTCTCACTGTTGTGGGTCTGATGCCTGCGGAGAGAAGCTCCTCTTCGCTCATCTGTGAGTGAGTGGTTGAAGCAGGGTGTATTACCAGCGACTTTACATCGGCTACGTTTGCAAGGAGCGAGAACAGCTCAAGGCTCTCTGTGAACTTCTTTGCGTCCTCTGCTGTGCCCTTTATATCAAATGTGAAGATGGAAGCTGCTCCGTTGGGGAAGTATTTGTCGTAAAGCTCCTTAGCTCTGCCAGTGGCGAGAGAGGGGTGGTTCACCTGTGAAACCTGAGGGTGGTTCTTCAGGAATTCCACAACCTTGAGAGCGTTCTCGGTATGGCGCTCCAGACGGAGGGAAAGGGTCTCAAGTCCCTGTAAGAGCAGGAAGGAATTGAAGGGCGAGATAGTTGCGCCCTGATCTCTCATGAGAGTGGTGCGGAGCTTGAGGATATAGGCAAGGTTGCCGCAGGCCTCTGTGAAAACTACTCCGTGGTAGGAGGGATTGGGCTTGGAAAGTCCGGGGAACTTGTCATTCTGAGCCCAGTCGAACTTGCCGGAGTCGATAACTACACCGCCCATTACTGTACCGTGACCGCCGATGAACTTCGTTGCGGAATGAACTACTATGTCAGCGCCGTGCTCGATGGGTCTCAGAAGGAAGGGAGTTGCGAAGGTATTGTCCACGATAAGCGGGATACCGTGCTTGTGAGCGATGGCAGAGATAGCTTCGATGTCGATAACATCGGAATTGGGATTGCCCAGAGTCTCAGCGTAAAGGAGCTTTGTCTCGGGACGGATGGCCTTCTCGAAGTTCTCGGGGTCTGAGGGATCAACAAAAGTTGTGGTAAGTCCCTGATCCTTGAGAGTGTGTGCAAGAAGATTATAGGAGCCGCCGTAGAGGTTCACCGATGAAACGATATGGTCCCCTGCCGTGGCGATATTCTGGATCGCGTAGCTGATAGCCGCAGAGCCCGAAGCTGTTGCAAGAGCTCCCACGCCGCCCTCAAGAGCAGCTATTCTCTTCTCGAAAACGTCTGAGGTGGGGTTCATCAGTCTGGTGTAGATGTTTCCGCCCTCTGTGAGTCCGAAGCGGCCTGCTGCCTGAGCAGAATCCTTGAATACATATGAAGTGGTGGCATAGATCGGAACTGCCCTTGCGTCTGTAGCAGGGTCGGGATTTTCCTGACCTGCGTGGATCTGTATAGTTTCAAATTTATAATTGCTCATAACTGAACTTCCTTTCAAAAATATAATATAGTTTGTTATCATCTGTAGATTTAATCCCGACACATTCGCTCGGAATTGGTGATACACCTTTTTTTACTCATTATCAACACCCCTGTGTTTTTCTTTACTCATATCATATCACTTTGGTAGGCGTTTGTCAAATACCTATGAATTATATCGGGTTATAGGCTCGGTCTATAACTGAAAGCTCCCGTTATATTTTACGGGAGCTTTCTGCTGTCATATATTGCCGTCTCTGAACTGCTTCATCATCTCATTTGTAAGGCTTATATCACTTGGCTGGAGCACTACGTCCTCACGCTTTACCCATTCTGCGTATTTCAGCTCGCTCTCGTCCATGTGTATCTCACCGCTGCCGTCAGCCTCGCAGTAAAATCCCACAAGCATATCCTGAGCCATACCCCAGGGCTGAGACTTATAGTACCTGATATTCTTTACCCTTACTCCTGTCTCCTCCATGACCTCACGGGCGACGGTCTCCTCAAGGGTCTCCCCTATCTCGGTGAATCCTGCCACAAGGGCATTATGTGCGTAGCCGCTGCGGTATCGGGTCACGAGTATGGAATCGTCCTTTATGACGCCCACTATCACCGCAGGATTTATCCTGGGGTAGACCACATTCCTGCACTTCTCACAGACAAGAGCACGCTCCCGACTGTGAAATGACATATTTCCGCCGCACCTGCCGCAGAAGTGATTGTCGCTGTACCACCTCCACAGATGATAGGCTGTAAAGGCGGCAAAGAGCTCCTTTCCGCCGAAGCTGTCCCTGAGCTGACGGAGCCCATTGTACTCAAAGCCTGCTCCGAAGTCCCTGTGCTCCGAGAGCACTATGAAGTAACGCTCCTCATCAACGGAAAAAGCATAGACCGCGGAAAGCTGCTCCTCCTTTCCAGCCATTGGAAAGGTAATGCGGTCTCCTCCTGTATCTGTAAGGAGCTTCCCCTCACTATCGAAGCAGAGAAGGAAGTCTCCCTCACATATATCCGTTTTTATGTAGCTGTTATAAAGCCTGCTCGGCGCAATATCCTGTATCATATCATCAACCTCTTTGTTTTCTGCCCATTGTGGGTCCTGATGAATATTATAGACCAGATCCCATTATTTGTCAATAATGGTGAAAACTGCGAAAAATACAATATCACGCAATAAATCCCCTTGACCTTTTCCGCTTTTTGTGCTATTATAATTTGTATTGGAATAATGAAGGAAGAAAGGTAACAAAATGAATTTTAACGAGCTTAATTTATCTCAGGCACTTCTCCGTGCCGTTGACGAGCTGGGATATACGGAGATGACTGAGATACAGCAGCAGAGTATCCCCCTTCTCCTTGAAGGAAGGGACGTTGTGGGACGCTCCAACACAGGCACAGGCAAGACCGCTGCATTCGGTATCCCCGCTGTTGAGAGCATTACCGATGCCGACAGAAAGTCTGCGGTAGTTCTCATACTCTGCCCCACCCGTGAGCTTGCAACGCAGGCAAATGAGGAGATACGCAAATTCGCAAAGTTCAAGGAGGGCGTGAAGACCTCCGCTGTCTACGGCGGCGCGAGCATGGATAAGCAGATACATGAGCTGAAACGCGGCGCAAATATAGTTATAGGTACTCCCGGAAGAGTTATGGACCATATCCGCAGGAGAACCCTCAAGCTTGAAAATATACGCACAGTCATTCTGGACGAGGCTGACGAGATGCTTAACATGGGCTTCCGTGAGGATATAGAGTCCATACTGGCAGATGTTCCCGAGGACAGACAGACCGTGCTCTTCTCCGCAACTATGCCAAAGGAGATCATGGCGATCACCGAAAAGTATCAGCGTGATCCCGTACATATAAAGATAAAGTCCGCACAGAAGACCGTTGAGCTCATCGAGCAGTTCTATTTTGAGGTGGCTATGGGCAGAAAGACCGATGCCTTAAAGCTCCTTCTTGCTGCATACAAGCCCTCGTCGGCTATGGTTTTCTGCAATACCAAGGCAATGGTTGATCAGCTCACCGAGGAGCTTGTGAAAAGCGGCTTCCGCGCAGCAGGTCTCCACGGAGATATGAAGCAGATACAGCGTACCCAGGTCATGAACAGCTTCAAGAACAAAGCTGCCGAGATACTGGTAGCTACGGACGTTGCCGCAAGAGGTATCGACGTCAGCGGCGTTGATGCCGTATTCAACTATGACCTTCCCCAGGACAACGAGTACTATATCCATCGTATCGGCAGAACGGGCAGAGCCGGCAGAACAGGTTCCGCTTATACTCTCATCAGCGGAAGACGTCAGCTCTATGATCTCCGCGCTATCGAAAAGTACACCCACGCCGAGATAAGAGAAATGCCCCTCCCCGAAAAGTCCGACATCATCGCCATGAAAAAAGAGGCTATGATAAAGGAGATCTCCGAGGCACAGGCAGTTCACAACGCCTATGATATACTCGACAGGCTGGCAGGCATGGGTATCGACTACCGCGAGGCAGCTGCAAGAGTCCTTGCAAAGCAGCTTCAGGCTGAGACTGACGCTCTCCCGGAGATAGAGGGCACACGTCCCATCAGAAAGGGCAGGAACAGCGGCGCCAAGACCACAAGGATAGTCATCAATATCGGAAGGAACCGCCGTATCGCTCCCAACTTCATTCTGGGCGCCCTGGTGGACGCTACGGGAATGACGGGCAAGGACTTCGGAAAGATCGACATCTACGACGAACACACCACCGTTGAGGTACCGGAGGCTGAGTGTGACTACATCATTGAAAGCTCCGACTCCATGAAGATAAACGGCAACAAGGTGGAGGTAAAGCTCTACAAGGGCAGCCCCTTCTCCGACAGGAACAGCAGCCGCCGCGGCGACTCAAAGCCACGTTTCGACAGGAAAAAGTCGGCATACGGAAACAGGAAGAAGTCCGATATCTACTCGGATTACATACCGAACCGCAAAAAGCGTACTAAAAAAAGACATTGAGGTGATATGAATGAGCAGTAAAAAGCAGAACATCAAGCCCCTTCCCATGGATAAGAATGCAAAGAAAAGTGTCAGCGGCAAGGACAAAAAGCTCTGGATGAGAATACTGGTCCTTGTTCTCGCGTGCATTATGATCCTGGGAGCTATACTCCTGCCGCTGTTATGATGAACACATCGGCTGACTTATAATTCAAACAAAAATATGCCCCGAGGCGAATACCGCTTCGGGGCATTTTTTGTCATTCTATGCTTATACGCTCATAGCTGAGAGACTTTTCATCAGCTTCGATCAGTAGCCAGGAAGCTCCCTCCAGCCCCGCAGCAGAAACAGATACGACATTCTCATTCACAAAATTCTGATGTGAATGTCCCACTGTGACCAGCTCATACTTCTTTACCTCATCACTCAGGCAAGCCACGTCAAAGTCTCCGTTTTTCAGGCTTGACAGCGGCAAAAAGGGATATGGCGCATCAACATCAAGAAACAGAAAATGAGAAAATCGCATCTTATGTCCGCAGCATTCCGTCTCATAGAACAGCGGCATATTACTGATAAATTCCGTCTGCTCAGCTGTCAGTCTGCTCCTGATACCATCATAATACTCCCTGAGATGCTCAACATCGGGGTCTACATCCACTCCGTGCTCCGCATACAGCTCGCAGTTGCCTTTAAGGCAGATGATACCGCTGTCCTTTAACAGCTCAAGGCACTCGAACTCCTCGTTGCCCCGCTGGAAAATGTCTCCTAAGAATACTGTCAGGTCTGCGTTCCTTTCCCCTATCTGTCTGAGCACTGTCTTCAGTGCTTTGAGATTTCCGTGAATATCCGAGAATACTGCAATTTTCATAACTCACCCTTTTCCTTTCTGCATGGATATGCCGTGATTTATCATTTTTCCGGAGCATTCCGACAAGCTGCCGTGCTGTTCGGAAAAAAGTATTATAGCACATTAATACCGCCTTGTCAATAGCAGAACTATTTTTCAGTATTTTTCTTTTTCAGCAGTATCACTCCGACTACCATAAGTACAGGAAATACTCCTGCTGCAAGTATACCCTTTTTCATGCTGCCAGTGCCGCCGCTGACAGCACCCACCAGTGAAGGTCCGCATGAGCAGCCTACGTCACCTGCAAGCGCAAGCAGTGAAAACATCATGGTGCCCCCTCTTTTCAGTGAAGCCGCCGCCTTGCTGAAGGTGCCGGGCCACATTATGCCCACGGAAAGTCCGCATAGCCCGCAGCCTGCCAGATTTACAGAAGGCACAGGAACAATGCTTATCATCAGATAGGAAGCTGCACAGAGAAGTCCGCTGATTATCATAAACCTGTCAAGCGAGATACGCTCACCGTATTTTCCGTAGAACCAGCGCGATGCGCCCATAAGTGCCGCAAAAGCCATAGGACCTGCCAGGTCACCTGCGGTCTTGCTGATACGGAGACCGCTCTCTGCAAAGAATGAAGCCCACTGGCTGACCGCAAGCTCACTTGCTCCTGCGCACATCATCATGAGCAGAAGCAGAAGAAAGGTGCCGCTCCTGAGGAGCTCCCCGAACTTCATGCCCATCTCTCCCTCGGATATAAGGGGAGCTATGGGAGCTCTCAGGAAGAGTATGCCATTGACTACGGGAATAACTGCCCATATTACTGACAGCAGCTTCCAGTTTTCCACCCCTGCAATGGTGAAGAAGAGTGTAGACAGCAGCACTACTCCCACCTGTCCCCAGCAGTAGAAAGAGTGGAGCATACTCATCGCCTTTTCCTTATTGTCTGTGGGACAGCTCTCCATGATGGGACTGATGAGCACCTCTATAAGTCCGCCGCCCACAGCGTAAAGCGCTACTGCAGCAAGAATGCCTGCAAATGGGGGCATTATCTCCGGCAGTACCGGCAGCAGTATCAGCCCCCCTGCTGCACAGGCATGAGCAGAAACAACAGAAGCTCTGTAGCCTATCCTGTCCACGAAAAACGCCGACAGCAGATCCACTGCAAGCTGTATACCGAAATTTACTGTTATGAGCAGGGTTATCCTGCTCAGTGGTATACCGTAGCTGCCCTGCAGGGTAATGAACAGCAGCGGTATAAAGTTATTTATTATCGCCTGAACGATATAGCCTGTAAAACAGGAGAAAATTGTTCTGTTATAGTTCATATGAGCGCTCCGAAGTCTTTTTTCTCATATTAGCATATTATCTCCCCCTCTGTCAAATCTGACATTGAGGACAGATTGTGACATATTCCGCGGACCTGCTGCATTATAATGTATTACAGACAGCATGACGGGAGGTGCTTAGTGGAGACCATATACATCGACGTACTTATTATCCTCAACATCTATGTGAACTTCTTCCTGCTGCGTATCACCGCCGGAGTTACCCATTCTCCCCTGAAAAACGTCAGGTGCGCCGCAGCCTCCGCATACGGCAGCCTCTTCTCCCTGACCATACTGCTGCCCGCCCTGGGAACTATGGTCACCCTTGCAGTAAAGCTTGCCGCCGCAGTCAGCATAGTCACCCTTGCCTTCGGGATCCGCGGTGGAAAGCGGCTCATGATAAACACGGCTGCCTTCTTTGGGGCGAATTTCGTACTTGCAGGCACGGTATACGGGGTGTACTCCCTGCTGGAGCCGCAGTTCATGCACTTCAACAACGGCTGCTTCTACATAGACTTCTCCCTGCTTATACTCATAATCACAACAGCTGTGCTCTATGCCGCTGTAAGGCTCATTCGCAATGCTGTGGACAGGGTTCCCGCAGGAGACTGGACCGTGACCATACGCCGGGGTAAAAGGATAGTCAGACTTGACGGGCTTGCAGACACAGGGAACGGTCTTGTGGATTATTTTACGGGAACTCCCGTTATGATATGCCCGGAGGAGTCATTTGCAGAGCTTACCGGCTCGCCGATAGATACAGACAGGCTTCCGCGGGGAGTAAGGCTGCTGCCCTGCTCAGCCGTTACAGGAAGCATCCTCATACCCGTTTTTCGTCCCGACGAGGTGGTGATAAGCAGCAAAAGCAGCAGAAGTAAGACCGTGGACGCTGTCATAGGCTTCGGAGAGTGCGGCGGAAAAGCCGTTTTCAACCCGAAGCTGCTGAAAATATAGGCATAAGGAGAAAAAATATGAACATCATCGAAAAAGTAAAAGCATTTCTGAAAAAGCACTTCACAGGCGAGGTATTCTACGTAAACGGCTCCGACACCCTGCCCCCCTCCGCTGACGAGAGAGGAGGAAACGGAGGTCTTTGAAAAACTCATTACCCATGATCCCGATGCGCGGAACTGCCTTATCGAACATAATCTCAGGCTTGTAGTATACATTGCAAAGAAGTTCGAGTCCACAGGCATCGGCATAGAGGACCTGGTATCCATCGGCACCATAGGTCTCATCAAGGCGGTGAATACCTTCTGCCCAACAAAGAATATCAAGCTTGCCACCTACGCTTCGCGCTGTATCGAGAATGAGATACTCATGTTCCTGCGGAAGTCCTCCCAGTACCGCAACGATCTCTCCATAGACGAGCCCCTGAATATCGACTATGACGGCAATGAGCTGCTGCTCTCGGATATACTGGGCACCGACGATGACATCGTCAACAAGGGCATAGAGACCGAGGCTGAGCGTGAGATACTCCGCGGCGCCGTTGCGGAGCTCTGTGACCGGGAAAGGGAGATCATGGAAATGCGCTTCGGACTCATCGACGGCAAGGGAAAAACACAGAAGGAGGTAGCGGACTGTATCGGCATATCACAGTCCTATATATCAAGGCTTGAAAAAAAGATAATCAGGAAGCTGAGAATAAAAATAGAAAGCGTAACTTGAATACCGCCCCTGCAAATGCAGGGGCTTTTCGGTTACAATTTGGTTTTTTTGTCACGTTCTATTGAAAAAAAGTGGTTTTTGTGGTATAATAAACTAAATATATTGTTATCGGGAGTTTTGGTATGAAAAAATGGACCGTCGGCAGACCCGACAGAAATGCGGTCTCTTCACTTATGCTTGGCTGCGGAGTAAGCTCACTTGCAGCGGCTGCTCTTGCTGCAAAGGGCTATTCTTCGCCTGAATCCGTCATGGAGAGCCTCAATGTGGACGAGCTTTCCGATCCCTTCCTCATAAAGGATATGCAGGAGGCAGCGGATACTATAAACAGCGCCATAGACAGCGGCGAGCGTATATGTATATACGGTGACTATGACTGCGACGGCGTAATGTCAACGGTCATACTCTATTCCTATCTGCTTGAAACAGGTGCCGACGTCGCCTACTATATCCCCGAGCGCTCCGAGGGCTATGGTCTCAACATGAAGGCTGTTGACAGGATCTCCGATGACGGTGTTTCACTGATTATAACTGTTGATAACGGTATTTCTGCCATTGCCGAGGCAGAATACATCTATGCCCTGGGTATGAAGCTTGTGGTCACCGACCACCACCAGCAGGGCGAACAGCTCCCCCGTGCGGAGGCTGTAGTCGACCCTCACAGGCATGACTGCTTCTCCCCTTTCAAATATATGTGCGGTGCAGGCATTGCTCTGAAGCTGGTAGCTGCCCTTGACGGCGGTGACTACACCATGGCTCTTGAGCAGTTCGGCGACCTTGCAGCTATAGCAACAGTTGCCGATATTGTCAGCCTCACCGGCGAGAACCGCTTCCTTGTGGCTTACGGCATGGAGCTCATACAGAATTCCGACCGTCCCTCCCTCATGGCTCTGAAGGAGGTCTGCGGACTTAACGACAAGCCCATAGATACGAGGTCTATCGGCTTCGGTATCGGTCCGAGGATAAACGCCGCAGGCAGATTCGGCTCACCGAGAACAGCCGCGGAGCTTTTCCTGTGCGAGGACTATGACGAAGCCCTCAAAGCTGCACAGGAGCTGGACAGGCTCAATAATATGCGCAAGGAAGCCGAAAACTCCATTACGGAAGAAATATATTCAATGATAGATAAGTCCCCCGAGCTCATAAGGGGAAGGGTCATCTTCCTCTGCGGAAAGGACTGGCACCATGGCGTTATCGGTATCGTGGCGTCCAGAATAGTGGAACGCTTCGGCAAGCCCTGCTTCATAGCCTCAGAGACAGACGGCGAGATAAGAGGCTCCGCAAGAGCCTTCGGTGAGTTCTCCGTGTTCGGAGCTCTCAGCTGCGCCGCAGACGTCCTCGACAAATTCGGCGGACACCCTGCCGCAGGAGGCTTCACTATAAAAGAGGGCTGCACAGAGAAGTTCCGCAGTCTGTTGGAGCAGTACGCCCTTGAAAATCACAGAATAATGCCTGCCGCAGAGCTTAAAGCGGACAGTCCCGTAGCTCCTCAGGAGCTGACAGTACAGAACGTAGAGGGACTGAATGTGCTCGAACCCTTCGGCACAGACAACGAAAAGCCCCTTTTCTATATTGAAAACGCACAGATAACAGACATAATCCCCGTCTCTGACGGAGCCCACTCCAAGCTGAGAGTTAAGATAGGCTTTACCCAGGCTGAGGCTCTGGTGTTCAGAAAGCCCCCCTCAGAACTGATTGTCTCTAAGGGTGATGTCTGCGATATGATAGTTTCACTTGGCATAAACGAATTCCGCGGTAGCCGCACGGTAAGCATTATCGTCAGCGACCTCCGTCCCCATATATTCGAGCAGAGCAAATACTTTGCCGCTCATTCGGCTTTTGAAGCCTTCCTCCGCGGCGAGGAGCTGCCGCAGAATTACTATCCCAGCATGAGCCCCTCAAGGGAAGACGTTGTGAAGATATACAAGGCTATCCCCGATGCCGGTATCTGCTCGGATACACTTTACATAAAGCTCAATGACAGAAATATCAATTACTGTAAGTTCTGCGTTTCCGTTGAAGCGCTCAGACAGCTTGGACTTATCACCGTCTCCTGCTCCGATACAAGGATAGAACGGGTCAGGGTAACACAGAAAGCCGACCTCAGCTCGGCTCCTGTACTTGTATCGTTAAGAAGCAGAACGGCAAACCGCAAAGATCAAGGAGAAAAGATATGACAGAAGACATGAATATATCAAATCTCATTCATCACGAGCTGGAGGTACCCATACCCGATTCGGCTATCCCCCAGAACCCCGAGGAATTTCTGAAGGATATCCCCGACTTTGACGATGACTTCACCATTGAGAAGATCATACAGAAGATACTTACAGATGATAAGCAGTACGACCTCAGCAAGATAATCTCGGCTTATGAATTCGCCGCAAAGGCTCATGATGGACAGATGCGCTCCTCGGGCAAGCCCTATATCACCCACCCTCTGGCAGTTGCCTATACTCTGCTGGAGCTTGGCATGGACACCGATACTATCTGCGCCGCCCTGCTCCACGATGTTGTGGAGGACACCGACGCAACTCTGGACGACCTGAAAAAGCGCTTTGGTCAGGACGTGGCTCTGCTGGTGGACGGAGTAACAAAGCTGAGCAAGATCCCCACCTCTACAAAGGAGGAACAGCAGGCTGAGAATATCCGTAAGATACTCCTCGCCATGTCGCAGGATATCCGCGTAATGATAATCAAGCTCAGCGACCGCCTTCACAATATGCGCACGCTGAAATGCCGCCCCCTTGAGAAGCAGAGAAATACCGCTCTCGAAACCATGAACATCTATGCTCCTATCGCTCACAGGCTTGGTATCAGAGCCATCAAGGAGGAGCTTCAGGATCTGGCTTTCCACTACCTCGACCCCTATGCCTACTCCGAGATAGAGAATATCCTCGAAAACAAAAAGGAGGAGCGAGAGGCGTTCATCGAGATAATCAAGAGCCGTATCGCTCAGCGTTTCAAGTCGGAGGAGTTCTCACAGCCGCCCCAGATAGACGGCAGAGTAAAGAGCATCTACAGCATTTACAGGAAGATATTCATAAATCACAAGAACATCGACGAGATCTACGACAAATACGCCGTCCGTATCATCGTCACCACCATTGCGGAGTGCTACAACGTGCTGGGACTTATCCACGATATGTTCAAGCCCCTGCCCAACCGCTTCAAGGACTATATCTCCACCCCCAAGAACAATATGTACCAGTCTCTCCACACAACTGTTCTGGGCAAGGAGGGTATCCCCTTCGAGGTACAGATACGTACCTGGGATATGCATGAGACCGCCGAATACGGTATCGCCGCCCACTGGAAGTACAAAGAGGGAATACAGGGCAAGGACAAGATGGAACAGCGTCTTGCCTGGGTACGCCAGGTCATCGAGGCACAGCAGACCTCCGATGACGTTGAGGAGATAGTCCGCATTATCAAGACCGACCTTGACCCGGAGGACATAGTCGTTATGACTCCAAAGGGTATGTCTGTCAGCCTGCCCATTAATTCAACAGTAATAGACTTCGCCTACCGTATCCACACCCAGATAGGCCACAAGACCGTGGGCGCCAAGGTGGACGGAAGAATAGTTCCCCTGGACTATAAGCTCCAGACGGGACAGATATGTGAGATAATCACCAGCAAGGACCCCGATAAGGGTCCCAACAGAGCATGGCTCAATATCGTCCAGACCAACGAAGCCCGCTCCAAGATACGCTCATGGTTCAAGAAGGAGCGCCGCGAGGAGAACATCATCGAGGGCAAGGCTCAGCTGGAGCGTGAGTTCAAGCGCCACAGGATAAACCTGAAGGAGGAGCAGTATACTGAGTTTCTCCAGGACGATTTCAAGCGCCATAACTGCGAGACTCTCGACGACTTCTATGCCTCTATCGGCTACGGAGGAATCCTGCTCTCAAAGATAATTCCCCGTCTCAAGGACAAGTACGAAAAGCTCTATGAGAAGGAGGAAGAACCTTCTGTTATCCCCCTCATCAAGCCCAAGCCCAACGGCAGGAGCAGCATAGTTCTCGATCAGATAGACGATATGCTCATCAAGTTCGCTCAGTGCTGCAATCCCCTCCCGGGAGACGATATTATCGGATTCATCACCAGAGGCTACGGTGTTTCCGTACACACCACCAACTGTACCAACTACAAGGCTGCACTTGCAAGGAACAATCCCGAGGAGCTTGACCGCTGGGTGGATATCCAGTGGACCGACAACAGCGACACTCAGCTCCAGACCAGCTTCGAGGTCACAGCCACCGACAGAGTGGGACTTGTCTACGATATTTCCGCGGTCCTTCTGGAAGCCCGTGTGCCCATCGTACACTCCGCTTCGAGAGTGCTCAAGAACGGCAATGCCCTTTTTGAGGGAACTATCGTCATCTCAAGCACAGAGCAGCTCAAGAACCTCTTCGAGAAGCTCAGAAAGATAAAGGGCGTTATTTCCGTGGAAAGAGCCGCCATTTAAGGAGAAATATATGAAAATACACCACCTTCAGCTCGGACCTCTCCGCGCTAACTGCTATATTGTTGAAACTGCTCCGGGCAGATGTGTTGCCGTCGATATCGGCGGTGACAGCCGTCTGCTGCTGGAGTTCCTGAAAATGAAGAAGCTCCGCCTGTCAAAGATACTCCTCACCCACGGTCACTTCGACCATATCGGAGGCGCAGAGGAGGTACACCAGGCTACAGGAGCTGAGATATACATTCATGAGCTTGATGCCTATATGCTTGAAAGTGAGGCTCACTCCCTGGCAAACAGTATGTCATTTGCCAAGTTCACTCCTATTACTGACTGGACCTGTGTTTACGGCGACTGCTACATCAACGACGGCGACTGCTCCTTCCGCGTGCTCCACACTCCCGGTCACACTCAGGGAAGCGTGTGCTATGTCTGTGACAACGTTATTTTCTCGGGAGACACCCTTTTCTGCTGCTCCGTCGGCAGAACAGACTTCCCACACAGCAGCAGCTCCGCAATGATGTATTCCCTCAACAAGCTCTATCACCTTGACGGCGATTACAGAGTATATCCCGGTCACAACGAGACAACCACTCTCGATTATGAGCGTGAAGCAAATCCGTACATGAAACAGTTCAGAGGAAAAAATGACTGAGAATAATAACTTCAAAATGCCGATTATAATGATCGGCCATTCTTTTAAATACGAGACTGAGGCTACGCTGAAGCTGTTCTTCAATACTGCAAGATTCAGCTTTACCTCAGACATTACAGAGGCTTCGGGCAGTGAATATGTCTGTACCGAAGCTGCTGAGGATAACAGCGTTACCGTCCGCGTCTGCCTTGAGGGCAATCAGGAGGAAAAAACAGCTAAGCTTTCCCCCGACGCAGAGAAAAAGGACTTTGAGTACATTATATGCAGGCTGCTCTTTGAGCTCCTTGTCAGCAAAACTGGCATTACTCCGCCCTGGGGACTGCTCACAGGCATTCGCCCCGTGAAAAAGGTCATCGACCTTATCCGTCAGGACAAGACCGAGGAGGAGATTTACTCACAGCTTGGCGAAAAGTACCTTGTGGCCCCTAAAAAGCTGAAGCTCGCCTATGATACCGCTGTAAACCAGCTCCCCATACTTGACAGGATAGACAGCTCTGCTGTGAGCCTGTACGTTTTCATTCCCTTCTGCCCTACAAGATGCAGCTACTGCTCTTTCGTATCACATTCTATGGACTCCGCCATAAAGCTCATGCCCGAGTACATCAGCGCACTCTGCCGCGAGCTTGAGATAGCGGGCAGGATAGTAAAGGAGACCGACACCAAGATAGATACCATCTATTTCGGCGGCGGCACTCCCACTTCTGTGTCAGCAGAGGAGCTCCGCGCAATAATGGAGGCTGTGGAAAGAAACTTCGACCTTGACAAGGTGAGGGAATACAGCGTTGAGGCGGGACGTCCCGACACTATCACCGAGGAGAAGCTGAGAGTGATAAAGGCTCTGGGCGCAGGACGTATCTCCGTAAATCCCCAGACCCTTAACGATGAGGTGCTCAGAGTCATCGGCAGAAAACACTCGGGTGAGGACGCCGTGAAAGCCTTTGAGCTGGCACGAAAAGTTGGCTTCGATAATATCAACACCGACCTTATCGCAGGTCTCCCCACAGAGTCCGCGGACAGCTTCAGAAACACTCTCGACCGCATGATAGAGCTTGCCCCCGAGAGCATAACCGTCCACACCCTTACTATAAAACGCTCTGCTTCCCTGTTTGAAAAGGGCAGCGCCAACAGCTCAAATCCTGCGGCTGAAATGGTGGACTACAGTATCCCCACTCTCATTTCCCACGGCTATCTTCCCTACTATATGTACCGCCAGAAGAACACTGTGGACAACCTTGAAAATGTTGGCTACGCCAAGAAGGGCTATGAGAGCTACTACAATATCTTCATCATGGACGAGACCCAGACCATACTCGGTGCAGGCTGCGCCGCGTCCACAAAGCTGGTCTATCCCGATGGAAAGATAAGCCGTATACATAACTACAAATTCCCGTATGAGTACATCAGGAGCTTCGACAAGCTCATGGAGAAAAAAGAGGAGGTAACGGAATGCCTGAAAAAAATCAGGTCTGTACAGCCGAGATAACAGGTCTTACCGCTGAGGGAAGCGGAGTATGCCGCGTTGATGGCATGGCAGTTTTCGTACCAGGAACTGCTGTTGGTGACATGGCAGAGATAAAGATAGTAAAGGTTCTGAAAAGCTATGCCTTCGGCATTGTGGAGCGCATAATCACGCCCTCTCCCGACCGCGTGGAGAACACCTGCTCCGTGTATAAGCAGTGCGGCGGCTGCCTGCTGAGACATATCTCCTATGAGGCTGAGTGCCGCACCAAGGACGGCATAGTCCGCGATGCCTTTACCCGTATCGGCGGACTTACTCCCAAGTTTGACAGCTTCCTCGGTGCTGAAGCCACAGAGCACTACCGCAACAAGGCTCAGTACCCCCTGGCAGTTCAGGACGGCAAGGCAGTCTGCGGTTTTTATGCTCCGAGAAGCCACCGTCTTGTGCCCGTTACAGACTGTGCCCTCCAGCCGAAGGTCTTCGGTGAGATACTCCGCACTGTCCTCGGCTATATCAACGAGAAGAAGCTGTCGGTCTATGACGAGACCACAGGCAGCGGCATAATGCGTCATATCTACCTCCGCAGAGGCGCTCACTCGGGCGAGATAATGGTCTGTCTTGTGGTGAGAAAGGACGTTTCACGGCAGCTCTCTGCCCTTTGCAGGCTCCTTACAGAGTCATTCGCAGACATAAAGAGCATTGTCATGAACATCAACCCCAGAAAGACAAACGTTATCCTGGGCGACAGCTGCGTGACCCTCTGGGGAAGTGATACGATCTCCGATACCATGTGCGGAAATACGGTGGAGATCTCTCCCCTTTCCTTCTATCAGGTGAACACTGTCCAGGCAGAAAGGCTCTATGCAAAGGCGCTGGAGTATGCGGCTCCCGACGGAAACGAGGTCATCGCCGATCTATACTGCGGCGCAGGCACCATAGGTCTTTCAATGGCGAAAAAGGCTTCAAAGATAGTGGGCGTAGAGATAATCCCTCAGGCTGTTGAAAACGCAAAACGCAACGCGGAGAGCAACAATATAACCAATGCGGAGTTCCACTGCGGTGATGCAGGAGAGGTCTTCGGAAAGCTTCGCAAACAGGGCTGCGCTCCCCATATCATAGTGGTAGACCCTCCGCGAAAGGGCTGTTCTCAGGAGACTGTTGACCTCATCGCAGAGGCGGCTCCCAGACGAATAGTCATGATCTCCTGCAATCCTGCAACTGCTGCCCGAGATGCAAAGCTGCTCTCAGAAAAAGGCTACAGCGTGGATAAGGTCTGCGGAGTTGACCTTTTTCCAAGAACAGGTCACGTTGAGTGCGT
>JAKPUQ010000092.1 GCA_029572815.1 Bacillota bacterium | reverse complement strand
GAAACCGTGCTTCTTGTGTTATACTATTCATGGAACAACTCTCTTTTCATGATATTTTTGTTTTTGTTAGCACTTAACATTATATCATATTGAGAGTTGTTTTTCTATTTTTAGTGTCTATGATCTATTGTAACATAACATATTTCACGCCATGCAACAACTTTGACGTTTGACAAGGCAAACAGGATATAAATCATAATTTAGCTTTGCTAAATTATGATTTGAGCCCTTAGCCCTTAGCCGTTAGCTAATGTAGGGGACGCCGCCCTCGGCGTCCCGCGAGATATATTACACGCCCAACGGGACGCCGAGGGCGGCGTCCCCTACAAATGTAAATTATGATTTGTCCTAATAAGCACAACGCCCCTGAGCACTTTGCAGCACTCAGGGGCTTACGTTAATATGCTTTAATTGTTGCGGCTGTCGTATAATTCCTTGTATACGCCGGGAGGACGGGTAACAATATCATTTATGCGCCAGTCGTTGAATTCGGGGTCAAGCACGTACTTTACCTCCGCACAGGTCGCTTCATTGAGATCGTGATAAGGCTCACTTCCGCCGTACCACTCGGCAACATAGGCAGTAAATGATGTATCCGTCTTGTTTGTGATAATAACAGGATAAGCCTCGGAATACTCGTGAGAAAGTGATCCTTTGCCGCCGCCGGGAGCTGTCATGTAGAGCTTTCCGCGGTATATAAGGTAATACCCGATGTATTCGCTGTCAAGATAGCCGCCGTTTTCAAAATCATCGGGAGCGGTTATCAGATTATCTTCCAGCCATCTGTATACAAAGCAGTTTTTTGTGAATGCGCTTCTCACATAGCTTCTCAGCTCGTCGGCTGTTGTGAAGTTCTCATCGGCAGCAGGCAGGTAGAACTTTACATTGTCCACCCACTGACTGTTGTTATGCTCATAGTCATAAGAGCTGTATCCCAGTCCGGGATCGACACTGACCTTCAGGAAGCCGTCGCCGTAGCCCGAAACGCCTATGCCATTGATCTTGTCATTTACTGTCTCTGATCTCTTGTAGAGCTCAAGGGCGTATCTTTCCAGTTCCTGTTCCCCCGAAGCAGTCTCATTAGCTGCCGCGGCAGCTGTTGTTTCTGCCACAGCTGCCGATGCCGCCGATGTGGTGGAATCAGTCTGCCCCGAAGCTGCCGCTGCGGCTGTATTGGTACCGCTGACTGCTGTGGTGCTTCCAGCCTTTGTGGTGGTGACCGTAACTGTGCTTCCTGACTTTGTGGTGGTGATCTCCCCATTCTTATCCGCTGTTGTTGTGACAGCTGTCAGATCGGGGGTCACTCCGCCGCTTTTGCCGTGGCGCCTCAGAAGTGCAGTGCTTCCCAGAACAACTCCTGCTATAAGCACCAGTGAAGCCGCCATGACCAGGGGTGCCAGCCATGCAGGTCTCTTTACGCGCTCAACGCCGCTGACTGCACCATCATACTCTTTATTTTTATCTTTCCTTGTTCGTTCATATTCTTTCTTTTTCATTTTGTAGTTCCTTTCACTCACAGCGAGCAGCTCTTCCAGCCGCTCATCGCTGATCTCAGGGCTCATTTCCGTAAAATCTTCCATAAGCTCATCCTCTGCGTTTTCAAATATATCAAACAGATCCGTCTTTTTCACAGCTGCTCCTCCTTTACCTTGTGATACCTGCTTCGGCAAGCTTTATCCGAAGCTTTCCCATAGCCCTTGTGAGCCTTGAGCGTACCGATGATGCCGTCATGGAAATGCTCTCTGCTATCTCCGACGATTTGCGGTTATAGTAGAATTTCTGCATCAGTATTGTCGCATCCGGCTCACCCAGCTCCTTTATCTTATCCAGGAGGATCCTGCGGAGTTCAGAACCATCGACAAGCTCATCAACACTGATATCCGAAACCAGCTCCGCCAATTCCTCTTCATCTGCATGGGCGTTATACCGTTCAGCAGCCGAAAGGCTCCTGAAGCGGTCTATAGCCTTATGCTTCGCCACTGTGCCTATATATCCCCTGATATCGCTCACGTATCTCTCATTGTATTCAAATCTGAGAAATATATCGGTAAACACATCGCAGAAGCACTCCTCTATATCCTCCCTTGTGCCGCAGCTTCTCAGCTTATTGAATACGATAGCATAGACATATCTTCCGTATTCCTTCATAAGTCTCCTGTGGCATTCCTCAGGTGAAGCTGCAAGAAGCTCTTTCAGCTCATTTCCTGTCATGTTCATCCCTCCCCGGGCAAGTGTATGTAGTGAAGATCGACCTTTCATAAATAACATTCGTTTGAAAAAGTGAAAGTGCTGCAAAATTCAAGAAAAAATTTTTCATCTATATATTATCACACTTTTCTGTTCATGGCAACGGCATAAAAAAATCCCCCGATCTTTCGTCGGGGGAGCTTTTATCATAATTATTCAGCGTCTGTATTCTTCTCGATGTAATTAACGATGTCGCCTACTGTCTTGATCTCCTCTACAGCCTCGTCGGGGATAGAGATGTCAAACTCGTCCTCGATAGTTGTGATGAGGTCAACAACGTCGAGTGAATCTGCGCCGAGGTCGTCCTGGATATTAGAATCCATGTTTACTTCGTCTGCCTCCACACTGAGCTGTTCTGCAATAATATCTTTGAGTTTTTCAAAAATCATTATATGGTCCTCCATTTTCTTTATTTTTTCTCAAAATCGGTTCATTCCGTGAACGCTCCGATTTTTCTAAATTTAGTATAGCGTTCTTTAAGCAAAACGTCAATATCTTTTTTGCATTTTTCCGGAATTTTCTGTGACAAATATTCGTGTATATTTTCTGAAATTTTGTCTAAATCGTTATGTGCACCGCCGAGAGGCTCCTCGATTATGGCTTCTGCCACGCCCAGGCGCACCATATCCTCGGCAGTTATCTTCATGAGCTCGCTGGCTTCCTGCTCGCGTGAGGCGTCCTTCCAGAGTATGCTTGCGAAACCTCTTGGCGATAATACGGAATATTCCGCGTTCTCAAGCATTGCCAGCTCGTCGCATACGCCCAGTGCAAGAGCACCGCCGCTTCCGCCCTCGCCAAGGACGATGGAGATAATAGGTGTGCGGAGGGTCATGAACTCAGCAATATTCTTGGCGATAGCCTCACCCTGTCCGCGCTCCTCGGCTGCGACTCCGCAGAATGCTCCGGGAGTGTCGATGAAGCAGATTATGGGGCGGTGGAACTTCTCTGCCTGTCTTGCTATCCTGAGAGCCTTTCTGTAGCCCTCGGGATGAGGCATTGCGAAGTTGCATACCTTGTTCTCGTTGATGTCTCTGCCCTTGACCTCTGCGATTATTGTAACAGGCTCGCCGTCAAGACGGGCAAGTCCGCCGATAATGGCTCTGTCGTCACCGAAAAGGCGGTCGCCGTGCATTTCATACCAGTCTGTGAATATCTGGGGTATATAGTCCTTGATAGTGGGTCTGCCCTTGGTGTGTATGAGCTGAAGGCGTTCCCAGGCTGTTCTCTTCTCGTCCATACTCACGCCTCCTTAGGGTAAAATCCGTGAAGCTTCAGCAGGTGCGACAACACGCTCCTGAGCTTTCTGCGCTCAACTATCATATCAACGAAGCCCTTGTCATACATGAACTCGGCAAGCTGGAAGTCCTCGGGAAGTCTCTGCTTGATGGTTCCCTCGATAACACGTCTGCCTGCAAAGCCTATGAGCACCTTGGGCTCGGCTATGATTATGTCTCCCAGGGACGCAAAGCTGGCTGTAACGCCGCCTGTGGTGGGGTCTGTCATTACTGATATATAGAGTCCGCCTGCCTCGCTGTGGAGCTTTACAGCTCCCGAGGTCTTAGCCATCTGCATCAGTGAGACTATTCCCTCCTGCATACGTGCGCCGCCGGAAGCCGTGAACATTATCACGGGGAGCTTGTGCTCTGTGGCGTATTCAAAGGCTCTGGTTATCTTCTCGCCCACTATGCTTCCCATTGAGCCCATCATGAAGCGTGAATCCATTATGCCGATGACTACAGGTGAGCCCTTTATGGTAGCCGTACCTGTGATGACAGCCTCGCTGAGTCCCGTGCTTCCGCGGAGCTCTGCCTGCTTCTCCTTATAGTCGGGGAAATCCAGGGGGTCTGCACCGCGCATATTGGCGTTGAACTCCTTAAAGCTCTCCTTGTCAACGGTTATGGCTATTCGCTCCTGTGAGGAAAGTCTTCCGTGATAATTGCACTTGGGGCATACTCTGTGGAGCTCCTCATATTTGGAAAGGGGGCTGGTGCCCTGACAGCGGGGGCATTTGAACATGGGAGGTTTGTATTCCTCTTCGCCGTCGCCCCAGCGCTTCTTTACAACGTTAAAAAAATCTTCAAACAATTATGTTCACCACATTCCGAGTTATTTGTTCTTTTCTTCCATGAACCTGCCAAGGAAGCCGATATCGTACTTTCCCGCCTTGAAATCAGCATTCCTGATTATCTCCAGCTGGAAGTCTATATTGGTGTCGACGCCCTCTACGATGAATTCGGACAGTGCCCATCTCATCTTGTTTATGGCGTCCTCTCTGTCAGAGCCGTGTGCTATCAGCTTGCTTATCATTGAGTCATAGTATGGAGTTATGGTGTAGCCCTGATATACCGCGCCGTCTATTCTTATTCCGGGGCCGCCGGGCATATAGAGTGCGGTTATGGTACCCGGTGACGGGCGGAAGCCCTTCTCGGGATTTTCTGCGTTTATTCTGCACTCGATAGCGTGGCCGCGCATGATAACGTCCTCCTGCTTTATCTCAAGGGGCTTGCCGTCGGCTATCTCTATCTGTGCCTTTACGAGGTCAAAGCCTGTTACCTCCTCGGTAATGGGGTGCTCGACCTGTATTCTCGTGTTCATTTCCATGAAGTAGAAATCGCGGTTCTCGTCCACCAGGAACTCGATAGTGCCTGCGTTGTAGTAGCCGCACTCCTTTGCAGCCGTAACAGCTGCGGCGCCCATCTTTGCGCGGAGCTTCTCGTCCACTATGGGGCTGGGGCACTCCTCCAGCATTTTCTGGTTGCGGCGCTGCATGGAGCAGTCGCGCTCGCAGAGGTGGATATAGTTGCCGTGCTTGTCGGCGATTATCTGTATCTCAACATGGTGGGGATTTATGAGGAATTTCTCGATATATACCGCATCGTCGCCGAAGAAGTTCTTTGCCTCCTGCTGAGCGGCAGTCATCTGAGCCTCAAGCTCCTCGGGACTGTCAACACGGCGTATGCCGCGTCCGCCGCCGCCTGCGGAAGCCTTTACCAGTACGGGATATCCTGCCTTGTCGGCTATTTCCCTCGCCTCCTCAAGAGACTTTACAGCGCCCTTTGAGCCGGGGATAACGGGTACTCCTGCTGCTGCCATGGTCTCCTTTGCAGCTGCCTTGTCGCCAAGCATCTCTATTGACTTATATGAGGGACCGATGAAAACTATTCCGTTTGCCTCACAGAGCCTTGCAAACTCTGCATTCTCCGAGAGAAATCCGAAGCCGGGGTGGATAGCATCGGCGCCTGTATTCAGTGCCGCCTGGATTATGGCGTTCATGTTGAGGTAGCTGTCCTTTGTTGCCGCAGGACCTATACATACCGCCTCATCGGCTATCTGTGCGTGGAGCGATGTGCGGTCGGCGGTGGAATACACCGCTACGCTGCGTATGCTCAGCTCCCTGCACGCTCTTATTATTCGTACAGCTATCTCGCCTCTGTTGGCGATAAGAACTTTTCTGAACATCTGTATTATCTCCTGTATGGATTATTTATTGTCTATGATAACGAAGGTTATCTCGCAGGATACAGCCTTTTCGCCGCCTACCGAAGCAACTGCCTTGCCTGTGCCCACGGGTCCGCGCTGACGTATCATCTCCACCTCAAGGTCAAGAACGTCACCGGGAACTACCTGTCTGCGGAACTTTGCCTTGTCTATACCGCCGAAAAGTCCAAGCTTGCCCTTGAATTCGGGCTTTGAGAGCATACATACGGCGCCTGCCTGTGCCAGCATCTCAACCATGAGAACGCCGGGAGTCACGGGATAGCCGGGGAAATGGCCCTTGAACCAGAAGTCCTCTTCCTTTATGTACTTCCTTGCGCGGACCTTCACGCCTACCTCCATATCAACTATCTCGTCGATGAGAAGGAAAGGATCGCGGTGGGGAATGATCTCCATGATCTGCTCTTTATTCATAAGTATATCTGACATATCAAAGTCCTCCGTTATAATAAGCTCCTTCGGGGTGAAGGAGTGGTCTGTATATCACAGGAACTCACCATTGTGAGGGTGATCCCTGTTTGCTTTCTCGCGTATACTGTCAAAAGTAAGATTTTCCACGCTGTCAGCATAGCTGTTGAAGGTGGTGATATTGAGCTGAGTGAATGACGGGTAGCCAAGCTTCTTTGAAAGGTCGGCCTCGACGTACTCATAATACCATGTCATAAAGAAGTTTCCCACGGGTATGAGCCAGAGTCTCCAGGAAACGGCTATGACCACAAGGGATATAAGCGCGATAATGAACTTGTTGCGGCAGTGCTTGATATAGGCGAACCAGATCATAAGTCCGATATAGCCGAAAAACGCCAGAACTCCCAGCCATACCAGAATGTCGGGGGTGTAGCTGCCGTCGCCGAACTGCTTCATGGTGGTATCTGAAAGTACCCTCAGGACCTTGTACACATAGTATACAAACTGCACTACCATCCAGATATTGAAGAGGGCGTGTGCCCTGTGACGCCTGTTATAGTTATCTGCGGCTTCGATGTTATACTGCCTTGCTTCCTCGAACATCTCGGGTGAGGTTATGTTCCTGCTGCCCGAGTCGATGACCTCCTGAGTGATATATCTGTACTCCATATCCTGCTCCTATTTAAGGAAGCTGCCGTCGTGTCTGTGGGTATTCACCGCACGCTCACGGATATTCTCGAAGGTGAGCTCCTCGACGGTATTCGCCTCGCTGTCGATGGTGGTTATTGCCAGCTGTGTGAAATCCGGATAGCCCGGTTTTGTCTCAAGGTCTTTCTCGGCCTTGTTGTACAGGTATCCTATAACTCCGTTTGCGAGAACCAGTATTCCCAGTGCAGGGTGTGCGATCATCATAGGTGCTGAGCAAGCGACCATCATCAGAGGTGTCCTCTTTTTCCTTATCACAACAAAGTAGCCGTAAAAGACCACATAGGCTATAAGACTTGCCACACCCAGCCATATCATGGCGGAGGAGGTGGAGGTGCCTGTATCTGCCTGCTTTATCGAGATATTGCCTATCAATATGAACAGCATAAGGAATATGAGGACGTTCTGAGCTATGAACCATATACCCATGCCGATATGAATGCGGCTGCGCCTGACATAGTTCCTGTGAGCATCTATGTTGTATTCTCTTGCTTCCTCATACATGGCAGGAGATGTGATATTCACGCTCCCTGCGTCAATGATGTCCTGAGTTATATACCTGTAGTTCATCTTACTTTATGACCATTATGGGCTGGTCATACTCAACTGCCTGACCGTCGGACACAAGTATCTGCTCAACTGTGCCGTCAAACTCAGACTGTATCTCGTTCATGAGCTTCATGGACTCGATGATCATGATGACGTCGCCCTTCTTTACCTCGTCCCCCGTCTTTACGAAGGGGGACTTGTCAGGTGAGGGTGCAGAGTAGAATGTGCCTACGATAGGCGATTTTACTATCTTGCCGCTTACCTCCTCTGCCATGGAAGCCTCGCTCTCGGAGAGAGTGCTCTCCACAGAGGGCTGAGCCTGGGCGGGAGCTGCCGCAACAACAGGCATGGGCACAGGGGGTACACACTTCTTGCCCTTGAGGGTAATAGTGTTGTCACCGCTTGAGATAGTGAGCTCCGAGAGCTCCTTCTTGTTGATTATATCAGCAAGCTTCTCTATTGTTTCAAGGTCAAACTGACCGTAGATCTTCTCCATTGAATATCCTCCTTAATCCGTCACCCTTCTGAAGCAGAGAGTTGCGTTATGTCCGCCAAATCCAAGGGAATTGGAAAGGACAGCTCTTACCTCCTGCTCTACGTTACCGCTTCCGCAGTAATCCAGGTCACACTCCTCATCGGGCACCTTGTAGCCAACTGTTGCGTGAATGAAGCCCTCCTCCACGGATTTCGCGCAGACTACCGCTTCAACTGCACCTGCGGCGCCGAGGAGGTGTCCTATCATGGACTTGGTAGAGCTTATCTTTACTCTCCTTGCGTCCTTCTCGCCGAGGGCAAGCTTTATGGCTGCGGTCTCGTACTTGTCGTTGAGACCTGTTGATGTGCCGTGAGCGTTTATGTAATCTATATCGGCAGGTGTAAGACCTGCTTCTTCCATTGCAAGCTGCATTCCCTTTGCAGCAGCCTCACCGCCGGGCATAGGCGATGTCATGTGGTAACCGTCACAGGTAGCACCGTAACCTGCTATCTCTGCGTATATCTTTGCGCCTCTTGCCTTGGCGTGCTCGTATTCCTCAAGCACCAGTACAGCGCTTCCCTCACCGAGAACAAATCCGCTTCTCTCCTTGTCGAAGGGGGTGGAAGCCCTTGTAAGGTCGCCGCTCTTTGTAAGTGCCTTCATATTGGCAAATCCGCCGAATGTGAACTCCACTCTTGTGGACTCGGTTCCGCCTGCAAGGCAGGCATCAAGGTAGCCGTCCTTTATCTTGCGGAAAGCCTCGCCTATGGAATTAGTCGAGGAAGCGCAGGCAGTTGTTATATCGAAGTTTGCTCCCCTGAAGCCTGTCTTCATGGAGATGGTGCCTGCTGCCATATTGCTTATCATCATGGGGATGTAGAATGCGGAAACTCTGCCGGGGCCCTTTTCGAGGAACTTGCTGTACTCGGAAAGGGTCAGGTCAACGCCGCCTATTCCCGAGCCTACCAGAACGCCTACCTTATAGGGATCCAGGTCGGAGAAATCCGTAGCTGCGTCTGTCAGCGCCTCATTGGAAGCCACCAGGGCGTACTTTGTGAAGGTATCCATGTGCTTTGCTTCCTTCTTGGTGAAGTAGCCCTTGCGGTCATAATAGTCCTCCTCATTGAAGTCGCGGACTATGCCTGCTATCTTCACGCCCGTGCGCTCTGTATCGAACATATCAATGAAAGATATGCCCAGCTTGTTTGCCTTTATTCCTTCCCAGAACTTTTCTACGCCTGTTCCGAGGGGAGTAACTGCTCCCATTCCTGTGATAACGACTCTTCTGCTCATATTTTTTCCTTTCGTTCTTTGATTAAAAATTGGTGGTACGTCCGGGAAAGATATCCCATGCTGAGACTGTTGTTGGGTTTACATTGAAAGTCCGCCCGATATCTCGATGACCTGACCTGTAACGTAGGAAGCGTCATCTGATACAAGGAAGGATACTACCGAGGCTATCTCCTCGGGCTCGCCGTAGCGTCTGAGGGCTACAGCCTCTATCATTTTCTCTTTAAGTTCATCAGAGAGAACGTCAGTCATAGGCGTTCTTATAAGTCCGGGAGCTACGGCGTTGCAGGTGATATTGCGCGAGCCGAACTCCTTTGCCACTGTCTTTGTCATGCCTATTACTGCTGCCTTTGAAGCGGAGTAGTTCATCTGTCCGGGATTTCCGTAGAGTCCTGCAACAGAAGCCACATTTACTATCCTGCCGTATCTCTGCTTCATCATAACGGCTGTTACCTGCTTTGTCATGTTATAAACGCTTTTCTGGTTTACGGCGATAACTGCGTCATACTCGTCCTCGCTCATTCTGGCAAGGAGCTTGTCCTTGGTTATGCCTGCGTTGTTCACAAGTGCGTCGATGGTGCCGAAGTCAGCCTTTATCTGCTTGACCATAGCCTCGCACTGGTCGAATTTTGATACGTCAGCCGCATAGCACTCAGCCTTTACGCCGAAGCTGCGGCACTCCTCTGCTACTGCAAGAGCCTTTTCCTTATCGCTGTCGCTGGGGTAATGATTTATAACTACGTCGAAGCCGTCCTTTGCAAGTCTTTTTGCGATGCAGGCGCCTATTCCCTGAGAAGCGCCCGTGATTATTGCTGTTGCCATAATATTTACCTCCGTTTTCGGTATCCGAATGTGATACTCTATATTAGCACACTTTTCCACTGATGTGAACGTGAAAAATGTCACTTTCCGCAGTTACAAATGTAACTAATTTATCTGAAGCTCCTTTTCAAATATCATGTCATACTCCGCCATGATGCCGTGTGAGCCCCTGATCCTCACAGGGACATTGCCCACATATCTGTAGCCCATGGCAGCCATATACTCTATAGCCTCCCGGGGAGACATTTCCGCACCGTCTTTATTATAGTGGAAGTATCCCGAAAGGCTGAGCTTTACTCTCAGATACTTGTATTTCATATTTTCAGGAGCTTTTCAGCGCCGTCGTTTATTTCCTTTACTATGTCGGCACAGGTCTTTATCTCGTTTACCATGCCTGAGATAGCTCCGCAGAGGAACGAACCGCTGTCCACATCGCCGTCAACAACAGCTCTGCGGAGAGCGCCCACTGTGAGCTGCTCGAACTCCTCGGGAGAGAGAGTTCCCTCCTTCTCGCCTGTTGCAAGTTTCTTTGCGAACTTGGTCTTGATATTCCTGCAGGGGTGACCTGTATATCTTCCTGTAACGATATTGTCGGTATCCTTTGCCTTGATGACAAGGTCCTTGAATGTGGGGTGTATCTGACACTCCTCGGAAGCAAGGAAGCGTGTGCCGATCTGGACGCCCTCTGCGCCCAGCATGAATGAAGCCGCCATACCTCTGCCGTCGGCGATACCGCCTGCTGCGATAACAGGTATCTCAACTGCGTCAACTACCTGGGGAACGAGACACATTGTGGTGTTCTCGCCGATATGTCCGCCCGACTCTGTGCCCTCTGCGATGACCGCATCGGCGCCGGACTTCTCCATTCTCTTTGCAAGAGCTACCGAAGGAACAACGGGCATCACCTTTATGCCTGCTTCCTTCCATGCAGCCATATACTTGCCGGGATTGCCCGCACCTGTGGTGATGACCTTAACGCCCTCGTCGATACAGAGCTGTGCCAGGTCGTCGGCATTGGGGCTCATGAGCATGATGTTCACGCCGAAGGGCTTGTCGGTCTTCTCCTTGCAGAGACGTATCTGCTCACGGAGATAATCGATGGGTGCGCTTCCGCCTGCGATAAGTCCTATACCGCCTGCGTTGGAAACTGCTGAGGCAAGTGTGTGCTCGGCTACCCATGCCATACCGCCCTGTATGATGGGATATTCACAGCCGAGAAGCTCGGTGATGCGTGTTTTCATAGTAGTTCTCCTTTTATAGTTTAGCCTTTAGCCCTTAGCCCTCCGCCTTCAGCCTGCGGTGCGCCCTTGCGGCGATATAAGCTGATGGCTGACAGCTGACGGCTATGAAGATCAGTATTCCATTATTATGCCGCCGTAGGTGAGACCTGCGCCGAAGCCTATGAGGGCTATCTTCTGTCCGCGCTTTATGATACCCTTTTCCGTAGCCTCACAGAGTGCAAGGGGTATTGAAGCGCTGGAGGTGTTGCCGTAATGGTCAAGTGTCACTATGAACTTATCCATAGGGACGCCCAGCTTCTTTGCGGCAGTCTCGATTATCCTTATGTTTGCCTGGTGGGGCACGAACCAGTCTATGTCGTCCTTGGTGATATTTATCTTTTCAGCCGCAAGCTCAAAGGACTTAGGAAGTGCCTGAGTCGCGAACTTATATACCTCTTTTCCGTTCTGCTGGAGCTTGTGGAGAGGCGCCTGAGGGAAGGGATCATCGAATTCCTTTTCCTGTGCCACCTCGGGAGCTACGTTCAGAGCTCTTGAACAGAGGTACTTTGCGCCGCTTCCCTCTGAACGGAGAGCAGAGGAAAAGAGCTTATCACTCTTCTCAACTATGGCTGCCGCAGCGCCGTCGCCGAAGAGTATACATGAGGACCTGTCAGAGAAGTCAAGGAAGCGTGAAAGCGCCTCATTGGCAACCACCAGAACGTACTTCAGCGAATCGTCGGTCTCAAGGAAGCGCCTTGCGGTATCCAGTGCATATACAAAGCCGGAGCAGGCGGCGTTCAGATCAAAGGCAGCAGCTTCTGAGGCTCCCACCTCATGCTGTATGACGCTCGCCATGCTTGGCGTGAGAAAATCGGAGGTAACGGTACATGAAATGACGAGGCCAATATCCTCAGCAGAAACGCCTGCTGCCTCTATGGCACGCAGCGAAGCCATCTTTCCCATGTACCAGGTGGGCTCCCAGCCTGCCATCGGACGCTCCGTGATGCCCGTTCTTGTCCGGATCCACTCGTCGCTCGTCTCGACAAAACGGGTGAAGTCGTCGTTTGTCAATATCTGCTCGGGCACATATCTGCCCATTCCCAAAATGCTGATACCCATTAATATCTCCTTAGCAATTAAAAATTATGTAAATATGGTTGTAAAAACCAGAAAATTGTGTTATAGTAATAGTGTCGGCAGGCTGTCCGGAGACTATTTTCGTCAAACGGGCATAATACCACACATATAATATTGTAAATCATTTTGAGTTTTTTTGCAACGATATTTTGGCACTTTGATAATCCTAAAACAAAATATCGTCATTTCTCACAAATTTACAATGTGACATTAAGAGATTTTCACCACAACATTGAATATAACGCACAGAAAGGAAGTTTATTATTATGACAATTTCACTATTTTCAGGACAGGGCTCTCAGTATGAGGGAATGGGCAAAGATATAGCAGAAGCTATGCCCGAAGTCCTCCCGGTTTACGAGACAGGTTCTGAAATACTCGGCTGCGACCTGAAGGAGATATGCTTCAATGCTCCCCTTGATGAGCTGTCGAGGACCATCAACTCTCAGCCCGCTATCATGGCGACCTCTATCGTGTGCCTGAAGGCTGCGCAGGCTAAGGGCTTCACCTTCGACGGCGTGGCAGGTCACTCTCTCGGTGAGTACGCAGCTATGTACGCATCGGGCATGATAACTCTTGAGGACGCTTTCCGCCTTATAAAGGCAAGAGCTGCCGCTATGGAGGAAGCTACCGCTTCCGCAAAGGGCGCTATGGCTGCTATCATGAAGATAGCTCCCGAGGAGGTAGAGAGAGTCTGCGGCGAGGCTAAGGAATATGTCACAGCAGTAAACTACAACTCCCCCGTACAGACCGTTATCGCAGGCACTCCCGAGGGTATCGCCGAGGTCAGCGAGGTATTCGCAGGCATGAAGGCAAGAGTTATCCCCCTCAATGTGGCAGGCGCCTTCCATTCAAAGCTTATGCAGCCCGCTGCCGATAAGTTCTATGAGACTGCAAAAACTATCGAATTCAAGGCTCCTCAGGTGAAGTACTACTCCAACCTGACAGGCGGCGAGCTCACAGACTTCTCGGATATGGCTTCTATGCTGGCTAAGCACATAGTTTCCCCCGTCCGCTTCACATCGGAGCTGGCAGCTATGCAGGAGGCAGGAGCAGATAAATTCGTGGAATTCGGCCCCGGAAGAACTCTCACAGGACTGGTGAAGAAGACACTCAAGGACGTAACAGCTGTTAATGTTGAAAATATGGAAACCCTTGAAGGAGCATTATCATGAATAAATTCGCACTCATAGGCCACCCACTGGGACACTCAATGTCCCCTCTCATACACGAAAAGCTTTTCGCTCTCAGCGGACTCAGCGACAGCTCCTACGAGCTCATCGACATTGCTCCCGAGGATATTGCAGGCAGCCGCAGACTTCTGGAGGATCTCCGCGGTCTCAACGTGACTATCCCCCACAAGCAGGCTGTCATCTCTCTGGTGGACGAGCTGGCGGACAGCGCTCAGCGCTATAACTCCGTAAACTGCATAAGCAACGACGGCGGCAGGCTCACAGGATACAACACCGACTGCGACGGCTTCCTCCGTTCTGCGGAGCTGCTCCCAATCGGCGGAAACGTAGCTATACTGGGCTGCGGCGGCGTAGGCAGAATGATTGCCATTGAAGTTGCACGCCACGGCGGAAACATCACCCTGGCAGTTATCCCCCAGGACGTTAAGAACGCCCAGCTCCTCATGGCTGAGATACTCGCAAAGTGCAGCGATGCTTCCGTGAGAATTGCCGATATATCCACACTTGAGGGCAGCTATGACCTGCTCATAAACGCTACTCCCGTGGGTATGTACCCCAAGGTGGACGCCTGCGCCGTAAGCGATACCGTTATCGAGAACTCCCTCAGCGTCTTTGACGTTATCTATAACCCCACCGAGACCCTGCTCATGAAAAAGGCAAGAGCTCTCGGAAAGACCGCTGTGGGCGGCGCTTCAATGCTGGTATATCAGGCTGTGAAGGCTCATGAGATATGGTACGGCGGACAGTTCTCCGCTGAGGATATCTCAAAGATAATCCTCGACGTTGAAAACGCTGTTGACAGCATGAACAAATGATAAGACCTGCAAAAGCCTGCGATGCCTCCCGTATCGCAGAAATAATCATAACCAACTACCGCGTGAACTTCTGCCCTTTCTTCCGCAATGACCCCTTCTATTTCGGGGAGCTCAATGTGGTAGATATGGCGGCGGAATACTGCGAGGGCTCCGAGGAGCTGCAAAACACCTATGTCTATGATGACGAGGGCGTTGTCAAGGGCATTATCCGCGTCAGCGGCACCGAGGTGGTGAAGCTCTATGTGGAGCCTCAGTTCCAGAACAGCGGCATAGGCGCAGAGCTTCTGGAGTTCGTCGTTAAGGAGTTCGGTGCGGACAACCTCTGGGCACTTGAATACAACACACGCGGCATAGCCTTCTATGAGCGCCACGGCTTTCAGCTCACGGGCGAGAAAATGACAGAGGACGAATGGGTGCCGCTGGTGAAGATGGAGAGAAAAGGGTGAGACCATGCTGGCACATGACTTCGGAATAATGCAGGAGACTCCCGAAAAAGGGAGCTATATCAGCTATGAGCCTGAGAAATACGGCTGTATTTCGGTGCATGATGACTATATCCTGCCCATCTGCCCGAAGCTCGGGGAGCTTAAATGCTTCCGGCACAGCCTTGACCGTCCCGGATACGGACCGGCTTATTACGGCATTACCCTCATACCGCCCGAGTCCCTCGGCGGCTTTATCGAAGCCACTCTCGGCTGCCCTCAGCTCTCGGAGCTGACAGCCCTGCTGACCGAGGCTCAGCGCGAAAACAAATTCGTTATACATTTCGGAATCTGATACTGCCCAGGATACGGGCAGTTCCGTTATATAAGGAGAAATATATGACTGTATTTTTATGCGGCTTTATGGGCTGCGGAAAATCAACTATCGGCAAGCTTGCGGCAAAGAAACTGGACTGCGGCTTCTGCGACACCGACGACATCATAGTCAGGACCCTCGAAATGACGATACCCGAGATATTCGAGCAGAAGGGCGAGCCCTTCTTCCGTCAGACAGAGGCTGAGATAGTGAAGTCCCTCTGCGGCAAGACCACTGTTGCTGCCTGCGGCGGCGGAGCTATGCTCAATCCCGATACCGCAAGGGCTGCAAAGGAGGCAGGTGCCGCCGTCATTTTCCTTGACGTCCCCTTTGAGACCTGCTATGAGCGCATAAAGGACGATACGAACCGTCCCATCGTGGTAAAGTCCACAAAGGAGGAGCTGGAAGCCCTGTACAACGCGCGCAGGGACGTATATCTGAAGCACTCCACCATAAGACTCGAATGCAACGGCAGCCCCGTTGAAAATGCGGAGCGCATCGCCGAGGCTGTCAGAAAGTGAGCAGGCTATGCTTATCTATAACGCTGAAATTCACACCATGGACTCCCGGGGAGTCATTGAAAACGGCTGGCTGGAGGTCGAAGAGGGCAAGATAAAGGCTCTGGGCGAGGGCTCTCCCGAGGCAGTCCCCGAGGACAGCATTGACGCCTGCGGAGGACTTCTCCTCCCCGGCTTCATCGACGCTCACACCCACCTGGGCATTATCGAGGACGGTCTTGACTTCGAGGGCGACGACTGCAACGAGTCAACAGACCCATTTACTCCTCAGATGAGGGCTATCGACGGTATCAATCCCTTCGACCGCTGCTTTGAGGAAGCCCGTATGCGCGGCGTAACTGCTGCGGCATCAAGTCCCGGAAGCGCCAATGCCTGCGGCGGCGAGATAGCTGCCATAAAGACCTATGGCAGGCGTATCGACGATATGCTCATACGAAACTGCGGAATAAAGTTCGCACTTGGCGAAAATCCCAAGAACGTCTATAACGGCAGGGAGGAGACTCCCGTTACCCGTATGGCGATAACCGCTCTCATAAGAGAGGGGCTCTACAAGGCCCGCCGCTACGTTCACGACATGGACAGCTATTACTCCGACAGCGAGAACTACGATCCCCCTGAGTACGACATAAAGTGCGAGGCGCTCATGCCTCTCCTCGACCGCAAGATAAAGGCTTTCTTCCACTGCCACCGCGCCGATGATATATGCACTGCCATGCGTATCTCCAAGGAGTTCAACCTTGACCCCGTCATTATCCACGGCACCGAGGGCTACAAGATAGCTGATATACTCGCCGAGGAGAATATCCCCGTTATCTGCGGTCCCCTTATGTGCGACCGCTGCAAGCCCGAAATGCGCGGACTTGAGCTGAAAAACGCCTCCGTCCTCCACGACAGCGGCGTAAAAACAGCTATCTGCACAGACCACACAGTCACCCCCATACAGTATCTGCCTCTGTCCGCACAGGCTGCGGTGAAGGGCGGTCTCAGCCTTGATGACGCTATCATGACCATTACGGCTTATCCTGCCGAGATACTGGGAATAAGCGACACCACAGGCTCACTCACCGAGGGCAAGGACGCGGATATACAGCTCTACGCAAAGGGCTGCAATCCTCTGGACCTTATGTCCGAGCCTCAGCTGGTGCTCATAGACGGCAATGTGTGCCGCAGGGAGATATGATATGAAAAAAATGCTGTCACTGCTGGCAGCTGCCGCTCTCTCGCTCAGTGCTGCACCCATAACAGGTGCGTCCGAAGAGGAGACGGGAGGCTTCATGCTCAGCTATACCATAGACAACAAACAGGCTACGGTCACGGGCTGCGTGGGAAGCGACACCGTCCTCATTATTCCCACGGAGCTTGAGGGCTTCCCCGTCACCGCCATCGCCGAGGACGCCTTCGCAGGCAACAGGGATATCGGTATCTGCGTTATCCCCGACAGCGTAAAGACCATAGGCGAAAGAGCCTTCAGCACCTGCCCCTCGCTCAGCACCATCACCATAGGCAGCGGCGTCACAAAAATAGGCGATTACGCCTTTACAGCCTGCCCTGCACTGGCTTATATCGACGTCAACAAGAGCAACCCCACCTACAGCAATATCGGCGGCTGTCTCTATGAAAACGGCGATACACTGCTCCTCTACGCAGGAAGCTCAGAGGCTGTCATAGGGAAGGGCACGAAAACTATCCGAAAGGGCGCCTTCTTCGGCAAGGCGGATATCGTTTCCGTAGAATTTCCCGACAGCGTCACCACTATCGATGACCATGCCTTTTCAGGCTGTCTTTCGCTGAAAAAGGTGGATATCCCCGACTCAGTGACCACCCTGGGAAAGGGCTGCTTCATGAGCTGCAGCGCTCTGGGAAGCGTAACCCTGGGCAAGGGCGTGAAGGCTGTCCCCGAAGACTGCTTCCACTCCTGCACCTCGCTGAAGACCGTCAATATCCCCGACAGTATCACCTCCATCGGAGATGAGGCATTTTACAGCTGTGCAGACATCAGCGGTATCTACATCCCCTCCTCGGTAAAGACCATCGGCAGGGAGGCTCTGGGCAGAAGATATGACGCACGCAGCAGCTCCTCCGAAAACATTTCGGGCTTCACCATAAGAGGCGAAAAGGGCTCTGCTGCGGAGAAATACGCCTCTGACTCAAAGCTCGGCTTCAAAACAGGCAGGCTTTCCATGGGCGATGTCAACGGCGACGGCACTGTCAACGCCGTGGACGCCTCGGCTGTACTGGCTGAGTACGCCGCCTCGTCAACAGGCAGGGAGGGCAGCTTCTCTGCGGACCAGAGAGCCGCTGCTGATTTCAACGGCGACGGCAGTGTAAATGCTGTGGACGCCTCGGCTATACTGGCGGAATATGCACGCCGCGCCACCACATCACTTTAACACTGAATTACTTTACTATAACAAATTGCTTTTTTCGCCAAAACCCGACCTTTTTTGAACAAAAAATTTCTATGCCGTCTCCGTCGCCCAAACTATTGACATAAGCCGTCAAAAATAGTATCATTAAAGTTAATAATATCAATGCAAGGAGGAATTATTATGCTGACCGACATGAACAGCAAATTTCAGAAGGAAGGTCTCACCTTCGACGATGTGCTGCTTATACCCGCTGAATCAAACGTTACCCCCAACATGATCCAGATCGGTACTCAGCTCACTAAGACTGTCCACCTCAATACTCCTATCATGACTGCAGCTATGGACACCGTTACAGATTCCCGCATGGCTATCGCCATCGCCCGTGAGGGAGGTATCGGTATCATTCACAAGAACATGACCATAGAGCAGCAGGCGGAAGAGGTCGATAAGGTCAAGAGAAGCGAGAACGGCGTTATCGTTAACCCCTTCTCACTTACAGAGGACCATATCGTTGCCGATGCGGACGAGCTCATGGGCAAGTACAAGATCTCAGGCGTTCCGATCGTTGACGGAAAGGGCAAGCTGGTTGGTATCATCACCAACAGAGATATGCGCTTCCTCACTGACTTCAATGCCAAGATCTCAGAGGTAATGACTAAGGACAACCTTATCACTGCGCCCGTGGGAACTACTCTCGAGCAGGCTCAGGATATTCTCCGCGCACATAAGATCGAAAAGCTCCCCATCGTTGACGATGCAGGCTATCTGAAGGGACTTATCACTATCAAGGATATCGAAAAGTCCGTTCAGTACCCCAATTCCGCCCGTGACAGCAAGGGCAGACTCCTCTGCGGCGCTGCTATCGGCGTTACCGCAAACGTCCTCGAAAGAGCAAAGGCTCTCATCGACGCTCAGGCTGATGTTCTGGTTCTTGACTCCGCTCACGGACACAGCGCTAACATCATCAAGTGCCTGAAGATGGTCAAGGAAGCTTTCCCCGAGATCCCCGTTATCGCAGGCAATATCGCTACCGCAGAGGCTGCTGAGGCTCTTATCGCAGCCGGCGCTGACTGCCTCAAGGTAGGTATCGGCCCCGGTTCCATCTGCACCACCCGTGTTGTTGCAGGTATCGGCGTTCCCCAGATCACAGCCGTTTATGACGTAGCCTGTGTTGCCCAGAAGTACGGAATCCCCGTTATCGCAGACGGCGGTATCAAGTATTCGGGCGATATCGTAAAGGCTCTTGCAGCAGGCGCAAACGTAGTTATGCTCGGCTCGCTCCTTGCAGGCTGTGCAGAAGCTCCCGGTGAGACCGAGATCTATCAGGGACGTCAGTTCAAGGTATACAGAGGTATGGGAAGCCTCGGCGCTATGGCAAACGGCTCTAAGGACAGATACTTCCAGGAGGGCGCCAAGAAGCTGGTTCCCGAGGGAGTTGAGGGACGTGTTCCCTTCAAGGGCCCCGTTGCCGACACTATCTTCCAGCTGGTGGGCGGTATCCGTTCGGGTATGGGATACTGCGGATGCGTTGACATCCCCACTCTCCACGAGAAGGCTAAGTTCATCCGCATCACAGGTGCAGGACTCAAGGAGAGCCACCCCCACGATATCTATATCACCAAGGAAGCTCCCAACTACTCAACACAGATATAAAAAATTCCCCTGAGCGCTTGTCTGAACGCTCAGGGGCTTGTTTTTATCATTTCACAGACTGCCTGTCCTTTTTCTTACTTCTTACGCAGAGGTATATTATAAGCCCGATAACGAGGGCTATCACTACAGGGACGCCAAATATCAGCGCCATTACGAACAATTGAATAAATACGGAGCCGTCCCTGTCTACGGTATATTCTGCCTTGTTGCCACTTGCCTTTACTTTATAGAGGCAGGTCGTGCTGACGTGCTTCACCTTCACAGGCTCGGTGACTCCGAGGACCTCGCCCTTTTCGTCGCAGTACGCAACCTTGAAGCTGCCGTAATACTCAAAGACCTCCTGATTTTGGACATTGCTTGGCACGCTAAACTCCAGCGAGCATTTATCTTTTTCAGCATGGTTGTACTTAACGAAGTACCTTTTCAGCATACAGCTGGTACAGCCGTCGTCGTAGACCGCAAGTCCGCAGCTGTCATCGAGGACTATGGGATCGCTGTTTCCCCTGCCCATATAGTCTGCGTACACATTGCGGCATACGCTGTGCTTCTCGTCATTTTCATTTGTGGTCGGGTCGGGATAGTATTTATCGTCAGTCTTCTTCGGGAAGAGCAGGTCAACGAAAGCTGTTCCCTCGGGAGCATTCTCATACTCTATGTCGATCTCCCATATGTCAGTACCGAGTCCCATTGCAAAGGCGTTCATGCCGCCGAAAATGCAGGTCATTACCGTGAATACGACTGCTATGGCAGCCTTGATATGCTTTTTCATAGTATCCTCCCATACCGCGCATTACTGTCTGTACTGCTGCTGATTTTTCTTTTTATTGTGTCTGACAATAAGTATCACCACAACTACAACAATTGCTGCTATGACCGCAATGCCAAGAACAGCTAATATACATACGACGATCACGCTGCCAAATATAATCGCAGTCAATCCTTTTCCCACATCTATGCCGTGGTCAAGCTTGCACTCCAGACTGGTTCCGTCCGCATTGACATAGAAATTCGCAGGCTTGTCGGTATGCTCTGTCTCCACAGGGTCTGTGACCGCAAGTACATTGCCCTTTTCGTCGCAGTACGCCACCTTCAGGCTGCCGTAGTAATTGGAAACGTCTGTGTTTATCAGCTTCTGCTCGTCCAGTACTATATCCGTGCTGATGCTGTACACCCTGTACTCTGCGGCAATGTCCCTGCCGAAAAGGCAGCTGGTATAGCCGTCATCATACTTTGCAAGCTCGCAGTCCTCCGCAAGAGTCAGAGTTTCTTCTGTACGCTCTCCGTTTTCATCCTCTCCGTGAAGTATGATCGCTGCGGAGGGCTTACCGTCTGCGGAAGCATATTTGTCATTTTCGTTTTTCGGGAGCAGTATATCAACAAATACCGTTCCCTCGGGAGCGTCTGTATAGCGGACAGCTATAATACCGTCTGCAGCTACCCAAGCAAAGGCGTTCATGCCGCCGAAAATGCAGGTAACTATGGTGAATATAAGTGCGATGGATGCTTTGATGTATTTTTTCATAATGCTGCGCCTCTTATCTGTTTTTTCTTATTATAGCACTGAGCAGGCACAACTTCAACCGAAAGCGGCAAATCTTAAATCTATTGTAAAAATATTGTAACAAAAAAGGACGGCATAATGCCGTCCTGTAAATTTTATATCGCAGTCTTAACCTGCATATGCAGCATCTGCTGCCGATACCCCATTCTGTCCGCTGCACTCCTCTGCATTGGCAAAGCAGTTCATGCTCCCAAGGAAGCAGGCTACCGCTGCAAGTACAAGCGCTGCTGCTGTTTTTAACGCATTTTTCATAATGAAAAAGCTCCCCCTTATGCTTTGATAATGGAATTATATCACATAAAAACGGGAATTTCAAGAGGCTTTTGAAAAGTTCATAGAACTGTAACAAAATAAGGGAGCAAAGCTCCCTTTTTTGTCCATATATCACGAAATAACGTACGCCTTACCGTCGATGGTATATACTGCAATATCCATATAATCGCCAAATCTGTATCTCAGTGAATAGCTGTTGCCGTCGTCCACCTTATTGTGGTAGGTAACGTCTACCATGTACAAATTCTTTGAGGTGATGTTACAGCCCGGTGAAGCTGTTTCCATGAGCTTGTCATAAGACTCAAAGGCGCCCTCGGTGTCCTTCAGCCTGCCGTCCACAAGAACGTAATCGAAGGTGAAGTCCATACCTGTGTACTGCTTGAGCAGCTCATACTCGCCGTCAAGGAACTCCTTTTCGGTAGAGTATTCGGAATTTTCCAGGCGGTACTTGATAAGGTCGGGGTGAACAGACTTCTCAAACGCTTCTGTATCGCCTGTGTTGAGGGCGTAGAAGTAATTGGTAAGGGCAGCACCCTCGTCAACGGTAACGAAACGGGGGTCCATATCTATACCCAGGGGGTAGTCATTCTCGCCCGCCTCAAATTTCTGAAACTCTCCGCCGTAAGGCATATCCTCAAGGTCCTTGCTGTACTCATCGGGAAGGTCTCCGCCTGCAAGGTTATCGGGGTCGCTTGAAAAAGAGCTCTTCTTTCCGCTGCATGATACCGATGCGGAAACAGTCAGTACTGCCGCAGCCAGAATGGCAGCTGTTTTTCTGAAAATATCTCTCATTGTATATGCCTCCTTAGCCGAATGTATAATACTTGCCGTCCTTTACGGCGAAAACTATCTCATAGGCGCTGACGATTATTCCCTCGTTGCCGTAGGAGTCCTCGCCCATGACGTAAAAGCTTGCATCTATGACCTCGTCGCTCTCGGACTTTACCTGTTCATAGTAGTCCTTGCCGAATACATCGTCAAGTGACTCAAAATAATTCTCAAGGTTGTCCTTGGTCTCATCGTATACAGGAGCAGCCTCAAGCTTTATCCTGGTTATCCTGTAGTCGCCGTTCATGTTGCTTGCAAGGGTGGAACAACGCTTGCTGAATGAGGTCTTGAGGTCGTAATTGTATTCCCTGGTGAGGAATTCCTCCATCTCGTCGATATAGCTTGGGAATATGCACTTCTGATAGGTGTTGTAGTCAGCCGACGGGAATGAAAGGAAGTACTTTTCAAGCGTCAGCATGAGCTCATCGGAGAACTCCGTATCGTCATAATAGAGCTTTACTCCGCTGCTGCTTATCTTATAGGCGCCCAGCTCTGCCTCCTGATCGCTTTCGTCGGGGGTTATGAGCTCATTGCCCACAAGTCCCAGCTCCAGCGGGTCGCTGTCCACGGCGGTGCTGTTCACCTTTTCCTGGATCTTTGTGTAATACTCATCAGCGTTATAGCTGTCTCCCGACAACTCTGCTCCTCCTGCGGGAGCGGAAGTGGGAGTCTGAACAGCTGTCTCAGCGTAGGTAGGCATACTGATGTCTTTGTTTTTGGCACATCCCGAAAATCCCTGCACTGCTGCCGCTGCGGCAAGAGTCAGTGCTGTAAGCCCAAGCTTTCTCATAGACTTTTCCTCTCGTAATCAATAAACGGCGTATTTTCCCATAGCGCCCGCCCACTCGGCGGCTGCCGAGCCCTCGGGTGCGAACACGGTTATGTCGGGAGGCTCCTCGAGCCCCCAGTTATCGTATCCGAGTTCAGGATCAAGTATAGTAAGCGCTCTCATCCCCGTGCAGGCTGTGAATGCCTGCTGCTCTATGCGTGTCACTCCCGCAGGTATGGTAAGCTCTGTAAGGCTTATACACCCTGCAAAGGCGCCGCACTGTATCTCCTTGAGACCTGACGGAAGGTTGATGCTTTCAAGTGACTGACAGTCCGCAAAGGCGCCCTCGCCTATAACTGTCACGCTCTCGGGAAGGGTCACCGAAATGAGGTCATACTTTGCCTCAAAGGCATAGAATCCCACCTGAGTAACGGGAGCCCCGCCTATCTCATCGGGTATGTCCACATAGTAGTCCTTGCCCTTGTAGCTGGTTATGACCGCTCCGCCGTCAACTATCTCGTAATTGAACTCCTCAGCCGAAACGATGTTGCGCTCTCTCACGGTAGCAAGGGGGGCATAGGAGCCTGCTTCAGTGGTCTCCTCAGACGTCGTTACAGCTTCGGAAGTATTTCCGCTCACCTCACTGACCTTTTCCACCTTGCTGCCGCAGCCCGAAAAACAGACCGCCGCAGTCAGTAACAGTGAAGCGAATATAGTCTTTTTCATATCATATCTCCCAAACCTGCAAATTGTATGGTTTATATGTGTTGATTTGATGAAAAATCAGGCCTTCTTGCCTCTTTCCTTAGCTCTCTGGGTATTGCTGAGCACTCTCTTTCTTATTCTGAGAGACTCGGGAGTTACCTCGAGCAGCTCATCATCTGCAAGGAATTCAAGGCAGTCCTCAAGGCTGAGAACTCTCGGAGGAACAAGACGGAGAGCGTCATCGCTTCCGCTTGCACGGGTATTTGTCAGGTGCTTCTTCTTGCAGACGTTGACAACAAGGTCCTCTGTCTTGGGAGAAGCTCCCACGATCATGCCTTCATATACGGGAGTGCCTGCTGTGATGAAGAGCTGTCCGCGCTCCTGAGCGTTGTAGAGACCGTAGGTAACAGCCTCGCCTGTCTCGAAGGAAACGAGAGAGCCTGTGTTTCTGCGCTCGATGTCGCCCTTGTAAGGCTGATAGCCGTCGAAAACATGGCTCATGATGCCCTCGCCCTTTGTGTCTGTGAGGAACTCGCTCTTATAGCCAAAAAGACCTCTTGCAGGGATAAGGAACTCGATACGCATACGGCTTCCCTGGGGGTGCATATCAACCATGTCACCCTTACGGGCACCTATCTTCTCCATTACGGAGCCTACGCAGTCCTCGGGAACGTCGATGACAAGGCGCTCGATAGGCTCAAGGCGTCTGCCGTTCTCGTCCTGCTTGTAGAGAACATGGGGAGTTGATACGCCCAGCTCATAGCCCTCACGGCGCATATTCTCGATAAGTATTGAAAGGTGCATCTCGCCTCGTCCTGCAACGCGGAATGCATCGGTATTCTCTGTCTCCTCAACTCGGAGGGATACGTCCTTGAGAAGCTCCTTGAAAAGTCTCTCGCGGAGCTGACGTGATGTTACGAACTTGCCCTCGCGGCCTGCGAAGGGGCTGTCGTTTACGGAGAAGGTCATCTCAACGGTAGGCTCGCTTATCTTCACGAAGGGAAGCGGATCGGGAGCGTCTGTTGCGCAGATGGTGTCTCCGATGGTTATTCCCTCGATACCCGAGATCCACACGATGTCGCCCATGGTAGCCTCCTGAACGGGAACACGGTTGAGTCCCTGTATCTGGAGGAGGGAAACTATCTTTGAGTTATAGTTCTTCTTTGAGCCTGTGTAGTCACAGACAGTTACCTGCTGGTTCACAGCTATCTTTCCTCTTACTATTCTGCCGATACCGATACGTCCCACATACTCATTGTAGTCGATAGATGAAATGAGCATCTGGAGAGGATCGTTCTCCTCGCCCTTGGGGGGCTCGATGTAGTTGATGATGGTGTCGAAAAGGGGCTTCAGGTCTGTGCCTGCCTCATACTGGCTGAGGGAAGCAGTACCGCTTCTTCCCGAACAGAAGAGCAGGGGGCTCTCAAGCTGTTCCTCGTTTGCATCAAGGTCAAGGAGGAGCTCCAGCACCTCGTCGCCTATCTCGTCCAGACGGGCGTCGGGACGGTCTATCTTGTTTACAACAACGACGATCTTGTGACCCATTTCAAGAGCCTTTGACAGTACGAAACGTGTCTGGGGCATGGGTCCCTCAGCGGCGTCAACAAGGAGCAGAACGCCGTCCACCATCTCAAGTACACGCTCGACCTCGCCGCCGAAATCGGCATGGCCGGGGGTGTCGATGATGTTGATCTTCACGCCGTTGTACATTACTGAGGTATTCTTCGCAAGGATAGTGACACCTCTCTCCCTCTCGATGTCGTTTGAGTCCATTACGCGCTCAGCGACCTCCTGGTTTTCACGGAACACGCCGCCCTGCTTGAGCATCTCGTCAACGAGGGTAGTCTTACCGTGGTCAACGTGGGCGATAATGGCAATGTTTCTTAAATCTTCTCTTATCATATTTTCTTTCCTCCATAAGGTTTTCTCTAAAGGTTTTCTCTATATGCGAACGGCTTTATGCCGTTGTCTTATTTGCCAGCCGTTCAAGCTCTGAACGGAGTATGTCAATATCCTTGAAGTCCTTGGGTATGTACAGTGTCATGTTTTTCGGTGAACCGCCTCCGATGTGTACGGGAGCGGTCTGCACTCTTGCACGAAGGCATCTCTCTCCGTCGGTGACGCTGTAGACCTGCTTTATGATACTGCCGTAGCGGTCAGTCACGTCCTGCCTGCAAATGAACATATCAGCCTCGGCAGGCGAGGATATCTCCTTCATATTGTCCAGCATTTTAAGGCTGCTGAAGTTGCCCTTCATGCTGTCCCAGCTCTGGGGCTTGCCGAAAAGCGGGCCATTGGTGAAGGCTTTCATCATGTCCACATGGCAGACGGTATCGCCGGTGATTATGTAGGCTGCCATGGAGTTCCTGCCATAGAGTATCCAGAGATATGCCGCAATGCCTGTAATGACAAGATAGACGACTATGAGCAGCAGCATGACCGAAGTATCAGCCTGTGAGATCGAAAATCCCAATATAGCTGCACCTGCAATGAGTATCGCAAGCATTATCCCCTTTGTCCTGAGAACACGCTGATATCTGTCGGAAAAGCTCTCCGTATCGGGTATTCTGCAAACCGTCATATCCCACCTCTTTTACTTGTGTTTGACTCTGTCCCCCAGCTTGCCTGCCAGAACAGCCATAAGCTCCTCAGCAGTGCCCTCGGTGATATCCGACAGCCTGAATGTTGAGCTGTGGTCGGGAGACTCTATCTTTATGAAATCCTTGTACGTAGTTACCTTTTTGACAGCGCTGTAGTGATACCTGCCCTCAAAGGTAACGCCGTTTTTGGCGGTATGTCTTGCTGTGTAGCCCTCCTCCTCGAAGAAAAGCTCCTCTTGCATATCGGGCTTTGCAGTGAACAGGGCAATAACCGCCGCAAAATAAAGCACAAAGCGCACCAGTGCAGCCACCGCGGTGACAAAGCCTGCAATTCCTGCTGTCAGGTAAAGGAAACGGGCATATCTGAAGCTATCCCTGTATCTGATGACGTTATACACCAGGGAAACGCAGAAGCCGAAGCACAGGGCACTGAGAGCCAGCATCAGCAGCAGCAATACAACCGTCTTGAATGAGAGCATCATTCCGAGCTCCGCCCTTGTGTGGGCTCTGGTTCTGTGACTGTCTATCCTTATCATATCCTAACGCTCCTTTTATCAATGAAGCGCTTGCCGAAGACTGACGCAAGGAAGTGCTCCAGCTCGGGGACGCTGCCCTCGGTGAGCTCGGACTTGTGTATGATAAAAGCCTTTTTTGCCTCCACGAAGATAAAGAAGTAATTCATAGTCTCCACAGCCTTATTGATGGCGTCATAGGGAAAGGTCATGTGGATCGTGAAGTTCTCGGCGTTCTTGAAGGTCTCAAAGACCTGACCGCCGAAGGTAATCTCAGCGGAATACCGATATGGCGGAAGCTTATTTGTGCCCTTGTCATCGCACAGCAGCTTTATGATATCTCTTATATACAGTGCCGCGAAAGTGAACGCCAGCGCTATCCAGATGTAGCCGGAGCTGGAATGTAATATTATTGCATAGCGCAGGAAAAATATACCTGCCGCCAGAGACACTGCCGTCCACAGGATCTTGGGAATGAGCTTTTTGATGACATAAGGTCTTTTTGTCAGAGAATAGAGCGCCTTCAGATGGTTGTCATTGTATGTTACCCTTGCCCTTACCATATTACTTCTCCTTATACTTATCGCCAAGCTTTGCGCGGAGCAGAGCTCTCAGCTCATCGGGAGTACCCTCAATGAAGTCCTCTGCATTGCACGCCACATATCCCGCAATAGAGATATTCACGAGAAAGAAGCCTTCCTTCTCGGCGGCGCTTATAAACTTGTCATAGGAGTATTCCGCGTGCTTGCTGCCGTTATCGGTCTTTGTGTCGATGATTATGCCCTCATCATTGAAGATATACTTCCCTGTAAGCCCGGGATTTGCCTCCTCGACCTTCTTGTGGAGCTTCATGGGGTCCATTTTAACAAGAAGCCGTATCATATAAGCTGCAAACAGCAGAAAAAAAGCACTGACCAGCAGTATCAGGAAGGGCTGAGGTCTGTGAGTGCGGGCAGTATCGATGACCAGTCCTGCGGAGTTTATGAGGAAAAGTGCGCCCATTAAAATGGCAATATTCTTAGTTGTCTTATAGGCTTTAGTGTTTCTGATTATCAATGAGTAGTGTTTCAGGTCGTTGTTTACTGCGATCTTTACCACGGCGATCCCTCCACAATCTTTATACATTTCTGCACAAAACGGCTGTGTTTCCGTGCAAATCCTCTTTTTTTTCAGGGCATAAAAAAGCCCTTGCAGGAAAATTGCAAGGTCTGAAGCGGATACTGTCAAACAAAAACAGCCCCGAAAATTTCGGGGCGTTCTGGTGGGAGAGGATGGATTCGGACCATCGAAGCTGAAAAGCAACAGATTTACAGTCTGCCCCCTTTGGCCACTCGGGAACTCTCCCATAAAGGATCTTGTATTTTGTCTCAGGACAAAATAATGGAGCTGGTGGACGGACTCGAACCCCCGACCTGCTGATTACAAATCAGCCGCTCTACCAACTGAGCTACACCAGCGCTAATGCTTAATTATTATATCACATTTGCTTCTGCTTGTCAAGTACTTTTTCCAACTTTTTTTGAAAAAGGTCTGGTCGAGGCGACAGGACTCGAACCTGCGGCATCTTGCTCCCAAAGCAAGCACTCTACCAAACTGAGCTACGCCTCGGATAATTCTTCGGCAAGTCCTTGACGGACAGCTTTTATATTATATCAGAACTCGCCCTTCTTGTCAAGCACATTCCTCACATTTTGTAATATCACACAATAGATGTTGGCGGTTTTTGTATTTTTTTGCAGTCCTTGCAACAAAAAAGGGAGCTTTACGCTCCCTTATCAGATCATTAGTCCTTGATATCGTCGACGATATCCTCAGCTGCGTCCTTTATATCCTCTGCAACGTCCTCAGCCTTGTCCTTGATATCCTCAACAGCATCCTCTGCTGCTTCCTTTACGGAATTATCATTGATCTCGAAATCGATGCTCTCGTCTGTGTCGAAGTTATCGAAATCATCGTAATCATCATCATCATAATCTGAACCGGAGCTCTTATCCTTGAGTGCCTGTGCTGCAACATATCCCACAGCTGCTGCTGCGCCGGCTGCTAAAATAGCGACTAAAAACTTATTCATTTTAATTTCCTCTTTTCTCCGCAAGAATTAGTACTTACCGAACCGCTTGCGATCGGATTACGATAATCTGAAATTATTATACCATACTTTTTTTATAATTTCAACTCTTTACATATTATTTGTTAAAAACATCAAAATTGAAAGGGCAGTTATTGGTGCAGTTTCACAACGCAGTATTCTCTGACCCAGCCAGACCCTTTCTGCGCCCGCTTCCACCAGCGCGTCAGCCTCCTCCTTGTCGAAGCCGCCCTCACTGCCGATGAACAGCCCTGCGGTCTTTATACCGTCAAAATCCACCTCGCCGAATGAGCGTCCGCCCTTCTCCTCATACAGCAGTATAGTGCGGTCAAGAGACCTTGTCATATCCACACTCTCCCTGAAGCTTACCAGAGGAGTGACCTCAGGGATAATGCCCCTGCCCGACTGCTTTGCAGCCTCCTCGGCTATCCTGCTAAGTCTCGGCAGCTTCTTCCTTGCGAAGTCCTTCTCATCGGGACGTGATACACAGCGCCTTGTCAGCACGGGAACTATCCTTGCGGCTCCCAGCTCCACGCTTTTCTGTATGATGTATTCAAGCTTGTCCAGCTTCGGGACAGCCTGAAAGAGAGTCACCGATATATCTGGCTCTGCGGCACATCTGTGCTTCTCGATAAGGTCAAGATACACAGCATCGGCAGTTATACTGCCGATATTGCAGCGGTAGTCCGTACCGTTGCAGCACACCGTTATCTCCTCGCCCGCTCTCATTCTCAGTGACCTGCCAATGTGGTTGGCGTCGTCACCGGTGAGTACGATATTATCCTCATCTATCTCATTCCTGAAAAATCTCGGCATAGCAAGCACCTCATTACATTTAGTGTTAAAACAATCTTATCACATACCCCGCCCCCTGTCAAGGAGGCAATAAAAAACCCTGTCTGACGACAGGGACTTTTGTCACTCATATTTTGAATCAACTTTGAGGTACTCCTCAAGGCACTGTCCGCTCTTGTAGAGCTTCGTTGCGATCTTTGAGCCAACATATCTGATGTGCCAGGGCTCGTACTGATAGCCTGTGATGTCCTCCTTGCCCTGAGGGTAGCGGATTATGAACCCGTACTCATGGGCGTGTTCTGCCAGCCATGCCGCTTCGGGAGTTGCTCCGAAGGCGTCGTCGATGGTATTGCAGTCGATGACCAGTCCCGTCTGATGCTCGGAATAACCGGGGCGAGCGGAATAGGTGTCCGCCATATCTGCTCCGTCGCTCTTGACGTAGTTGTCATAGATGATCTCCTGATCGTGGTATGAGCGGTAGCCCGAGCCTATATAAAGGCTAAGATCCTCCTTTGCAGCCGCACTGGACATAGCCTGGAACTGCTGATAGCAGATGGGCTCAAGCCCCGGCTCAAAGGTGGCGGGGAGTCCGTAGGACTTGTTGACTATGAGCACCCCGTCTATATAAGTAAGCCCCTCTGTATCATAAACAGGGGGGCTCAGGCGCCTCAGCCGTATTCGACTGAGGCGATGCTGTATCGTCTGTTGATTCGCCGCGTACTGTGACCTTGATCATTACCTCCTGTGAGGAGTCTGTTGCAGACCTGAGGGTAACGTAGCAGGTACCGGGCTTTACGCCTGTGATATTGCCTATATTATCGACTGTGGCAATAGTTGGATCACCCGAGGACCAGCGCTCATCCGCCTCGCCCATGCCGTCGGGATAGCCCTGAACTCTGGGCATATCGGTCTCGCCTACCTCAAGGAATACTGAATATTTATCGAGCTTGAAGTCGCTCTTGTTCACAGGTTCCGTCATAGTTGCCGTGGTAGTAACGGCTGTTGTGGTTATAGCGGGATCTGTGGAAGTTGCCGTAGTTGTTATAGTCGTTACAGCTGTCTTGCCCTTGTTTTTGCTGTCTTTCTTGCCGTTGTCAGAGCAGGCATGAGCAACCAGCAGTACGAAAAGGAGCACCAGAAGCGCTATAACGGCGAGAGCCGTCAGCTGTCGTCTTCTCAGCGTCTGACGGGATACTCTTTTGCGGGGACGATGTGAATCATATCTGTTATTGTCCATATTAAAATCCCTTTCACTGCATATATTATTATAGTACAGGCAGGATACTGCTGCCCATATAAAAACCTTACTATCATTATATCACAGGTTAAATAAAATGTCACGCAAATTTATATCAATTCCGCATTTTTTAACAACTTGACATATAACAGGCAGTATTTTTGGAGCTTTTTAACAAAGACACCCCGCTGCTGTATCATTACCATGGAAAAAAGCAACGTATTTTTTGCCTTTCTTCTTTCCCCTTGTTAACATTATATTCCTTGACACATCTCCGCAGAACGGGTATAATTATATTCAGCGACAATAAACCGACTCATTATGCACTGTTCCGAAAGGAGTTATTATCTATGTCTTATGCAAAGAGACTGCCTGCCCTGCTCTGTGCAGCAGCAGTCCTCACATCTGCGGCTGCCTGCAGCAGCAAAAAGAGCAGCAGCAGTAATATACAGACCACCGTTCCCGATACCACCGCTGCGGCGTCCGCATATGACGGCACTCCCGCAGAGGCTGACCCCGAAATGGAGATCACCTGGCTGGCGGACTATGACCTGAACCCTCAGCAGGGCGGTCAGCGCTCTGCCGCTCTGGCTATTTTTGAGGATATTTACGGCGGCAGGATAAACTGCGTCTATACCTCTCCCAAAGACAAGTACGATACACTGTCATCAATGATAAATTCGGGTGAGACCGTGGATATGTTCCCCTGTGAGCCCGCAGCTTTCCCCCACGGCACCATGACGGGACTTTTCGATCCTCTGGATCCGTATTTCACCGATATGGGCGTCGACGAGGGACTGTGGTCGGAGATGTCCGATGTTATGGATATGTTCGCATACAACGGTCAGCACTATGTGGTGCCCTATTCTGTCTCCGAGCCCCTGCTGCTCACCTACAGCAGAAAGCTCACCGATGCCGAGGGCATAGGCGACCCGAGAAAGCTCTGGCAGGAAGGCAAATGGGACTGGAACGCCATGAAGGAAATGATAGAAAAATTCAGAAAGAACCAGCCTGATGCTGCAAGATACGGCATAAACGGCTGGTACGGACAGGCGGCTCTCGCTTCAACGGGACATACAGTAGTCAGCTTCGACGGAAGCAGCCTGAAAAATAATATAGCCGATGCCGAAATAGGCAAGGCTGTGGGACTTATTGGCGAGATAAGGAACAACGGCTGGTACAGCAGCACTCTCCGTGACACCTTCCCCACCGATCTTAACACTCTGTTCTATGCTTCGGGAAGCTGGTCTCTGGGCATTTCCAACGCTGCTAACCCCGAGGCTGACCTGATGATAGTTCCCTTCCCCAAGTCTCCCGATGCGGACAAGAACTACATCTCCTGCAATTTCAACTCCCGTATGCTGGTAAAGAACTCTCAGAAGGGCAAGGCCGTAGCCACTTACCTCAAGTGCGAGCGTCTGGCGGCGTCTGATGATACCATGAAGGCTGCCGCAAAGGAACAGGCTCTTGTACAGCAGAAAAACGCCTCAGGCTCATTCAGGAGCTTCATCACCGAGGAGCAGTACAGCGCATTGCAGGAATACCTTGATCTTTCAAAGGTCACTCCCGTATTCGACTGCGGCTGGGGCATGGGCGAAGCAATGAGCGGCAATGGCAACTATACCGCTGACAGCCGCGGCGTTATGCAGCGAATAGCCGAAGCAGGCAAGCCCTACGAGCAGCTCCGCGACGAATTGTCTCACGTTATCGACGATGAGATAGCAAAGTATAACGGATAAGCATAAAAGCATCCCCTGAGTGTTCATCACGAGTGCTCAGGGGCTTTTTGCAGCCTTTTATTTGTAAGTATCCACAATTTCAGACCGTCACATTTGGCTAAAATCACGGTTTTGCAGCAGAAAACTCCCTGTTTTTCGCAGAATGTGTTATACTTGAATAAACACAGGCTTTTGACGCAAAAGGAGGTACTACTATGAAAACAAAACTCACATCTCTTATCACCTCAGCAGTCCTCACTTTTTCATGTGCTGTCCCCATGGTCAGCTCGGCGGACTGGTGGAATTACGACGACATTGAGGAAACAGGCTTCGGCTACACTGTTGTGGAATACGATAATACAAAATTCTCCGCGGTACTGATGGACGTGCCCGAGGTCAAGGTCAACGAATACAGCGATACTGTAGAAGAGTTGGTCATTCCCGGAGAAATAGAGGGATTTAAGGTAAGGACAGTCTGCCTTTACGGCCATGATATGTACAACATCAGGCATATCACCCTGCCCTCCACCGTTGAAAACATAATTGTAGAGGGCACAGGAGAAAAGCTGCTGGAGATAGACGTGGACGAGAACAATCCCAACTTCTGTTCAGTGGATGGTGTGCTCTACACCAAGGACATGAAGAAGCTGGTGGCTTATCCCGTGGGAAGGGAGGACACTTCCTTCACCGTTCCCGACGGCGTTGAGGAGATAGGCGAAAGAGCATTTATGATCTCGCCGAACCTTGAGGAGATAGTTTTACCTGACTCTCTCAGGACCATCGGCAAAGATGCGCTTTGCGCCGAAAGGCTGAAAAACCTGACCATTCCTGCATCGGCAGTTATCCATGATCCAATAATGTTTGACCGCCACATGGAGAGCCTTACCCTGCTCCGCGAGGATATAACCGATCCGTATTCGGACACAGATCAGCCCTTTGAGTATGACGGACTGGACAAAGTTCTCGGCGCTCCTGTCTTCTGGACACCCCCATTTATGACGACTGGCCGCCCACAAGGCTCTACGTTCCCGCCTCTGTCATAGACATATACAGAAAGCTTGTGGAGGACAAGAGCTACAATGCCGTATGCATCCCTCTGGAGCTCAAGCTCCTGCCCGACCAGAAGTACGGCGATATAAACTGCGATAACGAAATAAATATTGCGGACGCAGTTACTCTCCAGAACTTCATGCTGGGTACAGGCGACGGCTGCGCACACGGTGCAGACCTGAACAATGACGGCGTTCTGGACATATTCGACCTGATAGCCCTTAAAAAGCTCATCATCGAACAATAATACACCGTACAGGCAGCGCTGATACAGATGCTTTAAGCCATAGTATTTCTGATACAAAGTCAGAAGTACTATGGCTTTTTATTTCAGAAGCGTTATCAATCATAATTTAGCTTTGCTAAATTTTGATTTGAGTTTAGAGTTGAGAGTTTAGAGTTGAAAGTTGTGGAGTCGCCTGCGGCGACAATATTTAAATATTGTGAGCGAAGCGAACACATTAACTCTCAACTCTCAACTTTCAACTATCAACTTAGCGCA